>NZ_FMHJ01000002.1:0-624991 GCF_900090125.1 Streptomyces sp. WMMB 714
TACACCTAGGGCGTGTCTCAAAGTAGCGTCGTCCGGCCGTAGGCCGGGGGACGCGGCGTCTGGTGCGTGCGATCGCAAGGCGGAGGGAGGAGAGCGCAGCGGGCTGCGCCGACGACCGACAACGCAGCCAGCGTGCGTGCCAGACACCGCGTCCCAGACGGGACTTTGAGACACGCCCTAGGGTCCGCCGCCCGGGCAGGGCCCGGCAGGGCCCGGCAGGGCAGGACCGGGGCACCGACTCCCGTGCGGCGTCCGGGTATCGGGGCCCGCCACGGGCGCCCGGCGCCGCCGGAGAGCTTGTACGAACCACCGGATGGAACCGATCGGCGGGCTTGTAACCTCCTAGGCCATGCCCGGGGGCGACCAGCCCCGAACTGCGTCCAGGGACGAAGCGGATGATCGAGGCGTACGGCCTGACGAAGCGCTACGGCGCCAAGACGGCCGTCTACAACCTGTCCTTCCAGGTACGGCCGGGCACGGTCACGGGCTTCCTGGGGCCGAACGGCTCCGGCAAGTCCACGACGATGCGCATGATCCTCGGACTGGACGACCCGACTGCCGGCAGGGTGACCATCGGCGGCCACCCCTTCCGCCGGCTGCCCAACGCGCCTCGCCAGGTAGGTGCCCTGCTGGACGCGAAGGCGGTGCACGGCGGACGGTCGGCGCGCAGCCATCTGCTCTCGCTGGCGCAGCTGTCGGGCATCCCCGCCCGCCGGGTGGACGAGGTGCTCGACGTCGTGGGCCTCAAGCAGGTGGCCAGGAAGCGCTCCCAGGGTTTCTCGCTCGGCATGGGGCAGCGCCTGGGCATCGCCGCTGCCCTGCTGGGCGACCCGCAGGTGCTCCTGTTCGACGAGCCCGTCAACGGGCTCGACCCCGAAGGCATCCTCTGGGTGCGGAATCTGATGAAGCAGCTCGCCGCCGAGGGACGCACCGTCTTCGTCTCGTCGCACCTGATGAGCGAGATGGCGCTGACCGCCGAGCACCTGATCGTCATCGGGCGCGGGCAGTTGATGGCGGACACGTCCGTCAAGCAGTTCATCGCCCAGAACTCGGTGGGCTTCGCCCGCGTCCGTACGCCCGAGGGCGAGCCGGAGCAGCGGGAGAAGCTGCAGTCCGCGGTGAAGGAGGCGGGCGGGCAGGTCCAGCAGGAGGGGGACGGCGCGATGCGGGTGAGCGGTCTTCCGCTTCCGCAGATCAGCGACTTGGCGCACAGCGCGGACGTACGGCTGTGGGAGCTCTCGCCCCATCAGGCGTCCCTGGAGGAGGCGTACATGCGGCTCACGCAGGGCGCCGTGGACTACCGCTCCAGCACCGACCAGCGCGCCGGACTGCACATGCAGCCGGCCGCTCAGCCCGGGGTTCCCGCCGGGCCGCAGGGGCCGCCGCCCGTCCCGGGTGCTCCCGGCGGGCCGGGCGGCTGGGGCGCGCCCCCGCTCGGGGCGCCCCTTCAGGGAGAACCGCACGCCGGCGCTCCGGGGTACGGCCCCGCGCCGGGCGCCGTCCCCGGTGCCGCTCCGGGCGTCCCCGGCGGGCAGCCCGGCCCGTACGGCGCCTCGCAGGCACCGGCCTCCGGCCAGGCGTGGCACACGCCGCCGCAGCAGCCGCAGGCCGCGCAGGCGCCGCCGCCCGCCCCGGCCCCGCAGCCCGCTCCCGCCCCGCAGCCCGCTCCCGCGGCGCGCCAGGAGCCCTCCGACGACGCTTCCCGGTCCGACAGCAGCGAGGACGACGCCCGATGACCACCCCCGACCAGCAGCCCCAGCAGCCGCCCCGGAACGGGGAGCACCAGCCGCAGCAGGGCCCTCCGGGGCAGCAGAACCCCGTGGCACCGCAGGCACATCCCATGGCTGGGGCCGCCGTGGGCTACGCGTCCCCCATCCCGCTCCGGCGCACCCACCTCGGCCACGCCGTCGCCTCGGAGTGGACGAAGATCCGCTCGGTGCGCTCGACGGTGTGGACGCTCGGCGTGATGTTCCTGCTCACCGTCGGGATCGGCCTGCTCACCGCGCTCGGCCTGAGCGGCGGCACGTTCACCGGCATGCCGCTCCTCGCGCCGGGGCTCTTCGGCCTGATGCTCGGCCAGATCTGCATCATCACCCTCGGCGTGCTGGTGATCACCTCCGAGTACGGCACCGGCATGATCCGCACCACCATGACGGCCTGCCCCAACCGGGGCCGGGTGCTCGTCGCGAAGTCCCTGATCTTCTTCCTGCTCGCCTTCTGCATGACGACGGTCGCCTGCACCATCACCGCGCTCATCAACTCGGCGCTGCTGAGCGACCAGGAGATCCCGCCCTTCGCACGGCAGATGGAGGAGTTCGAGGGCTCCATCGAGGCCGGCCGGCTCGTCGCGGACAGCAGCCAGTGGCTCGGCGCCACGGTCGGCGCCGGTCTGTACGTCGCGCTGCTGGGGCTGCTGGCCCTGGCCGTCGGGGCCCTGATGAGGCATTCGGCGGGAGCGATCACCGCCATGCTCGGCCTCGTCCTGCTGCCGCTGGTGATGTCGCTGTTCATGGCGGGCGAGTCGCTGCGCAAGGTCCGCGAGTTCCTCGTGGAGTACTCCCCGCTGAACGGCCTGGCCTCGCTCTACCGCATGCCGATGGCGGGCGAGGACCAGAACGCCACCGGATGGCCGCTGCTCGGCATCCTCGCGGCGGTCACGGCGGTCGCGCTCGCCGCCGCGTACGCCATGCTCAACAGCCGGGACGTCTGACGGCGGTCCAGCCGGGACTTCCGACGGTCCGGCGGGGCGTGCGAAGCCCCGTCCGGCGCCGCGGTCCGGCAGCCTTGCGGCACTCCGTCCGACCGGTCTGACGGCCCGTCGGCCCGTCCGGCGCTCCGACCAGCCGTGGCGTACGCCGGCCGGCGTCCCGTCCGGGCGGAACGCCGGCCGGCACGCGTAAAGACCCGCGAGAGGGGCACCCCTCCGGCGCGACGACGTGACCGCGCGGACGGAGGTCGGGTGATGGGTGTACGCACCTGGATCGAGAACTGGCCGGTGTACCGGCAGCTGACCGGGGACGATCCGCTGGGCCGCGGGGCGGCCGCCAGTTCGGCCCGTACACGCGGGTTGCGGCCCAGGACGGAGACCGCCGGGAAGGTCGTGAAGTCGGTCTGCCCGTACTGCGCGGTGGGATGCGGCCAGAACGTCTACGTCGAGGACGGCGAGGTCGTCCAGATCGAGGGCGATCCCGACTCCCCCGTCAGCCGCGGACGCCTGTGCCCCAAGGGTTCGGCGACGCTGCAGCTGACGACGGGCGAGTCCCGCCGCCACGAGGTCCTCTACCGGCGCCCGTACGGCACGGACTGGGAACGGCTGGATCTCGACACCGCCATGGACATGGTGGCGGAGCGCGTCATCCGCACGCGGCGCGAATCGTGGCAGTGGGAGCACGAGGGTCTGCCCGTGAACCGCACACTCGGCCTGGCGACGCTGGGCGGCGCGGCGCTCGACAACGAAGAGAACTACCTGATCAAGAAGCTCTTCACGGCCCTCGGCGTGGTGCAGATCGAGAACCAGGCCCGCATCTGCCACAGCTCGACCGTCGCCGGCCTCGGCACCTCCTTCGGACGCGGAGGCGCCACGACGTTCCTGCAGGATCTGCAGAACTCCGACTGCATCGTCATCGAGGGCTCCAACTTCGCCGAGGCGCACCCGGTGGGCTTCCAGTGGGTGATGGAGGCGAAGGCACGCGGCGCCAAGGTCATCCACGTCGACCCGCGCTTCACCCGTACGAGCGCGCTCGCCGACCTGTACGTCCCGATCCGGGCGGGCACCGACATCGCCTTCCTCGGCGGGATCGTCAACCACGTGTTGAGCACCGGTTCGGACTTCCGCGAGTACGTCCTCGAGTACACCAACGCGTCCACGATCGTCAGCGAGGAGTTCCAGGACACCGAGGACCTCGACGGCCTCTTCTCCGGCTTCGACCCGGAGACCGGCCGGTACGACATGGACAGCTGGCAGTACGAGGGCGGCGGGACGATACAGGCCGCCTCCGGCGAGCGGGACGCGCTGTACGACGAGCGTACGGAGGGGACCGGGCGGGACGGGAAGACCTCCGGCGCGCGCGGCACGCCGCGCACCCCGACGTCCGCGGGCAAGGCGGAGTCGCACGGCTCGGGCGGGCCCGGCCTCGAAGTGGAGGCGGAGTCCCGGCAGGACCGGACGCTCCAGGACCCGCGCTGCGTCTACCAGATCCTCAAGCGCCACTTCGCCCGCTACACCCCGGAGATGGTCGAGGAGACCTGCGGCATCCCGCAGGAGACCTTCCTGGAGGTCTGCCGCGCCCTGGTGGACAACTCCGGGCCCGACCGCACCAGCGAGTTCTGCTACGCGGTCGGCTGGACGCAGCACACGGTCGGCGCCCAGTACATCCGCACCGCCTGCATCCTGCAGCTCCTCCTGGGCAACATCGGGCGTCCCGGCGGCGGCATCCAGGCCCTGCGCGGCCACGCCAGCATCCAGGGGTCCAGCGACATCCCGACCCTGTTCAACCTGCTTCCCGGGTACATCCCGATGCCGCACGCCCACGAGGAGGAGGACCTCGACACGTTCGTGCGGGCGGTACAGGCGGACAAGGGCTTCTGGGGCAACATGCGCTCCTACCTCGTCAGCCTGATGAAGGCGTACTGGGGCGACGCCGCCACCGAGGACAACGACTACTGCTTCGACCACCTTCCGCGCCTCACCGGCTCGCACAGCACCTACGAGACCGTGCTGAACCAGCTCGACGGCATCTGCAAGGGCTACTTCCTGATGGGCGAGAACCCGGCCGTCGGGTCCGCCAACTCCCGCATGCAGCGCCTGGGGATGGCCAAGCTGGAATGGCAGGTCGTCCGCGACTTCTCGCTCGTCGAATCGGCGACGTGGTGGAAGGACGGGCCCGAGATCGAGAGCGGGGAGCTGCGCACGGAGGACATCGGCACCGAGGTCTTCTTCTTCCCCGCGGCCTCGCACACCGAGAAGGCGGGCTCCTTCACCAACACCAACCGGTACGTGCAGTGGCACGAGCCGGCGAAGGAGCCCGACGGCGAGGCGCGCAGCGACCTGTGGTTCGTGTACCACCTGGGCAAGCGCATCAGGGAGCGCCTCGAGGACTCCACCGACCCGATGGACCGTCCGCTGCTCGACCTCACCTGGGACTACCCGACCGAGGGCCGGCTGGACGAGCCCAGCGCCGAGGCCGTGCTCGCGGAGATCAACGGCTACGGCGCCGGAGGCGAACCGCTCTCCGGCTACCAGCAGTTGAAGGACGACGGTTCCACGTCCTGCGGCTGCTGGATCTACTGCGGTGTCTACGCCGACGGCGTCAACCAGGCCGCCCGCAAGAAGCCGCACACGGAGCAGGACTGGGTCGCCGCCGAATGGGCCTGGTCCTGGCCCGCCAACCGCCGCATCCTCTACAACCGCGCCTCCGCCGACCCCGCCGGCAACCCGTGGAGCGACCGCAAGGCGCTGGTGTGGTGGGACGGGAAGCAGGGCCGCTGGACGGGCCACGACAACGCCGACTTCATCGCGGACCGGCCGCCCTCCTACCGCCCCGAGCCGGGCGCCACGGGACCGGACGCGATCAGCGGCGTCGATCCGTTCATCATGCAGGCCGACGGGAAGGGCTGGCTGTACGCACCGGCCGGGCTCCTCGACGGCCCGCTGCCCACGCACTACGAGCCGCAGGACTCCCCCGTCGCCAACCCGGTCTACCCGCGCCAGCAGCGCAGCCCCGTGCGCGAGTTCTTCTCCCGCGAGGGCAACCGGTACCACAACAGCGGAACGGAGCCCGGCTCGGACGTCTATCCGTACGTGGTGACGACGTACCGGCTCACCGAGCACTTCACCGCGGGCGGCATGACCCGCTGGACGCCGTATCTGGCGGAACTCCAGCCGGAGTTCTTCTGCGAGGTCTCCCCGGAGCTCGCCGCCGAACGCGGCCTGGAGCACGCCGGCTGGGCCACCATCGTCACCGCACGCAGCGCGATCGAGGCACGGGTGCTGGTCACCGAGCGGATGTCGCCGCTGCGGGCGGGCGGACGCACCGTCCACCAGATCGGCCTGCCGTACCACTGGGGCCGCAACGGCTACAGCACCGGCGACTCGGCCAACGAGCTGACGTCGATCGCGCTCGACCCGAACGTGCACATCCAGGAAGTGAAGGCGCTGACCGCCGACATCCGCCCCGGCCGCCGCCCGCGCGGCCCGGAACTGCTCCAGCTCGTCCGCGAGTACCGGGAGCGCGGCGGCGTCAGCGAGGCGACAGGAACGGAGGCGCGGGGATGACCGACTCCCTGACCGGCGGCGGCACCGGCACCGGCGGTTCACTCGTGGGACGGAACCTGCTCGCCGGCCCGGAGGACGACCCGGCGGGCGACGCCGGCCACTCCGGACACCCGCCGCGCGTCGGCTTCTTCACCGACACCTCCGTGTGCATCGGCTGCAAGGCGTGCGAGGTGGCGTGCAAGGAGTGGAACGCCATCCCGGAGGACGGCCTCGACCTCACCGGGATGAGCTACGACAACTCGCAGGGCCTGGGCGCCTCGACGTGGCGGCACGTCGCCTTCATCGAGCAGAGCAAGCCCCTCGGGCACGCCCACGCGGACGTCGACCACAGCGGCATGGACGTCCTCGCGCTCGCCTCCGAGATCCCCACCGGAAGCGCGGCGGCGCAGCCGCACGCGGCCGGCGGCGCCCCGGACGCGCCGGGTCCACCCGAGGCCGACGGCCGCACCGAACTGCGCTGGCTGATGTCCTCGGACGTGTGCAAGCACTGCACGCACGCCGCCTGCCTGGACGTGTGCCCCACGGGTTCGCTCTTCCGCACCGAGTTCGGCACCGTCGTCGTGCAGGAGGACATCTGCAACGGCTGCGGCTACTGCGTGCCCGCCTGCCCCTACGGCGTCATCGAGCAACGCCCCCACGACGGGCGGGCGTTCAAGTGCACGATGTGCTACGACCGCCTCGGCGCCGGCCAGGAACCCGCCTGCGCGAAGGCGTGCCCGACGGACTCCATCCAGTTCGGCCCCCTGGAGGAGCTGCGCGAGCGGGCGGAAGCCCGCGTCACCCAGCTCCGGGAGGCGGGCGTGAGCGACGCCCGGCTGTACGGACACGACCCCGACGACGGAGTCGGTGGCGACGGCGCGTTCTTCCTGCTCCTCGACGATCCGGAGGTGTACGGGCTGCCGCCCGACCCGGTCGTCACGACGCGCGACCTGCCCGACATGTGGCGGCACGCGGGAGCGGCGGCGCTGGCCCTGCTCGGCGGGCTCGCGGCCGTCTTCGCCGCGCACGGACGCAGCACCGCGACGACGAGGAGGTTCCGGCGATGAGCGGCGACGCGGACGCCCCCCGCGGGCAGGGCGAGGACGTGCGGCACAACGGCCACCGCCCGTACGGGGAGATCTACGAGGACCCGGCGCGGCTGCGGCGGGACGGCAGCATCTCCGACGTGACGAAGGACGGCGTGCGGGGTGAACGTCCCGGCCGGGCTGCGCTCGTCGGCGGACACGACCTCACCGGGGGCCGCAGCGAGGGCGGCTCCGGCTCCGGCGGCAGGCACCGCGGCGGACGGGCCGGGCGCAAGCGCCGCAAGGGCGAGCAGCCGATGGTGCCCGAGGCCGAGTTCACCTCGTACTACGGCCGGCCCGTGCTCAACCAGCCGGCGTGGAAGGCGCAGAACATCGCCGGGTACTTCTTCCTCGGCGGCCTGGCCGGAGCGGGGTCCGTCCTCGCGGCCGGGGCCGAACTGACCGGCCGGCCCGTGACGGCCCGTGCGCTGAAGGTCTCCTCGGCGGTGTCGATCGCCGGCTCGGCCGCGGCCCTCATCCACGACCTCGGCCGCCCCGGCCGCTTCGCGAACATGCTGCGGGTCCTCAAGCCCACCTCGCCCATGAGCGTGGGCTCCTGGCTGCTCGCGGCGTACGGTCCGGCCGCGGGAACCGCCGGCCTGTGCGCGGCGAGCGGGCGGCTCCCCCGCCTCGGACGTACGGCGTCGGTGGGCGCGGCGCTGCTCGGCCCGGCGGTGGCCGCGTACACGGCGGTGCTCGCGTCGGACACCGCGGTGCCCGCGTGGCACGACGGATACCGCGAACTCCCCTTCGTCTTCGTCGGTTCGGCAGCCGCCGCTGCCTCGGGAGCGGCCCTGATGGCCTCCCCGCTCGCGGAGAACGGCCCCGCCCGCACCGCCGCCCTCGCGGCGACGGCCCTGGAGAACGCGGCGGTCAAGGCGATGGAGCGCAGGCTGGGCCTCGTCGCCGAGGTCTACCGGGAGGGCGGCGGCGGCCGCTGGATGCGTGCCGCCGAAGCCCTGTCCGCCGCGGGCGCGGCCGGGGCGGCGCTGCTCGCGGGGCGCAGCCGCGTCGCCGCGGGCGTCTCGGGGGCGGCGCTGCTCGCCGCCTCGGCGTGCACGCGGCTCGGCGTCTTCCAGGCCGGGATGGCGTCCTCGAAGGACCCCAAGTACACGGTCGTACCGCAGAGGGAGAGGCTGCGCGCGCGGGAGCGGGAGCAGCAGAGCCGGGCAGGGGCGCGGCAGGGCGCCTCGGACGGGGAGGAGGCGCGGGACTGACGTGCGCGCGCTGAGGCACTGCGCCCCCGCGGCCCTCCGGGGCCGGGGCAGGGGCCGTCCGGCCTCGGCGGGGCTCAGTACCGCGGCGCGTTGCGCGACCGCTGGACGCGCACGCTCCGGCGGTCCCGCGCGTTCCAGCAGGCCTTGTGCCAGTGCCGCCGGTCGTCGACGTCGCCCGTGCGCGGCCAGGCCACCACGTGCGGGACGGCCGGGATCTCCTGGTCGCAGCCGGGGCACCGGTAGAGCTTGCCCGTCGTACCGCCGACGTGGCGCACGGCCCAGTCCTCCCCGCGCCACTCCTCCGTGCGCTCCAGCCCGTACCGCGGGCCCGTCTCGCTTCCGCGGACGCCGCCCGCGGACGCGGAAGATCTCGGTGCACCGCCGCGGGGACGGTTACGACGCGGGGACACAGGACACCTCGACAGCTCGGAACCGGGGGTCTTCCAGCGTAGCCATGAATCAACCGGATGCGCGCAGCCCCGCTCAGACGGCGGGCCGTTCTGTCAACTCCCCTGTCGTGGAGAGCCGTTCATCGGAAGAATGCGCGCACCAGGCCGTGCCCTTGGCACGTGTCAGCCGTTATTGCCTGTTGGGCGCCCGCAAAGCCCAAGAGGAGGGAGCAGCATGCGAGTTGGAGCTTTCGTGCTGGCCGCACAGTTCCCCGGGCAGAGCCAGAGGGAGCCGCTGCACCGCGCGATCCGCACCGCAGAGGTGGCGGAGTCCTCAGGTCTCGACTCCGTCTGGCTCGCCGAACACCACTTCGTGCCGTACGGGGTCTGCCCTTCCGCCGTGACGCTCGCCGCGCTGCTGCTGGGTCGCACCCGCCGCATCGACGTGGGCACGGCCGTCACGGTGCTGCCGAACACCCACCCCGTCGCGCTCGGGGAGCAGGCCGCCCTGCTGCACCTGACCTCCGGGGGGCGCTTCGTGCTCGGCGTCGGAAGGGGCGGCCCCTGGGTCGACCTGGAAGTCCTCGGCGGCGGCCTCGACGCGTACGAGCACGGCTTCCCCGAATCGCTGGACCTGCTGATGCGCTGGCTGCGCGAAGCACGCGTGGGCACCGACGGGGAGCGCTACCAGTTCCGCGAGGTCGAGGTCGTGCCCCGCTGCGACGAGCCTCTGCTTCCCGTCGGCGACGCCGCACGGAACGGCCCTCCGGCCCGCCCCGGGGTCGTCGTCGCCTGCACCTCACCCGGCACGGTCCGTGTCGCGGCGCGGCGTGCCCTGCCGATGCTGCTGGGCATGCACTGCGACGACGGGGAGAAGGCCGAGGCCGTCGCGATGTGGCGGCGCGAGGCGAGGGAGGCCGGGCACAGCCTCGACGACATCGAACGAACGGCGTCGCTCCACGTCGCCGCGGGGGTGGCCCAGGTCGCGGACGACACCGCGGAGGCGGTCGAGGCTCTGAAGAAGTCCATGCCCGGCTGGTTCCGCGCAGGTCTCGGCGCGCACCGCACTGTGGACGGCCGCCAGCGGACGATGCGCGATCCGCACGGCTACACCGATCTGCTGTGCGGGCTGCACCCTGTGGGGACGCCCGAGCTGTGCGCGGACCGGCTGGCGGCGACGAGCGAGCGCACCGGAATCAACCGGTACGCCCTGCTCGTCGAGGGGACGGGCGACCTGGCGGCGACCGAGCGGAACGTACAGCGGCTGGGCGAAGAGGTCCTTACGCAGCTCCCCTCTGCGCAGTGAGACCTCCGCCGAGCCTCGGCGTGCCGCCTGCCTGATCGCGGCGTCCGGTCAGCTCAGCAGTCGCGGAGCGTCGGCGACTGGTTCAGCAGCTGCCCTCGGACGGACGTGAAGCGGGCCAGCCGCTCGTCCACCGAGGAGTCCAGCGGGAAGACCGCCACCCGGTGGCAGTTCTGGAAGGCGAGACGCACACCGAAGTGCCGCTCCAGCGCGCCGCGTATCGCGTCGCTGGCGAGTGCGCGCAGCAGCTGACCCCGGGCCTGCTCGTCCGGGGGCGGCGTCTGGTTGTCGGCGAACTCGCCGCCGTCCACCTTCAGTTGAGCCACCAGGGAGGTGATCATCTCCCAGGCGAACGGCAGGGAGGAACGGACGCAGTCGACGAAGTCCTTCTCGTCGACCTCGCCCCGTTCCGCCTGTTCCAGTAGTGCCGGTGGGACGTCGAGCGACATGGGGTTCTCCTCTCGCGACCCCTGGGGATATAGGGGTCTGCCTGATGGTTTGGAGGGACCCGTGACGGCGACGCGTGATGACACGATTCCGTACGGCGACACCCCCCATCGTTAACGTTAAGGGGCGGAGAGTGACCGCACCATGCGAATGGGCATACATCCGGCCACAGTCGAACAGGTGGATCAAGGGCGAATCGCATCGGGGGCGTTGCTTCCGCTAGCGTGACCGACCATGCGTCTCGTCATCGCCCGTTGCTCGGTCGACTACGCCGGCAGGCTCACCGCTCATCTCCCCCTGGCTCCGCGTCTCATCCTGGTCAAGGCCGACGGATCCGTCTCCGTCCACGCGGACGACCGCGCCTACAAGCCCCTCAACTGGATGTCCCCTCCGTGCACCGTGAAGGAGTCCGAGGACGGCTCCGACGCCGTCTGGACGGTGGAGAACAAGGCGGGCGAGAAACTGATCATCACGATGGAGGAGATCCTGCACGACTCCTCACACGAACTCGGCACCGATCCCGGCCTCATCAAGGACGGCGTCGAAGCCCATCTGCAGGAGCTCCTCGCCGACCGCATGGAGACCCTCGGCGAGGGCTGGACCCTCATCCGACGCGAGTACCCCACCGCGATCGGCCCCGTCGACATACTCGGACGCGACGAGACGGGCACGACCGTCGCGGTGGAGATCAAGCGCCGCGGCGAGATCGACGGCGTCGAGCAGCTCACTCGCTACCTCGACCTCCTCAACCGCGACCCCCGTCTGGCCCCCGTCAAGGGCGTGTTCGCCGCCCAGGAGATCAAGCCGCAGGCCCGTGTCCTGGCCACCGACCGCGGCATCGGGTGCGTCACTCTCGACTACGACTCGCTGAGGGGCATCGAGGACGACCGGCTGCGTCTCTTCTGAGGCCCGCCGGCCCCGGGCCCCGGGCCCCGGCCTGAGGCTCTGTGTCCGGGGCCCGGGGCCAAGTCTCCGGGCCCGGGGGCCAAATCTCCGGGCCCGGGGGGCCATGCCTCCGGGCCCCGGGGCCGCGCCTCTGGCCGCTTCGACGGCGCGACAGTGCAGCGAGGTTCGACGGATTCGACGGAGTGGCCGCCCGCCGCCGTCGCGCTTGTCGTAGGTCCATACGCTCGTAAGAGGTATGTGCTCCCTTCGTCGCGCACGGCTCGGGCCTCCGCGCCCCTCGCGGGGCTACCGTCCGAGGCTGTCTGCGCCTGGGGACGGCCCCGGCGCCCTCGGAGCCGGAGGTGTTCGGTGCGGATTCTGCTCGTGGCCAGCGCGTTCAACAGCCTCACCCAGCGCGTGCACGCCGAACTGGCCGACCGGGGCCACGAGTTGGACGTAGTCGTCGGGAGTGACGACGAGGCCCTGCGCACAGCCGTACGCCGTCACGCCCCCGAACTTCTCCTCGCGCCCATGCTCAAGACGGCGATTCCCCGGGACGTGTGGTCCGCGCACACCTGTCTCATCGTCCATCCCGGTCCGCCCGGCGACCGCGGTCCGTCCTCTCTCGACTGGGCGGTGGCGTCGGGGGCGCGGGAATGGGCGGTCACCGTGCTCGAGGCGGAGGCGGAGATGGACGCGGGGGACGTGTGGGCGTCCGTCCCCTTCCGGATGCCCGACGACGCGGCCCACGGCAAGAGCGACATCTACCGCAACGAGGCCGCCGACGCGGCGGCAGCCGCCGTGCACCTGGCCGTCGAGCGCTACGCGTCGGGCGACTTCAAGCCCCGGTCCCAGCACGCGGGCGGTGCCGAGGTGGCCGTGCGCCCGTACTACGGGCAGGGCCGGCGCCGTATCGACTGGGCCGCCGACCCCTCCGCCGCCGTTCTCCGGAAGCTGCGGGCAGCCGACTCGCAACCCGGCGTGCTCGACGAGCTGTTCGGCGAGGAGTGGTTCCTCCACGGCGGCCGTCCCGAGGACGAACTGCGCGGTGCCCCGGGAGAGATCGTGGCCACGCGCGCCGGCGCGATCTGCCGTGCGACGAGGGACGGCGCGGTGTGGATCCCCGAGCTCAGGCCCCGGCGCGCACCGGGCGCCCCGCGCCCGGTGAAGCTGCCGGCGGCGCGGGCGCTCGGACGGCACCTGCACGCCGTACCGGAGGTGCCCGCCCCGCTGGCTCTGCCCGCGGAGCGGCGGACCTGGACGGACGTCCGGTACGAGGAGAAGGGCGGAGCGGGCCGCCGGGTGGGCTTCCTGTGGTTCTCCTTCCCCGGCGGCGCGATGAGCACCGGCCACTGCCGCCGCCTGCTCGCGGCCTACCGGCACGCCCTCTCCCGTCCCACGTCGGTACTCGTCTTCGGCAGCCCCCGCGACTTCTTCTCCAACGGCATCCACCTCGGCGTCATCGAGGCCGCGGAGGACCCGGCGCTCGAATCGTGGGAGAACATCCAGGCGATGGACGACCTGGTCGAGGCCCTGCTCCGGACCACCGACCGCGTCGTGGTCGCTGCGCTCGGCGGCAACGCGGCGGCGGGCGGAGTGATGCTCGCGCTCGCCGCGGACGAGGTGTGGTGCCGTGAGGGGGCGGTGCTGAACCCGCACTACCGGCTGATGGGGCTGTACGGCTCCGAGTACTGGACGTACACCCTGCCCCGCCGGGCCGGGGAGGCCGCCGCCGCGCGGCTCATGCGCGAGGCGGCACCGGTGAGCGCGGCGGCCGCCGCGGCGGCGGGGCTCGTCGACCGCCTCGTTCCCGCTGCCCCGCAGGACTTCGCCGCGGTGACCGCCCGGCTGGCGGAGCGGGAGGCACGGGACCCGGGCCTGGCCGGGCGCATCGCCGGCAAGGCGGCGGCCCTGCGGAAGGACGAGACCCACAAGCCGCTCGCGGAGTACCGCAGGGAGGAACTGCGCGTCATGCGGCGCCAGTTCTTCTGCCCGGAAGAGCCTTACCACGCGCTGCGGCGGGCGTTCGTGCGCAAGGAAGCGCGCGGCGCCGTACGCCCCGCGACCTGAGTCCGGGGCGTACGTTCGGCCGTTCCCGGCGCCGTCCGTCAGGCGATGGGGGAACCGGTCGGAGAGCCGGTCGGAGAGCCGGTCGGCGACGGGGTGCCGCCGGACGTTCCACCGCTGTTGCTGCCTCCGCCGGCATCGGTCCCGCCGTCCGTACCACCGTCGGTGCCGCCGTCCGTACCACCGTCGGTGCCGCCGTCCGTACCACCGTCAGCGCCGCCATCGGTCCCACCGTCGGCACCGCCGTCCGTACCACCGTCGGCACCGCCGTCCGTACCACCGTCGGCGCCACCATCGGTCCCGCCATCGGCACCGCCGTCCGTACCACCGTCGGCGCCACCATCGGTGCCACCGTCCGTACCACCGTCGGTCCCGCCATCGGTCCCACCGTCGGCACCGCCGTCGGTCCCACCGTCAGCGCCCCCGTCGGCACCGCCGTTGCCTGACGAGTTGCCGTTCGAACCACCGGAGCCGCCCGGCTCGCTGCTCGACGGGTCCTCCTCCGGCTCCGAGCTGCTGTCGCTCGGGGCGGGCCGGGTCGAGCTGTCCGACGCCTCGGGCGAACTGCTGTCGTCGCTGGGCTTCCTGGACTTGTCCGCCTTCCGCGCCGGGCTGCTGGAGTCCGGGTCGTCGGCGTTCAGGTCGCTCTCGTCCGGCTGGGACGTCGAGGCGTCCGGCCTGTTGCCCCCGTCGTCGGGGCCGGGGCCGTCGTCGGGCATAGAGCCGAGGCCCATGATCGCGCCCAGTACGGCCATGAGAACGGCGCCGGCTCCCGCCGCTGCCATGTTGGCGCGCCTGCCGGACCGCTGACGGCCTGCCGGGCCGTGCGTCCCCGCACCGAACTGGCCGGCCTTCTCGTGCTTGTCGACCTTGGCGCTTCCGTCGCCCGCCCGGGAAGCGGCGGTGGCCGTGACGACGGGAGTCGTGTCGTCGTCGCGCCGGTACGCGGCGCGCGGCGCTGCTCCCGACCCCTGACGGAAGGCGGCGCTCAGACGGGACGGCCGGGGCCCCGGGTCCGGTTCGGCGTCGAGCCCTGTCCGGCCCGCAGCATCCTCGTACGGGGCCGCTTCCCCGTAGGGCGTCGCCTGCTCGTAGGACGTCGCCTGCTCGTAGGGCGTCGCGTGCTCGTAGGCGCCGGCCACGGGCTCGGTCTCGGGCTCCATGGCGGGCCCGGTGTACGGCGCTGCCGCCTCGTCGCTCTCCGCGCCCGCCAGGTCCGCGACGAGGGCCAGCGCCCGTCGTCCCGTGTAGGTGCCCTGCTGGTCCCAGAGCGCGCCGCGCAGCGCTATCGACGCCTCCAGCTCGACGCGCGCCCGCTCCAGCTCCCCCGTGCAGAGCGCCAGCACGCCCAACTCGTGGTGGAAGTAGGCCTCCTGGGCGACCTCGCCCGCTGTCCGCGCGGCTTCCTGCCCGGCCCTCAGCAGCCGCTCCCAGGCGCTCCAGCGCATCGAGACGGCGAGGATGGGAGCAGCCGTACGCGCCAGCAGCACCGCCGAACTGGCGTGACCGCCGCGGTGCGCGCCGTGCACGGCCGCGAGCACCGCCTCGGCCTCGCCGGCGACCTGGCGGGGGCCGGCCGAAGGCTGGCCCGCCCACCAGCTGTAGTGGTGCGCGGCGCTCAGCGCCCGGTGGTGGGTCCCGTCGGCGAATCCGGCCGCGGTCAGCTCCCCGGTGACGCCGGCGGCGAGCTTGTGACGCGGGCCGTGGGCGGTGATGAGACCCGCGCCGGCCAGCTCGTCGACGGCGTCCGCCGCCTTGGGCTCGCCCACCAGAGCCGGAAGGTGCTTCTGGTGCGGGAGTTCGCCGCCGAGTGCGAGAGCGAAGCGCAGCACCTCCCGCGCCTCGGGCGACAGGTGCTGGGCCACGACGGCGGTCACGCCGCGGGCGCCGCCGGACGAGGTGCGGCCGCGCGGCGCGTCGCCCCCGGGCTGCTCCTCCGCGGACGTCGCCCTCGTCAAGTCCCCGGCCGAGCCGTTCCGCAGGAGCGCACCGGCCTGCACGAAGCGCAGCGGCAGCCCCTCCATGGCGCCCTCGGCGCCGAACCACAGGTCTCCCGCCGCGTCCAGCTCCTCGTTCGTCAGGGGGCGCCGGACGACGAGTTCGAGCAGTTCCAGGCAGCCCGTCCTGCTGAGGCCGGCCAGCGCGACGTCCTCCACGTGGGCGTCCGCGGAGGGCGCCGGGATGTCCGGGGTGGCGGCGAGGAGGAACGCGCATTCCGGTGTGGCGTCGAGGAGTTGGTCGAGCGCCTCGCCTCCGAAGGCGAGGTCGTCGACGATGACGACTGCACCGACCTCGCGCAGCGCGGCCCGCAGCTCCTCGTCCGACGGGCGGTGCCGGGACGCGGCGTGCACCGCGGAGAACAGCTCCTGCAGCAGGTCCTCCGGCGTGCGCTGGTGGCCGTTGAGGCGTACGACGCCGTCGGGGGCGAGCCCGGCGACGTCCTCGGCCACGGCGTCCAGCAGCGTGGTACGCCCCACGCCCGAGGGCCCGGTGAGGCGGATGGTGCGGCCCCGCGCGAGTTCGCGGGCGAGTTCGTCACGCTCCTCGTCGCGCTCCAGCATCGGTATCGCGGACACACCCTGAGCGGCGCCGCCTCCTCCGGCGGTCGCGCCCTCCGAGGGGCCGGGGGCCGCGACGCCGCTCCCGGCACGCTCGCCGGGAGCCAGTTTCCGGGGTGCGGCGGGCAGTTCGTCCGGCGGGCAGGGCTCGATCTCGCTGCCGTCGACGGGGTTGACCGTGACGAGATGCGACCCCGCCACGATCCGCACGAGCGGCACGGGAGCGGGTTCGTGCGCGGAACGGCCGCCCCCGGCGGCCTCCGGCTGCGGGGAGCCGTGGCCCGCCGGCGCGGCGCCGGACGCGGCGCCCTCCGGGCGTGCGGCGGTGCCGCCGGCGCGTTCCTCCTGCTCACCGCCGTGCTGATTGTCGCCGTGCTGAACCATGCTGGATGCCCCCAGTAACTGCGGTACGGGCACGCCCCGCCTTGATCGGCTCTCTTCCGTCGCAGGTCGACGCGAACGGCAGTACCGGGCGCTGCTTCGGCACAGTATTACCAAGCGGCCAAGACCTGAACCGCTCCGTCAGTTACGGCTTGGTGAGGATCTGCGTCTCCGCGGCCGGGAGACCGCCCTCGATCGCCAGAATCCGGTGCAACCGGGTCGCCACCAACAGCCGCTGCATCTGCGGGGGTACGTCGCGGAGCACGAGCCGGCGTCCGCATCGCCCCGCCCTGCGGTGCGCCCCCATGATCACCCCGAGTCCCGTCGCGTCCCAGGAGTCGAGTCCGGCCAGGTCGAGCACCAGATCGCCGTCGCCGGAGTCGACGGCGGAGTGCAGGACCGTACGGGCGTCCGCCGCGCTCCGGACATCGAGGCGACCCCCGACGGCCAGCTCGGCATGGTCGCCCCTGATGTGCATAGCTGCTCCCCGGATCTGTCGCTGGTCCGCGTGCCTTCACGTCCGAATGTCACTACGACTGACTGCGTTCCGGGCGGGCTGGTTGCCGTCCGTGCTCGAACCGATACGGAGTTCACCCTCGCGGGGGACGCCGCACCGAACGCGCCGCCGTCGAGCGGTCGTCGGTGTTGTTTCTTCTTCTGCTTGTTCTGTTTGCCGCCGCCGGCCGGTGCCCGTGACGCCGGTCGGTGTCCGCGGTGGCGGTCAGTGCTCGTAGAAGCCGCGACCGCTCTTGCGCCCGATGTCACCCGCGTCGACCATCCTGCGCATCGACTCCGGAGGCGCGAACTTCGGGTCCTGCGACTCGGTGTAGATGTTCTCGCTGGCGTGCAGGAGGATGTCGACGCCCGTGAGGTCGGCCGTCGCCAGGGGTCCCATGGCGTGACCGAAGCCCAGCTTGCAGGCGGTGTCGATGTCTTCCGCGGTGGCCACGCCGGACTCGTGGAGTTTCGCCGCCTCGACCACGAGCGCGGAGATGAGCCGGGTGGTGACGAAGCCGGCCACGTCGCGGTTGACGACGATGCACGTCTTGCCGACCGACTCCGCGAACTGCCGCGCGCCGGCCAGGGTTTCGTCACTCGTGCGGTGTCCGCGCACGAGCTCGCACAGCGCCATCATGGGCACGGGCGAGAAGAAGTGCGTGCCGACTACCCGTTCGGGACGGGTGGTGGCCGCCGCGATCTTGGTGATGGGGATCGCGGAGGTGTTGGAGGCGAGGATCGTCTCGTCCTTCACCATCGCGTCGAGCCTGCCGAAGATCTCCCGCTTCACTTCGATCTTCTCGAAAACGGCTTCGACGACGACGTCCGCATCGGCCGCGGCGTCCAGGTCGGTGGTCGTGGTGATGCGCTCCAGGGCGGCCTCGGCCTGCTCCGCTCCGAGCTTGCCCTTGCTCACGAACTTCTCGTACGAACGCTTGATTCCGTCCGTACCGCGGGTGAGCGCCTCGCCTGTCACATCGCGGAGCACCACGTCCCAACCCGCCTGGGCCGAGACCTGAGCGATACCGGAGCCCATGAGCCCGGCACCGATGACGGCGAGCTTCTTCGCCACGACTGTCACCTAGCCTTGCCTTCAATTGAACGCCTGTTGGCCGGACATTAGCGCCTCACGAAGATCTTGTGGCGGTGAAGAGACACGCGTCACGTCTCACATGGCGGACATCACATCCCCGGCGCCCGATCCGCACGGCATGACCGGGTTCGGGCGATGCGTCCTGCGCAAAGACCACGGCGGTTGCCCAACTGACGTTACGTGCCGATCAGTTGAGAGACCAAACGGCACCGCCGCCGGTACCGCGGCGATCAGTGCGGGACCCGCGGGGGCGCGCCTCCCGGGCGGCGCCGCAGGGGCCCGGACGCGGCGATGGGCGCCGCATGGTGGACGCGCGCACCGTCGCCTTCCCGGCGCGAATTCTCATCCTGATGGCGCCCCGTCCGGCGTGGCTCGATACCGCCCCGCGCTTCTTACCGTTCCGTTGTGCGATGACCGCGGTGCGTGAGGACTTCACCCGGCGACGAGCCGGAACGGCGAAGGAGGGCTCTTTCCGTGCGCCCGCACCTGCCGCATCCGTGACGCCGGGCACACATCTCTTTTGCATAGCGGGCGCACGGCACACACGAATACCGGAATTCCTTACATCACACCATGCCCGGAATTCCGCCGAGTTTTCGCTCCCCTTGCAAAAGGGTTCCCCAAAGAACAGCGTCCTTACTGGACACCGACGGGGCAGCGCACGCACCCTGCTGGAGTTCACCCGGACCGCAAACCCCCGCGGCCGCACCGAAGAGTTCGAGCCAGACAGGAGGAGGCCGTTACATGGCCGTCGAAGGCAGCCCCGAAGAACCGCTTCACGAAGTCGGTGACGACACAAAACTCAAGCGTGAATTCGGGACGATCGGACTGCTGTTCACAGCCGTCGGGTCGATCATCGGTTCCGGCTGGCTCTTCGGTGCCCTCGACGCCGCGCAGCTCGCCGGTCCCGCGGCGATCATCTCCTGGGCGCTCGGGTGCGTCATGTTCGTCATCATCGGGATGACGTACTCCGAGCTCGGCACGATGTTCCCGCACTCGGGCGGCGTCGCGCGGTACCCGCACTACTCGTTCGGCTCGTTCACCAGCTTCTCCATCGGCTGGGTGACCTGGATCGCCGCCGCCGCGGTCGCGCCCGTGGAAGTCCTCGCCGTCGTGCAGTACTCCACCAACTACGTGCCCTGGCTGCAGCGCATCCAGGACGACGAGGCGGTGCTGACCCCGGCGGGCACGGTCGTCTCGGTAGCGCTCATGGCGGTCTTCGTGATCGTCAACTTCTTCGGGGTGCGCTGGTTCGCGCGTATCAACAATGTGCTCGTGTGGTGGAAGCTCGCCGTCATCCTCGTGGTCATCGCGGTATTCATGATCCTGAGTTTCGAGCCCTCGCACTTCACCGCCCCCTCGCTCGGCGGATTCGCACCGTACGGTTCGCAGGGCGTCTTCTCCGCCGTGGCGACCGCGGGTATCGCCTTCTCCTTCTTCGGATTCCGTCAGGGCGTCGAACTCGCCGGCGAGACGGACAATCCCAAGCGCAATGTCCCGCTCACCCTCATCGGTTCGGTCGTCATCTGCGGCGTCATCTACATCCTGCTTCAGGTCGCCTTTCTGGGAGCCGTGCCGACGAGCGCGATCAAGGCGGAGGGATGGCAGGCCGTCGGAGCGCACTTCAGTTCGCACGGCGACGTACTCGCGACTTTCGGTCCCCTCGCCGCCATCGCCGGGATCCTCGGCGCCGTATGGCTCGCCGGCGTTCTCTACGCCGACGCCATCATCTCCCCCGGCGACACCGGCCTCATCTACGCCGGCGTCACCGCGCGCATCTCGTACGCGATGGGCCGCAACCGGAACGCGCCCGCCGGGCTCGCGAAGGTCAACAGGACCGGCGTCCCCTGGGTCAGCCTCGTGCTCGCGTTCATCGTCGGGTGCTTCTTCTTCCTGCCGTTCCCGGGCTGGAGCAAGCTGGTCGAGTTCGTCACGAACTCGACGGTGCTCTCCTTCGGCTGCGGCCCATTGGTGCTGCTCGCCATGCGCAAGCAGATGCCCGATTACAGGCGACCGTTCCGCCTCGGCGACAGGTGGGTGTGGATCATCGGCTTCCTCGCCCTGTGGTCCACGAACCTGATCGTCTACTGGACGGGCTGGGACACCAACTGGAAGCTGTTCATCGCCATCCTCCTCGGCTACGTCCTGATGGCCGTGTACTACAAGGTGGCGAAGCAGCAGACGCCTCCCCTCGACTTCCGGCACGGCTGGTGGCTCCTGGTGTGGTACGCCGGGCTGGCCCTGATCAGCTACCTCGGCGACTACCCCGAGGAGAAGGAGAACGCGGGCAACCTCGGCCTCCTGGACTTCAACCTCGGCGCCGTAGCCACCCTCGTACTGACCGCGATCGTCATATGGCTCGCACTCCGGTGCGCGCTCCCGACGGAGCGCGTGCGCGAGATCCTCGAGGACCGGGGCTCCCAGGAGCACTGACCTGAGCCCCCGCACCGGGCGCAGGCGAAGCGGGCCCGCGGCGGAAGCACGCCGCGGGCCCGCCGCTCGTCCACCCTGGCGGCCGGGACAGCTGACGCACGGCAGCCCTCCGGCCGCGAGGGCATAGTCTCGACGGCATGGTCAATCTGACGCGCATCTACACCCGGACCGGCGACACGGGCACCACCGCCCTCGGCGACATGAGCCGTACGCACAAGACCGACACACGCATCGCGGCCTACGCGGACGCCAACGAGGCCAACGCGTCGATCGGGGTCGCGCTCGCCCTCGGCGACCTGCCCGAGGAGATCTCCACGGTGCTGGTGCGCGTCCAGAACGACCTGTTCGACGTAGGCGCGGACCTCGCCACGCCCGTCGTCGAGGACCCGGAGTTCCCGCCGCTGCGCGTGGAGCAGTCCTACATCGACAAGCTGGAAGAGGACTGCGACGCCTTCCTCGAAGGACTGGAGAAGCTGCGGAGCTTCATCCTCCCCGGCGGCACTCCGGGCGCGGCACTCCTCCACCAGGCGTGCACGGTCGTACGGCGGGCCGAGCGCTCCACCTGGGCCGCCCTCGAGGAGCACGGCGACAGCATGAACCCGCTGACGGCGACGTACCTCAACCGCCTCTCCGACCTGCTCTTCATCCTCGCCCGCTCCGCGAACAAGGAGATCGGCGACGTACTGTGGGTGCCCGGCGAGAACCGCTGAGCACGGCCCTTCGGGACGGTAAGGGCAGCCCCCTTCCGGGGCAGTCGGTGCAGCCCCTTCCGGGGCGCCGGGTGCTGCCCGGCGCGTCCCCGGCCCGCGGACCGTCAGCCGCAGTCGAGCATCCCCGCGGCGCCCTTGGCCTTCACCACACGTTCCGCGCCGGCCCGCACGCCGGCGCGGAACTGCTCGTCCGCCCGGGCGCGTTGGAGCACGGCTCCGGCCATCTCGGGCAGCACGCCCGCGTCCACGCTGAGGACGACGGTGCCGCCCGCGTCCAGGAAGCGCAGAGCCCGCTCGGCCGGTGGTACGTCCTCGACCGCCTTGGCCGCGCCCAGGTCGTCGGAGACGATCACTCCGTCGAAGCCGAGGTCCTCGCGGAGCATGCCGGTGAGGATCTTCGAGGAGAAGGCCGCCATGTTGTCCGGGTCGATCTTCGCGTAGCGCGCGCTGGAGATCATCACCAGCGAATCGCCCCTGGAGAGGCCCTCCTTGAACGGACGGAGGTAGGCGTCGTCCCGGGTGGTGACGTCGTCCACGACGTCCTTGCTGTGGTCGGTGTTGCCGATCACCCGCCCCAGGCCGGGGAAGTGCTTGACCGCCGTGGTGACGCCGGCGTCCGCCATGCCCTCCTGGAAGGCGGTGCCGCTCGCGGCGACGGCCTCGGGCGTCGTGCCGTAGTTGCGCTGGAGCTTGCCGACGGGTTCGTTCTCGTCCGAGAGGTCCTCCGGCACGGTGTCCAGTACGGGCGCCAGGTTGACGTTGACGCCCGCCGAGCTCAACTGGCCTGCCCAGCCCGCCGCCTGGGAGCGCAACGCCGCCGGGTCGAGCTTCCCCTGCTCGACGGCTGTGGGCATCGCGTCGAACCCGGGCCCCTTCAGATGCTGGACCTTGCCGCCCTCCTGGTCGGCCGAGACCCACAGCGGGACGTCGCCCGTGGCGGCTTCCCTCGCCCGATCGCTCACCTGCCGCGTCGTGTCGACTCCGGCTTCGCTGCCGTTCGTCAGGATGACCCCGCCGAGGTGGAGGTCCTTCACGGCGGCGAGTTCGGCCTCCGCGGGTTCGTCGGCGTCCACACCGCTGATGAAGAGCTGGCCCACCTGCTGCTCAAGCGTCAGCTCGGCCGCCGTCCGTGCCACGCAGGCGGAGTCGTCGGGTGCGGGGCTCCGCCCGTCGCGGGCCGCCTGAGGACCGGCATCCCCGCCGCCAGGGAAGGCGCCGGCGGTCAGCGTCATCGGCACGGCGGCCAGGGCCAGAACACCCGTGACGACTGCGCCGGCGGCTCGCTTGCTGAACATCTACGGGTACCTCCACGGACGGGCGCGGTCGGGGGCGCGGTGCGGCACGCAGCACGCTAGGGCCCACGGCGGCAGCGGGACAGGGGGCCGCCCTGACGGGCTCTCACTTAACCGCATCGTTGCGGCAGGCGACAGTGGTTCCCCCAATGAGGACGGGCACCGGTGGCGGCCGATTTCACCGCGCCGGAACGGGCACGGCTGGACGGGGACGGCCCCGGGATTGTGCACGTCCCGAACGGGGAAGAACGCCTCGGAATTGAAAGCCGGATGTCCCGGTTTTTCCGTCGCCCCTCGCCCGGTTGCCCCGCTTAAGTTTTTGTTAAGCCTTCCTTCAGCCTGCGCTGAGGTTCTCCTTTCCGGACCTCTCGGCGACCGGAACAGCCCTGATGAAACCCCTGCTCAGAGCCGTATCCGTACCCGCAATCCGCATTGCTTCGACAGTCTCTGCATACCTCTGATCGCCGATTAAAGGGACGGAACCGGGCGTACCGCATTCCGCCGGCCCGCCCCACGTCGGCAACCAGGAAGAATGCACCGGAGATCACTCGCGCCATTCCCCCTCCCGGACCCCGCGACTTAAAGGCGATCACCGGCTTCGGTTCTGCTCCAGAATTCCGTGAGTACTATCGCTCTCACAGGCCTGGACCTAATAACTGCAGGTCAGCCAAGAGGGGTTGGAGTTCTGTATGGCCAGCAATGCGAGGCGACGCACGCGCATCACCGTCGCCACGGTGGCGCTCCTGGCGGGCGTCATAGCGGTGCCCGTCGCGAACGGCGCCATCTCCGAGGACGGCGGGGACGTCAAGGGACAGGGGAACCACTGCACCGTCGACGCCGGGAGCGGCGAGACGCAGTGCTTCGAGAGCCTGACCGAGGCGACCGGGGTCCCCGGCAGCGAGAAGCTCGTCAGGGCGTCCGGTGACGGCACCCGGAGCAGCAAGGCCGGCGCCGACGCGGCGCCGCTCGCCTCCGCGGACGACACCCAGGGCGAGGGGAACATCATGGCCGCGACCCTGTTCGCGGACACCCAGTACGGCGGCGGCTCATTGACGGTCAAGAACGCCGAGCTCTGCGACGGCGACGCCGACGACGTCGACTTCCAGATCGACCTCGCCGACGAGTGGAAGGACAAGATCTCCGCCGTCCAGCCCTGGGGCAACTGCACGCTCAACCTGTACTCCGAGCCGGGCCTCGGCGGCGACCGCGACGGCCCCTTCGACGAGCTCACCCCGGACATCGGCGACGCGCTGGACGACCGTACGCAGTCCATCAGCTTCAGCTGAGACGCAGTGGACGCGACACCGGTCCCCGCACCACCCGCCTTACCCCCACCCTCGCCGGAGGCATCATGAACCGCCGCAACAAGCTGTCCATGCTGGTGATCGCCATCACCACCCTGGGCGCGACAGCGCTCTTCCCCACGGCCGCGCAGGCCGACGAGGAGCAGCCCACCACCAGAGAACTGCTCGAGCAGTGCGACGACGGCACCGACCTGTGCGTCTTCCACCCCTCCGGCCTGCCCGAGGACTCCATGGGCGAGGCCCACCAGGTCGGCGACAGCGCCTTCAACTGCACGGACAAGACCCAGCGTTCGAGCGTCGGCTGGTCCGACACGACCGGCGAGACCAACACCGTCGGCGTCTCCATGACCGCCGAGTACGGCTTCACCGAGCTGTTCAAGGTGACCATCACGGCGAGCTACCAGCACTCCTGGGAGAGCTCGCACACGGAGGAGCAGCAGACGAACGTCGAGGTCAAGCCCGGCAAGGTCGGCTGGATCACGCGCGAGGCCGCCATGCAGGAGGTCAAGGGCACGTACGAGATGCACTTCGAGGACAAGTTCTACGGTCACCACATCTGGTACGTGCCGTTCACCGCCAAGGGCCCCAAGCCGGACACCCCGAGCACCAAGACCCAGCACACCCGGAAGATGACCAAGAAGGAGAAGAAGCAGCACTGCGGCTGAGAAGGCGCTTCCCCCCAGGTCGCCGCCCCCCACCCGCCGGCCCGGCCCGCGTTTCCCGTGCACGCGTGGCCGGGCCTCCGCGTGCGTGCGGGCCGGGCTTCGGCCTCGCCGCCTCGATCAGCAGGCCCAGAACATCCGCTTTAGGGTGGAACGTGGGATTCGTACGCACCCGCTACATCCGGGAGCGACCATGAGCGACCAGGACCGCACCTCCGGCCGGGAGGAAGAGGACGACCGGAGCCGCGAGGTCGAGGAGTACGACGACTACGACGAGGGCTCCGGCTCGGATGAAGGCGACGACTACGGCTCGGAGTACGGCGACGAGCCGGAGGAGTCGCGGGACGGTTACCCCTCGGGCGTGCGGCGGCCGGAGCGCAACGACGAGCCCGACGTCCTCCTCGACGTGCCCCAGCTGCACGTCGACGAGATCGACCTCGAAGTCGAGGACCTGCGGGCCCGGGTCTCCCTGCAGGCCGAGGTCCTGGACATCCTGAAGCTCAACGTCGGCGCGGACGTCGAACTGGGCCGCGTGCACCTGGGCATCAAGGGCGTGGACGTACAGGCCCTGCTCAAGGTCCGGCTCGACAATGTCGCGCAGGTCATCGGCCGCGTCCTGACGACGATCGACCGCAACCCCCAGATCCTCGAACACCTCACCTCGGGCCTGGGCGCCGCCGCGAAGGAGATCGGCGGAGGCGCCGGAGAGGCCGTCGGAGAGCTCGGACGCGGGGCTTCGTCGGCGGTGGAGGACGTCGGCGAGGGCGCCGGCAAGGCCGTCGAGGACGTGGGCGAGGGTGCGGGCAGCGCCGTCGAGGACGTCGGCGAAGGCGCGGGCGAAGGGGTCAAGCAGGTCGGGCAGGGCGCCGGCAAGGCGGTCGAGGACGTGGGTGAGGGCGCGGGCAGCGCCGTCGAGGACGTCGGCGAAGGCGCCGGAGAGACGGCCAAGAACGTCGGCGAAGGCGCCGGAGAGACGGCCGAGAACGTCGGCGAGGGGGTCCGGGAGACCGCCGAGGACGTCGGCGAAGGCGCCGGAGAGACGGCCGAGAACGTCGGCGAGGGGGTCCGGGAGACCGCCGAGGACGTCGGCGAGGGCGCCCGGGAGACCGCCGAGAACGTCGGCGAGGGCGCGGGCAGAGCAGCCGGTGACGTCGGTAAGGGGGCGGGCAAGGTCATCGACGAGTCCGGTCGCACGGTGCGCAAGGCTGGCAAGACTGCCACCCGTACCGCGAAGAAGGCCGGCAAGACGGCGTCCGGCGGTTCGGAGGAGCGGCCCCGGCGGCGTCCCGCCCGCAGGCGCGACCGCGACGAACCGCCGTGAAACGGCCCCGGTGCGCAGGACGGCGGCTCTCCGGACATCGAGTTCTCGGCGTCGGTGCGGGCCGATGAGCTCCGCTTCGCCGACGAGCCCCGGACCGCGGTCCGCTTCCACGGGTCGCCCGGACGGGAGTCGACGTCACGCAGCGAGCGGACCAACCTGCCGGAGCGCGTCGAGGCGGGAACCGGCTACAGCGACGTACGGGTGGACTACCGGCTCGCGACGCGGCTGCGCGACCCGGGCGAGGCCCCTGACCCGGAGGACCCGGCCCGGGACACACCGGATCCGGGAACCGAGGGTCCGGCCGACACCGATGAGGGCGCCCCGGCCCCCTCGTCCCCGCCCCCGGACGCCGCCGCCGCGGCCCCCGATCCCGGCGAGCCGTAGCCGTCGCTCCCCCAGCAGTCGGCGCAGCCCACCTGCCCCGTACCGCAGGGCAGCGGCGAACGGCCCGGCACGGTGGGACGTCCCCACCCGCCGGGCCGCTCAACTCCCCCCGCCCTACAGGGCCTTGGTTCCCGTACCTGCCCCCGCCTGCGACTGCCCCTCGCCGGAGTGGTCGCCGTGCTTCGGGGTCTTGGGCCAGATCGTGTAGGAGAGCGCGATGATCACGCTGATGCCCACGACGAAGCCCATCTTCCCCTGCCACTCGCGCAGCGAGGCGCTCTGCCCCGGATCGCCCACGTACCAGACCGCAAGCTGCAGCAGGGCCGCGGCGATGGCGGCCGCTCCGACGGCCCGCGCGCACATCTTCCACTCGTGCACCGCCCTGGCCATGCCGTAACGCGGCGGGCCCGCCGGCCGCGGCCCGCCCGCGAACCGGTGCAGGACGTGCCCGTCCGCCCACTTGATCATGTAGTGGCCGTGCGTGACCGTGAAGCCGATGTAGACCGCCGCCAGGCCGTGCTTCCAGTCCGGTGCGGCGCCGTTGCGCAGGTCGACCGCCGTGACCACCAGCAGCACCACTTCCAGCAGCGGCTCGCAGAGCAGCACGGCGACACCGGCACGCGGCATCCGCGCCAGGTAGCGCAGCGCGAGGCCGGCCGCGAGCAGCAGCCAGAAGCCGACCTCGCAAATGACGATGAGCGTGACGATCACGCCTGCCTCCTCCGTCTCGGCTACGCCTCCAGCGTTCCAGCCGCCGGTGGGGCCGGGCGTCCTCACCGGCGACGATTCCCCCGCACCCGCACTGCATCCTTCGATGTACCGGCCTCGTCCGAAGCGGGGGACGCGCCGCACCGGGCGCCCGTGCTGAGATGGGTCCATGCCTGGCACGTCCCGCTCCCCGAACGCGCAGCCGCGCACCGCGGACGGCCCGCGATCCCTCGCCGCGCCGCGCCCCTCCACGGCCCCGCGCGAGGAGCCGCGCCGCGGAACGCATCTGCTCGACGTCCTGCGCCCGCACCGCGACGGCGTACTCGTCGCGCTCTCCGGGTTCGCCGGCGGCCTGATCCTGTGGAAGCTGGGCCTGTACAACACCCCTGCCGTGGGCCGACGTTACGGCGCCTGGCTGCTCGTACCGCTCGCCGTCATGTGCCTCACCGCGCTCGGCCGCAGGTCGGCCCAGCCGTGGGCCCTGGCGGTCGCGGTCGCGGCGCTCGCCGGGGATTTCATGATGGGCTCCCTGCTCGCCACCGTGATCGTCTTCACCGACATCGTCTACGCCGCCGTCCTGTACGGGCCGCCGCGCACCGCTCGTGCCGTGCTCCCGGGAAGCGTCGCCGTGACCGTGGCCGTCACGCTGGGTCTCGTGGCCGCGTTCCGCAAGCCGGAGACGCTGCTGCTGGGCGTGCTCTGCGCGGGGATCACCATCATGCCCGCGTGGACCGGTCTGGTCGTCCGCGACCACCGCAACGCGGCCGCCGCCGAACGGCTGCGCGCCGAACAGACGGCGCTGCTGGCCGAGATGGACCGCGTGCAGGCCGTCACCGCCGAACGCGCCCGCATGGCAAGGGAGTTGCACGACGTCGTCGCCAACCACCTCTCCGCCATCGCCATCCACTCCACGGCGGCCCTCTCGATGAGCGGCGCCGGGGAGCAGCAGGACGGCGGGGACGAGGGCGGTCCGGCGGGCACGTCCGACGGTTTCCGCGAGGCGGCGGGCGAGGCGCTCGGCGTCATCCGCCGGAACAGCGTGCAGGGGCTCGCGGAGATGCGCCGCCTCATCGGGCTGCTCCGGGACCCGCACGACGACGGGGCGCCGCCCACCTCCCCCACCCTGGCCGGACTCGACGCCCTCGTCGACCGGGCGCGCACCGGCGCGGCGGGCACCGGGCTGCGCTTCACACTGCGCGACGGCAGGGAGCCGGCGTCCGAGGAGCCGCCGCTGCCCGCACCGGTGGAGCTGGCCGCGTACCGCGTCGTCCAGGAGTCGCTGACCAACGCGCTCAAGCACGCGGGAGACGGCACGGTCGTGGTGGAGCTGCACCGCGAGCCCCGCGAGGCTGCCGCGTCAGCTCCCGCCCTCACGGTGCGCGTCACCAGCCCGCTGGACGGCGGCCGCCGCGGCACCGCCCCGCGCGCGCCGGGCTCCGGCGCGGGCCTCATCGGCATGCGCGAACGCGTGGAGCTGCTCGGCGGCGAGCTGTGCGCGGGCCCCGCGGCGGACACCGGGGGTGCCGCGGTGTGGGAGGTCACGGCCGAACTGCCCGTCGACGAGAGGAGTCTCCAGTGAGGGACGAGACCGGCGCCCCGCCGCCCGTCCGGGTGCTCGTCGCCGAGGATCAGCAGGCCGTACGGGCCGGTCTCGTCCTGATCCTGCGCCACGCCAGGGGCATCGAGGTCGCCGGAGAAGCCGGCGACGGCGAGGAGGCGGTACGGCTCGCCCGCGAACTCCGCCCGCACGTCGTCCTCATGGACGTCCAGATGCCCCGGCTCGACGGCGTCACGGCCACGGAACGCATCACCCGGGAGCAGCTGGCGGACGTGCTGGTGCTGACGACGTTCGACCTCGACGAGTACGTCTTCGGCGCGCTGCGCGCCGGAGCGGCCGGTTTCCTCCTCAAGGACAGCGAGGCGGCACAGGTGGTGGAGGCCGTACGGACCGTCGCCCGCGGTGAGGGGATGGTCGCACCGGCCGTGACCCGGCGCCTCATCGCGGAGTTCGCCCGCCCCGGCGGGCGAAGCCCCGCGGCCGCTCGTCCGTGCCCTCCGGGGCTCGACGAGCTCACCCCCCGCGAACGGGAAGTGCTCGGCTGTCTCGGCGCGGGCCTCTCCAACGCGGAGGCGGCAGCCCGGCTGGGAATGGCGGAGGCCACGGTGAAGACCCACGTCAGCCGGCTGCTGGCCAAGCTCGGCCTGCGCAGCCGCACCCAGGCCGCCGTCCTCGCCCAGGAGTCGGGCATCACCGGGGGCTGAGCCGTCGCCGCCTGCCCGCCTCCCGAGGGCACCCGTCTACGGGGACGGATGTACGGACACGGACAATTGCAGGATGCACCAACTGACGTCCGGGACGCGGAGCCGTCCGTCATGACCGGAGTGCTCACGGGGTTCGCGGTGATCGCATGCGTCATCGGCACCGGCTACGTACTCGGCCGGCACGGGCTCCTGGGGGCCAACGGTCCCGAGGTCCTCACCAAGCTCGCCTTCCACGTCGCGACTCCCGCGCTCCTCTTCGAGACCATGGCCCGGGCCGACCTCACGGCGCTCACCTCAGGACCGCTGCTGATCACGGCGCTCAGCACCTTCGCCGTCGCCGGGGTCTACCTGGGTGTGGCGGCCCTGCGCCACTGGCCGCCCGGCGAGAGCACCGTCGGAGCGATGTGCGCCGGCTACGTCAACGCGGGCAACCTGGGGATTCCCGTCGCCGCGTACGTACTGGGCGACGCCACGCTGATGGCGCCGATCATCCTGTTCCAGCAGCTCGTGATCTCCCCCGTCGCGCTCACGGCACTCGATGTCTTCTCGGAGCGGTCCGGGCAGCGCGGCGGCGTCGTGCGGCGCCTGACGACACCGTTCCGCAATCCGGTCGTCGTCGGCTCCCTGACGGGAGTGGCGGTGGCGGCCACCGGGCTCACCCTCCCCGGGCCGGTGCTCGAACCGTTCCAGCTGGTGGGCGCCGTGTCCGTGCCGGCCGTGCTGCTGGCCTTCGGGATGTCCCTGCGCGGCAGCGCGGTCCTCTCCAGGGAGCACGAGCGGCTGCCGATCGTACTGGCGGTGGTGTGCAAAGCCGTCGGACAGCCGCTGGTGGCGTGGGCGATCGGGGCGGGAGCCTTCGGACTGACGGGACGGGCGCTCTTCGCCGTGGTGGTCACCTCCGCGCTGCCGTCGGCGCAGAACCTGTTCACCTATGCGTCGCGGTACGGCCTCGGTACGCGGCTCGCCAGGGAGTCCATCCTGCTCTCCACGCTGGCGGCGGCACCCGTGCTGGTGCTTGTCGCCGCGCTCCTCGGCTGAGCGGGGCTTCGCAGACCGATTCGGCGCGGGCGGCTCAGGCCACGTTGACGCGCTGGCCGGGCGGTGCCGCCTCCAGCCAGGCGAGGAAGCCCGTCAGCGCGTCCTCGCTCATGGCCAGCTCGACCCGCGTGCCGTGCAGGGAGCAGGCCAGGATCACCGCGTCGGAGAGGAGCGCCAGCTCCTCCTCGCCCTCGGGGCGGCGGCGCTGGATGACCTCGATCAGGTTGCGTTCCAGGAAGCGGCGGGGGCGCGGCGCGTAGGAGAAGACGCGGAACCACTCGATCTGGTCACCGTTGTAGCGGGCGATGCCGTACGCCCAGCCCTTGCCCCCGTGCCCCCGGTCATGTTCGCGGCCGTGTTCGCGTTCGCGCCCGTGTTCACGGCCGTGCTCGCGTTCACGGCCGTGTTCGAGCCCGCCGTCACGGCCTCGCGCCTGGTCGTCGTGCGCCGTCTCGTCGGCGTACACAGCGGGCTCCGGGGCGTCCCACCGCAGATTGCAGTCGAAAGTGCCGCCGGAACGCTGCAGCAGCCGGCGGCGCACCCCGAAAGCGAACAGGCCCGCCAGCGCCAGCAGCAGGGCCGCGCCGCACAGGGACAGAACGAGGACCATCATCACCGACCTCCTCGCACTCTCTCGTACCGCATGTGACGCGGTGACCCCGGGACCGCCGGATCTCGTGGATCCCCCGTTCCCCTCTGTATGGGCTCAGCCGCGGGCCGATCCGGGGTCACCCGGACCAGCCCGCGGCTGAGCTTCGTACCAGTCGTGCCGGACGTCGCGCCCGGCGTCGGGCGCCTCAGCGGCCCGCCGCCGCACGCACACGGACCTCGGCGCGCCGCTCGGCGGCCGCGTCGGCCTCCGACTTCGCCCGCTCCAGGGCCCGCTCCGCCCGCTCGACGTCGATCTCGTCCGCAAGCTCCGCGATCTCCGCGAGCAGCGACAGCTTGTCGTCCGCGAAGGAGAGGAACCCGCCGTGCACCGCGGCGACGACCGAGCCCTCACCGCTTTCGCCCGCTGTGCGGATGGTGACCGAACCCGGCTCCAGCACGCCGAGCAGCGGCTGGTGGCCGGGCATGACGCCGATGTCGCCCGAAGTGGTGCGCGCGACGACCAGGCTGGCCTCGCCCGACCAGACCTGACGGTCCGCGGCGACCAACTCGACGTGCAGCTCAGCCACAGTGGCTCCTTCGTAGGTTAGGAAAAGGATAAGGGGTGCGGAGGCGGGGACGGACCGAGGGCTGTCGCACCCCGGGCCGGCCCCGCCGACCGTACGGGCCTGGCGTCAGGAGACGCCCAGTTCCTTGGCCTTGGCCTTGAGGTCCTCCAGGCCACCGCACATGAAGAACGCCTGCTCCGGGAAGTGGTCGTACTCGCCGTCGGCGATCGCGTTGAAGGCCGCGATCGACTCGTCCAGCGGCACGTCCGAGCCGTCCAGGCCGGTGAACTGCTTCGCCGCGTGGGTGTTCTGCGACAGGAAGCGCTCGATACGGCGGGCCCGGCTGACGGTGAGCTTGTCCTCCTCGGAGAGCTCGTCGATGCCGAGAATCGAGATGATGTCCTGGAGGTCCTTGTACTTCTGCAGGATCCCGATGACGCGCTGGGCGCAGTCGTAGTGGTCCTGCGAGATGTAGCGCGGGTCCAGGATGCGGGACGTCGAGTCCAGCGGGTCCACCGCCGGGTAGATGCCCTTCTCCGAGATCGGCCGGGAGAGGACGGTGGTCGCGTCGAGGTGCGCGAACGTCGTCGCCGGGGCCGGGTCGGTGAGGTCGTCCGCGGGCACGTAGATCGCCTGCATCGAGGTGATGGAGTGACCACGCGTCGAGGTGATGCGCTCCTGGAGCACACCCATCTCGTCCGCCAGGTTCGGCTGGTAGCCCACCGCGGAGGGCATGCGGCCGAGCAGCGTGGAGACCTCGGAACCGGCCTGCGTGAAGCGGAAGATGTTGTCGATGAAGAACAGCACGTCCTGCTTCTGCACATCGCGGAAGTACTCCGCCATGGTCAGACCGGCCAGCGCGACCCGGAGACGGGTGCCCGGCGGCTCGTCCATCTGCCCGAAGACCAGCGCGGTCTGCGGGAGGACGCCCGACTCGGCCATCTCGTCGATGAGGTCGTTGCCCTCACGCGTACGCTCGCCCACACCCGCGAAGACGGAAACACCCTCGTGCAGCTTCGCCACACGCATGATCATTTCCTGGATGAGGACGGTCTTGCCGACGCCGGCGCCGCCGAACAGGCCGATCTTGCCGCCCTTGACGTACGGGGTCAGCAGGTCGACGACCTTCAGGCCCGTCTCGAACATCTCGGTCTTCGACTCGAGCTGGTCGAAGGCGGGGGCCTTGCGGTGGATCGGCCAGCGCTCGGTGACCTCGGACTCGGCCTCCGGCTCGTTGAGGATCTTGCCGAGGGTGTTGAAGACCCGGCCCTTGGTGACGTCGCCGACGGGAACGGTGATGCCGTTGCCGGTGTCGGTCACCTCGGCCTGGCGGACCAGGCCGTCGGTCGGCTCCATCGCGATGGCGCGGACGACGCCCTCGCCGAGGTGCTGGGCGACCTCGAGGGTGAGGGTCTTCTTCTTGCCGGCCTCGGCGGGGTCGGCGATGTCGACCGTCAGCGCGTTGTAGATGTCCGGCATGGCGTCGACGGGGAACTCCACGTCGACGACCGGGCCGATGACCCGTGCGACGCGGCCCGCCGCCGTGGCCTGCTCAACAGTAGTGGTCATGGTTAGCGGTCACTCCCCGCAGAAGCGTCAGCCAGCGCGCTCGCGCCACCGACGATCTCGCTGATTTCCTGGGTGATGTCGGCCTGGCGGGCCGCGTTGGCAAGCCGCGTCAGCGACTTGATGAGCTCCTCGGCGTTGTCCGTCGCCGACTTCATCGCGCGCCGCGTGGCGGCGTGCTTCGAAGCGGCGGCCTGCAACAGCGCGTTGTAGATGCGGCTCTCGACGTACCGCGGCAGCAGCGCGTCGAGCACCTCCTCCGCAGAAGGCTCGAAGTCGTACAGCGGCCTGATCTCGGGCCCCTTCTTGATGTGGCCCTCGATGACCTCCGCCGACTCCTCCGCCGTCTCCTTGAGGCTCAGCGGAAGCATCCGGTCCTTGACCGGCGTCTGCGTCATCATCGACACGAACTCGGTGTAGACGATGTGGAGTTCGTCAACGCTGTGCTCGGCGCCCCGCTCGGCCTGGATCGCCTCGATCAGTGGCTCGGCCACCGCCTTGGCGTCGGCGTACGTGGGGTTGTCCGTGAAGCCGGACCACGACTTGGCGATCGAACGCTCACGGAAGCGGTAGTACGTCACACCGCGGGTACCCACGATGTAGTTGACGACCTCTTTCCCCTCCCCGATCAGCCGGTTGGTGAGCTGGTCGGCCGCCTTGATGGCGTTGGAGTTGTAGCCGCCGGCCAGACCGCGGTCGCTCACGATGAGCAGTACCGCGGCCCGCGTCGGCCTCTCCACCTCGGTGGTGAGCGGGTGCTCGACGTTCGAGCCCGTGGCGACCGCGGTCACCGCGCGGGTGAGCTCGGTCGAGTACGGCTGGGACGCCGCCACCCTGCGCTGCGCCTTGACGATGCGCGAGGCGGCGATCATCTCCATCGCCCTGGTGATCTTCTTGGTCGCTTTGACGGACTTGATCCGCCGCTTGTAGACCCTGGTCTGAGCACCCATGGCTCAGTCCTCGCCCAGGAGCTTGCCGTCCGAGGTCTCGAACTGCTTCTTGAAGGCGTCCACCGCGTCGCCGAGCGCCTGGACCGTGTCGTCGGACATCTTGCCGCCCTCGACGATGCTGGTCAGCAGGCCCTTGTGCTCGCGGTGCATGTACTCCAGCAGTTCGCGCTCGAACTTGCGGATGTCCTCGACCGGCACGTCGTCCATCTTGCCGCTGGTGCCCGACCAGACGGAGACGACCTGGTCCTCGGTCGAGAAGGGGTTGTACTGCGGCTGCTTCAGCAGCTCCGTCACGCGCTTACCGCGCTCGAGCGCGCCCTTCGAGGCGTCGTCCAGGTCGGAACCGAAGGCGGCGAACGCCTCCAGCTCGCGGTACTGGGCGAGGTCCACACGGAGCGAACCGGTGATCTGGCGGATCGCCTTGTGCTGCGCGGAACCACCCACACGGGAGACGGAGATACCCACGTTCAGCGCCGGGCGCTGGCCCGCGTTGAACAGGTCGGACTCCAGGAAGCACTGCCCGTCGGTGATGGAGATGACGTTGGTCGGAATGAACGCCGACACGTCGTTCGCCTTCGTCTCGACGATCGGCAGACCCGTCATCGAGCCCTTGCCCATGTCGTCGGAGAGCTTCGCGCAGCGCTCCAGCAGCCGGGAGTGCAGGTAGAAGACGTCGCCCGGGTAGGCCTCACGGCCCGGCGGGCGGCGAAGCAGCAGGGACACGGCGCGGTAGGCGTCGGCCTGCTTGGTCAGGTCGTCGAAGACGACGAGGACGTGCTTGCCCTGGTACATCCAGTGCTGGCCGATCGCGCTGCCGGTGTAGGGCGCGATGTACTTGAAGCCGGCCGGGTCGGACGCGGGGGCGGCGACGATCGTCGTGTACTCCAGCGCGCCGGCCTCCTCCAGCGCACCGCGCACGGACGCGATGGTGGAGCCCTTCTGGCCGATGGCGACGTAGATGCAGCGGACCTGCTTGTCCGGGTCGCCGGTGCGCCAGTTGTCGCGCTGGTTGATGATCGTGTCGACGCAGAGCGCCGTCTTGCCGGTCTGCCGGTCGCCGATGATCAGCTGACGCTGGCCGCGGCCGATCGGGGTCATGGTGTCGACGGCCTTGTAGCCCGTCTCCATCGGCTCGTGCACCGACTTGCGGTCCATGACCGAAGGGGCCTGGAGTTCGAGGGCGCGGCGGCCCTCGGACTCGATCTCGCCGAGGCCGTCGACGGGGGCACCCAGCGGGTCCACGACGCGGCCGAGGTAGCCGTCGCCGACCGGAACCGACAGGACCTCGCCGGTGCGGCGCACCTGCTGGCCCTCCTCGATGCCGCTGAACTCACCGAGGACCACCGCACCGACCTCGCGCTCCTCGAGGTTGAGGGCGAGGCCGAGGGTGCCGTCCTCGAACTTCAGCAGCTCGTTAGCCATGGCCGAGGGCAGTCCCTCGACCTTCGCGATGCCGTCGCCGGCAACGCTGACCGTCCCGACCTCTTCGCGCGAGGCCGCGTCCGGCTCGTACGACTGGACGAAATTCTCCAGCGCGTCCCGGATCTCATCCGGCCGGATCGTGAGCTCCGCCATCTGGGTTCCCTGCTCTCCTTGTTGGGACCGTATCGATCTTCTACGGCCCAACTCGGGCCGCTAAGTGATGCTGTTGAGTTGGTGAGCGCGGGCTGCGCCCCGGCGCCGTGCCGGAACTCAGCCCGCCATGCGGCGCTCCGCCTCGCCGAGGCGGTCCGCGATCGAGCCGTTGATGACCTCGTCACCGACGCGCACCGTGATCCCGCCGAGGACCGCGGGGTCCACGTCGAGGTTCAGGTGCATCCGGCGGCCGTACAGGCTCGCCAGCGCCGACCCGAGGCGCTCCTTCTGCCGGTCGCTCAGCGGAACCGCCGAGGTGACGACGGCCACCGAGCGGTCGCGCCGCTCCGCGGCCAGCTTGGAGAGGGCCTCCAGGCCACCTTCCAGGCTACGTCCGCGGGGCTGGCTCACGAGACGCGTGACCAGGCGCTCCGTCGCGGGCCTCGCCTTGCCGTCCAGCAGCGTGTGCAGCAGCCGGGCCTTGGCCTCGGCCGACGCGCTGGGGTTGGCGAGTGCCGCGCGCAGCTCGGGGGACGAGGAGACCGTCCGGGAGAACCGGAACAGCTCGTCCTCCGTCTCCTCCAGCGAGCCGTCCCGCTCCGCGGCGACGAGGTCGGCGTAGTCCGCCAGCATCTCGACGGAGTCGACGAAGTCACGCGTCGCCGACCAGCGGGAGCGCACCATGCCCGAGAGCAGGTCGACGACGGGGCCGCCGACCTTGCCGCCGAGCACGTTCCCGACCAGTTCGGCCTTGCGCTCACCGCTCCGCGACGGGTCGCTCAGGACCCGGCGCAGGGACACCTCGCGGTCGAGCAGCGCTGTCACGGCGGCCAGCTCGTCGGCGAGCTGCACGGCGTCGACCGACGTGTTGTCGGTCAGTGCCGTCAGGCTCTCGCGGGCGGCGGCCTGTGCGTCACGGCTCGCGCCGTTCATCGGGCGGCCTCGGCCTTCTCCTCGAGCTCGTCGAGGAAGCGGTCGATCGTGCGGCTCTGGCGCGCGTGGTCGTCGAGGGACTCCCCGACGAGCTTGCCGGCCAGGTCCGTGGCGAGCTTGCCCACGTCCTGGCGCAGCGCCTGAGCGGCCTGCTTGCGGTCGGCCGCGATCTGGGCGTGGCCGGCCGCGATGATCTCCTCACGCTGGCGCTGGCCTTCCGCGCGCATCTCCGCGATGAGCGTGGCGCCCTGCTCCTGCGCCTCGGAGCGCAGACGCGCGGCCTCGTGCCGTGCCTCGGCGAGCTGGTCCTTGTACTGCTTGAGGACCTCTGCGGCTTCTTCCTGAGCCGCCTCAGCCTGCTCGATACCACCCTCGATGGCCTCTCGGCGCTGCTCCAGAACCTTGTTGATGTTCGGGAGCAGCTTCTTCCAGAGGAAGAAGAAGACGATGGCGAAAGCGATCAGGCCGATGGCGAGCTCTGGGATCGGCGGGACGAGGGGGTTCTGCTCCTCGGCCGCCTGGTGTACCAGGGCGATCACATCAGTGCCTTTCGTCGGGGGCTGCTCGGCGCGATTACTTGATGCCGTAGACGAACGGCATGACGATGCCGATGAGGGCCAGCGCCTCACAGAAGGCGAAACCGAGGATCTGGTTCTGCCGGATCAGACCAGCGGCCTCGGGCTGGCGGGCGAGGGCCTGGGTGCCGTTACCGAAAACGATGCCGACGCCGATGCCGGGGCCGATGGCCGCGAGGCCGTAGCCGATGGAGCCGATGGAACCGGAGACGGCGGCGAGGTTCTGGAGAGCGGACATGCCGTTTCTTCCTTCTGTTTCACGGACCGGTGGGGGTTGGCCACCGGACAACTGAGTGGTCGTGTGGGCAGGGTTGCTCAGTGGTGCTCGGCGAGCGCGCCCTCGATGTAGCTGCACGCAAGGAGCACGAAGACGTACGCCTGGACAGCCTGGATGAACAGCTCGAAGGCGGTCATCGCGATGGTCATCAGGAACGAGACGCCCGCGTAGGCGATGCCGATGCCGTTGAGCATGTACCAGGTGGCGATCGTGAACATCACGATCAGCAGGTGACCGGCGAACATGTTGGCGAAGAGCCGCACCGCGTGCGTGAAGGGCCGCACCAGCAGGTTCGAGAAGAACTCGATGGTCATGCTCATCGGCAGGACCGGGCCGAGCGACTTGTCGTAGCCGGTGAAGTTCTTGAAGGCACCGACGAATCCGTGCCGCTTGAAGGTCAGGCCCACCCACAGGATGTAGACGATCAGCGCCAGACCCATGGGGTACGAGATGATCGACGTCACCGGGAACTGGGCGAGCGGGATGACCGACCAGAGGTTCATCACCCAGACGAAGAAGAAGAGGGAGACCATCAGGGGGACGTACTTCTCGCCCTCCTTCTTGCCGATGGTCTCGTAGACGATCCCGCGGCGGATGAAGTCGTACCCCGCCTCGCCGATCATCTGGAGCTTGCCCGGCACGATCTTGGGCTTGCTGAACGCGGCCCAGAAGAACCAGAGGATCGCGACCGTCCCCAACACCGCCAGCAGCATCGTCTTGTTGATGTCGACGCCGCCGACGTTGGCGATCGGTTTGAAGACGAAGGAGTGCAGGCCCGGCGAGACTTCATTGAAGCCACATCCACCGAAAAGGTGGCAATCGGTGTCGAAGGCGAGCATCTGGTCAGCACTCACCGCGAACTCCTTCTGCATGGCGCATGGATACGGCTACCTCGATGTGTCGGCGCGGCGCACGGCCACGGAGCGGCACTGGACTGTTCTTACGAATTCGGGAGCGGCGGCTTCTCAGCGAGGAGGGCCGCCCGTTCCGTCCCTGGGGAAGGGCGAACTCAGCCGCCTGCGCCTGCTGCACCGCAGTTGGGAACGGACGATAGCAGTTGCCGGAGCGGTCGCTTATCTCGGCCCTACCTCTGCTGGGGGTCACGGCTTCACCCCCGTCGCCGCGGCCGTCTTGTCCTCACCGCCGGCGCTTGCGGACGAATCGGGTTCCACGTAGAGGATCTTCGCCTTCATGTGCGCCCGCGCCTGTGCGGCGACCCACACGAGAGCGGCGGCGAGCAGCGAGAAGGCGAACGCCTTGGTGTCGAACAGGGTGGTCTCCCTGAAGAAGATCAACACCAGGGCCAGCAACAGGATCTGCGTCGTGTAGAGCAGCAGCCCCATCGCCTGGAAGAGATGCGGCAGGGACTTCGCGGTGCGCTGCAGCACGACGAGGCCCATCCCCATGAAGAGGATCACCACAGTGGCACCGGCGGCCGCGCCGATGGCGCCCTTGCTGCCCGTGAGCACGGCACTCACGACTGCGGCCACGACACCTGCGAGGGCGGTCGGGACGGCGCAGTGCAAGAGCATGCGAGCGTCGTTCGACTGCATGGGAGTTGCTCCGAAGATCGGGGGTGAGTGTCGTCCTGGACGACCGTCTCCCCGGCGCGAAGGAGGAGCGGACCTCACGCCGAAGACCGTCGCACTACGGTCCTTCGGCCCCCTCGCCGGGTTTCGTGAACGGTATCACAAACTATTTGATGAGGTCTTTACCTACTTGGTGTGCTGGCCGTCACACGACGGCTCTGAACTGCGCGTCCCCTGCTGGCGGTTGCCCCCGAGAGCGGTGGCGCCATTGAGCCCCGCGAAGGCCGGCTGGGGCTGCCGAGGGCCCTTCCCGGCGCCCGCCTCCGCGGTCTCCGCCTCCGCGCCCTCCGCCTCCGCGGCAGCCGCCGCTTCGGACTCGGCCCCGGACTCTGCCTTCCCGGACTCCGACTCGAGCTTCAGATCGGCGGATTCCGGGCCTTCCTCGGAAAGTTGAACATTCCCCTCATCAGGGGGCGAAGCGCTTTCGATCTTCTGCCGGTACCGCGGCGGCACGAACGCGTGGGCCCAGCCCGGCACTCGGGGAGTGAAGCGCGGCATCAGCAGCACGACCAGACCGATGGCGCACAGGACGACGACGGCCAGGACGATCACCATGCTCGCCGACTGCACCGAGAACGCGACGGCGCCGAAGGCGATCAGCGCCGACCAGAAGTACATGATCAGCACGGCGCGGCTGTGCGAGTGCCCGATCTCCAGCAGACGGTGGTGGAGATGGCCCTTGTCGGCCGCGAACGGCGACTCCCCCCGCCACGTCCTGCGCACGATCGCCAGCACCAGGTCCGCGACCGGGATCGCGATGATCGTCAACGGCAGCAGCAGCGGCATGTAGAGCGGCACCATCTGGTGCACCGCCGCCCGTACGGACCGGGTGTGCTCCACCACGAGGTCCGGGTCGACCTGGCCGGTGATGGAGACGGCTCCCGCGGCCAGTACGAGTCCGATCAGCATCGAGCCCGAGTCGCCCATGAAGATGCGCGCCGGATGCATGTTGTGCGGCAGGAAGCCCAGGCACATGCCCATGAGGACGGCCGCGAACAGGGTCGCCGGGGCCGCGGCCTCGATGCCGTAGCCGTACCAGATCCTGTACGCGTACATGAAGAACGCCGCGGCGGCGATGGTGACCATGCCGGAGGCCAGGCCGTCCAGCCCGTCCACGAAGTTGACGGCGTTGATCGTGATCACGACCAGCGCGACCGTGAGCAGCGTGCCCTGGAGCTGGGTCAGGGCGACGTTGCCCACGCCCGGCACCGGCAGCCACAGGATGGTGAGCCCCTGGAGCACCATCACGCCCGCCGCGATCATCTGCCCGCCGAGCTTGACGAGCGCGTCGACGCCCCACTTGTCGTCGAGGACGCCCAGCAGCCAGATCAGCCCCGCCCCGGAGAGCAGCGCGCGAGGTTCGTCGGACAGGACGAACAGCTCGCCGATGTTGGTGAGTTGGGAGGCCACGAGAAGCCCCGCGCACAGCCCGCCGAACATGGCGATGCCGCCCAGGCGCGGAGTCGGCTCGCGGTGCACGTCGCGCGCCCTGATCTGCGGCATCGCTCCCGCGGCGATGGCGAACTTCCGCACCGGCCCGGTCAGCAGATAGGTGACCGCTGCCGTGACGCAGAGCGTCAGCAGGTATTCACGCACGGGCTCCCCAGAGGTTTGCTTGCTCCTTGGCCCCACACCCTAAGACACCTGCCCGCCACCGGCGGTTTCACATGTGGGGGTGCATCCTGGCGGGAACGCCCGTCAGCGCCGTGACGACCGGTTCGAGTGCTTTGTTGATTTCCTCACCCACGGAGCGGAAGTACGGGATCGGCGCCCCGTACGGATCGTAGATCTCGTCCGCCTCGGGACTCGGTGCCAGCAGCCATCCGCGCAGCGCGGCAGCGGCCTGCACCAGGGCGTTCGCCCTCTCGACGACGCCCTGCGCCGAACCCGCGTCCGGAAGCGTGGCGGCGTCTATGGCCTTCACCAGGCGCGTGAACTCCTTCAGCGTGAAGGTGCGCAGCCCCGCCGAGTGCCCCATGGAGACGACCTGCGCACGGTGGTCGCGGGTCGCGGTCAGCACGAGATCGGCACGGATGACGTGCTCGTCCAGCAGCTCCCGGCCGCGGAAGCCTTCGGGGTCCGCCCCGAGCTCCAGCAGCACCTCGGCGGCGTGCTCCTCCATGGGCGCGCCCTCGTGCCCCCAGGTGCCCGCGCTCTCGACGACGATGCCGCCGCTGCGCCCGTCCCCCAGCCGCTCCGCCAGGGCATGCCGCGTCAGCCGCTCGGTCAGCGGCGAGCGGCAGACGTTGCCGGTGGAGACGTGGAGGATGCGGAAGGTGCCATCGGTGCCGCTTATGCCGCCGGGGTCCGCGGTGCCACGCCCGTGCGGGGTGCTCACTGCAGGCATCTCCAGGCCCGGCGGGCGTTCGTCGGGGCCGTGTGCGCCGTGCGGGATGCCGCGCGGCCGGTACGGGGGCGGACGGGCCGGGACGGCCGTACGAGCGTCCTGAGGGGCTGCGCGCCCCCTGTCATGACGCCACCTCCATGTCGGGCACGACCTTGCGCAGCTCCTCCGCGCTGAGCGCGCCGGCGCGCAGCAGGACGGGGGTCTTGCCCGTCACGTCGACGATCGAGGAAGGCACCGAGTCCGGGGTCGGGCCGCCGTCCAGGTAGACGGCGACGGACTCGCCCAGCATCTCCTGCGCGGCGTCGCAGTCCTGCGGCGCGGGGTGGCCGCTGAGGTTCGCCGAGGAGACGGCCATGGGCCCGAACTCCTTGAGCAGCTCGATGGCGACGGGGTGCAGCGGCATCCGCACGGCGACGGTGCCCCGCGAGTCGCCCAGGTCCCACGTCAGCGACGGCTGGTGCCGGGCCACGAGCGTCAGGGCGCCCGGCCAGAACGCGTCGACGAGCTCCCAGGCGGACTCGGGGAAGTCGGTGACCAGGCCGTGCAGCGTGTTCGGCGAACCGACGAGCACGGGCGAGGGCATGTTCCGGCCGCGCCCCTTGGCCTCCAGCAGGTCCCCGACGGCGTCCGGGCTGAAGGCGTCGGCCCCGACCCCGTAGACGGTGTCCGTGGGGAGCACGACGAGTTCACCGCGGCGGACCGCCGAAGCGGCCTCGCGCAGGCCGGTCTTGCGGTCGGTCGAGTCGGTGCAGTCATAACGCCGTGCCATTACGGCACCTCCCTGCGGGCTGTGGCGAATCGGGGCCGGTTGTTGAGGTCGGGATGGTCCGCGGCGTCGGCCCAGCCGCGGTCCTCGGTGAAGATCCAGGGGACTTGGCCGCCCTGGGTGTCCGCGTGCTCCACGACGACCACGCCGCCCGGGCGCAGCAGCCGGTGCGCGGCGCGCTCCAGGCCGCGGATCGTGACCAGCCCGTCCTCCCCCGAGAACAACGCGAGTTCGGGGTCGTGGTCCCGGGCCTCGGGCGCCACGTACTCCCATTCGGTGAGCGGGATGTAAGGCGGATTGGCGACGACCAGGTCGACCTGGCCGTCGAGCTCGGGCAGAGCCGTGAGCGCGTCCCCGTGGTGGAGGACCACGCGGCTGCCCTCGACGTTCTTCACCGCCCAGCTGTACGCGCCCTCGTCGAGTTCGACGGCGTGCACCCGCGAGCGGGGCACCTCCTGCGCGAGGGCGAGCGCGATGGCGCCCGAGCCGGTGCACAGGTCGACGATGAGGGGTTCGGCCACGTCCATGGCGCGCACCGCGTCTATCGCCCAGCCGGCCACCGACTCGGTCTCGGGGCGCGGCACGAACACCCCTGGCCCCACCTGGAGTTCGAGGTACCGGAAGAAGGCACGGCCGGTGATGTGCTGGAGCGGCTCGCGCGCCTCGCGGCGGGCCACCGCCTCCCAGTACCGGGCGTCGAAGTCGGCGTCGGAGACCCTGTGCAGCTCACCGCGCTTGACGCCGTGCACGAACGCGGCGAGTTCCTCCGCGTCGAACCTCGGCGAGGGCACGCCGGCGTCGGCCAGCCGCTGTGTCGCCTGCGCCACCTCGCTGACGAGCAGGCCGCGGCGGTTCGGGGGCTGCCCCCCGGACGAATGCAGCATCGTGAGTTCCCTACCACCCGTCCGTACGAGCGCTCTACTGGGCAGCGGCCAGCTTGGCCGCGGAGTCGGCGTCGACGCACGCCTGGATCACGGGGTCGAGTTCCCCGTCGAGCACCTGGTCCAGGTTGTACGCCTTGAAACCCACCCGGTGATCGGAGATCCGGTTCTCCGGGAAGTTGTACGTGCGCACGCGCTCCGACCTGTCAACCGTACGTACCTGGCTGCGGCGGGCGTCCGACGCTTCCTGGTCGGCCTCCTCCTGGGCGGCGGCCAGCAGCCTCGCGCGCAGGATGCGCAGCGCCTGCTCCTTGTTCTGCAGCTGGCTCTTCTCGTTCTGGCACGAGACGACGATGCCCGTCGGCTCGTGGGTGATCCGCACCGCGGAGTCCGTGGTGTTGACGGACTGGCCGCCGGGGCCGGACGAGCGGTAGACGTCGATGCGCAGGTCGTTGGCGTTGATCTCGACGTCGACGTCCTCGGCCTCGGGCAGGACGAGCACGCCGGCGGCGGAGGTGTGGATGCGGCCCTGCGACTCGGTCGCGGGCACGCGCTGCACCCGGTGCACGCCGCCCTCGTACTTCAGCCGCGCCCACACGCCCTGGCCGGGCTCCGTGGCACCGCCGCCGCCCTTGGTCTTCACGGCGACCTGTACGTCCTTGTAGCCGCCCAGGTCGGACTCCGTCGCCTGGATCAACTCCGTCTTCCAGCCGACGCGTTCGGCGTACCGCAGATACATCCGCAGCAGGTCGCCGGCGAAGAGTGCCGACTCGTCGCCGCCCTCGCCCGCCTTGATCTCGAGGATGACGTCCTTGTCGTCGCTGGGGTCGCGCGGCACCAGCAGGAGCCGGAGCTTCTCCGTGAGCTCCTCGCGCTGCCCTTCGAGCTCCTTGACCTCGGCGACGAAGTCGGAGTCGTCGGCGGCGAGTTCACGGGCCGTGGCGAGGTCCTCGCCGGCCTGCTTCCACGAGCGGTACGTGGCGATCACGGGGGTCAGCTCGGCGTAGCGCTTGTTGAGCTTGCGGGCGCGCGCCTGGTCGGCGTGGATCGCCGGGTCGGCGAGCTGCTTCTCCAGCTCCGCGTGCTCGCCGATCAGTTCCTCGACCGCCTCGAACATCGTTTGTCCCTTACGTGGAAGAAGAAAGTGCCAGGCAGCGCAAAAGAGCGCCGGTCCGTCACGCCCGGCGGAGGGCGTGCCGAGGACCGGCGCTCGAGCGTTGCTACTTCTTCTTGGCGGTACCGGCGCTCTTGCCGAAGCGGGCCTCGAAGCGGGCCACGCGGCCTCCGGTGTCGAGGATCTTCTGCTTGCCGGTGTAGAAGGGGTGGCACGCGGAGCAGATGTCGGCGCGGATGACGCCGCTGCCGACCGTGCTGCGCGTGGTGAAGGAGTTACCGCAGGTGCAGCTGACCTGGGTCTCCACGTACTCGGGGTGGATGTCCTGCTTCAAGGTGTCTCCTAGTTCCGGGAGGGCGCCGGGTCGGAAGGGCGGATTGCCTTCCGTGAACCGGAGCCGACGGTCCAGTCTGCCATCACTGGCCGTGCCTCCCAAAACCGGGGGCGGGCGGCCGTTATTCCGCGATACCCCCGCGATCCGGCACACGAGCGGGCGTACGGCGGCGGGCGCTCCCCGGTCAGCGCACCACACCGCCGATGTCGGTCCGGTCGCCCGCGGAGCCCTTCGTCGCCGAAGCCGGTATGGCGGCGTCGCGCTCGAGAGCCGCCCACATCTTCCGCGCCTTCGACTCCATCGGCACGACACGGTTGGGGTCGGCCGGGTCATAGGTGACCGGCAGCGTCGAGAACTGGATGTCGTCGGACTTCACGCCCTTGAGCAGCTTCGCGACCCCCACGAGGTCCGTGACCGAGTCCAGCTCGGAGTCCGTGGTCACGGCGGACGTGGCACTGTCCGCGAGGTTGTAGAGCTTCTTCGGGCTGCTGAAGACACCGACGTCGTCGACCTGGTCCATCAGCGCCTTGACGAACGCCTGCTGGAGCTGGATGCGGCCCAGGTCGCTGCCGTCCCCGACCGCGTGACGGGTGCGCACGAGGCCCAGCGACTGCTCGCCGCTCAGCTTGTGCCGTCCGGGCTGCAGTGCCAGGTGGCTGTCCTTGTCGTTGATCGGCTTCCGGGTGGTGACCTCGACGCCGCCGAGGCTGTCGATGAGCTTCTTGAAGCCGTCGAAGTCGACCTCGACGTAGTGGTCCATCCGCACGCCGGACATCGATTCGACCGTCTTGACGGCACAGGCCGGGCCGCCCACCTGGTACGCCGAGTTGAACATCGCCTTCTGCGCCGGCGCCTTGCCGCCGCTGCCGTCGTCACCGTCCTTGGAGCATCCCGGGCGGTCGACGATGGTGTCCCGCGGTATCGAGACGACGCTCGCCTTCTCGTGCTCCTTGTCGACGTGCACGATCATCGCCGTGTCGGAGCGGGCGCCCCCCTGGCCGGCGCCGCCGTACTCGGCGTTGGCGCCGGAGCGGTTGTCGGAGCCGAGGACGAGGATGTCCATGGAGCCGTCGGGGGCGTCGTCAGGACGGTTCCCGCCGAGTTCGGCGTCGATGTCGACGCCGGAGATGTTGCCGTTCAGCTTGAAGTAGGCCAAGCCCAGACCGGAGCCGCCGAGGACGAACACGGCGCCCGCCGTCCAGGCACCCGCCTTGAGGAGGCGCCGGCGGCGGTCCACCGGCCTGCGGCGCCTGCCGGTGGCGCGGAGACCGCCTCGCGAGCGCCTGGCTTCCGCCACCTGCCCGTCCGTGTTGCCGTCCGCCATCGTCACTTGCCTCAGTCCTGTCCTTGCTGCTTCCGCTGCCGTCCGTGGTGCGGGCGCGCGACTGCTGCCCGAGGACGCGTACGCCACATCGGCGTCGCGCCTCGCGAAGAGTGGCACATGCAGTGACCCGGATGCCTCTGCTGTGATGATCGGCGCGGATTTGCGCCGATCATGGCGGTACGGCGCCCACCTGCGAAGACGCGCTGCCGCAGCGATCGGGAATCCGCGTACGGGCGGGCCCGGCGTGTGGGCAAGCTCTCAGGCCCCGTCACGCACGGCGAGGACCGCCCCACCAGATGTGGCGGGACGGTCCTCGTCGACCGGGCCCCTCAGGACCGGCGGTGGCGGCGGCTGTCAGTCGCCGCCGTTGCCGGGCGTGGGCGTCGTCTTCTGGATCTGCAGCAGGAACTCGGTGTTCGACTTCGTCTGCTTCATCTTGTCCAGCAGCAGCTCGATGGCCTGCTGCTGGTCCAGGGCGTGCAGCACGCGGCGGAGCTTCCAGATGATCTGGAGCTCGTCCGACGGCATGAGGATCTCTTCCTTGCGGGTGCCGGAGGCGTCCACGTCCACAGCGGGGAAGATGCGCTTCTCGGCGAGCTTCCGGTCGAGCTTGAGCTCCATGTTGCCGGTGCCCTTGAACTCCTCGAAGATCACCTCGTCCATGCGCGAGCCGGTCTCGACCAGCGCAGCGGCGAGGATCGTCAGCGAACCGCCGTCCTCGATGTTCCGCGCCGCACCGAAGAACTTCTTCGGCGGGTACAGCGCCGTGGAGTCCACACCGCCGGAGAGGATGCGGCCCGAGGCGGGAGCCGACAGGTTGTAGGCGCGTCCGAGCCGGGTGATGTTGTCCAGCAGCACCACCACGTCGTGACCGAGCTCCACGAGCCGCTTGGCCCGCTCGATGGCGAGCTCCGCGATCGTGGTGTGGTCCTCGGCGGGACGGTCGAAGGTCGAGGAGATGACCTCGCCCTTGACGGAGCGCTGCATGTCGGTGACCTCTTCGGGCCGCTCGTCGACCAGCACCACCATCAGGTGGCACTCCGGGTTGTTCACCGTGATCGAGTTCGCGATGGACTGCAGCACCATCGTCTTGCCCGCCTTGGGCGGCGCCACGATCAGACCGCGCTGGCCCTTGCCGATGGGCGAGACCAGGTCGATGATCCGCGACGTGAGGTGGTTCGGCTCCGTCTCCAGACGCAGCCGCTCCTGCGGGTACAGCGGCGTGAGCTTGTTGAACTCCGCCCGCGACTTGCCGCCCTCCGGGGCGGTGCCGTTGACCGAGTCGAGCCGCACCAGCGCGTTGAACTTCTCGCGCCGCTCCCCCTCACGGGGCTGACGGACAGCGCCGGTGACGTGGTCGCCCTTGCGCAGTCCGTTCTTGCGGACCTGCGCCAGCGACACGTACACGTCGTTCGGGCCCGGCAGGTACCCGGACGTCCGCACGAACGCGTAGTTGTCGAGGATGTCCAGGATCCCGGCCACCGGGATCAGGACGTCGTCCTCGGCGACCTGCGGCTCGAAGTCGTCACGCCCGCCGCGGCGGCCCCGGCGGTCACGGTAGCGGCCCCGGCGGCCGCGCCGGCCGCCCTCGAAGTCGTCGTCGTCGCGGCGTCCGCCGCCGCCCTGGTTCTGACCGCCGCCCTGGTTCTGGCCGCCGCCGTCGCCGCCCTTGCCGCGGCCGCGCTGGCGGTCGCGCTTGGAGGGCCGGTCCTGCTGCTGCCTGCCGCCGCCGTCGCCCCGGCCGCCGTCGCCGCGGTCTCCACGCTGGCCGTCGCCCTTGCCGGACTGGCCGCCGTCCTGCTGCCGTCCCTCGGCCGCGTCCGCGGAAGCCTCGGCCTTGGCGTTGCCCTCGCGGCGGCCGCGCCGCCCGTCGGCAGCCTTCTCCTCGTTGGCCGGCTGGCCGGGGATGTCGATCTGCTGGGCGTCCTGCCCGCCTTCCGCGGACTCGTCACCCGTGCGCGCCTTCGAGGTCGCCCGGCGCTTCGGCTTGGTGCCGGCGTCCTCAGCCGCCGCGGCGTCGCCGGCGCTCCCGGCGTCCTTGGCGCGGCCGGAAGGAGCTGACGCACCGCCAGAACCGCCGCCCGACTGCTTCTCCTTGATGGTTTCGATCAGCTGGCTCTTGCGCATCCGCGCGGTGCCCTTGATGCCGAGACCGGAGGCGACTTGCTGGAGCTCGGCGAGAACCATGCCCTCGAGCCCGGTGCCGGAGCGCCGGCGTTTGGGCGCAGCACCGGAGGCAGGCGCGGCAGAAGCGTCCGTTGCAGGCGCGTCGGCATTGTTCCCGGACGTACCCCCGGAAGGGGTACCACCCGAGCCGCCGGCCTCGGAGGCAGCGGCGTTCACGCCCATCAGATCGGTGGTGTCGCTCACTAAGGGTCCTTCCCTGGAGCGGACGTCGGCCTGTCTGGCTCGGCGACCGGTCGTGCTGTCCGGCGGGGTCCTGTACGAGCGGACCTGACCGAAGCGGTGGTCCCGCCTGCATGTGTGGCGGGGAGATCAATTCAATGGTTCGACGTACAACAAAGGACGGGGTGTCCTGCACGTCGGCTCCGGAGCGTGCTCGAGACTGCCGAGCGAGGCTAAGCAGCGGGGAGGCTCCTGGAAGAAGAGGCGATCCCTGGGGCTCTGCCCTGGGGAATCACACAAGCACTGCACTCTACGGGCCACCACAGCATTTCACGTGCGGACCACGAGACTGCGAGTACAGACTTGAGGTTAACACTACCGGATCCAACAAACATTCCCCCTTCCACGGATCGTCGCCCTCCGCCGGGCCCCGTCCGGCCCACCGGATTCCTGCACTGTCACTGAGGTGCGCCGCGGGCCGCGCCGTCCGCGTTGAGCGGCAGCACGCACGCGCCCGCGGCGTCGAGGCTCAGCCTGTTCGCCGTCCACTGCTCTCCTGCCAGACGGGCCACCTTCTCGGCGGCGCCGTCCCCCTCGGGAAGCGCGAGCACAGTGGGCCCCGCACCCGAGACAACTGCTGGGACGTCGTCAGCCCGCAAGCGGTTCAGCAACTCCACGCTTTCCTGCATCGCCGGGGCCCGGTACTCCTGGTGCAGCCGGTCCTCCGTAGCGGGCAGCAGCAGGTCGGGGCGCCTGGTCAGCGCCTCGACGAGCAGCGCGGAGCGTCCGGCGTTGAACGCCGCGTCCACGTGCGGCACATGACGGGGCAACAGCCCCCGGGCGGTCTCCGTCAGCAGCGGCTTCGCCGGAACGAAGACGACCGGCACGACGGACGGCGCCGGCTCCATCCGGACGGCGCGCGCCGCGCCGGCGTCCATCCACGCGAGGGTGAAGCCGCCCAGGAGGCAGGCCGCGACGTTGTCCGGGTGCCCTTCGATCTCGGTGGCCAGCTCCAGCATCGCGGCGTCGTCCAGCCGGGCCTCTCCGCCCGTGGTGACCGCGCGGGCGGCCATGATGCCCGCGCAGATCGCGGCGGACGACGAGCCGAGGCCGCGTCCGTGCGGGATGCGGTTGGCGCAGACGACCTCGAGGCCGCGGGGCTGCCCGCCCAGCAGGTCGAACGCGGTGCGCAGCGACCGTACAAGCAGGTGGTCCTCGTCGCGGGGGAGGGTCTCGGCGCCTTCACCGGCGATGTCGATGTGCAGCCCGGAGTCGGCGACGCGGACCACGACGTCGTCGTAGAGCCCCAGCGCAAGTCCCAGGCTGTCGTAACCGGGGCCGAGGTTGGCGCTTGTGGCGGGAACGCGCACACGGACTGCTGCGGCGCGGAACGCGGGGCCGGCCATCTCCCGATGACTCTCCTTGGTTGGTCGAGACGATTTCCCGTGAGACCGCGGCGTGACGCCGGACCGGTCAATGACCCATTGTGTCCCGGACCTTACGGTCCGGACGTGGCCCCCGTCGGACGCGGGGAACCGAAGCAGGTGCGGGGGTTTCGGGGTTGTTCGAGGCTGGTTCAAGCTTATCGAAGGAAGGTTCAGTGACGACACAGGGCGCACGGGAGGCGCACGATGCGTGTCGCGTGCGGCTCCGCGCTCCCTGGCCGCCGTCCGCCGCGGACGGAGGAGGAGACCCTCCCCCACGCCGGCGGCGGCCCGCCCGGTCGAGAGCAGTCACCAGGTGACTGCCCAGTTCCGGGCAGGCGGACACCTCGATCAGGCGAGGCCCAGCCGTTCCGCTGCCGCGTCCGCGTCGATCGGCACGATCACCGGCTGCGGAGCGCCCGCGACCGCCCAGTCCGGGTCCTTCAGGCCGTTGCCGGTCACGGTGCACACCACCCGCTGCCCCGGCTCCAACTGCCCCTGCTCGGCCGCCTGGAGGAGCCCGGCAACGGACGCCGCGGACGCCGGCTCCACGAAGACGCCCTCCCGCTGCGCCAACAGCTTGTAGGCGCGCAGGATTTGACGGTCCGTCACCGCGTCGATGAAGCCGCCCGACTCGTCCCGCGCCTGCTCGGCCAACTCCCACGAAGCGGGGTTGCCGATCCTGATGGCGGTGGCGATGGTGCTGGGGTCCTTCACGGCCTCTCCGCGCACGATCGGAGCGGCACCCGACGCCTGGAACCCCCACATGCGGGGGGTGCGCGCCGCCGGGCCGTCCGCCGCGTATTCGCGGTAACCCCGCCAGTACGCGGTGATGTTGCCCGCGTTGCCGACCGGGAGGACATGGATGTCGGGGGCGTCCCCGAGCATGTCGACGACCTCGAAGGCAGCGGTCTTCTGGCCTTCGATGCGGTGCGGGTTGACCGAATTGACCAGCGCCACCGGGTACTTGTCGGACAGGCCGCGCGCCAAAGTGAGGCAGTCGTCGAAATTGCCCTCCACCTGGAGGATCTTGGCGCCGTGCACCAGGGCCTGGCCCATCTTGCCCAGGGCGATCTTGCCCTGCGGGACGAGGACCGCGCAGACCATTCCCGCACGGACGGCGTAGGCGGCCGCCGACGCCGAAGTGTTGCCCGTGGAGGCGCAGATGACGGCCTGCGCGCCTTCCTCCTTGGCGTGCGTGATGGCCATCGTCATGCCGCGGTCCTTGAAGGAACCGGTGGGGTTCGCCCCCTCGACCTTGAGGTGGACGTCGCAGCCCGTGAGCTCGGAGAGCAGCTGCGCCGGCACGAGCGGCGTGCCCCCCTCGCGCAGGCTGACGGGAGCCGTGTCGGGGCCCAGGGCGAGCCGGTCGCGGTACTCCTCGATGACGCCTCGCCACTGCCGCGTCCCGGCTCCCCGGGCGGGCGGTCCGGACGCCGCCGAGGCTCCGGATGCCCCCGCTGCGGATGCTGCGCTTTCCATGGTGGTCACTGTCCTTCGACTCCCCTGCTGCCCTATTCGCCCTCGACCCGCATGATGCTGGCGACGCCGCGCACCGTGTCCAGTTTGCGCAGTGCTTCGACGGTCGCGCTGAGCGCGGCGTCCGCCGCGCGGTGGGTGACCACGACGAGCCATGCGTCGCCGTCCTTGCCCTGCTGGCGGACGGTGTCGATGGAGACGCCGTGCTCCGCGAAGACGGTGGCGACCTGGGCCAGGACACCGGGCTTGTCCGCCACGTCGAGGCTGATGTGGTACCGCGTGACCACCTCGCCCATGGGCGAGACCGGCAGCTGCGCGTACGACGACTCGCCCGGCCCGCGGCCGCCGTTGAGCTTGTTGCGGCAGGCGGCCACCAGGTCGCCCAGGACGGCGGAGGCCGTGGGCGCGCCGCCCGCCCCGGGCCCGTAGAACATCAGCTGGCCGGCGGCGTCCGACTCGACGAAGACCGCGTTGTAGGCCTCGCGGACGTTGGAGAGCGGATGGCTGAGCGGGATCATCGCCGGATGCACGCGCGCCGTGACGGAGCGGCCGTCGGCGGAGCGCTCGCAGATGGCCAGAAGCTTGACCGTGCAGCCCATGCGCTTCGCCGAGGCGATGTCGGCGGCGCTCACCTCGGTGAGGCCCTCGCGGTGCACGTCGTCGAGGCGCACACGCGTGTGGAAGGCGATTCCGGCGAGGATCGCGGCCTTGGCGGCCGCGTCGAAGCCCTCGACGTCGGCGGTCGGGTCGGCCTCCGCGTATCCGAGGGCGGTGGCTTCGTCGAGCGCCTCGCCGTAGCCGGTGCCGCTGGAGTCCATCCGGTCGAGGATGAAGTTCGTCGTGCCGTTGACGATGCCGAGGACGCGGTTGACCTTGTCGCCGGCCAGGGATTCGCGCAGCGGCCTGACCAGCGGGATCGCGGCGGCGACCGCGGCCTCGTAGTACAGGTCGGCGCCGTGTTTCTCCGCGGCCTCGTGGAGCGTGGGCCCGTCCTCGGCGAGGAGCGCCTTGTTGGCCGTCACCACGCTCGCGCCGTTCTCGAAGGCCGAGGTGATCAGCGCGCGGGCGGGCTCGATGCCGCCGATGACCTCGACGACGACGTCGACGTCCGCACGCCGGGCGAGAGCGGCCGCGTCCGTGGTGACCAGGGCGGGGTCGATGCCCTCCCGCACCCGGTCGGGGCGGCGCACGGCCACCCCCGCCAGCTCGACGGGGGCGCCGATGCGCGCGGCGAGGTCCTCGGCGTGCGTCGTCATGATGCGTGCCACCTCTGAGCCGACCACTCCGCAGCCCAGCAGCGCCACCTTCAGCGGACGCGTACGCATCATCCGACCTCGCCTCTCGTCATTCCCTGTGCAGTCAGTCTCACGTAAGGAACGGGAGAATCGACGCCCGTTCCAACATGTGGGACGTATATCTCGCTAACCGACATCGAGTCGCAAGAGATCCTCTTCCGTCTCCCGGCGGATGATCACTCGCGCCTCCCCGCCGCGCACCGCGACCACGGGCGGACGCAGCGCGTGGTTGTAGTTGTTCGCCATGGAGCGGCAGTAGGCGCCCGTCGCCGGAACGGCGAGCAGGTCCCCCGGAGCGACGTCCGCCGGCAGGAACGCGTCCCGTACGACGATGTCCCCGCTCTCGCAGTGCTTGCCGACGACGCGGGAGAGCATCGGTTCGGCGTCCGACGCCCGCGAGACCAGCGAGACGCTGTACTCGGCGTCGTAGAGCGCTGTGCGGACGTTGTCCGACATGCCTCCGTCCACGCTGACGTACGTACGCAGCCCCGGCAGCTCCTTGACCGTCCCCACCTCGTAGACCGTGCACGCCGAAGGGCCGACGATGGCGCGGCCCGGTTCGACGGACAGCCTCGGCACCGCGAGCCGGGCCCCCCTGCACTCGCGGTCGACGATCTCGCGGAGCGACTTGGCGATGGTGTGCGGGTCGCTCGGGTCGTCCTCGGACGTGTAGGCGATGCCGAGCCCGCCGCCGAGGTCGATCTCCGGCAGTTCGACGCCGTGCTCGTCGCGGATCTCCGCGAGAAGGCCGACGACCCGGTGCGCGGCCACCTCGAACCCCGAGGTGTCGAAGATCTGCGAGCCGATGTGCGAGTGGATGCCCACCAGCTCCAGACTGTCCAGCTTCAGCACCCGGCGCACGGCCTCGGCCGCTTGGCCCCCGGCGAGCGCGAGTCCGAACTTCTGGTCCTCGTGCGCCGTCGCGATGAACTCGTGCGTGTGCGCCTCGACGCCGACCGTGACCCTGAGCTGGACGGGCTGCCGCCTGCCCAGCCGCTCGGCGATGCGGGCCACGCGGACGATCTCCTGGAAGGAGTCCACGACGATGCGCCCCACGCCCGCCTCGATCGCCTGGTGGAGCTCGGCGGACGACTTGTTGTTGCCGTGCAGGGCGATCCGCTCGGGCGGCATGCCGCCCGCGAGAGCGATCGACAGCTCGCCGCCGGAGCAGACGTCCAGGTTCAGCCCCTCCTCGGTCAGCCAGCGCACGACGGCGCGGGACAGGAACGCCTTGCCCGCGTAGAAGACGTCGGCGTCCGGGCCGAAGGCGTCGCGCCAGGCGCGGCAGCGGGTGCGGAAGTCGTCCTCGTCGAGCACGAAGAGCGCCGTACCGAACTCCTCGGCCAGCTCGGCCAGACCGAGGCCGCCGACGCTGACGGCTCCGGTCGCGGAACGGGCCGCCGTGAGGGGCCAGACCTTCGGGTCCAGCGCGTTGAGGTCGGCGGGCGGCGCGGTGTAGTGCCCCTCGGGCAGCACATCGGCGTACCGCGGGCCTGCGGGGTGTGCGGAGCGGCTCATACGGGGGCCTCGCTCTCACTGTGCGCGTGGGGGTGGTGCGGATTCATGTCGGTTGTGCGTCCTTTGCGAAGTCTCGGACGTCCCGGGGGCCGGCCGCTCGCCGGGCGGCGGCGTCCGGCCGTGGGACTGGAGCGAAGTCGGTCGGGGCCCGCCTCGGTCTCACGCGGACACTCAGAGGCGGGCGGGCGCGGTGACGCCCAGCTGGGACAGGCCGCCTGCCAGCACCGCCCCGGTGGCTTCGACCAGGGCCATCCGGGCGCGGTGGGCGGCCCCGGGTTTCTCGTCGCCGCGGGGCAGGGGCGGACATCGGTCGTGGAACTCGAAGAAGGCGTCTCCCACGGACACGAGGTGACGGGCATGCCTGGCCGGGCCGAACTGCTCACTGACGCGCCGGTGGTCGGCGAGGAGCGCGAGCAGGGCGCGTGCGCTGGGGCTGCCGTACGGGCTGCGCGCCGGGGCGGGGGCGCGCCCGTGGTCGTGCCCGACGTCCGCGCCGTCGTCCCGGTCGGCAACGCACGCGTACGCGTCGCCGCGGAAGCCCAGATCGCGGGCGTTGCGTACGAGGGCGCGGGTGCGGGCGTGCGCGTACTGGACGTGGAAGAGCGCGCTGGAGCGGGACGTCCGCACGGCCAGCGCCTCAGGGGCGTCCCCCGTGGCGGCGCTCCACCGCGCGATGTCGGTGGCGGGATCGTCGGCACCGGCCGGGGCGGCCCCGGACCGGGCCAGCTCGTCGACCAGCGCCGCCCTGGCCCCCTCCTCCAGCGTCACGTTGAGGAAGCCGCCACCGGTGACCTCCACGCCTCGCACGCCGTCCTGCCCGGCGAGCCCGGCCCGGAGGATCCGGGCCACCTCGTGCGGCGGTGCGCCGCACGCCTGCGCGACATGGAACGCGACGTTGACGGAGTAGTCCCCCTCGCCCCGCCTCGGCGGAGCCTCCACCACCACCCGCCCGCGCGGCCCGAGGCCGTCACGCGGGGAGAGCGGGAGCTCCCCCTTCGCGGCGGCGCAACGCACTGTGCGCAGGACAGTGCGGGAGAGCTGGGCGGGTGTCACGGAGCAAGCGTATGGGAGAGGGGGTGGGTGCGCGCGAACCGGTTTACCCGAGAGGGAGACGGCCGGGCAGTGAGACGTCTGAACAGGCCCCGTGAGGGCGGCATGGCGACGTAACCGCTGGTGACGGTGGGTGCGTGCGCGGCGACCGGCGGCCACGGGGCGAGCACCGAATCCGTACCCGGCAGCCGGCCGAGGGACAGGCGGGAAGAGGCGCGCGGGGCGCGCTTCAGGGACGGGCCGGCCCCACGGCCGGCTCCTCCCCCTCCTCCTCGGACGTCTCGCTGCCGACGTCGGCGCCCGTCAACTGCCGTACCATTCGGACCAGTTCGGACGGCTCGAAGGGCTTCGCCAGAAGGGCGTCCACCTCCGGCTCACGCCCCTCGCCGTCGCCGAGATGGGAGCGCCCGCTCACGATGGCGACGGGGATGTGGCGCGTACGGGGGTCGGAGCGGAGGCGGGCGGCCGTGCGCAGACCGTCGAGACGGGGCATCACGACGTCGAGCGTGACGAGATCGGGACGGACACCGTGCACGACGTCCAGGCACTCGACGCCGTCGGTGGCGGTCACGACCTCGAAGCCCTCCAGCTCGAGATTGACCTTGATCAGCTGCCGGACAACCTTGTCGTCGTCCACGACAAGAACCCGGCCGGACATACCTGGCACGCGACTAAGCCTAGGCTTACCACTCCCCCGTCGTCCGGGTTTTGCCCTTTTCCACCCCTGCGGGCGGCAGCACCGTCACAACATCCACACCGGCCCCCAGGCGGGCGTCAAGCCCTGAAACCCGGTTCCGACGCACCACCACCGAGCTGGTACTGTTCTTCCTGTCGCCGCCGAGAAGCGCCGACGAGCCCCCGTAGCTCAGGGGATAGAGCAACGGCCTCCGGAGCCGTGTGCGCAGGTTCGAATCCTGCCGGGGGTACTTCCGATCAAGGCTCTGACCAGCAGGAATACTGGTCAGAGCCTCTTGCATGCGCGCCGAAACACACACGGTCTGTGGACCGTTGCTCTTTTCGTGCGGAGCGGCGCGTCATGCGCGGCTTGATCGATGAATTTGTGCAGGTCAGCGGCCTTTCGTTGTGTCGCGGTGCGCTGCCACGAGGCCGTTGAGCGAGTTTGGCCGCTCGTGCACCGCTTTTTCGTGATCACGATGTGACCAGCACCGATGCCTCGATCGTGCTGTGAAACGCACACGGTGTCGTGCCGCTTTGCGCACTTGTGTGCGCTCCTCGATCCAGCACTACTGTCGGGGCCTTCGTTGTACCGCGAGTCAAGAGGCTGCAGGGGGAGTGCGATGAAGGACGCAGCAGAGGTACTGAACGATCTGGGGAAGTCCTGGAATGTACAGGTGAATTCGAGCGCAGCACTGGCCGGTGCCGTCGCCTCCGCGGCTGCGAAGGATGACCAGCAGCGGCGAGAAGACAACCGTGAGCCGTTACGTCGCAAGCCGGGGCTTCGTGGGCTTTCCGCCAATGAGGTCGGGTTGTCGGTCGAGCTGACTCCGTGGGAGGTACTGCACGCTCTCGGGCGGGCCACCGTTCTGGCCCGGCAGGGTGCGGGTCGGGGGCTGGCCGAACACTGGGGCTGTCTGAAGTACTGCCAGGCCCTGGAAGGCAGGTCCAGTCAGTACATAGCCCTCTCGGAGGAGGGACTGAATCCTGCGCGCCACTACAAGACGGTGCAGTCCGGTGAGTTGGGGGTCGGTTTCGCGCTCGCTGTGGCTGAGCGTGTCGTCCGAAAGCGGTACCCGGATCACTCCGTGTCGCTCCTCGACGCCGGCATCGCGTTGCAGGCCGGATGGGCATTGGTGGGCAAGGACGTCAAGCGGCGCGACTGGGTCCGCCTCCGCCCGGACTTCCTGTTAGAGGCGTGGAAGCCGGGGCAGCCTTCGAAAGTGTTTCCCGTCGCGTGCAGGGGCAGCCACAGCAAGACCTCGTATGCCTACACCCAGCTGGCAGGTGCTTCGGCTCAGGTCGAAGCGGTGCATGTGGGCCCGTGGAACCAGACACCGTGTCTGGTGGTCTCGACGGAGCTTCTCGGCCAGGGCGGCATCACTGTTCACATGCTGCACGCTCCCGGTGATGGCACGTTGCACGTTGCGCCGGAGGATCCCGGAGCGGACGCGAATCTGTGCCTTGAGGACCGGAACATCTACCCGGATGTTCGCATACCTGCCGACGACAACGGCGACGAACAGCGTGTGAGTGGCTTCCAGGTTCTGCCGGAGGATCAAGCCTGGTTCCGGCGGGCACTGCTCAGGGCGGGGGCGGCCGGATTGATGGCGTTCACCGGTGGAGGGGAGCCCACGGCGCAGTACCTGACCGGGCGCCAGGGGAAGCGGCACTTCGAGGGCTTTACGCATGCGGGAACCGGCATCGTGCAGGATATCGACCCCCAGATCCGAGGTATCCGCTTCATCGGCACGGACCACGTCTTCCGGCTGAACGGCAAGCGCGTCGAGGCATTCTCAGGACTCGCCGCGGACCTGTTCAAGTATCTCCGCGACGGAGATGTTGAGCGGTACCGGCGCGAAGCACATGCTCTCCGAGCGACGTGGCGCTCTGCCCGAGGCAAGGACGACTACGACGGCCCGGTCTCGATTCGAGAAGACGGCACTGTGATGGCGATGCAATTGCTACCCGAAGTCCGGCGGAAACGTCCCCGGAAGACCGGCGCCTGACTCTGGCCTACCTCGGCTCCACTGGCGAATGGCGGCGATGCGGAGATCTGAGCACCCTGACGAGGTCTCCGGTCCGACCGAGGCGTCGCCGACCGGCCGGTTTACCTGCGTCCTCGGGAGAACCGCACGGGCGCTTCCCATGCTTTGTTGGCTTTCCGTCCCGAGCACGTTCGGTTGAAGCACCGCCAGTACCAGTCTGCGTTCCTTCTGCGACGCAGGTCCACTTCGTCTCCCCTGCACGCGCCGCACCGAGGGGGCTTTGCGAAATCCTCCGCGTGTTCGTGGGCAAGGATCTTGCGGGCGAAATGGCCACCCTTGATTGTCAGCATGACTTCACGTGAGCGGCTCTGCGAAAGGGAGTTGAGGCTGCCGAGCAGGACGGTGCGTTCGTCGATGACGACGATCTTCTGGTGCATGACGTTGACGGATACGACAGTCGGCACCACGGCCCGAAGCTGCCTGAGGAGTTCGGTCTGCTTCTTCTGGCCGGTGTCGTAGGGGTCGCGGACGAACACGGTCACACGGACGCCCCGGCGTACGGCATCTTCCAGCACGGGCAGCAGGCTGACAAGCCGCTTCGCCGTCCAGGGAGACCAAATCCACAGCGACGTCTCGGCTTTGGCGAGACGGCCGGCGAAGGTGTCGTAGAAGGACATCTCGTCATCGATGTCGGATACCTCGACGTGGCGAGAGAGGACATCCGCGAGTCGGGAGCTGAACTGGCCCAGATCCGGTGAGACTTGGCCGTTGGGTGCGATGAGTCCGGTGGCGGGGACGGAACGGGCGCGCTGTGTGCGGATCAGCTCCGCGAGGGCTCCCATCGGTGTGTTCGCGTCAGCGGCCTGGATGCGCCTGCGGCTTCCGATGACGTACAGCCTGGTCTGGGCGCGGGTGGCAGCGACGTTGAAGAGCCGCATGCCGTTGCGGGCCCATGTCGTCGCGTCGGGAGAGCGGGAGGAGTGAGCCATCCATAGGCCGTCGCCGTAGTCGTCCTCGACCGTGTCGAATACCACGACGGGGAATTCGCGGCCCTGGAAGCGGTGGGCTGTGCCTACTTCGGCCAGCAGGCCTCCGCTACTGCCCTCGGTGTCGCGGAGTGCTTCGAGAGTCGCCTCTGCCTGTACCGGGTACGGCGTGACCACTCCTGCGACCTCGCCGTCCTCGTCGTGCAGGTCGATCAGCGCTCGCGCGAGCAGGGATCCCGCCGGCCACCACCCTTTGCGTCGCCCCGTACGGTGGGCCTGGGCGAGACTCTGGAGTCCGTCGGTGTCGATGATCACAACTTCGGGGTCGTCCGTCTTGCGCAGCGCGGCCCGACGTTCGATCCCGGGCCCGGGCTTGAGGACGCCGTCGTAAGCCAGGGTGTTGGCGAGGCTCATGATGTCGTGGCCGAAGCGGTGCTGGACGTCGAGGACGACACAGCCGTCGTGGTTCGTGGCGGCCGCAGGAGAGTCGATGCCGAAGTGCTCGAACACGTCGCGCAGGATCCAGCGCGCGATGTCCGGCCGTTTCTCGCCGTCCAATTTCGGGAGGACGGGTCCGAGTTGCATGAAGTCACCCAGCAGTACGGCTGTGGTCTTCGCCTTGCCCACCGCGAGGAGCACTTCGGGGAGTGTCGCCGCTCCGGCCTCGTCGACCAGGACGACGTCGTACTCGCCCTCGAATACCGCTGTGGTGGTGCGGAATCGGGCGAGTGTGGTGGCCACGATCTTCGCGCTGCGGATGATCTCGCCCTGGGCGTCCCGTGAGAGCTTGTCGTACTGGTCCTGCAGTTCGCGGTGACGTCGTTCCAGGGCCGGCCTTTTCTTCTCGTCTTCCGCGACCTGCAATTTCAACGCCGAAGCCATAGCGTGGCGTTGGGGATGACCGAGGCCAAGGGCCTCTGCTACGCGTGCTTCGGCCTCCTGCGCCAGGCCGAGCTCCTTCTCCAGCGGGAGCAGCCGCGCGCTTGCGGTGTCGGCGATGCGCCTCGTCTTCTGAAGGTCTGCCTCGATGGTGCGCAAGAACTGCTGCCTGCGTTCGATCTCTTCCTTGCTGAAGGGGATTCGGGCACGGAGGTCGGCAATCCGCGGCTCCAACTGACTCTCCGTGCGCGCGAGCACATCACGTGCTCTCGCTGCCTTTTCCTCCGCCTCCTCAGCAGACCGACGGGCTTCCTCGGCCTGGGAACGGGCTGTCACCGTCTCACGCTTCGCCTTGCGCTTCGCGAAGCCTTTGAGTTGTTCCAATTCGCCGAGTCGTTGCTCGGCTGCATTGCAGACGCCCTCGGCAAGCAGGGCCTTCGCCTCCAGGCCCGTCACGGCCTCCCGTATCTCGGCAAGCTTGGCCTGCGCTTCGTCGTGCGCCGACCAGTCGGCTCGCGCTCGTTCGGTCGCAAGCACCTCGTCAGCTGCCTGTGTCTGTTCCTGTTCCAGCCGTGCGATCCGTTCGCCTGCGGCGTGCACCTCGTGGCGAACCTGCTCGTGCGCTCGCGCCAGCGCCTCGGAAGTACGGGCAGGGTCATCGAGACGGGAGCGGTCGGCTGCATACGTCACGTGATCGAAGTCCTTGAGACCCCGCTCCAGTTCCGCAAGACGGCGGGCTCGCTCCCGACCATCAGCGAGCTGCGTAGCCACATTCCTGCGCTTTTCCTCCGCATCCGCGAGCCTCTCGCGGACCATCAGTGTCAGACAGACACTTGGGTCCTCCGCGACCTCACGCAGATGGGGCGGCCCTACCCGCACAATCTCGCCGTCGGAGTGCCGCCGCTCCTTCACCACACCCCACAGAGCGTTGTCCACGGCAATGTTCGTAGCCGAGACCAGCAGGATCCGCTTGCCCCGCGCGACGAGATCGCCGATGGCTCGCCTGAGAACAGTGGTCTTGCCGGTCCCGGGCGGGCCCCATACCAGCCACAGGCCCTCCCCTGTGCACGCGCGGTACGCGAGATCCTGTGCAGGCAACAACACACCCGCCCGACCTCCGCTCGGTGCGAGCCTCCCCGCACCCGCTTCTCCACGCGCCATGACGTGTGCCAGAGGTGCCTCGGTGAGCGATGCCATGCCGTCTCGAAGGGCCTTCACCAGGAACACGGTGGGCTGCGGCTTCACCCATACCTGCGGATCGGAGGGGTCTGCGAACTCGGCCACACGTACCCGCAGGGCAGTACCGTCCTTGAAGACGTCGAGCACCGAATGCCCAGCGTCGACGTCCCCTTCGTCCGGGCCTGCCAGCCTCAGACTGTCGCCTTGGAGTTGGTCCGTCGCGATGTCAGAGCCACGCACGTCGACGACGTACTCTCCTGGCTTTCTGCCCCTTACCGCCCGCCCCAGGGGCCGCCAACGTGGCTCTCGGGCTGGCAGGCCCTCCTGCGCCACCCAGGCGTCCAGTGCTGTGACGACCTCTTCCTGCCAGCCCATATCCCCCGCTATCTCGGCGCCGTCCAGAACTCGGGTTCCGTACTACCAAGAGAGCCAAGGGGATGACCATGAGCGTTCTCGCCAAGGTTGGCGCGGTCTCAAGAGGAAACGGGCGCTCAATCGCCTGTGTCTGTTGCGGCGCACCTTGCAGGGGCTCACCATTCGACTGTGAAACGCACCGCTCGAAACAAGCACCCTTCTCGTCGAGGGCCATGTGTCGGTACAGCACGCAAATCTGCTGAAATCTAGCGGGTTCGAGGCCGTGGGCTACTTGTGGGACAGAGCGAATGACACCCCATCACCTAGCGCTCTGACCTGCGATAACTCCTGGGACTCGAACGGCCTCCGGAGCCGTGTGCGCAGGTTCGAATCCTGCCGGGGGTACTTTCCGGGACACGTACCCAAAAGGCCCTCTGATCTGGCGTTACAGCGGATCAGGGGGTCTTCTGCTGTGCGCGGCAATGTGCCGCTCCAAGCGCCCGCAGGGCCGCACCCTGGACTGTTTACGGGTTGCGCATATCGCGCGAAACGGTCAAGACATCGCAAGCCGGCGGGCCCGTGCCGCCGGCTTCGCCAGTCACACGGTGGCCCGGGGTCCCGCGGCGCGGCGGAGCCGGTTGGCGATCGCCACTCCCAGCCCCTCCTCCACCGGCAGGGACGCGACGATGAGGTCGCAGTCCTGCTGGTCGAGTTCGCGCAGGAATCCGTACAGTCCGCGCGCGTAGTCGGCCATCGAGGCGGGGAGGGCCGCCACGGCATGCACCTTCACCTCGGCGTCGGCGAAGGAGGCAGGCAGAAAGACGCCCACCCGGTGCCCCCGCTCCTGCGCCAGCTCCGCTTCGGCGACGAGCTTCTCCGGCTCGACGAGGACGACCCGGGCACCCGGGGCGTAGTGCGACGGATGCTGCCCCGGAACCCGGACACGGCTCGTTGACGGGGCCGCAAGCGAGCACCCCAGCACCACTTCGAGTTCCTCACGCGTCACCCCGCCGGGCCGAAGAATGCTCGGGGCGTCACCCGTGGCATCGACGATGGTCGACTCGACACCGACCTCGCAGGAGCCGCCGTCCAGCACGAAATCGACGCCATCGCCCAGCTCCGTACGAACATGGTCCGCCGTTGTGGGGCTGACCGAGGCGAAGCGGTTGGCGGACGGAGCCGTGATACCTCCGCCGAAGGCCGACAGCAGCGCGAGCGCGACGGGGTGGTCGGGCACGCGCACGGCCACCGTCTCGAGACCGCCTGTCGCTTCGAGAGGCACGCGGGGACCACGCCGCAGGACCAGCGTGAGCGGTCCCGGCCAGAAGCGCTCGGCCAGCAGGCGCGCTGTCGCAGGCACGTCCTGGACCCAGTCGTCCAGATGCTCCGCGCCGCCGATGTGGACGATCAGCGGGTGGGAGGGGGGACGTCCCTTGACCTGGAAGATGCGCGCGACCGCGGCGGGGTCCTCGGCGTTGGCGCCCAGACCGTAGACGGTTTCGGTCGGGAGGGCCACCAGACCGCCCCTGCGCAGCACACCGGCTGCCTTCTCGATGTCACTGACTTCTGCCGTCACCTTCGCAATCCTAGGCGCGTCGAGCACCGTCCTTCGCCGATATCAGCGCCGACCGCGATCCCGGGACGACCAAGATCAACTGCTTGCGCTGACGGCTCTCCCGTTGCTGCCGGCCGCGATCGACCGAACCCGTCTCCAGGGGTCAGCACCGGTACGAGCACCTGCGGACAGTGAGCCGAGGAGGGTCACTCGTGGGGGACCACGGCGACCGGGCACGCCACGTGGTGCAGGACCGCGTGGGTGACCGGCCCGATGCGGGTGGGGAAAGGGTGCCCGCGCGTGCGGCGGCCCACGACGAGCAGCGAGGCGTCGGCAGCAAGACGCAGCAGGTGCGGAGCCGCATCGGCGCGCGCCGGGTGTTCCTCGACCGCCACGGCGCTGTACCTGCGCCGCCACGGGTGCAGCACCCGCCTGTAATGGGAGTGGACCTCGCCGTCAGCGGCGTCCACGCCGCTGGAGTCGGGCAGCGCCGACGGATAGCCGTACAGCGACCGCTGCGACCAGGCATGCGCGACGCGCAGGACGGCTCCCCGGCGAGCCGCCGTCTCGAAGGCGAAGTCGAGTACGGGTGCGCAGCCGTGCTCAAGGTCCAGACCGACCACGACCGGGGCGTCGTCGATCGCAGTCCGATCCTGGCGGCGGACGGAGACCACCGGCGTGCGGGCATGAGCGATGACCGAGATCCCCACCGATCCGACGACGAAGCCGGCGACGGGGCCGAGCCCACGGGAGCCGAGGACGAGAAGGCCCGTGTCCCCGGCTGCCTTCAGCAGCGACCTCACGGCGGACCCGGCCACCAGATCCTCGGTCACTCTGATTCCCGGCCGGCCGGAGACGGCACGTCGCCTCGCCTCGGCGAGCACCTGCCGAGCCTGCGGATGTGAACCCCCGTCCTCCTCCAGCCGCACAGGCCACTCCTCCCTGACGCTCTGCGCCTGGGAGACGCACACGAGGCGCAGCGTGACCCTCCGGGAGGCGGCCTCTGCGGCTCCCCACTCGGCCGCCGTCAGGCTCTCGAGGGAGCCGTCGACACCCACGACGACGGATCGCTCCTCCACGGCGCACTCACCTCCGTCGGTGCAGCCCCGCCGCGTCCGGCGTCGGGCCCTTCCGGATGCGGCACCGTCCCCAGAACAGCACCGCCCCCGTGTGGTCGCCAGCCGAGCCCGCGGACGGTGTCCGGCGGACGGGTGACACCACCGCGAGCGCCTGCTCCGGGCGTGACGCAGGCATCGGCCGGGGGCCGGGGGCCCGGGGGCCGGCGGGGCGTTACCGGCATCGGCGGCCGACGTACGACGAGCCGGGACCGTCGGCCCTCGCCATCCGCCCCCTTCGGAACTGGCTCGCGCGGCAGGACCGCTCGATGCTGGCTCTGAGAAGACGCACATGCGAAGGGGCAGCCGATGGCTTCACCGCGCGTACTCGTCGCCTACAGCAGCAGGAACCGCTCCACGTCCGAGATCGCGTCGTGGATCGGGGCAGGCATGCGGGACCGGGGGCTGCACCCGGACATCTCCGCCGCCGAGGACGTGAAGGATCTCTCGCCCTACGACGCTGTGGTCCTGGGCTCCGCCCTCTACGTCGGACGGTGGCGCCGGGGAGCGAACAGCTTCGCCCGCCGGCACCACCATGAACTGGTCCGGGTTCCGGTGTGGCTCTTCAGCAGCGGGCCGTTGGACCTGTCCGCCGCACGCAGCGAGCTTCCGCCACCGCCCCAGGTCGCTCGCCTCGCAAAGCGCCTCGGCGCCGAGGAGCACCGCACCTTCGGCGGGCGGTTGACGGACGGGGCCACCGGATTCCTTGCAGGTCAGATGCTGAAGGAGAGGATGGGTGGCGACTTCAGGAACCAGCAGGAGATACGTGCCTGGGGACGTGAGATCGCCGCCGCGCTGCTCGCTGCCAGGGAGCGCATATGAGAGGGAGGGCTGGTCCAGCTCTCCCTCTCATAGTCCGAAGGGCCTCCCCACCCGGAGCAGACCCGGCGCCCCGCCTCGGCCCCACCCTTGGCCAACACTCGACAGGACGTCGCCAGGATGCCGGGTGCTGCCGGTCACTCGTGAGCCACGACCGCGAGCGGGGTCTTCACATGGTGGATGGCGGCATGAGCGACATGGCCGAGGTGGGTGCCCGCTCTCGCCTGCCGCGTGCGCCTGCCGATCACGAGCAGCGACGCCTCTGAGGCGGCCTCCAGAAGCATCTCGGAGGGTCGGCACAGAATCGCCCGGTGCGTCAGGCGCACTTCCGGGAACTTGTCGTGCCAGGGGCGCAGGGCTTCTCTGAGCTCCATGTTCGTCCGGTTCTGCAGATCCTCCGTGATCTCCGTGCCGACGGGGTACGTGGGAGCCGCACCGAAGACCGGCGGAAGCTGCCAGGCGTGCAGCACGCGCAGCGGCACGCCGTACCGGGCAGCGGACTGGAAGGCGAACTCCAGGAGTTCGTCACACGGGCGACCGAGGTCCAGGCCCAGCACCACCGGTGGCCGCGCTTCAGCAGCGGCGTACGGGGAGAGCCGGTCCTCACCGTTCGCTTCTTCAGCCTGCGACCTGATCAGGACGACTGGGCACGTGGCGTGAGCCACGGTGGCCAGCGCCATCGAGCCCAGGGCGAAACCCGCGATGCCTCCCAGGCCCCGCGAACCCAGCACCAGCAGGTCCGTCTCCTCGGAGATGTCACAGAGCACGTCGGAGGGCCTTCCCGCAAGCACCTGGCCCACTGTGGAGAGCTGCGGCAACCCGACGGCCAGGTCGTCCGCCACTTCATCGGTGATCAACCGGCCCTGACGCTCCAGGGCTGCTCGGTCACCGTCCATGTCGACGTCCAGAACCCGGACCAAGTGCAGCGGAACCTTCCGGATCAGGGCTTCGTGCGCTGCCCATTCGGCAGCGGCACGGCTGGCCGGAGTGCGGTCCAGCCCCACGGTTACTGATCGCGACATGGCCCCTCCTAGGCTCGCCCGTGCCGTCGACTGCCATGGTCCGGTGCTTTTCCTCCAGCGGCTTGAGTCCAACGAGTCGCGAGAGGGGGACCAACGTCCCGGAAGCGGGTCTGCAACCGGTTCCACGGCGTTCCCGGCCGTCCCCGGCCGTCCCCGAGTGGTGGAGCGCAACCGGGCTCCCCGTGCTGCCCGGAGGCCGCAGCCGTCAGGAAGCGGCGGGGCCTGCGGCCTGGCTGCGACGACAGTGACCGCGGTGACGGCGGTGACGGCGACGCAGCTCGTCGGTGCCCCAGACGATCACCGGGAACGTGGCGATGATCCCCACGACCTCGACGGGCAGTGAAGTGGTGCCGAAGATGTCCTGGACGGGCGGCACCCAGATCACCACCGCTGTGAATGCGAGCTCGAAGCCGATCCCGGCCAGCAGCAACGGGTTGGTGAAAAGACCCACCTGCCGCAGGGAGGCGTGGTCGGTACGCGCAGCGAGAGCGGTGCCTACCTGGCACATGACGATCCCGGCGAAGGTCGTGGTGGTGGCGGTGAGGTATGCGTGGTGGAGGCCGCTCCCGGGCGCGGTCGAATCTCCCGGTCCCCACCCGGCCCGCCACAGGACGTAGAAGAAGGCGCCGGTCACCAGGACGGCGGACATCAGCCCGAGGTACGCCCACGCCCGGACGAGCAGATCCTTGGTGATGACACCCTGGCCGCTCCGTCTCGGTGGTCCGGACATCAGTCCCGGTTCGGCGGGCTCCCGGCCGAGGGCCAGCGCGGGCAGGGTCTCCGTGCCCAGGTCGATGGCGAGGATCTGCAGCACGGTCAGCGGCAGAGGAATCGCGCCGCCCGACAGGGCGAACAGCAGGAAGGGAACGACTTCGGGGACGGCGTGGGCGAAGATGTAGAGGATGAACTTCCGTACGTTTTCATAGACTTGGCGGCCCGACTCGACAGCGGTGACGATGGTCGCGAAATCGTCGTCGGTCAGCACCATCGTGGAGGCTTCGCGGGCCACGTCCGTACCGGACTTGCCCATCGCGACGCCGATGTGGGCCCGGTGCAGAGCGGGAGCGTCGTTCACGCCGTCCCCTGTCATCGCGACGATCTGCCCGTGGGCCCGCAACGCGTCGGCAACCCGGAGTTTGGTCTCGGGGGAGGAGCGCGCGAAGACGACCTCCGTCCCGGCCGTCAGCAACTCGTCCAGCTGACGGTCGGTCACAGCACCCGCGTCCTCGACGACGCGCAGTTCCGGAGAGCCGATCCCCACTTCACGTGCCACGGCTGATGCGGTGACCCCGTTGTCGCCGGTGACGATGTGCACACGCATCCCCGCCTCATGGCAGCGGCGGACCGCGTCGGCGGCCTCCGGCCTCGGCGGGTCGTACAGCCCGACGAGTCCCACCAGTTGCAGACGCGTCTCGGCCTCTTCGCGTACCTGAGGTACCGGGCTCCCCGCGGGAAGCCCGCGCGTGGCCACAGCGAGGACACGAAGACCTCGTTCCGCCATGCCGGTCACAGTCGCCAGGAGGGCTTGACGGTCCCGCTGTTCCGCCAGGCGGGGGAGCACCGCCTCCGGCGCGCCTTTGACGTGTACGGCGAGGCGGTCGCCGCTTCGGGTGACCACGGACATCAGCCGCAGGCGGGGGTCGAAACGGAAGAGCGCCACCCGGCGGGCGTCACGCTCTTCGAGGTCAGGTGCCCGGTTCAGCCGGGCCGCACCTTCGACGAGCGCGATCTCGGTCGGATCGCCCCGGAGGCTTCCGTCCTCGCCCGCGGTGACCGTCGTGCATTCCGCCATCGTCTCGGCCAGGGATGCCGTCCCGGACGCTGAATCTCCCCCCTCGGGTGTCCACATGGTGCTCAGGCGCATCCGGTTGCGGGTCAGCGTTCCGGTCTTGTCGGTGCAGATGACGTCCGTCGAGCCGAGCGTCTCCACGGCGCTGAGACGCTTGACCACGGCGCCGTTGCGGGCCAGGAGGCGTACGCCCAGCGCGAGTGCGAGAGTGATCGTGGGCAGGAGACCCTCGGGGACGTTGGCCACCAGCAGCCCGATGGCGAACGTCAACGCATCGGTCAGCGGGAGCCCGGCAGCCGCTCCCACTCCCAGGAAGGCCGTGCCCAGACCGACGGCGACCGCGGCGATGAACCAGGCGACGCGCTTGACCTGCGCCTCGAGCGGGCTCTCCTCCCGGCGGGTTCTCTGACTGAGTGCCGCGATGCGTCCGAGTTCGGTGTGCGCACCGGTTGCGAAGACGACGGCCTTCGCTTCCCCGCCCACGCAGGTGGTGCCGCTGAAGACCAGGTTGGACTCCCGCAGCGGCGGCACACCAGGTTGCGAGCCGCCGGCCACCCGCTCTACCGGCTCCGACTCGCCCGTCAGCATCGACAGGTCGACTTCGAGCGCTCCGTCGGTCAACCGGGCGTCCGCGGGTACCTTGACGCCTTCCTCCAGCACGATCAGATCGCCTGGGACCAACTCGACGGCGTCGACGGCATGGCGCCTGCCGTCGCGGACGACCTGTGCCTGATCGGGCAAGTAGCCGGTCAGTGCCTCGACCGCTCGTTCTGCCTGGCGTTCCTGGAGGATGGCGAAGGCCGCGTTCAGGACGATGACGGCGACGATCGCTTCCGCCAGGACCGGGGTGCCCGCGACGAGCGCGAGCACTGCCGCTCCCCACAGAAGCAGCGCGAGGGGATGTACGACCTGTCGCAGAAGCTCCCGCCAGAACCAGCCGCGATGCTCACGGCGCACCTCGTTGGCGCCGTAGACGGTCAGCCGCCGAGCAGCCTCCCGGCTTGAGAGGCCGCTCTCCCCGGTCTCCAGCTCCTTGCGCAGCTGCGACAGCGGCTCGCGGGGGTCCACCGCCGGACCTGGGACGTCGTCGTCTGGCGTTCTTGGCATGGCGTACCTTCTGGAACTGCTGTGCGGAGGTCGGCCTTACCGGCCCCTGTCGGTCACTGGTCCGAGGGCCGGGAGCGACAAGGGGCGTCATGGCGTCATGGACGAGGCCCGCTGCCCTGCGGGCCGTACAGATCGAGAAGCCGCCAGCGTGCGGCGATGAGCCGTCCCGCGATGATCTCGGCGACGCAGTGGTTCAGAGCCCGTCCGAGCTCCGGGTCCTCGTCGCACAACGCCCGTACGGCCCGAGCGTCGAACTCCAGCGCTCCCACGGAGGTGAAGGCGCTGGCCCCGAGAGTCCGGACGTGCGGACGGAACAGCCACGACCATCCGAGCAGGTCCTCGGCATGGAGCGATTCCACGATCACGGGCTGCCGGCCGGGCACATGCAGATCGAGGTCGACGGTGCCGGAGCGGACGATCCAGAAGCAGTGAGCCGAACGGCCCTCCTCGAAGATGCGCGTTCCCTTGGCGAAGCGCACTTCATGGGAGTGCTCCATCATCCGCTCGTATCCGGGGGCCGGAAGGACGGACAGCAGCCGGGGTCGCGCTGTCGTCATGACGCCGCCCCGGTCGCCGCGTCCGACCCTCTCCTTGAGGGGCTCGGGCGCCCGCCCCCGCGGCTCACGGCAGGCCGGCCCTGGCGGATGCCGTCTCCGGCCGTCCGGTCAGGTGGCTCCGCACCTTCACCACGCCGTCCACTCCCTGGCACAAGCGTTCTATCACCGCGATGAGATGCACCGGGGTCACCTCACCGCGAAGGGTCACGCAGCCCTCCTGCACCTCGACCGCGAGCTGGCTCGCGGCAAGGCCGAGGGTGCGTTCCAGAACGTCGCGGGTGATCTCCTCCTTTATGGCGTCGTCCCGGCGGAGGAACACGCGTACCAGGTCGGCGCGGCTCAGGATCCCGACCAAGCGGTCGGCCTCGTTCACGACGGGAAGCCTCTTGACCTGCTTGTCCGCCATCACGCGGGCCGCCTCCACGACGTTCCACTCGGGGCGGGCCACCACGGGAGGGCTGGTCATCAGCTCGTCGGCAGTGTCGGCCTCAGTCGGGACGCGACTACCCGGCCGTGGCTCCCGGGACGGCAGAAGACCCGCGGGATCGGGATGCCCGGCCTCCTTGCCCAGCAGGTCGGCTTCGGAGACGACACCGACAGGGTGTTCGTCATCGTCGACCACGGGCAACGCTGTGATGTCGTACTCGGCCAGGATCTGTGCGATCTTCTTGAACCCGGTGTCGCGGTGTACGCGCACCACGGCCCGGGTCATCAGATCGTGGACGGTCCGGTGCTGCATCAGCCGCCTCCTTCGCGTCGCCCGCCAAGGCCACTCGCCCTTTCCCACGATCCCCCGGCGGCGGTGAACCTGCCACAGGGGTCCGGCGCCGCTTCCGCCGCCGGCCACGGCAGCCCGCCGTGCCTTGCGCGCACCCGGCCCGCATGGCCCCGCAGGGCGAGTGCGATCCAACGACGATCCGACCCGCCGATCGTGCAAACCCTGCTGGAAACGGCAGCCGGGGCCTAACCCGTCAGCGGGGCCCTGCAGAGATGACGTGCAGCGCGCCGCGACCGACGTTCTGGTCAAGGTGATGGCGTCGGACCGGCTTTCGCCTCCGGTTGCCGAGACGGCCCGGTGGCGCGACGGTGAAAGTCCCGGTCCGGAACGCGGGGGCGCCGTGCGGCCCGCCCGTCAGGATCGCTCGACCAAGGACGGTGATGGCGATGCCGATGCGTCCGCTGATCGTCGGCACGGACGGTTCCGACCAGGCCTTGCGCGCGGTGGACTGGGCCACCGACGAGGCCTCCGCCCGCGGGCTGCCGCTGAGGATCGTCCACGCGTCCAAGTGGTCCCGGTACGACAGTCCGGCTCCGTCCCTCACCCGTAAGCGGCCGGCGGGCGGCACCGTCGAAGCGGAGCACGTCGTCGCTTCCGCAGCCGAACGCGCCAGGGCCCGGGCACCCCGGGTCGAGGTCACGACGGAGGTGTCACCTGAGGGCGCCGCCCGGGCCCTCGTGGAGGAGAGCGACGGCGCCGCCGCGGTGGTCGTCGGCAGCCGCGGGCTGGGATCGGTGGCCGGGACGCTGCTCGGATCGGTGAGTCTCGCTGTGGCCGCCCGTGCGCGCTGTCCCGTCGTGGTCGTACGTGGCGAACTGCCCGGCGAGCCCCGGAGTCAGGGGCGGATCGTGGTCGGACTGGGGAAGCCGGGCGCCTCGCCCGCCGTGCCGCAGTTCGCGTTCGAAGAGGCGGAGGTGCACGGCGGCAGCGTCGACGTCGTACACGCGTGGATGCTGCCGCACGCGGCGGGCAGGGCTCCCGGCACGGAGGCCGCACCGGAATGGGAGGAACGCCAGAAGCAGGCACTGGCAGGGCTTTCGGATGCGGTGGCCCCCGCGGCCGCCGACCACCCCGACGTCCCGCATGAGGAACTGGCGGTCGAAGGCCCGCCGAAACACATCCTGAACGAGGCCGCGCACGGAGCCCGGTTGCTCGTGGTGGGTGCCCCGGCACGCACTGGAGTCGCCGGACTGCCGCTCGGCCCCGTCACCCACGCGGCACTGCACTACGCGCCGTGCCCGGTGGCGGTCGTGCCGTCGGTGTGAGTGCGGGCCGAGCTCCACCCACCTGCTACCGCAGACTCGTCCGAGACGAGTCATGAGTCCTTCACTCGGTGTGGATGTTGATGCTCTGCACGGGTCCGCCGCACCGGCAGGGGGCCTGCGGGGATGCCGGGGGCGACGATGGGGGCGTGACCGCCGACACCGTGACCGTGGTCGTGTCGTTCGAAGCGAAGCATTCCTCGTTGCCGTTGTATGCGGCGGTGATGGTGTGGGTGCCGGCCGTGTCGAAGGTGGTCGGGTACCTCGCGGTGTTGTCCTCCTCCACCGGCACGGTCTCCAGGATGTCCCCTCCGTCGACGAAGGTGACTCCCAGGCCCCCGCTCGGGCTGTTCGGACACGACACGGTGGCGATCAGCTCCACGGGCGCGCCCACCGCGACGCTCGACGGCACTGCCTGCACCGTCGTGTCGGAAGATTCCTGGGCTGCCGCGGGGGTCGCGAACGCCACGACGGCGACCAGCGCCGTGATAACACTCCCCAACCAGTTCCCCGGTACTCGTCGCCGTTTCACGTTTCCTCCTCCTCGGCGGGCGTGGGCCGCCGATGGTCGACAGGCTTCGCCGGTCTTTGTACGTGGCCGCCCTGGAAATCTACGGAGGAGCGAGTTGCGTGGCTCCACATGGGCTAGGGGAACCACTTGAACGAGGAGAAGCGCGAAACGAATAGGCGCGGCCGCCGCCCCGTAAACCTGTCCGGGAAGACCAAGAGCCGGGTATAGGACGTCACTTCGAAAGTGTTTCTCCCGCGCAGCACATGGCACAGCGGAGAGCAAGGGGTGAGAATCCCCCAGGAATGAACGGCGGTAATTCGGGCTGGACGTCAAAGTATGGGCGGCGGTACGCGGGTGTAGGTCAGGGAGGCGCTGGTCCCGCCGGCGGTGGTCACGTCGACCGGGACGGCGCCGGCCGCACCCGCCGGCGCCACCGCCGCCACGCTGGTGTCCGACTCGACGGTGAACGGCGCGAGCACGGCACCGAACCGCACCGCGGACGTGGTGGTCAGCCCGCTGCCGGTGAGAGTGACGACGGCGCCGGAGCTGACCGGGCCCTGCTGCGGCGTCAGCGCGGACAGGACGGGCGGCGCAACGTAGGTGTAGACAGCGGGGTTGCTCACGCCGCCGGGGGTCGTGACGGTTACCGGGACCGGACCCGCCGGCCGCGGCGGAGCCACCGCGGTGATCTGTGTCGAGGAGTCGGCCGTGAAGCCGGCGGGGGTGCCGCCGAAACCGACCGCCGTCGCACCCGTGAGGCCGCTGCCGGTGAGGACGACGCTCGTTCCCCCCGAGGTCGGGCCCCGCGTGGGGAGGACCACGCTGAGCGTCGGGGGCACGGCGTAGAAGAAGTAGACGGCGTCGGACGTTCCGCCGGGGGTGGTGACGGTGACGGGCGCGGCACCGGTGCCGGCCGGTGTGACGGCGGTGATCTGCGTGGCTGACACGACGGTGAACTGCGCAGGCACCGCACCGAAGTTCACCGCCGTCGCCCCCGTGAGGGCGGTCCCGGTGAGCGTCACAGCGGTGCCTCCCGAGACGGGGCCCCGCTCGGGGGAGATGCCTGTGAGCGCAGGAAGTGCCGCGTAGACGTAGCTGACCCCGTTGCTGGTCGACGCGCCGGACCGGACAGTCACCGTCACGGTTCCGGTTCCTGCGGGGGCCAACGCGGTGATCTTGGTGAGGGAGTTGACAGTGAACCCGGGCGAGGCACGACTGCCGAAGTTGACGGCGGTGACGCCCGCGAAGCCGGTGCCGTTGAGGGTGACGGTGTTGCCACCCGACGGCGGGCCGCCGGCCGGCACCACAGAGGCGAGAGTGGGCGCAGCGGCAAGAGCAGCAACGGGCGCCGGCGTCTCTGCGCGATCGCGGTCGTTCACTACGTCTCCAATGGTTCGTGGTCCCGCCGTGCACCGCCCGGGTCGGGACGGTGCACGGCGGGATTCCTCCGGTCCTCAGATGCCGGGACCCGCGATGTAGGTGTACGCATCCGCTGCGGTGGCGCTGCCGGCGTCGTTGGAGACGACCACGTCCACCGCGCCGGCGGCCCCGGGCGGCGTCACCGCGGACACCGACGCGTCCGAGAGAACGGTGAACGGAGCCGGCGTCCCGTCGAAGGTGACCGAGTCCGTGGAGGTGAGGTTGGTGCCTGCGATGGTCACGGCCGTACCGCCCGAGGTGGGGCCGGAGTCCGGAGTGAGCGACGTGATGGTGGGATCGGCGACGTAGGTGTACGACAGGCCGTTGTTGGTGCCGCCGGCGGTGGTGACGCTCACGCCGACCGGTCCCGCGGCGCCCGCTGGCGCGACGACGGTGAGCTGACTGTCCGACACCACGACCGGGGTGGCGTTGTTGGCGCCGAACGCGACGTTGGTGGCGCTGGAGAGACCGGTGCCGTTGATGGTGACGGTCTCCCCTCCTGCGGTCGAGCCGCCGGCCGGGCTGATGGTCTGCTTGAACGGTGCTCCGACGTAGTAGAAGGGCACTGGATTGCTCGTTCCTCCCGGGGTCGTCACCGTGACCCCGACCGACCCGCTGCCGGACGGTGAGACGGCGGTGACCTCCGTGGGGGAGACATTGGTGACTCCGGTGGCCGACTTGTTCCCGAAGCGGACCGCGGTGGTGCCGCTCAGGTTCGTCCCTGTGATCGTGACGGTGGTGCCGCCTCCGGTGGAACCCTGACTCGGACTGATGGGCATGTCGACTCCTCCTCGCCCGGAATGCTGTACATTTCCGAGCAGCGAAATGAACGGTTCGGAACGCGTGCGTGCAGTGAACGGGAGGTGGCTCTCCCGTTCACTGCACCGCCCCCGGCCCCCGGCTGGATACTCCGAGATCTAATTCGACGGAGAATCAGCAGGATGCCTGACGGTTTCAGGGGTTCAGCTCGCACGCTTACCGAAAATGTCCTGCAAGAAGTAACCCATCCGGTTATCCCGGCGACAATAGCCCGGGCACTTTCTGATCCTCCCGAGGGAGGCGCCACGAAGTGAAAACGGGCGCAGCGCAGGCGCATTCGCTATGAGTCGCTCATAAGCTTGTGTGAGTTAGGGAATCCAGTGGGGGTTCACATGAACCCCCGGAGCCCAGTCACCGACCGAAGTCCCACAACACATCGCACGCCGGGCCATCGCGACCCCAGATCGCCCTGCACCAGCCTGCCCGGACCGGGGTGTACGAGGCGGCGTCCCTGCCGTACGCCCGCAAACCCGGCGGCTGCCGTGGTCAGGCCGCGTCGCCTGCCGCGCGCACCCGCTTCCGTACGGTCGTCGCGGTGAAGGCGGCCGCAGCGGCGCTCGTGGCCGCCAAGAGCACGAAGCCCCAGGTGAATTCGCCTGTGACCCCTTTGACCAGGCCCATCACCAAGGGCGGGAAGAAGCCGCCCAGTCCGCCGGCCGCCCCCACGATTCCGGTGACCGCCCCGACCTTCCCGGGTTCCACGAGCCGGGCGACGAGCGCGAAGACGGCGCCGGCGCCCGCGCCCAGTGCGGCCGCCAAGCCGAGGAAGGCGACGGTGCCGAGCGGGATCAGCGCGGGTTCGGCGGCGCAGACCGCGGCGAGCGCGGTGACGAGGGCGAACACGCACAGGAGCACCGGGACGGCGCCGATCCGGTCCGAGAGCCAGCCCCCGAACGGACGCGCGGCGACCGCGAGAAGGACGAAGCCGGCGGTCCGCATCGCGGCGTCCGACTCCCCGAGCCCGTGTGCGTCGGCGAGGTAGGTGGGCAGGTAGACGTTGAAGGCGACGAATCCGCCGAAGGCCACGGCGTAGAGGAAGGCGAGCTGCCAGGTCACCCCCATCCGCATCGTCGCCGCGGTCCGTGAGACGAGGGATCCCTGCGGGGTTGTGCGCCCCTCGGGGTCGCGCAGCAGAAAGGCAGCGGCCACGGCGTACACCGCGAGAGCGGCTGCGGCCAGGTCGAACGGGAAGCTGCGGGAGACCGCGTCCGCGAGCTGGACGGTGCTGAAGGCGGCGACGGCGGTGCCGCCCGTGCCGACGCCGAAGATGCCCAGCGCGAGGCCGCGCCGCTGCGGCGGGTACCAGGCGTTGACGAACGGCACTCCGATCGCGAAGGTCGTGCCGCCCAGCCCGAGGAAGAAGCCGCCGGCGAGGAACCCTGCGAAGGAGTCGGCGAGGTGGCCCAGGTAGAGCACCGGCAGGATGGTCAGGGCGGAGACGGCCGGGAACATTCGGTGAGCGCCGACGCGGTCGGTGAGGGCGCCGACGGGGATGCGGCCCAATGAGCCGACGACGACGGGCACGGCCACCACCAGCGACTGCTGGAAGGAGCTGAGACCCAGCTCCTCGGCGAGGGCGGAGCCCAGCGGCGCCAGGAGGGTCCATGCCCAGAAGGCGATGGTGAAGCCGGCGGTGGCGAGCGCGAGCATGCGCGCCGGCTGGGCCGATACCTGCGCCGAGCCTTCAGCGGATGTGCTGGTCAGCCTCATCGACCCCTCCTTCCGGGGCTCGTGGCCGAGACCCCTCCGGCACCCGCCGCCGCACGGTGCGTGGCCGCCCCGGGCCGCTCTGTCCGGGGCCCGAGCGTGCCCGTGACGTTGCGCAGAGAGTCAGCTGCCCACCCGACCGGGCGGCGGAAACCACCGTTACGGGCTATCTGTTCCGTTGTGCGCAATTCATGCATGAATGGAGTGAAGATCGGGACAGACAGGTAAATTTCACTGCCAGATGCCCTCTCGCCCGTCCGCGCATGCGAGGTGACGTTCGTGACGGACAGCTCAACTCCCAAGCCGGACACGGCGGACGGAGACGGAAAGCGCGGCAGGGACCGCGGCGGCACGGACACGGCCGACGGCTCTGCTGCACAGGCGCTGCTGCGCGCGGGGCGCTTCTTCACCCGCCGGGAGGTCACGCCCGACCTGCGTGCCGAATTCCGCAAGGGGGGCCGGGAGGGTGACGTCTTCTACCGGGACCGGTGGAGTCACGACAAGGTGGTCCGCTCGACGCACGGGGTGAACTGCACCGGTTCGTGCTCGTGGAAGGTCTACGTCAAGGACGGGATCATCACCTGGGAGAGCCAGGAGACCGACTACCCCTCGGTGGGGCCGGACTCCCCGGAGTACGAGCCGCGGGGCTGTCCGCGCGGAGCGGCCTTCTCCTGGTACACCTACTCGCCCACCAGGGTCCGGTTCCCGTACGCACGCGGGGTTCTGACGGAGATGTACCGGGAGGCCAGGGCCCGGCTGGGCGACCCGGTGCTGGCGTGGGCCGACGTCGTCGAGGATCCGGAGCGGCGCCGCCGGTACCAGCGGGCCCGGGGCAAGGGCGGCCATGTACGCGTCTCGTGGGAGGAGGCGGTGGAGATGGTCGCCGCCGCGCATGTGCACACGGCCAAGCGGTGGGGGCCGGACCGGATCGCGGGGTTCTCGCCGATCCCGGCGATGTCGATGGTCTCGCACGCGGTCGGCTCGCGGTTCGTCGAGCTGATCGGCGGCTGCATGACGTCCTTCTACGACTGGTACGCGGATCTGCCGGTGGCCTCCCCGCAGGTTTTCGGCGACCAGACCGACGTACCGGAGTCCGGCGACTGGTGGAACGCCGCGTACCTGCTGATGTGGGGCTCCAACGTCCCCGTCACCCGCACCCCGGACGCACACTGGATGGCCGAGGCCCGCTACCGCGGCCAGAAAGTCGTGGTCGTCTCGCCCGACTACGCCGACAACACCAAGTTCGCCGACCAGTGGCTGCCCGCACAACCCGGCACGGACGGGGCGTTGGCCATGGCGATGGGCCACGTCATTCTCAAGGAGTGCTTCGTCGAGCGGCGGGTGCCCTTCTTCGTCGACTACGTGCAGCGCTACACCGACCTGCCGTTCCTGGTCACTCTGGAGGAGCGGGACGACGGGTACGTGCCGGGGAAGTTCCTGCGCTCCAGCGATCTCGGGGGGACGGAGGAGGGCGCCGAGTGGCGGACCGTGCTGGTCGACGGCCGCACCGGAGAGCCGGTCGTGCCGGGCGGGACGCTGGGTGACCGGTGGACGGAAGAGGGCGCGGGGCGCTGGAATCTCGAACTCGGCGATGTGACTCCGCAGCTGACCCTGCTCGGCGGGGACGCGGAGCCGGTCGCACTGCTGCTGCCGCGCTTCGACACCTCGGACGACCCGGCGACGGGCGCCGACGCCGCGGTACTGCACCGCGGGGTCCCGGCCAGGCGCATCGGGGGCCGGCTGGTGACGACGGTCTTCGACCTGATGCTGGCTCAGTACGGCGTACGGCGGGAGGGACTGCCGGGTCACTGGCCGAGCGGTTACGAGGACGCCACCTCGCCGTGCACGCCGGCCTGGCAGGAGACGCTGACGTCGGTGCCCGCCGCGAACGTCCTGCGCATCGCACGGGAGATGGCGCACAGCGCCGAGCGCTCGAAGGGCCGCACCATGATCATCATGGGGGCGGGGATCTGCCAGTGGTTCCACGGCGACGCGACCTACCGGGCGATCCTGGCCCTGCTGATGCTCACCGGCTCGATGGGACGCAACGGTGGGGGCTGGGCGCACTACGTGGGGCAGGAGAAGTGCCGGCCCGTGACCGGCTGGTCGACGCTGGCTTCGGCGTCGGACTGGCAGCGCCCGCCGCGGCAGGCGATCGGTACGGCCTACTGGTACACCCACACCGACCAGTGGCGCTACGACGGATACCGCGCCGACGCCCTCGCCTCACCGCTGGCGAAGGGCGAGTTGGCCGGGCTGCACACCGCCGACACGCTCGCTCTGTCCGCACGGCTGGGCTGGATGCCGTCCTACCCGCAGTTCGACCGGAACCCGCTGGACCTGGCCGACGAGGCGGAGGCCTCCGGGCAGGACGCCGCGGCGTACGTCGCGGGGAAGCTGGCGGCCGGCGAGTTGGGCTGGGCCTGCGAGGACCCGGACGCCGAACAGAACTGGCCGCGCTGTCTGACTCTCTGGCGGGCCAACCTGCTCGGCTCCTCCGCCAAGGGCAACGAGTACTTCCTGAAACACCTGCTGGGAACGGACTCCAGCCTGCGGGCCGACGAGACGCCGGAAGACCTGAGGCCGCGCGATGTGACGTGGCGTGAGGAGGCTCCGGAGGGCAAGCTCGATCTGCTGCTCGCCCTGGACTTCCGCATGACCAGCTCCACGCTGCTCGCGGACGTGGTGCTGCCGGCGGCGACCTGGTACGAGAAGCACGACCTGTCCTCCACGGACATGCACCCCTTCGTGCACGCCTTCACCCCGGCGATCGATCCGCCGTGGGAGACCCGCTCGGACTTCGCGGCGTTCACCTCCGTCGCCCGCCGCTTCAGCGAACTGGCACGCGAACACCTCGGCGTACGCCGCGACATCGTCACCACCCCTCTCCTGCACGACACCCCCGGCGAGACGGCGCAGCCGGCAGGCAGCGCTCAGGACTGGCGCGCGGAGGGCACAGCCCCCGTGCCCGGCCGTACGATGCCCGCCGTCACCGTCGTCGAACGGGACTTCACCGCCGTCGCCGACAAGCTCGCCTCGCTGGGGCCGCTCACCGAAGAGCTGGGGCTCGCCACCAAGGGCGTCGCCTTTCACCCGCAGCCGGAGGTCGGCCGTCTCGCGCAGCTGAACGGAGTGATGCTCGGCGGAGCCGGCGACGGACGGCCCGCCCTGGACACCGACGCCAAGATGGCCGAAGCCGTCCTGGCACTGTCCGGGTCGACCAACGGCCGCCTCGCCGTGGAAGGTTTCCGCAACGCCGAGCAGCGCGTGGGACGGCCGCTGGCACATCTGGCCGGGGGCAGCGAGGAGCGGAGGATCACCTTCGCCGACACGCAGGCGCAGCCCGTTCCGGTCATCACCTCCCCGGAGTGGTCCGGCAGCGAGACCGGCGGTCGCCGCTATGCCGCGTTCACCACCAACGTCGAGGAGCTCAAGCCCTGGCACACGCTCACCGGGCGGATGCACTTCCTCCTTGACCACGACTGGATGCACGAGTTCGGCGAAGCGCTGCCCGTCTACCGTCCGCCGCTGGACATGCACCGGCTCTTCGGCGAACCGCGGACCGGTCAGAACGGCGAGAAGGCCGAGAAGGCCGAGAAGGCCGAGAAGGCCGAGAAGGCCGAGAAGCAGGTCACCGTCCGCTATCTGACACCGCATTCGAAGTGGTCGATCCACTCGGAGTACCAGGACAACCTGTTCATGCTGTCGCTCTCCCGCGGCGGCCCCACGGTGTGGATGAGCCCCCAGGACGCGGAGACGATCGGCGCGAGCGACAACGACTGGGTGGAGGCCGTCAACCGCAACGGCGTGATGGTGCTGCGCGCGATCGTCTCGCACCGCATGCCGCCGGGAACCGTGTTCGTGTACCACGCGCAGGAACGCGTCGTGAACGTGCCCGTGGCGGAGACCAGCGGACGGCGCGGCGGCATCCACAACTCGCTGACCCGCATCCTCATCAAGCCACCTCATCGGCGGCTACGCCCAGCTCTCCTTCGCCTTCAACTACCTCGGCCCCACAGGCAATCAACGCGACGAGGTCACCGTCATCCGCCGCCGCTCCCAGGACGTGAGGTACTGATGCCCCGCCGCGAAGCACGTACAGGAGCCCGCAGCGCAGGAGGCCGTGGGACCGCCGCACCCGGACGTGTCATGGCGCAGCTCGCCATGGTGATGAACCTCGACAAGTGCATCGGCTGCCATACCTGTTCGGTCACCTGCAAACAGGCCTGGACCAACCGCAGCGGAACCGAGTACGTGTGGTTCAACAACGTCGAGACCCACCCGGGCCAGGGTTATCCACGGCGATACCAGGACCAGGAGAGGTGGAAGGGCGGATGGGTCCGCACACGGCGCGGGCGTCTGAAGCCCAAGGCCGGGGGCCGGCTGCGCAAACTGCTGACCATCTTCGCCAATCCGGTGCTGCCGAACATCCGGGACTACTACGAGCCCTGGACGTACGACTACGAGAACCTCACCTCCGCGCCCCTGGGCGACGACTTCCCCGTCGCGCAGCCCAAGTCGCTGATCTCCGGCGAACCGATGAGCGTGGAGTGGAGCGCCAACTGGGACGACAGCCTCGGCGGAGGCCCGGAAGCAGCCGGACTGGACCCGGTGATCGAGCGTCTGCGCAGCGAGGCGGAGGAGAAGGTCCGCTTCGACTTCGAGCAGGCGTACATGTTCTACCTGCCGCGCATCTGCGAGCACTGCCTGAATCCGTCGTGCGTGGCCTCGTGCCCGTCCGGAGCGATGTACAAGCGGTCCGAGGACGGCATCGTCCTCGTCGACCAGGACCGGTGCCGGGGCTGGCGGATGTGCGTGACCGGCTGCCCGTACAAGAAGGTCTACTTCAACCACCGCACCGGCAAGGCCGAGAAGTGCCACTTCTGCTATCCGCGCGTCGAGGTCGGTCTGCCGACCGTGTGCTCGGAGACCTGCGTCGGTCGGCTCCGCTACATCGGCCTGATCCTCTACGACGCCGACCGGGTCGGTGAGGCGGCAGCCGTGGAGGACGAACAGCGACTGTACGAGGCCCAGTTGGACGTCATGCTCGACCCGGCGGACCCGAAGGTGGCGGAGGCGGCCCGGCGCGACGGCATCCCCGAGGACTGGCTGGAGGCGGCCCGCCGGTCCCCCGTCCACGACCTCGCCAAGAAGCACAGGGTGGCCCTGCCGCTGCACCCGGAGTTCCGCACCATGCCGATGGTCTGGTACATCCCGCCGCTCTCCCCGGTCGTGGACGCCCTGAGCGGCACAGGGCACGACGGCGAGGACGCCGGCAACCTCTTCGGCGCCATCGACTCGCTGCGCATCCCCGTCGAGTACCTGGCGGAACTCTTCACCGCCGGCGACCCGGAGCCGGTCCGGCGCGTACTGCGGAAGCTGTCCGCCATGCGCTCGTACATGCGCGCCGTCAACCTCGGAGAACCCCCGGACGAATCCCTCGCCGGCGCGGTCGGCGCGACCGGCGGCGAACTGGCCGCCCTCTACCGGCTGCTGGGCGTGGCCAAATACCGCGACCGCTACGTCATCCCCACCGCGTACGAGACCGAAGGACGGCAACTGGAGGAGACCCACTGCAGCCTCGACTTCGAGGGCGGCCCCGGCGCGTACGACAGCGGCCCGTTCGGCGAGGCGTCCGGCAAGCCCGTCCCCGTCTCTGTGGAGACCTTCCACGCGCTCAAGGAACGTCAGGGCAGCGGCTCGATCGCCGATCCCGAGGACAAGCGGGCGCGGGTCAACCTGCTCAACTGGGACGGCAAGGGCCGCCCGGACGGCCTCTTCCCGCGAGGGACGCGACACGAGAGGGAGGACGGACGGTGACCGCCGGAGGTGACGCCGCCGTCATCTGCCAGGGGGCCTCCGTGCTGCTCCAGTACCCGGACGGGACCGTACGGGAGCGGCTTCCGCTGGTGGCCGGTGCGCTCGCCGCGCTGCCGGCCGGGCCTGCCCGCGAAGCACTGACCGGCTTCCTCGCACATCTCCGGGCCGCACCGCCACGCGAGGCCGCGGAGACCTACGTGGCCACCTTCGACAGGCGCCGCCGCTGCTGCCTCTACCTGACCTGGTGGACGGACGGCGAGACCCGCCGCCGCGGCAACTCCCTCACCGTCCTCAAGGAGCGCTACCGCCGCGCGGGACTCGAACCCGCCGCGCACGAACTGCCCGACTACCTGCCCCTCGCACTCGAATACGCCGCCACCGGCGACCTGGCCGACGGCCTCACGCTGCTCCAGGAACACCGCGCCGGCATCGAACTCCTCCGCCTCGCCCTCCGCGACGCGGGCTCCCCCTACCACGCCGTCGTCGAAGCGGTGTGCACGCTGTTGCCCGGCCCCTCCCCGCAGGACCGCGCTGCCGCACAGCGCCTGGCCCGCAGCGGCCCGCCCACCGAGTCGGTCGGCCTTGAGCCGTACCCCGCCGCCGACCTGGGAGGTGCACGCCGGTGACCACGCTCGGCATCCTGCTGTGGGGCGTAGGGCCCTACGTCACCCTCGCGGTCCTGATCGGCGGCACGGTGTGGCGCTACCGCTACGACCAGTTCGGCTGGACCACACGCTCGTCACAGCTGTACGAGTCGCGGCTGCTGCGCATCGGCAGCCCGCTCTTCCACTTCGGCATCCTCGTCGTGGTCGTCGGGCATGTGATCGGGCTCGTGATCCCTGAGAGCTGGACCACGGCCGTGGGCCTCTCGCAAGCCGCGTATCACGTGCAGGCCGTCACCCTCGGCACCGTCGCCGGGGCCGCCACGCTCGGCGGCACGGCGATCCTCATCTACCGGCGCCGCACCAGCGGCCCGGTCTTCATGGCGACGACGCGCAACGACAAGGCCATGTACGCCGTACTCGTCGCCGCCGTCGTCGCCGGACTCGTCACCACCCTGCTCGGCGCCGGAGTCGCCGGCGAAGAACACAACTACCGCCGGACCGTCTCGCCCTGGTTCCGCTCCGTCTTCACCCTCCAGCCGGACGTCGCGGCCATGGGCGCCGCCCCGCTCTCCTTCCAGGTCCACGCCCTGATCGGCATGCTGCTCTTCGCGATGTGGCCCTTCACCCGACTCGTGCACGCCTTCACCGCGCCCGTCGGCTACCTCTTCCGCCCCTACGTCGTCTACCGCTCGCGTGCCCAGGGCGCCGCGCCGAGGCCGGCGCGCCGGAACTGGGAACCGCCGGGCCCGTAGAGCGAACCGGTCCAGCCCGCCCCGTACCACCGGACAACCATCGATTCCAGACCCCGCGGCTCCGCCCACACCCCCGGGAGGTCCCCATGCCGGAACGAGAACTCGACGCGAAGACCGTCGCGTCGCTCATCACCGACGCCACCGCCGCACCGTCGATGCACAACGCCCAGCCGTGGCGCTTCCGCTTCCTCTCCGGACCGCGCGCCGTTCAGCTCTACGCCGACCTCGACCGGGCCATGCCCCAGACCGACCCGAGCCGGCGCGCGCTCCATCTCGGCTGCGGCGCCGCCCTGTTCAACCTCCGCGTCGCCGCCGCGCACGCAGGCTGGGAACCGGAGACGCACCTGCTGCCGGACCCGGAGAACCCGCAACTGCTCGCCACCGTGCACCTGACCGACCCGGTCCGCGCCGGAGGCCGTCTCGCCGGACTGCACCCCGCCGTCAGCCGGCGACACACCAGCCGTCATCCGTTCTCCGACAAGGAGGTTCCCGAGCAGCTCCGCACCGCGCTGCGTGAAGCGGCCGCGGAGGAGGGCGCACAGCTCACCTTCCCCGGTGCCTGGCACATCGATCTGCTGCTGGAACTCGTACGGGACGCGGAGGGCCACGACACCCTGCACCCGGACCGCTTCGACGACGTGGCCCGCTGGACCCGCATCGGCGCCGCCGACTCCGACACCGCCACCGACGGCATCCCCGAGTACGCCTTCGGCCCCCGCAAGCGCGACGGCAAAGCCCCCGTACGGGACTTCGCCGGACGGCGCCCGGTCGCCGACCGCGGCACGACCGCCTTCGAGCAGAACCCCCAACTCGCCCTGCTGGGCACCGGAAGCGACCAGCCGGCCGACTGGCTCCGCGCAGGGCAGGCGATGGAACGCGTCCTGCTCCTGGCCACCCTCGAAGGACTGGCCACAGCGCTCACCTCCCACCCGCTGGAAGTCCCCGAGCTGCGCAGACTCACCCGCGACCCCTTGTCGGACACCGGAGCCGCCCAGATGGTGCTGCGCCTGGGCTACGGCCCACAGGGCACCGGGACACCACGGCGCCCCGTGGACGAAGTCCTCAAGATGCGCTGACGGGACAAGCGCCGAGGACACCGGAACACCCGCGCCCCTGCCTTCCAGCTGCCCTCCGGCTCGAGTGAGGGCTGACTGGCGCAGGGCTCTCACCGGCGGAGCACGCGTCATGTCCCCTACGTGGCTTCGGGAGAAGCCAGGGCGTGCTGGGCGGCGGCGATGAAGCTCGATCTCGCGGCCTGGATGTCGTCGAGGGAACCATGGGCGCTCAATGCCTCGACGAGCTCACGAGCCGCTTGACCGGTTTCGTCCGGCCCTTCCAGCAGAACGGCCCCGAGGGCACGTTGCAGGGCGGGACGGTCGGTGGTCGTGCCATGTCCGGTTCTGCGGCTCAGGATGACGACCTCGGCGGCCTCGAGGAACTGCACGTAGGTCTGCCGGCGCAGATCCAAGATGCGCACCACCCGCTGCTCCTGGAGCGTCATACGGACCGTCTCCAACAGCGCGTCCGCCTGACGGTCGCCGGCATGTCGAGCAGCGGTCGCCTGCCTGTGGCCGGCGCTGCGGGTGAACCACCCGGTGATCATGCTCCCCGCGAGCGCCGAGCATGCCGCGATCACTCCGACTCCCCACTCGCTCATGCGGCACATTCTCCCTGCGCGCACGCGTCTTCGCCGCAGGCTTGGGAGTTTGGTGACCACACCCGCCGGGACGCCCGGCCCTGCCGGGTACGATCTGGGCATGTCAGCGGCAAGCTCGGGTGAATCCCCTCTGAACTGCGGAAACACCCCTGTGGAAGGTGCTTCTGCAGTAGAATTGACGCTGGATTCGACGGGCGACGGGCGACGGGCGACGGGCGACGGGCGACGGGCGACGGGCGACGGGCGACGGGCGACGGGCGACGGGCGACGGGCGACGGGCGACGGGCGACGGGCGACGGGCGACGGGCGACGGGCGACGGGCGACGGGCGACGGGCGACGGGCGACGGGCGACGGGCGACGGTCCTGTTCGCTGCGCGGTCGGCGGCGGCGTTGCAGCGTCTGCTCGACGTTCTCCCGGTATTCGCCGGTGACGAGCGGGTGGCCCGGCTCGTCACTCTCGTCCCGGGATCGGACTTCAGCCTCGACGCGCTGGCCGCTCTGGAGGAAGCGAACGCTCGGACCATTCCTTGGCCCGAAGCGTGCGGACGCCCATTCGACCTGGTAGTCGCGGCAAGTCCGAAGGGCCGTCTGGAAATGCTGCGGGGCCCCCGGGTGCTGCTTCCGCACGGTGCCGGCTACAGCAAGACGGTGCCGACCGAGGGTTCCGCGCAGGCCGCTTCCGGGCTCGACCCGGCCTTTCTGCTGCACGAAGGGCAGCCGTTGGCGTCCTTCCACGCGCTCGCCCACCCCCGTCAACTGGCTCAACTACGTGCCCTCAGCCCGCGGGCCGCGGCCCGCGCCGCTGTCGTCGGGGACCCGACGCTGGAGCGTCTTCTCGCTTCCCGCGGCCACAGGGACACCTACCGTGCCGCTCTGGGCACAGGCGCACGCAGGCTGATCGTGCTCACCTCCACCTGGGGTCCGGAGTCGCTGCTACGACGCCGTCCTGAATTGCCCGCAGCGCTCGCCGCCGGCCTCCCCCAGGACGAGTACCAACTCGCGCTGATCCTGCACCCCAACGAGCACAGCCGCACCGGCAGTTGGGACCTCGCAGAGCGTCTCGCCCCCGCCCTCGACGCCGGTTTGGTACTCGCCCAGCCGTACGAGGAGTGGGCGGCCGTTCTGATAGCCGCCGATGCCGTGATCACCGATCACGGGTCCACCGCGCTCTACGCCGCCGCCGTCGAACGCCCCCTGATAGCCGCCTACGACGGCGGGCAGGAACTGATACCGGCCAGCCCGATGGCGGAACTCCTCGCGTCCAGCCCGGAGTTGGAGTACCCGCTGCGTGCCTCGAACATCGACGTCGCCCTCGACGCACAGCGGCCGGCCACTCTCCAGGCGCTCGCCGATACCGCCTTCGCCGAAAGTGGACGGGTCCTTGAGCTGCTGCGCAGGGAGATGTACCGGCTGCTCGGGCTCGACCCGCCACCCGATGCACCTGTCGCCCGGCCCCTGCCGGCACCACGGCGTCCGGCACACGCGCCGTCAGCCTTCGCCGTTCGCGCGGAGGCCGGTGCGGGAGAGGTCCGGATCGAACGGTTCCCGCCGAACAGCGGCCGGCCCGCACACCACCTCGCTGTCGAGCACGGTACGGCCAGCGAACGTCACTCTCAGAGCGCCGCGTTGCTCTTCCGCCGCGTCGGCAGTGAAGCTGCCGCCCCGCACAGCGTCGCCTGGACCGCTGACGGATGGACGCAGCACATCCTGGGCGCCTACCCCGGTTGCCGCACGGCCGCAGTCGTCCTCTCCCCTTCACTGTGCCTGCTGCGGACACGCACCGGCCCACTGCTGTCAGTGGAGATCGGCCCTTGCCGGGACGAGAGGGACCGCGTCGTCCGGACCGACCCTGCCGCGGTACTCAGCGCGGTACACGTCCGGCTCGGCACACACCCCGACGTACCGGCCTCCCTCAGCTGCCTGATCGGTGGCCGGGCCTTCGAGGCCCGGATCGCTCCGGCCACCGGCGAGGAGAGCGACTACACGTTCTGAGACAGCCCTCCATGGCGGTCCCGAAGCGCGGCTGCCTCGGCCCGGTGCTCGCGTGCGCCGACCTCGTCTCGGGTCTCATCGGCGAGCTGAGCGAGCGCATCGAGCGTCAGGACCGCATCGCGGTCGGCGCCCCGGTCCCGCGCACTCGCCAGTGATGCCGCGTACAGGCCCCGGGCCGTGTCGCCCCGGCCGAGCCGTTGCAGGACACCGCCCAACGCGAAGCCCGCTCGCGCCGTGAGCCGCTCCCGTCCGAGCTCACGGAATCCGGCATGAGCTTGCTCCAGAAGGTCTGCCGCACGCTCCAGTTCACCCAGCGCGGCGACCGCCTGACCCAGGCGGTAGGTCTGGAGCATCACTCCGTAGTCGTTGGGGATCTCGAGATGCTGCCGACGGGATGCCTCGAAGTCGGCTGCCGCGTCATGCCACTCTCCTTGTTCCATTCGCAGGGTGCCGCGGAACTCCATGACGGACGCTGCGAGAATGCGGTGCGTCCTCGAAGTGCCCAGCGCCTGCGCACCGTTGAACGCCAGTTCCAGCTCGGCAGCGGCCTTCTGGAATTCCCCTTGCTCCCACAACGGCCGGGCGAGCTGACAACGCATACGGACGATCGCGGGCAGGTCCTCGCACTGCAGTGCCGCGGCCAGGCCGGTGCCGAACGCATCGATGACGTCCGCGTAGTGCCTGTGGTCCATGAAATGCGTCCACAGCGGCTCGCACATGGCCCACGCCTCGTGATGCAGACCGCGCGCGTGCGCAGCACGCACACAGCCGTACAGGACGTGCCGTTCCTCTTCGAGCCAGCTCAACGCCTGCGGCTTGCCGTCGAAGGGCACGTCAGCGGCGTACGGGGCTTCCGCGGCAGGTTCTGCGATGGCCAGCCGGGGGCCCGCAGCTTTCACGTCGGCACGCTGCGCCTGTCGCAGGTACCAGCGGATGAGCCGGCCCTGTCCGGCGGAGGACTCCTCCGGGGTACCGTCCCGGTCGGCCCGACGCCGGGCGTGGGCACGCAACAGCCCATGAAGCCGCAGCCGTTCGCGTTCCCTGCTGTCCAACAGCCCGGCGGTCTCCAGCTCTTCCCACGCCGCGTCGACAGCCTCCCGGCCGTCACCGAGGAGTGCCGCGGCGCCCTCGGGCGGGAGGCTCGGGCCCGGGGCAGCTGCGAGGAGCCGGTAGAGCCTGGCGGCCTCCGGGCCGAGACTCCGGTATGCCGCGTCCCACACCTTCTCGACCATGGGCATCCCGTTGTCCCGGAGTTCGGCCGTGAGTTCGTCGAGCATGCGTGACAGCGGCCTGCGGCGGTGCCTGCGAATCCAGCGGCCCGCTACATGCACGGCTGCGGGAAGGCCGTCGCACAAGCTGAGGAGCCCGCGCACCGCTTCCGGTTCGGCGTCCAGCCGCGGATCGTCAGCGACCAGCCGCAGCAGTTCCGCCGCGTGCTCCTTGTCGAGCGGACCCAGCGGGAATTCCTCGGCCGCACCGCCCTGCAGCTCGTACAGCGGCCCGTGGCTGGCGATGATGACCACACTGGCACCCGAGGAGGGCAGCAGCGGCTCCACCTCCGCTCCGTAGTGGGCGTTGTCGAGGATGACGAGGAGCCGCTTGCCATGCGTCTGTTCCCAGTACTGCTTCCGCCGGGCGTCGAAGGACTGCTCGATCCACTCCGGCTCCACCTTGAGTGAGCGGAGCAGTGCGGCCAATACATCCGCGGACTCCACCACTCCACCGCAGCGCACATCGTCGAGGTCGGCATAGAGAATTCCCTCGAACGCGGTCGAACGGCTCTCCCGGCCCTGCAGTGAACGCGCCAGGCGGAACGCCAGTTCCGTCTTCCCCGTCCCACCCAGCCCGCTGAGCGCGAGGCACAGTGGGCGGGATCGCTCCTCGTCCCACTCCAGCACCGCGCGGAACGCTCGGTCCTGTTCCTCCTCCCGGTCCACGAAATGAACCGGTCCCGGAGGAAGTTGGTATGTCATCCCCGACTCCCCGATGTTCCCCGAGTTCCGCACCGGCTGGGCAAAGAACCGCCACCACGCCCCGACGTCACCGGCCCGGCACGCACTTGCGCATCAACTCTACTTCTCGGCAACCCAGTTGAAGACAAAGCTCCGAGGCAAGCCCGCGTCGGTCTCCTCCAGAGACCGGGCTGCCCGTGCACGTCCCCACGGGAAGATCGTCGCCATGACAGGGGACGGGGTGAACGACGCTCCCGCGCTGCACCCGACTCACGGCGCCGGTGGCCAGGCCACCGAGACGCAGAGGTCACGAGGGGCGCCCCTCTTGATGACTCGGGCGTTCGCCGGAGCCATGGCCGTCGGCCTCACCGCGTCAGTCCGGCTCCATGTAGGGACGGTGGAAGACCGGTGCCTGGTGGGCGGCTTGTGGGCGGATGGCGGCCAGCGCTTGCGCCACCGCCGCCTCCAGCGGGCCGCTGGTGTCGATGCTGACGGCGTCCGGCCAGGCCGGTTCCGTGGCCCCCATGGCGTCGGCCACCTCGAGGCCGGCGTCGGACGTCCCGGCTGTGCGGGTGGTCAGGCGGGCGGCCGACACCTCGGCAGGGACGTGGCAGTGGAGCGCCACCAGGTCGGCGTGGGTGCGCTCGGCCATGCGCAGGGCGGCTTCGCGCTGTTCGGCGTTCGACCAGGTGGCGTCCAGGACGACGGACTCACCGTGGGAGAGCAGGGCCGATGCGCGGTCCAGCAGGGCCGTGTAGGTCTTGTGGGTCCACTCGGGCGTGTACAGGCCCTCGCCGTACGCGGCGGGTGCCGGCTGCTCCGCCGGGATACCCGCAAGTTCCTTGCGGACGCGGTCGCTGCTGAGCAGCGTGCTGCCCAGGCGGTCGGCGAGCGCGCCGGAGAGCGTGGACTTGCCGCTGCCCGGGAGCCCGCCGACGAGTGTCACGCCGACGGTGGAGGCGCGCAGGTGGTTCAGGGCGGTCGTGATCAGCCGGCCTGCTGCCGTCTCCGCTCCGGGCGTGCCCTGACGGGCCTGGATCAGCGAGACCTTGGCGCGGACGAATGCCCGGTAGGCGACGTAGTGGTGCCACAGCGAGGAGGGCGCCGGGTCGCCGGAGTAATCGCAGTACGCGGCGAGAAAGCGCTCGGCAGTCCGCGGGACGCCGAGCTGTTCCAGGTCCATGGCCAGGAAGGCGGCGTCGTCGAGGCCGTCGACGTAGCGGAGCTTGTCGTCGAACTCCAGACAGTCCAGGACGCGCGGGCCGTCGTCGAGGCAGAAGACGTCCTCGGCAAGCAGGTCCCCGTGACCGTCGACCACGCGTCCCTGCTCGATCCGCATGCCGAACAGCGGCTCGCGGCCGGCCACATAGCGGCGCACCAGCCCTTCGACCTCCGCCACGCCGTCCGGTGCGGTGCCGTTGCCGGACAGCGCACGGACCTCGGCGAAGCTCGCTTCCCAGCGCGAGGTGACCGCGTCACGCGTGCCCTGCTCGTTCACCTCCCGGCTGCGCGTCGCACGCGCGTGATGGGCGGCGAGCAGCCGGGCCACCCCCCGCAGGGCCCCGTCGACGGCCGCGCCCTCCCGTACGAGCCGGGAGAGACGGCGCTCCGCGGGCATGCGGCGCATCACCACGACGGGTTCGGGGACGTCCGTGTCCGGGCCGCGGAACTCGCCCACACCCAGGTAGACGTCGGGGGCGAAACGGCGGTTGAGGACGACTTCCCTCTCACACGTGGCTCGCCGGGCGGCCACCGTCGTGTGGTCCAGGAAGGTCAGGTCGATCGGCTTCTTGACCTTGTAGACGCGGTCGGCGACGAAGAGCACCACAGCGGTGTGCGTCTCGTGCGCCTCCGCGCGCGGCAGAGGGGCCGGGGCCGGGTCCTCACCGCTCGGCTCAGTCATGAGGGACGGCGGCGACGGGGCATCGGGTGTGGGACGCGGCCCGTACCGCGGCGCCCCGGCTGAGCGCCGGAAGGCCGCGTCGAGGCCCACGGCGAGGAATCGTCCCCATGGAAGCCTCCTCAAGCGAGCCGCGAGCCGGTCGTGCCAGAAGGCAGGCACACGGCCCCGGCACCGCGGTCGAGTCCTGATGCGGCGAACTGCGTTCCATCGTCACGCGGCTCGTTCCGTCCCGCATCCGGGGGCACGTCCGAGGCAGGACAGGCGGACCGGATCGGGCGGGTCCCCGGATGCGGGACGGACGAGGATTCCTTGAACTCCCGTGGCGCAAGTGAGGAGTCCGGCGACTCCTCACTTGCGCCGCCCCGGTGCTTCGATCAGCGGTGGCTCACGGACAGGAACCACTCCGTGATGTGGGGCTGGGCCGCGATCTGCGAGCCGAAGTGGAGGGAAGGGCCGGTGACTTCGGCGGCGACGTCGTGCACTGGCACGTCGGCCCCCTGCCGTTCAAGGGCGCGGGCGCAGAACGGGGTGTTGGCGTTGGCGGCCTGCTCGTCGCCGGCGGCGAAGTAGAGCCGGGTGGGTGCCTGCGGGCGCCAGCCGGTGCAGGCGTTGTCGGTCTCCGCCAGGGCCCGGGACATCGGGCCGTCCGGTTCGCGCAGCAGGCCCTCCCCGTGCGGGGTGAGGAGCTCCTGGAGGGTGTCCGGGGTGGCTTCGGCCAGCTCCTCGTAGGAGTGCGTGCCGTCGGTCAGGTCGTCGATCTTCGCCGCGTAGGGCGCGCGGAAGACCTCGCCCGGGTCGCCGTAGACGTCGTGCAGGCGGTCGAAGCTGGCGTAGGCGTAGGCGCTGCTGACCGTGGCGGGCTTGGCCGCGACGTCGCCGTCGAGCATCGCCGGAATCTGGATGCGGCGCAGGTCGTACGCCCCGCTGACGGCGGCCAGCGCGCCCAGCTCGAACCGGGTGCCGTCGCCCTCCCGCAGGTTCCGGCCCAGCCCGAGCGCGACTCCGGCGCCCTGGGAGAACCCGGTGGCGAGCACCTCGCTGCGAAGTACCCGGCCCTTGTGCGGCAGAAAGCCGTCGGCCGCGCGCAGCATGTCCAGGGTGACGTCCGCCCCGGAGCGCACGTGCAGATACGGGTGGGTGCCGGGGCCCTTGCCCATGCCGAGGTAGTCGGGGGCGAGGGTGGCGAATCCGGAGGCGGCGTAGCCGAGCGCGGCCGTGGCGTCGAAGCCGTGCGGGTCCGTCGAGGGCGCGTCGGTGCGGAGCAGTTCGCTGCCGTGCCCGTAGGTCACGGGGGTCAGCGCGCCGTAGCGGTGGCGCGGCAGGGTGAGCAGGCCGCTGGCAGTGGTGGGACGGCCGTCGACGTCGACGGTGCGGTACACGAGGCGGTAGCCGTCCACGCCGTACCGGACCTGGTCGCTGCCGAAGCCCTGCTGCTCCAGGCCGGCGGAGACCTCTTCGACGGTGGGCAGGGTGTAGATCCGCTCAGCGGACACCAGGGTGCCGCGTCCCTCGGTGTGCGGGCCGACGGAGTGCTGGTCGCCCGCTGGGGCGGCCGTCGCTGCGGCGGGGACGGTGCCGAGCAGGAGCACGCTCACCGCGGAAGCGGCGAGGAGTAAGCGGCCCCGGGGCAGAAGTCGACGGCTGGTTGACCGCACAGAGCGGCAAGTCATGAGCATGCCACAACATATCTCCTGCGGGCCGAGGGGTAAACCGGCCTAGAGGGGACCGGGGAGCCGGACGACGCGTCATCGGCCAGGAGTGCGTCGAGGAGTGCGTCGAGCGGCAGCATCGCGCACGGTGGCGACAGTTGAGCAGCGGTCACGCATTCTTCGGCCCCAGCTCGGTCGCGAACGCCTCGGTGCTGCCGCGTCGTCAGCCCGGCCACACGGGAGTGGACGTACAACGCGGGCACGGCAGTTGCACAGCCCCCGGCAACGCCTCAACTGTCCGGCCGGTGCGGGACGCCGCGACGATCGTCGAGACGGCACGTCAGACCGGGCCAGTGCGCGGTCCACCGTGACAGGTCGTGGGTGCTCAACGCCCCTTGCGCGCGCAGCGACTTCACCGGCAGGAAGCGGACGAGCGTCCCGGTCGTCCCGTCGGCCTGGAGGGGTTCCAGACCGCTGGCCGGAAGGCCCTGCTCGTAGCGCTGCGTCCACGCACCGTCGAGGCGGCGGTTGGTATGGACGAGCCACTCACTGAGCGCCGCGACGACGGACATGCCGCGGCGCGCGAAGCCGTCAGGGAGCCGTTCGGGATCGGGCGAGTCGAAGAGGCGCAGGTCCTTCGTGGCCATCACCGGCTTCTTCACGGTCTCGCCGCGCTCGTCGACGCGGGTGTCCGTGCCCCGTCCGTCGTCCGCCACGGAGACGGAGCCGTCGCCGTGCAAGGTGATCATGCAGTGTCCCCCTGCCCGGCTCGCCGCCGCCTCGTCCGCCGCGTAGGCGACGCACTCGAGGACGAGATGGCCCGGGCCGCCGGGCGCGAACCTCTCCGGATCGCGGCGGACGGCGGCGAGATGGTCCCGGTCGACAGCACGGGACCAGTCGTGGGTGGTGTTGGCCCAAGAGGCCCTAGGCGAACGCATCCCGGCAGTCTCCCGCCGTACAGGACCCGTCCAGAAGTACGCCCGGTTCGCGGACTGCGCTGCGGGCCGCACGCGGCGGATCCGGGGCGGCGGGGGGACGCCTGTGGATCTTGCGTACGCGGGCAGCGCGGTTCACGGCCGGGACGTCGTACGCTCGGAGATATGGCTGATCGTAGAGAGTCCGAGGCCGACGCCCTGTACGTGGACGCGCAACAGGGCGTGGCGGAAGCGCGCCGACACGTGCGCGACGCGGCAGCCGGAACCGACAGCACGCAGCTCGAGATCGCTCTCGACGAGCTGGAGGCGGCGCTCGCGCATCAGGAGGCCGCCCGCGCACGCCCCCAGGACGACGACTGGCTGCTCACCGCCCTCGGAGCGGCGAACGCCATCGATCCCGAGTTCCACGGCGACGTGGCGACGCGGCCCCACCACGACAGCGCCGAGGCGGAACCGCCCGGCTGAGCGGCCGGGAGCGTGTGCCGGGGCGGCTGCCATAGTCCAGTGCGCCGGGCTGCTCGCTCGTGCCCGGCCCGCGTCACGCCCTGACCGCACCCCTTGAGGGCCGCCCGCCGGCGGGCCCCCGTCGTCCACGCGGCCTTGCTCCGGACAGCGCTCCGGGTACCGCTTCCTTGCCCCCGACTGCCCGGACTACGTCGCACAAGGGCGAGAGTGACCCATTTTCCCGTGCGGCACGAAGGGCTACTCCCCTCTTTTCTCAAGCGCTCCTGACCGATCGGTGCCAGTGCTTGAAATTTCATCATGAAACTAGTGCGGCAATGGCTCGCGCAACCCACGGGAACACGGTTACGACCTGCACACATCGACTATTTCACTGGTTGCACCGGTGCTGAGATTTTTTCAGCGCCGGTGCTTTTATTTTCCTTCCGATCCGTCGGCGCTCAAGGCGGGTTACCACTGGTACGCTCGCCGCGCACTTTGAGGCCGCGGAATTCTTTGCGCCGCCTCGCAGGCAGACATTGCTCGACGCGAAGAAGGAGATATGCGAAGAAGAACACTGTGGGCCGCGCTGGCGACGACGTCGGCACTGGCCCTGACCGTGGCGGGGGTGACGACCGCCGTCGGCGCGGAGGGGGCGGCGGACTGCGCCCAGACCCGGGTCTTCGAAGTCGGCGGCCACGGCGACGGCGACGCCACGGTCTACGACAAGAGCAACGGCCGACTGCCCGCCGGAGTCGACTTCCAGAAGGTGTCCTACTCGGCGCAGATCGCTCCGTTCCCGGGCGACACCATCTCGATGGACGACTCGGTGGCCGAGGGAATCGGCAAGCTGGACAAGGCAGTTCGCGATTACCACGCGCAGTGCCCCGACGCCCACATCACCATCTCCGGGTACTCCCAGGGTGCGATAGTCGCCGGCGACGAGCTCAACAAGCTGTCGCAGGAGCAGGGCATCCCGCACCAGCAGATCGACGGTGTGCTCTACGGCGACCCGCGCCGTCCCGGCGTGAAGGGCGGCCCCGGCGGCATCGAGACCAACCTGCCGACCATCATCCCGGGCATCACCATGAAGGGCCCGCGCGGCTTCGGTGACATCGCCGTCCACGAGATCTGCAACAAGAACGACGGGATCTGCTACTCGGAGAACCCGGTCACGAACCTGCTCGGCTTCGCCAACGGCGTGGCCGGCTACTTCCTCGGCGACCACAACTACGACATCGACCCGATGTCCCACCGCGGCAACGGCGACACGGTCCACGACCAGCCGCCGCGCGTCCCGCACGGCCCGCCGCTCCCCGTCCCGGCGAAGACGCCGTACGAGCAGTACAAGGGCAACTCCCCGGAGGCCCAGCGCGCCGTCGGCACGTTCCGGGACGCCGTCGTCAAGCACCTGCCGGCCGACGCACGCGACCGGCTCGACGAGTTCCCCTGGCTCTCCGTCCCCGAGAAGTAGCGGACAACCCCGTGCGCCGGGCCGCCACCCCTCCCCGCGGCCCGGCGCGCCGCGCCCGCCTGCGGCAGCCGCACACTGCGCAGGCGGGCGCTCCCGTGTCCGGGCACCGCCGCACGCCGGGCAGGCGGGCCCGCCGGCGCTCCGAGCCCTGCGCGAGTGAGCGGGTCAGCGCTGCCGCAGTCCGGCGGTACGGGCGGCTTCCCGCAGGACGTCCCGGAGCATCTGCGGCGTCAGCGTGCCCGTGAACATGTTGCGCTGGCTGGGGTGGTAGCCGCCGATCAGCCGCAGCTCTCCCCCGTCCCGCTCGTCGGCGAGCAGCACCTCGCCGCCGTGCCGGAACGCGGGCCGGGGGCGCGGGAGCCGCCATCCCGCGTCGCCGAGTACGGGAAGCAGCGCCTGCCAGGCGAACCCGCCGAGCACCAGGACGGTGCGCAGGGTCGGGCGCAGCAGTTCGAGTTCGCGGGCGAGCCAGGGGCGGCAGGTGTCGCGCTCCGCTGTGGTCGGCTTGTTGGCGGGTGGCGCGCAGTGCACCGGCATGGTGATGCGCACGCCGTACAGCTCCAAGCCGTCTCCCCGGTGGACGGCGGTACGCCGGGAGGCCAGCCCGATGTCGTACAGCGCCGCGAAGAACGCGTCGCCCGAAGGGTCGCCCGTGAAGACCCGCCCGGTGCGGTTGCCGCCGTGCGCCGCCGGTGCCAGCCCGACGACGGCGAGTGCCGCGTCCGGCGGACCGAAGCCGGGGACGGGCCTGGCCCAGTACTCCCAGTCCTGGTAGGCCCTGCGTTTCGTGCGCGCCACCTCCTCCCGCCAGGCCACGAGTCTCGGGCAGGCCCGGCAGGCGGTCACCGCCTCCTCCAGCGCGGACGCGGTCCGCGCGCGGGGGGCTGCCGCCGCGGGGAAGCGGGGGTCGTCGGACGGGGGCGTGGGCAGCGGCACCTCGTACTCCTCGGGACCTCTCGGCCGGAGTGCGGCGGGCTGCCGCACTCCGGCCGTGTACGCGCGGACTCCTCCCCGGGATACGTGACCGCTGCGGCCGCACGGCAACCCCGCCGGGCCGGCGGCGGGCATGCGGAGGGGCGGCCCCGTCTCCGTGGCCGCCCCTCCGCTTCCTTTCGCGTTCCTCTCCCGTACTCGCCGTGCACCGGTGTCAGCGGGCGGACACCCAGGAGTGCGCGACATCGACGACGAGCCGGTCGCCCAGCGTGAAGACGCGGAACGGCAACCGGGCCCGGACTCCCAGGCCGAGCTGGGTGGTTCCCTCGTAGCTGGCGCCGAAGCGGGCGTCGCGGAACGTCTTGTAGCCGGACAGGTCGACGCCCGGCAACGGCTTGCCACCCTTCCCGCCGTACGTCGGCTGGTGGGTGTCCGGGTCGTAGCTCGGCGCGGACGCCACGATCTGGAGGACGGCGCCGCCGCTGATCTTGATGAGGTTGCCGGAGCCGTCCTGGTAGAACTTCTCGACGTAGCGGACGTCGTAGGCGGGCGTACCCGCCGGGGTGCCGCTGCGGATGTCGAGGACCATCCTGTCGTAGCAGTCGTGCCGCCCGGTACGGACGTTCGTCAACGGACGGGTGCCCGTCGCCTCGCTGGTCTTGGGCAGGCTTCCCCAGGTGACGCCGCAGGCGGCTGCGGCGGTGCTCCCGGTCGCCTCGGTGGCCCCCTTGGAGCCTTCGGTGCCGCTCGCGGCCGCGGTGCCCGCTGACGCTGTGGTCAGCATTCCGGCGGCGACGAGGACGGCGATGGCAAGCAGCCTGATGTCTCGCATGAAGGCCCCCTTGTGGCGCATTCCTCTTATACAGCTCCAGACATGTGATAACAGGGCAAAGTTGCATGGAATGCGCTCTTTTCCGGGATTCCGCCCGAAAGAGCTGCCGGGCGGCGCAGCGGTTGCGGCGGAGTGCGAGCCTCCGCCGCCGGGGTACCGGGCGGTAGCCGCTGCCGCCGGGCGACCTGCGGCGGAACTCCACGCGTGATCGGACAAACTCTGCGGGCGGACGGGCACTTCGGCCCGTGACCGCCCCTACTCTGCTCGTGAGGGGCCCACCGCATCCGGGTGGCCGGCTCACGGGAGGGGGACGTCGTGGGTGGTCCGTCGCCATGGCCGTTCGTCGGACGCGAGCCGGCGGTCGCCCAGTTCGACGAGGCGCTCGCCGGACAGCGGTGCCAGGCGCTGATCGTTCACGGCTCCCAGGGGACCGGAAAGTCCCGGCTCGCCCAGGTCTGCCGGGAACGGGCCGAGGAGCGCGGCCACGCGGCCGGCAGGGCCGTCCCCGTCCACGGGCACCCCGTCCCCCTGGCGTCGCTGGCGCACCTGCTCCCGCCGGGCTCCCGGGCCGGCGACCCCGTCGCCCTGTTCAGGGCGACGCGTGAGGCGCTGACCGAGGAGTGCGCGAGCGGTGCGGCCGGCAAGCGGTTCGTCCTCGTGGCGGACGATCTCGACGGTCTGGACGAGGCGTCCGCCTCCCTCGTCGGGCAACTCGCCGAAGCCGGTGCGCTCTTCCTCGTCGGCACCGTGACGTCGCTGCCGTCCCTGGGTCCCGCCGCCTACGCGCTGCAGGCGAACGGTGCCGCCCGCCGCGTGGACCTGGCCGGGCTCGACGAGCCGCAGGTGGCGGACGTGATGCGCCAGGCCCTCGGCGGCCCGGTGGAACCGCGGACGGCGGCCCTCATGCACCGCACGAGCGGAGGGAACGCCCGCTGCCTGCGCGAGTTCGTGCGGGCCTCGCTGGACGGCGGCAGCCTCGTGCACGACGGGGAGTCGTGGACGCTCGTCTCGGAGGTGCCCGCGGCTCCGGTGCTGGCGGAACTCCTCGAAAGACGTCTGGCCAGCGTCGGCCCGGAGACCCGCAGAACGCTGGACCGGATCGCCCTCTGCCAGCCCGTGGAGGCCGCGGGGCTCCCCGGCAGCGCGATGGACGAGCTGGAGCGGCTGGACCTCGTCACCGCGACGCGTGACGGGCGGCGCGAGTCCGTCTCCCTGAAGCACCCGGCGCACGAGAAGGTGCTCCGGTCCCTCATTCCGTCCTCCGCCCGCCGGCGCATCCTCAACGAGGAGGCGGAGCTGGTCGCTTCACGCGGCGCCAGGCGGCTGACCGACAAGATCCGGATCGCCTCCTGGCAGCTTGCCGCCACCGGATCGGCCGACCCGGACACGCTGCTGCGGGCGGCGACACTGGCCCGCCGGACGCAGGACTTCCGTCAGGTGTGCGAACTGTCGAAGGCCGCCTGCCGGGACAGCGAGGAGCTGCTGCCACGGCTGCTGCTGGCGGAGTCGCTGTACGAACTCGGCGATCTGGACAGCGCCCGCGAGGTCTTCGAGGACGCGGCCTCGCGGGCCGAAGGCGAACTGGACCGCCTGCTCGTGGCGTTGGGCAGGGCCCGGCTCCTCGCGTGGGGGTTCATCGACGGCGAGGCGGCGCTGGAGGTCAGCGCGGAGGCCATGGAGCGGATCGGCGAACCCGCCTACCGCGACGTGCTGACGGCCGTACGGGGCGCGGTCTTCATGGCTTTCGGAAGGCCGGAGGAGGCCCTCCAGGCGCTGCACGGACTGTCCCTCGACGGCAACCGCATGGCCGGCCTCTTCGGGAAGGGCCCCAGAGCCGCCGCGCTCGTCGCCACGGGAAGCGCGAAGCGGGGACTCGTGCTCGCGCGGGAGGCGTACGACGAACGGCTGGGCCTGGAGGACTCGTTGGGCGTTCCCCATCCGGTGCAGTACCTCAACACGGTGATGTTCGCGCTGGAGGAGGAGGGCCGCCTCGACGAGGCGTACCGCACGGGAGAGAAGGGCTGGGCGGAGGCTCTGGCCGGGGACGCGGCCGGTGCGCAGGCGTGGATAGCCGCAGCGCTGGCGCGGTGTGCGCTGCTGCGCGGACGCCCGCGGGAGGCGCGCCGGTGGGCGTCGCAGGCGGTGTCGGTGGCCGCGCGCAACTCACTGGTCGGCACCCTCCACGTGGCCCTGGCCCGCAAGGCGGAGGCCGCGGCGCTGCTCCGGGACGTCCCCGCGGCACGGAAGGCGCTCGACGCGTGCGAGGAGCTGCCGCACTGGGGGGCTTTCCGCTCCGAACTGCCCCTGGGGCGGGCGTGGTCGGCAGCCGCGCAGGGCAACGTCCAGGAGAGCCGGAAGGTCCTGTGGGAGGCGGTGGCGAACGCCCGTGCGGCGGGCCACCGCGCCAGCGAGTCGCGGCTGCTCACCGACATCGCGCGGCTGGGCGACGCCGCGGGGGCGGCGGGCCCGCTGCTGGAGATCCGGCGCTCCATGGACGGCGCGCTGGTCGCGGCCCGTGCCGCCTACGTCTCCGCACTCGCGGACGGGCACGCACGCCGCCTCCTGGAGAGCGCACGTCTGCTGGCCGATGCGGGAGCCGCGCTCCCGGCCGCCGAGGCTGCCGCGTCGGCGGCCGTGCAGTTCGGGCGCGACGGGGAGCAGCGGGCGGCGACCGCCGCCGAGAACCTCGCCCTCTCCCTTCAGCAGCGCTGTGCGGGCGCCTCCACCCCGGGGCTCTCGGCGCTGGGGGTCGCGAAGCATCTGACGGCCAGGGAGGCGGAGATCGCGCGTCTCGTGTGCGCGGGGCTCACCAACGCCGAGGTGGCCGAGGCGGTCACCATCTCCAAGCGCACCGTCGACAACCACGTGCAGAACATCTACCGGAAGCTCGGCGTCAGCAGCAGGCGCGCCCTCAGAGCGGAGTACCTGCGCGAGGAGTCCGCCTGAGCCGCTCGGACGGCCGGGGTTCCGTGCTTCGTGCCGTCCCGGGTCGACTGCCGTCGCACGGCCGGGCGTTCGGGGTCAGCTGTTGGCGAGGGCCCGGATCTCGGCCGGGGAGAGCGCCTTGCGGAACGCCCTCACGTCGTTGATCGAGCCGTCGAATCCGCGGATGAACTCGTCGCCCTCCATGGCACGTCCGACGACGAAGTCGCCGTCCGCCGAGAAGTCCCCGCCCAGGCCCTCGGTGTCCTCCAGCCGGCCGTCGACGTAGAGGCGGATCTCGCTCTGGTCCTCGTCGTACACGCCTGTCACGTGGGTGGAGACCCCCGTGGCGGGGCCCGAGGGGCCGACGGCCTCGTCGAAGTCGGCGTCCTCCGAGTCCTCCTCGGCGACGCGCATCTCCCAGCGGTCCTCGTCCCCGTCGTACTGGAGCTGGAATCCGCTGATCTCGTCGGCGTCCTGGCTCGCGATGGTCTGGAACTCCCCGCTCGTCCCGAGCTTCACGTCCGCCGAGACGGTGAAGCTCTCCTCCGTGTCGACCACGGGGCCGTTCGCGGCGACCGACTGCTGCCCGGAGAAGTCGATCGCCCCCGCCTGCAGGAAGCGGGGCAGCGGGTCACCGACGAGCGTCCCGTTCAGCCCGTTGCCCGACGTGTCCTGCGTGACGCCGCCGGCCACGCCGTCGAAGAGCCATTCGAGAGCGGCTCCGCGGACCGGTGGCCGCGACGGACGCCCCGTGTCGCTCGGCTTCTCCGGCTTCGAGGGACGGGTCTTCGTCGCGGTGACCGTCGACGTGGCCGTCGCGGTGGCCGTCGACGGAGCGGGACGGGGCGGCTTCGGCGACTGGGAGGACTTCTCCGGAGGGGCGATCGGCTCGCTGCTCTGCGGGTCCCCCGGCCGCAGCGCGCCCGAATACGCCAGCGCGACAACGAAGGAGCATAGGGCGACGAGGGCCGCGCTCTGCAGCACCCTGTTGATGCGTCGGTTCCTGCCGTGAGCGGTGCCGGCGCCCTTGCCGCCGAGGATCCGGCGGAACCTGCCGGAGGAGGAGGGGGCGGGCGACGCGACCGGGACGAGTTCGGTGCTGGGGACCGCCGCGGGAACGGTGGAGCCGGCGTACTCGGTGCCGCCCCACGGCAGCAGCGCCTCGGCCAGGAACGTCCCGCAGTCGGAGTGCATCCTGCCCAGGTCGGCGACCGCGCGGGAGCAGTAGGCGCAGGACTCCAGGTGCGGGACGAGGTCCGCCGCCGTGTCGATGCTCTTCTGGTCCGCGTAGGCGAGCACCATGCGGTGGAAGCGGCGGCACTCGTCGACCGCGCCGTCGTGCAGGAGCTGCACGTACGAGTTGTAGAGCTCCCTGCGCGCACGTCTGTCGAGGAAGGAGACCCCCTCGACCCCGGGGGCGATCAGAAACTCGATCCGCTCGTCGTCGTCATGCTCGACCGCGCGGTGCCACAGCACCGTCTGGCTCCTGTCGGACAGGTCGGTGAAGGCGAGCGCGGCGAGAGTGGGAGGGGGAAGGCCGGGGCCCACGGAGTCCTCGGAGATGACCACGGGCTGGGACTCGATCCACTCGGCCAAGTCCGCGTCGAGCGCGCTGCGTTCGTCGGTGCCGGACCAGTCCGCGGCCGTGCGCAGGACCTCGGAGAGCGCGTACGGGCGTACGGCGCCCGTGGCGCTGCCGTCCTGCAGGCGCAGCGCCCGGCGCCAGGCCTGGACGGCGAGTTCGTCCGAGGCGGGTGAACTGATGGCGCACACCGAGGCGAAGGCCCTCACGGCGGGGAAGTGCCGTTGTTCCAGCTCGCCGAGGGCAGGCAGGGACGACTCTCCCCCCTCCCGCACGAGTGGGAGCAGCTCGGCGTCTGGCAGTCGCGCGCAATCCATCCGTTCGTTCAATCCCTACGCAGTCGACGGCGTCTCTGACGAGACGGATGCCTCACGGGCCCGCTCGGCTCCGGGACCGTGACACGGACAGTCGGTTGTGGTCACCCTCCAGCTCACCGGATGGTGACCGGAAACGCCATAGGCAATAGGTACCTAGTACTACGGCCCGGATGGTGATGTGGCCGCTTCCGGAGAATTGTGTTATCTGCGAGCGCTATTGGGCGCGGAGAGGCGTGCAGAGGCGATGCCGGCGGCGGCCGCTACCTTCTGCGGCATGGCTTCCGGGAACAGGCACTCGCGGCAAGGACTCCCCCGTGTAGTGGCACATCTGGCCGTCTCCCTCGACGGATCGACGACGGGTTTCCAGCCGGACGTCGCCAAGTTCTACGAGCTGGCCGCCACCTGGCGCGAGGACGTCACGCTGGTCGGCGCCGACACCCTCCTCGCGCAGGAAGAGGTCCTGGCGTCGGCGCCCCGTCCCGGCCCGGCGCCGGACGGGCCGCTGCTCGCCGTGACCGACAGCGGGGCGCGCGTGCGGCAGTGGGGCGCCTTGCGTGAGGCCGGGCACTGGTCGGACGTGGTGGCGCTGCGTTCGGAGCGGACACCTCCAAGGCCGGAGGGGCCGGAGGGGGAAGGCGTCGAGGAGTGGATCCTCGGCCGGAGAAGGGTGGACCTCGGCGCGGCGCTCCGAGAGCTCGCCCGCCGCCACGGCGCCCGCACCGTGCGGGTTGACAGCGGGGGGACGCTCGTCGGCGCACTTCTGGAAGCGGGCCTGCTGACCGAGGTGAGCCTTCTCCTCCACCCCTGCCTCGTGGGTACGGACGGCAGCCGCCCCTGGTACGGCCCCGGCGGCCGCCGCGCCGCGGGTCTCACCCTCGTGGCCGGCGAGACGCTCGACGGCGGCCTCGTATGGCTGCGGTACGGGACGGCCGGGCCCGCTGCGGCCGGATAGTCCCCTCCGCCGGGCAGGCGGCCGGTTTCGGCGGCCCGCGGGCGACCGTCAGTAACACCCCGGGCCGGGGACGGCGCTGAGGGAATGCGGGCGCCGGAACCAGCAACAGGTCACCGAGCGTTTCCGGGCGGGCCCGCACGGTCATTCCCTCCATCGACGAGACGCCTCGTGCGTCGGATTGGGACCTCGTGAGCCATCCCGAACCCATGCCCGGGCAGCCGTATCCGTACCGGTCGCAGGGCGGACCGCCGCCGCCCCCGGAGTACACGCAGGGCCCGCCGCCTCCCCCGGGGTACGGGCAGCCGGAGCCGCCGCCCCGCCGGGAGCGCCGTCCGCGTGACGGAGGCGGTTCGGCGAGGACCGCCCTGATCGTCCACACGATCGCGGACATAGCCGCAGTCTTCCTCGGCCTGTGGATCCTGCTGTACCTGCTGGAAGCGAACCAGGCGAACCCCTTCGTGGAGTTCGTCAAGGGCGTCGCGGACTGGCTGGCCTGGTGGGCCCAGGACATCTTCACGATGGACAGCGAGGGCCTGCGCGTCTTCCTGAACTACGGCCTGCCCGCCGCCATCTACCTGCTCGTCGGCCACGGCATCTCCGCGCGGATACGCAGGCTCTGACCACCGGCAGACCCGGCCCCGGCAAGGGACGGGTGACCGGACGCGGCTGACGGGCGGCAGAACGGCCCGGGGAGCGGCCGGACGAGGACGAAGAGGCCCCGCGCCTTCCAGGGCGGCCCGCAGAGCAGCGGCAGCCGCCGCGCCGCCGCATGCCCCGACGCCGACGTGCGCCCGGAGGCACCGCCGCACGCCCGGTGGACGGCCGGGTGCCCGGAGCGCAGGTCTGCCGGACCGCCGACGTGTGCGCGGAGGCGCCGCGCCGGCGCACGCAGTCATCCGAGCGCCGTCGGCTTGCGCGGCGGGGGCAGCCGCTGCAGCAGCTCCCACAGCGGCCGGGAGCCCGCCGCCCACTCGCCGAGAGTCCTCCGGTCGACGAGATGGAGCCGCTGCGAGCGAGCCAGCGGGGCGCACCCGGCGGTGAAGCGGCCGTTCGTCACCAGGACGACGACGTCCCCGGCGTGCAGCTGGCGGCCGGTGCCGTTGAGGACGTGCAGGTCCGGGGTGCCGACAGGTGCTCCCGCCGCGCCCTTCCTGCGGTGCTTGCACTGGATGACCCAGCGCCTGCCGAACGGATCGGTCGCCTTCACATCGGCGCCGCCGTCCCCCGCGCCGCCCACCTGGACGGAGTCCGTGCAGCCGTCCCGTCGCATCAGGTCGCGTATGGCGAACTCGAAGTCCCGGTGGTGGAGTCCGTCGAGCTGACTCAGCCGGAAGCGCAGGGCCTGGGCCTGCACTTGCTGCCAACGGGCCTTCTCCGCCCGCTGCTTGATCCACAGCGCGCTCGCGCAGAGACCGGCCGGAGCCGCGATGGCGAGCAGCCACCAGTGCCGGAGCAGCCACTGCACGACCGTGACGGCCACCGCCACGCCCACGGCGGCCACGAGCAGGGCCACGAGGAGATCGGGCTGCCGGCCCGACCGCCTCGGCGGGCTCCGGCGGGAACGGGGCCGCCGTACGGTCCTGCGCCGGGTCACCGGTGTGCTCCCGCGGCCGGGGCGGAGACGCGCGGCCGGTCCGCGCCCGACTCCCCGCTCCCGACCTTCTCGATCTTGACCTGGCCGTTCCCGGCACCCACGACCACCATGCCCACGACGATCAGCGACGCCAGCTGCGTCCGCGCTCCGGGGGCCCAGCGGTCGTGGGCCCGCACCTCGGTTCCGTCCTTCTTCGTGTACTGGGCGATCCGCGGCACCGCGCCTCCTCGGTCTCCTGCATCCGGCCTCCCCGGCCGCACTCCGAAAAGTGCAGCAGCGAGGTCTGACAGCACGTCAGCTCAGAGAGGCGGGGAGCGCTTCTTTTCGGCCGCCGGCCGGGAGCGGAGGGGCGCCTGGGACAGGCCCGCTGCGTCGGGTACGCGGGCCCCTGACGGCGGACACTCCTGCGAAGTTGCAGCTCAGGGGCCCGGGAGCCGCCCCCACGCACCTTCGGGGCATTTACTGATCTTTACCGCGAGGGAAACTATTCGGACAACTCCAGCAGGTGCCGCGCGCCGACCCCACCCGTACCGCCCGCCCCAACGGCCACCACCCCGACGCCACCGCGGCTGCGGCACGCACCGCGCCCGGACGCCACGGAAGCCCGGCCCGGCGGAAGCCCGGCGCACCAAGCGACCGGGCACCCCTGAGTGCACCGAGGCGGAGGTCACCGCGGAGAAAACCCGAATACGGCGCGACGCACTTTCGTGCAACTGGCGCACCCACAGGCATTGTTGGGACACGCCACTCATAAGTCGGAGGAGGGGGCGGGAACGGCGTCACAACCGTGACGGGATTCCGCGGAATCCGCGGAATCCGCGGAATCCGCGGAATCCGCCGCCGTTCTCCGGCAGCAGCGGACGTGATCCGGAAATCCGGTTCCACTCGGGAATTCACGCGACCCCGCTCGGCGCCGCCCCGGGACGAAGCGCTCGAACCCCCAGGACAGATCGCCCGATAGACCCCCGAAACGGCACCCCTCCGTGCCCGCGCGATAACCGTCGGCGACCCCGGAGAACTGTGTACGGATCACGGGCAGAAAAATGTCCGCGGCACTATTCGCGTCCGCTCTCCGGATGGCACTGTGACCCGAAAGCCGTCCGGAGAGGTGCCTTATGGTCTCTGCCAAACGGGCCGCAGCCCGTGCCGTCTACGGATCGCGATACGACAGCGTGCCCTGGGCACAGCGCGTCTACATCAGGCCCGGGGAGCGGGCGGTCAGAGAACTGCAATGGCGGCTGAAGCTCCGCACCTCACCGGTGATGTCCCTCGACGAGTACAGCTCCCGCGTCGAACTCGGCGCGATAGAGGAGTTCATCGCCTGCCACATGTGCGGGGAGTCGCGTCAGCAGCCGCTCCACATGCCGTCCAAGACGAAGAAGGACGGTACGACGGCGTGGAGTTACCGCGTGGTGCGCTGCCCGTCGTGCGGCTTCCTCTACCGCAACCCCAACATCCTTCCCGAGCGCCTCGGCGACCTCTACTCGAAGAACTACAGCCGCTTCCTCACCGGCGACTACGCCGCGAACAGGCAGCGCCGCTACCGGCAGGCCATGGACGCCTTCCACCCTGTCTTCGCGGAGGGCGGCGGGCGCAGGCTGCTCGACTTCGGCTGCGGCGCGGGGTACTTCCTGGAGCTGGCCGAGCAGCGCGGCTTCGACGCGTGCGGCGTCGACCTCTCCCCCGACTCCGTGAAGGAGGCGAACGAGCGTCTGACGTCGGCCGCCGCCCACTTCGGCGCGCCCGAGGAGGTGCCCGAGATCGCCGCGGGCGGCTTCGACGTGGTCACTCTGTGGTCGGTGCTCGCCCATCTCCCCCGTCCCGTCGAGGACTTCCGGAAGTTCCGCGAACTGCTCGGCCCGGGCGGTGTGTTGATGATCCTCACCGTCAACGCCCAGTCGCTGCTGCTGAAGGCGTACGGCTCCGGCTGGAACGGCTTCACCCGCAACCATCTGATGTTCTACTCGCGCGAGACGCTTCCGCTGCTGCTGCGCCAGGCCGGGTTCGCGGGTGTGGCCTTCGCGCCCTTCTACGGCGACACCGTGGAGGCGGGCACCACGCGGCTCGGCCCCAGGCACAGCCGGCGCCTGAAACGCGGGGTCGACGCCTCGGACGGCGGCAACATGATGCGTGCGCTGGCCTTCGCCGACGAGAAGGCGATCGAGCGGTGGGGGGACGAGCTCTCCGTGCACCGCGTGGACTGAGCTTTCCCGCATACGCCGGGGGCGGGATCCGCGAGCAGGCCGGACCGCGCGGACGCCGTCCGCGGGGCGGCCGGGCCGGGGGGCGGCAGGGCCGGGGGGCGGCAGGGCCGGGGGGCGGGAGGGCCGGACCCCGAGGTGTTCCGGGGCCCGTCCCTCCCGCGTCCGTCAGCGCCTCCCTCAGTTCGCCTGCTTCAGTTCGCCTGCTTCAGTTCGCCTCCGCTCAGCCCGCCTCCGTCAGCCGGCGACCGGCAACGCGTCGCGTGGACGCACAGCCGCCAGGTCGACGCCCACGGGTTCCCCCGTGTCCGCGTCGACGACGCTCACCCGGGCCGCGGGGGCTCCCGCCGTGTCACGGCTGGCCGTCGCGTCCAGCGCGAACACGACGGACACCGGACGCGCCTCGCCGTCCTCGTCCACGTACAGCCCCGAGTAGAGGAGGAACCGCCAGCCCGCCTCGTCCCAGTGGTCGAGTAGCCCCGAGCGGACCACTGGTGAAGCGGCCTGCCAGGCAAGGGAGTTCTCCAGCAACTGCACGGTGGCGGCCACCGGCACCTGCTTGCCGCCCGCGGTACCGCCCGCCAGCGGATGCCCGAAGAGGCGCATCCGCGTGCGGCGCAGCGGCAGCAGCCACCACCGTTCGAGGTCGGCGGAGAGCGCCGTCAGGAGCAAGCCCCCGGCGGCCAGTACGGCCGCCGAAGCGGCGGGCCGCTCCCCCGCCGTCGTCCACCACGCGGCGGGTGCCGTGGCGGCGGCGGCTCCGCCCGCGAGCACGAGGCCGGCGCGTGCGAACGCCCGCCACGTCACCGGCGCCGAGTCGTTCGCCGTGCATCCGCACGAGGACTCCGGCGCGATCACCCGTGCCCGGCCCAGGTAGCCCAGGAAGCAGGCGCCCAGCAGGGCCGTCGCCACCCCGGGCAGCGGACTGCGGGGTGCCCCGAGCAGCCCTGCCGCGAGCAGGAGTTCGACGAGGCCCGTGGTCCGCAGCACGAGGACGGCCCGTTCGCTGCTGCTCAGCATCCGGGCGAGCGCGGTCTTGGGCGCCTGCCGTGCGGCGCCGGAACCGAAGAGCTTCAACGCGCCCGTCCAGCCGAGCAGTACGGCCAGGGCGACGGGGGCGAGGCTCGATGTCGTCGAGAGCATCTCTTCTTCTCCCGCCGCCCGTCAGTGCCCGACCGAGACCCGTACGACGTCCACCGAGTTGTCGGACGGCCGCCACGCGCCGAGCACTTGGGCGCTCTGCCCGATGCGCAGCCGCGACAGGTCGGAGCTCGGCGCGCGGCCCGCGTAGGAGGCGCTGGTGTCCGCGATGACGTTGCCGGTGATCTCGTGGTTGCCGTGCGCGAGGTGCAGCCGCTGCTTCTCGATGCCGCGGATGGTGGTGTGGATGTTGACGATGTTCACCCACACCGCGTCGGCGGCGACGGTGCCGTCCGGCATCTTCACTCCGCGCGCGTAGAGTCCGTCGCCGACCTCGATCACCTTGGCCGTGGTGGGGCGGACCTTCCACACGCTCGTCGCGTTGGTCATCTGCACGCGGGAGCGGTCGCCGTACGATCCGGCGACTTCCAGCACGCTGCCGCTGATGGCGGTGATCCTGCCCTCCACGAACTCGGACTTGCTGATCGCCGGGTCCAGCGAGGGCTGCTGGGCGGCGAAGGCGGCGTCGGCGTCGATACCGCCGAGGGCGGTCGCTCCGACGATGGTGGCGCCGCCGAGGGCGGCACGGGCGAGGAGACGCCGGCGGTCGATGCCACCGCCGCTGGCCTGGTGTGCGGTCATCTCGGTTCCCCTCACTCGTAGATGTAGACCGGCAGCATGCCGGAGCTCAGGTCGCCGAGCGCCGAGTAGGCGGCAGGCGTCAGGTCGAGGACGCGGTTGGTGCGGCACTGGCCGTTGCAGCAGGCGGCCTCGCCGCACCACTCCTTCGTGCGGGGGCCGCAGTCGGTGATCGTGATGCAGACGGTGGCGCCGGAGCACTGGTGCTTGACGTTCATCACCGATCCGCAGCCGCGTCTCGGGATGTTCTCGCCGCACAGGTCGGGACGGGTGATGTCCCAGCAGGCCTGTGAGGCGTTGGGCCAGGCGCCGTGGTTGGCGCTGGACTGGCAGTTGCCGCACGCGCCGCCTCCGGCGCCGGTGCAGGGTCCCCATGCGTTGCCGCAGCAGAACCAGCTCGTCTCCCCGGCCCAGAGGCTGGTCGATCCGCAAGCCATGGTGCTGTCCCTCTCTGTGAATTTGACAAAGACATGACATGCACATGTGCCGACGTGGGCCCCGTTTCCGTGCGTGAGGGTGGGGCCCAGGCGGCGGGTGGTGATGGCCTTGCTGGCGGAGCGGTCCAATGATGCGCGTGTGTACGCCTGTTGGCCAGAGTGTCCGTCCACCGTCTGTGGTCGGCCCAATGACGGAAGGGAGCCGCGCGCCCTCCCGTGCGGCGGGCAACCGGACGCTACGCGGCGCGGTAGCGCCGCAGCGCCGGCGTCGCCAGCGCCAGGACCGCCATGGCGACGACGACGAGCACGCCGCCCCCGGTGACCGCCGTCCGCGCGCCCAGCACGGAGCCCGCGGTGCCGTGGAGGAGGTCCGCGACGCGGGGGCCGCCCGCCACCACCACGGTGAAGACGCCCTGCATGCGGCCCCTCATCTCGTCCGTGGCCACCGACTGGAGGATCGCCCCGCGGAAGACCATCGAGACCATGTCGGCCACGCCGCCCAGCGCCAGGAAGGCCACCGCCCACCACAGGCCGCCGCTCAGCCCCGATCCCGCGACGGCCGCCCCCCACGCGATGACCGCGCCGATGACCATCAGCCCGTGCCGGCGCACCCGGGAGAACGTCCCCGAGAGCAGACCGCCCGCGACCGCGCCCAGCGGTATCGCCGCGAAGAGCAGACCGAGGGCGAACCCCTCGCCCCATGCCCCGTAGGTGGTGGCCGCGAGTTGAGGGAAGAGCGCACGGGGCATGCCGAGGACCATGGCGACGATGTCGGCGAGGAAGGACAGCAGGAGCACCTGGTGCGCGGCGATGTAGCGGAAACCCGCCGCCACTTCGCGCAGACCCGCACGCCGGCGCGCCCCCGCGCCCTGGCCCGGGGAGCCGAGCGGCGGCAGCGGGGGCAGCCGCCATACGGCGACGAGGGCGGCGCACAGGGCCAGGGCGTCGATGAGGTACAGCTCGGGCAGGCCGATCAGCGGGATGAGCGCGCCTGCCAGCAGCGGGCCGAACACCATGCCCGTGGCGGACACCGTCGAGACGAGGGCGTTGGCGGCGGGCAGTTGGGAAGTGGGCACGAGCCGGGCGACCGAGGCGCTGCGCGTGGGGGCGTTGATGCCGAAGCACGCCTGCTGCGCCGCCAGCAGCACCATCAGCAGCACCACCGACCGCGCCCCCGCCGCGGCCTGGATCCAGAAGAGCAGGGACGTCGCGGCGATGCCCGCGTTGGTCGCCAGCAGCAGCTTGCGCCTGTCCACGCTGTCGGCGACGGCGCCGCCCCACAGCGCGAACACCACGAGCGGCACGAGGCCGGCGAGGCTGGAGTAGCCGACCCACGCGGAGGAGCCGGTGACGTCGTAGACCTGCTTGGGCACCGCGACCGCCGTGAGCTGGCTCCCGACCGCCGTGACCGTGGTCGAGGACCAGAGACGCCGGAAGCCGGGTGACCGGAGGGGGCGGGTGTCCATCAGCAGCCGCCGCCAGCCCGTCCGTGGCGCTGCCTCCGGCTCCGTCCCCGCGGGCCTCTCCGCTCCCGCGCTCTTCTCGGCGGGTTCGGCACCGTGCACGGCAACTCCGGTTCGTCGTACATCGATTGGCGGAGCCAGTATCGCCCGCAGGGCCAGCGGGCGACGGGCGAGGTCCGCTGTTCGAGACGGTGAACGGGTCTTGCGCACTGAACATCCGGACGGAACACGGGAGACGGGAGACGGCCCGATACGCCCGGAAGGCCAACGCGCCCTGGATCGCCGGGGATTCAGCGGGTGAGCCCGGAGTCGCCCTGGGTGACCGCGCAGGCGTCTTCACATTACCCACACGTAACAATTTCCCATCTGGCACTCACGGTGTTCGAGGCGATGGAAGGCTTCGCAACGGCCGACCACCCATCGGCCGGTGCCGCGCTGCGACCCCCACACTGCGCGCGCGGCGCCACATCCTCGGGGAGAGGACGTCAAAAGTGGATTCCACCCGCTCCGTCGCCCGCCGCAGAACGCTCACCGCGCTCGCGGGCACCGCAGTGATAGCCGTGGCCGTGCAGATACCTGCGACGGCCGGAACCCCCACAGTCTCGGAGTCCCGTTCGGGCAGCTCCTCCGCCGCACAGCCTTTCAGCGCGGCAGCCGACGATGAGTACTACAAGGACGCCGAAGGCAAGACCGGCGAAGAGCTCAAGACGGCCCTGAACAAGATCATCAGCACCGACGCGACCGCCATCTCCTACGACGAGGTGTGGGACGCTCTGAAGGAGACGGACAAGGACCCGGACAACGCGGGCAACGTCATCCTCCTCTACTCGGGCGTCTCCTCCCCCGCCGACAACAACGGCGGCGGCGAGGACCAGTGGAACCGCGAGCACACATGGGCGAAGTCGCACGGCGACTTCGGCACCGCCACCGGCCCCGGCACCGACGTCCACCACCTGCGTCCCACGAACGTCAAGGTGAACAGCACCCGCGGCAGCAAGGACTTCGACGAGGGCGGCGAAGAGGTCGAGGGAGCTCCCGGCAACTTCACCGACGGGGACTCCTTCGAGCCCCGCGACGAGGTCAAGGGCGACGTCGCCCGCATGATCCTCTACATGGACGTGCGCTACGAGGGCACGGACGACTTCCCGGACCTGGAAGCCAACGACGAGGTCGAGAACGGCTCCCAGCCCCTCCACGGCAAGCTCTCCGTCCTCAAGAAGTGGAACGAGGCGGACCCGCCCAGCGACTTCGAGAAGAACCGCAACGAGGTCATCTTCGAGAAGGTCCAGCACAACAGGAACCCGTTCATCGACCACCCCGAATGGGTCAACGAGATCTACAAGTAGAAATCGCGGCAGGCTCGTCCTGCCGCAGCTGTGCGCACAGCGCGACGAACACGGACGCCCTCGCCCCGAATTCGGGGTGAGGGCGTCTTTCCGCTGTCCCCGGTCATTGCGGACGAATAGGCTCGGCCGCCTTCCCCCGGGGCGGGCCACGACGTCACGCGCATTGTCACCGCCGTCCGGGCAGCGCAATGCCCTCGTCCCCGGAGAACTGGGGACGAGGGCATCCGCGGTCAGCGCGCCGGCTCCGCGCTGACCCGTCGACTGAGCCCGGCCGCTACCGCCGAGAGGCCGGTGCGGCCAAGGGGGATGGGCTCAGTACTTCTTGGGACGGTACGCGTCGTACTCGTCGTTGCCGAGACCGTAACTGCGGGTGCTGTGGTCGGTGCCGTGTCCACCGCGCTGCTCGTAGGCCCTGTAGGACTTCTTGGCGGAGCTGGTCCACTTCTCGAAGATGACGACGTGACGGGTGGTGTTGCTGCCCTTCGCGTCGATGATGAGGTCGCCCTTCTTGAGCTGCGACATCTTGATCTTCGTCGTGAAGCTGGAGGAGGCCAGGCCCACCGTGTTCGTGCCCGGCTTGCCGTACTTGAGCGCCATGCTCACGTAGCCGGAGCAGTCGGTGCGGTAACCGCCGAAGGTCTTGCTCTGGCTGTAGGGCACCTGGTGGCCGTTCACGGCCGTCAGCCACGTCTTGGCACGCTTGATCACCGTGTCGCGGCTGATCGATGCCTTCGTGTCGGCGTCACTGCTGACGGTCTTCTTCGCCTGCGGCTGCTCCGTCGAGTCCCCCGCGATGGCGGAAGGCGCGAAAGGCGCGAGCACCGCGGCACCGGCGACTATCGGCAGAACAGTGCGCGTAATGCGCTTCATAATTCTCCCCGTGCATTCTAGAAGTTTCCCCTGGGGGCGGGCTGTCGGGTACTCCGTACGGAATGAGCGGTCGTAATTCTCCGTACGGGAACGGGGTGCAACCTGCTTTTTCTCCCGACGGCCGGGAACGTTAAGGGGATTTCGTCGCGGCCGTCAAGGCTTCCTGGGAACCGGTCCCGTCCAATTCCTCTCGCGGGGACCGGAATTCGGGGCACGCCGGTACGTCCTTCCGGCATGCCCCGAACCGGCTCCGGCGTGGGGCGTGCGCCGCGGCCGGTTTCCGTGTCCGGAGCGTGTGTGAAGTCGGGCCTCGCTCTGGGGTCGGGGGTGGGGGGTGGCAGTGGGGGGTCATGAGCACGTCACGATCATGCACGCGTCACGCCTGGTCGCACATACTTCCCTGCACCCCCAGGCGGCGCATGAGTACATGTACTCAGATCGAGCGAGGTAACGGCGCGGGCCCACCGCTCACCGGGACCCCCCTACCGCATGCCTCGGGGCACCACGAGACGGACCGGACCGACGGGCTGACGCCGCGTCAGCGCAGGCCACGGGCACGACGTCACGTCAGCCCGGGAGCGCGGGCGTCACGCCTGGAACGGAGAGGACCGCCGTCGCCGCGGGCGACGGCGGTCCGGCGTCGTGCGGCCTGCCGGTACTCAGACGTTGTCAAGGGCGGGCGCGGCCCGCGGCTTCGAGCGCGGCAGCCGCGGAGTCGTGCAGATTCAGCACGCTCTCGATGCCGGTGATCTCGAACAGCCGCCTGACGACCGGCTGCAGCGGGCCGCCCAGATACAGCTTGGTGCGCGCGTGGGTGCGCAGGAGCATGTTCAGCGCCGAGGAGTCGGCGAACGTCACCCCGGAGAGGTCGATCACCAAACCGCCGGACTGCGCCGCGAGCGCGGCCTCCAGCACAGGGACGATCTCCTCGACGACATCGAGGTCCAGGTCGCCGGAGAGGGTGAGCAGCTCCGTGCCGTCACGCCTCTCCCGGGACACGGGAGAGGGGGCGTCGTCCGCTCCGCTCTCGCGCTGCTTCGGCTCGGGCTCTCTGCTCGCATCGTCACCGGTCGTCACAGCGTCATACATTGTCATATGCGAGGGCCCCCAGGGGGCAGGATCCGTCAGGTTCCGGACACGGACATGGCCGGATGCAGCCACTGCGCGCGCATCGTCTTCCCGCCCGCGACGGCCACCACTTCCAGCGAGTCGGCGCACTGTTCGGCGATCCGCAGGCCCCAGCCGCCGCTGCCGTCGAGCCGGCCCTGGCGCCAGCGGGGCGGCGCGGGATCGCTGTCGGTGACGTCCACCCGCACGCGGTGCCGCTCCGTCTGGACGCGCAGGGACCACCGCCCCCGGGCGTGCCGCTCGGCGTTGGTCACCAGTTCGGACACGACCAGGAGGACCCCGGCGAGATCCACCCAGGAAGAGCTGCGTACGAGATGGTTCTCGACGGCCCTCCTCACGTCGCCGATGTCCTCGCAGTTCGAATCCAGGAGAAGCACTTCACGCTCCCCGTCGCCTGTAGCCGTGGCAATTCGCCCCGATGACACAGGCGTCACCTCCACTCCCGGTTCAGGTGACCGTCTCGTCGACCCGTCGCCCGCTTCACGCACACCGTTCCCCAGCGGGCAGCGCACGCCTCGCCGCGGGGTGCGTTCTCAGCATGTCCGGTACTCCTCGGCTCGCATCTCTCACGTTCGTTTCATGCGCTTGCCCGGTGACAGTCACGCCATGCCGAACCCGCACGGATGTCGCGAATGAATGCCCGCATTGCGTTACAAAACGGACAAGAACCAAGACTGGTACGCGTGTTCAGCATCATGCTGGGTACGCGGTCAACCCGACCGGTTGTTCCAACGAGGTGAAGGGCAGGTCCCAGCGATGACTTCCGCCACGCCGACCGTAGCGACAGCGGAGAATGCCACGGCCGAGGTGACCGTCCCGGAGGGACGGGCAGTTGAGGAGGCCTCGGTCCAGCTGCCCACGATCGACGAGCCGGAGAACCTCGCCCCGGAGGACGCACGCCAGTTGTCGAAGACCCTCTTCGACAGGCTCAACGTGCTGGAGGAGGGGACGCACGAGTACCAGTACGTGCGCAACACCCTCATCGAGATCAACCTCACACTCGTCCGGTACTCCGCACGCCGCTTCCGTTCGCGGGGCGACGACATGGAGGACATCGTGCAGGTCGGCACGATCGGCCTGATCAAGGCGATCGACCGCTTCGACCTGTCGCGCGAGGTGGAGTTCACGACCTTCGCCATCCCCTACGTCGTCGGTGAGATCAAGCGCTTCTTCCGCGACACCACCTGGGACGTCCGCGTCCCGCGCCGTCTGCAGGAGATGCGGATGGACCTGGCGCGGGCCAACGACAAGCTCACCGCCAAGCTGGGCCGGTCCCCCCGCGTGAGCGAGCTGGCCGAACACCTCGGGGTGACCGAGGAGGAGGTCGTCGAGGGGCAGGTCGCCGCCAACGGCTACAACTCCTCCTCCCTCGACGCCACCGTCAACGACGAGGAGGGCGAGGCCTCGCTGGCCGACGTCCTGGGCGAACGCGACGGCGCCATGGACCTCGTCGAGGACTTCCACGCGCTCAAGCCGCTGCTCGCCCAACTCTCGGACCGGGACCGCAAGATCCTCGAGATGCGGTTCGGCGACGAGATGACGCAGGCGCAGATCGGCGAGCATCTCGGCCTCTCGCAGATGCACGTGTCACGGCTGCTCAGCCGCAGCCTCTCGGCACTCCGTGAAGGCATGCTCGCCGGCAGCTGAGGCAGCCTGAAGCCGTAGCCGAGCCCCGCTCCCGCCGACGGGAGCGGGGCTCGGACCTGCCGCGCCGCTGTCCGGACCCGGGAGTCCGGCCCCGGAAGTCCGGACAGCGGGGCTGAGCACCGCGCACACAGAACACGCACGGAACACAGAAGACGGAACACAGAAGGAGGCCCGTGACGGTGAATCCGTCACGGGCCTCCTTCCATGCTCTGGGGAACCCGTCCTGGACGGGGGGGTCCGCCGTCAGTGCCGGAAGGCGTCCTTCGCCTTCTCCGCCGCGTGCCGGGCGTCGCCCTTCGACTGCTCGGCACGGCCTTCGGCTTCGAGCCTCTCGTCACCGAGCGTGCGGCCCACGGTCTCCTTGACCTTCCCCTTGATCTGGTCGGCCTTGGCCTTGTTCTTCTTCTCCGCGCTCACGGGTGACTCCTCCTTAAGGGAGCTCTACTCCGACTCGCCCACCGGGTGCCCGCCGCCCCTGGCGCAAAACGTCGCGAGCCGGCCCGCGGAACCGCCGACGGCCGTGCCGCGGGCGCGAGTTCACCGCAGCGGGCAGTCCGCCAGCAGCTCGTCCGGCGAGGCGTCCCGGGGCCTTTCGACGGTACGGCTGGCCGGCGGCTGCTTCCCGTCGCCGATCCAGTCCTCGAGCGCGGTGAACGCCGAGCGGTGGCAGGGCGTGAGGGGGCGGAGCTCGTCGGGGAACTCGTCCGCCAGCGAGTCGACGTGGTTGCCGTCCTCGACGCGGTAGTAGCGGAAGAGCTTCTCCCGCCCGGCGTCGCGCACCATGCGGGCGTAGACGTCGGAGTCCTTCCCGATGGGCAGCAGCGTGTCGCGAGTGCCGTGCAGCGTGACGAGGGGCTTGCCGATCCTGCCGGTCAGCCCAACCTTCGCTGCGGCGTCGTGGACGCCGGCCGGCCGCGAGCCGTACTCGTAGTCGGCGTCGCAGGGCGGCCCGCCCGGCGTGCCGGGAGCGCAGAACGGGGTGCCTGCCTCCGTGCCGCCGTCGAAGAGTGGGTCGATCTCCTCGCGGTAGATCCGCTGGGTGAGGTCCCAGTAGTTCTCGTAGAAGTACGGCCACAGGAACTCGGTGCCGCGCGGGAACCCCGCCTCGTGCATCTTCCGGCGGGCCTCGTCCGCGCCGGGCCCGCCCTGTGCGTAGGCCGGGTAGTGGCGCAGTGCGGGCGGCAGGAAGGTGAGGAGGTTCGGCCCCTTGCCGTCGGCCCGCCACAGCGTCCCTTCCCAGTCGACGCCGCCGTCGTAGAGCTCCGGGTGGTTCTCGAGCTGCCAGCGCACGAGGTAGCCGCCGTTCGACATGCCCGTGGCCAGAGTGCGGGCGGGCGGCCGCCGGTAGTGGCGCGCGACGGTCTCGCGCGCGGCACGCGTCAGCTGGGTGACGCGCCGGTTCCACTCGACGACGGCGTCGCCGGGACGGCGGCCGTCGCGGTGGAAGCCGGTGCCGGTGTTGCCCTTGTCCGTCGCGGCGAAGGCGTAGCCCCGCTTCAGGGCCCAGTCGCCGATCGCCCGGTCGTTGGCGTACTGCTCGCGGTTGCCGGGCGAGCCGGTCACCACCAGACCGCCGTTCCAGCGGGCGGGCAGCCGGAGCACGAACTGGGAGTCGTGGGCCCAGCCGTGGTTGGTGTTGGTGGTGGAGGAGTCGGGGAAGTAGCCGTCGATCTGGAGACCCGGCACCCCGCGCGGCGTGGGCAGCTTCGCGGGGGTGAGCCCGGCCCAGTCGGCGGGGTCGGTGTGGCCGCTCGCGACCGTTCCGGCCGTCGTCAACTCCTCCAGGCAGGCTGCCTGTTGGTGTGCCGCGCCGGGTACGCGCGGGACGTCCGTACGAGCGCAGCCGCGGTCTCCCTGCTGAGCGGCGGCGGCGCCGGCCGGCGCGGGGAGGGAGAGCACCGCCAGGGTGAGGGCGGTGAGCGTGGCGAGGCGGTACGGGCGTCGTGCGCTGCTGTGGGCCCGTGTCATCCGGGAGCCTCCGTGGCGGGGTCGAGGGTCGGGAGAGGACAGACGCGACTGACCCCGCACGGTGCGACGCGCAGGGTGAGGGCAGGCTACGAGCGCCGGTGCGCGCCCCACACGTCGCCGTCCGACACCTTCGGCGCCGCCGGCATGGTGCCGAGCGACATGGTCCGGCGGCAGCCCGGCGCCCCCACCCGCACCGACTCCCCACTCCCCTTCCGCAGACGCCCCTCCGCCCCTCCGCAGACATCCCCGCAGACACCCCGGCAGACATACGGAGCCCGCGCGCCGCACCGGCGCACGGGCTCCGCGGAGACGGGGCCGCTCCGGACGGGGCCCCTCCGGACCGCCGTCCCTAGACCGTCATCGGGGTCCGCTCGGCCGAGGAGGACTCGTGGGCACGCGCCACCTCCGCCTCCACCTCCCGGTGCAGCCGCTCGCAGGTGCGGCTGATGAGGCGCGAGACGTGCATCTGGGAGATGCCGAGCTGCTCGGCGATGCTGCTCTGGGTCATGTCGCAGAAGAAGCGCAGATAGAGGATGTAGCGCTCCCGCTCGGGGAGGTTGCGCAGCTGCGGTTTGACGGCTTCCCGGTACGTGACGCGGTCGAAGCCCGGCTCGGTGGCGCCGAGGGTGTCGAGCAGGGAGTAGCCGTCCTCGTTCTTGGACAGCTCGGCGTCCAGCGACAGGGCGCTGTAACTCTCCAGCGCCTCCATGCCGACGACGACGTCCTCCTGGCTCAGTCCGCTGTGCTCGGCGATCTGCGCGACCGTGGGCGAGCGGTCGTCGAGGGTGACGCCCAGCTCCCGGCTGCTGGCCCGGACCCGGTTCCGCAGCTCCTGCACCCGGCGCGGGACGTGCAGGTCCCACATGTAGTCGCGGAAGTGCCGCTTGATCTCGCCCACGATCGTGGGGACGGCGAAGCTCTCGAAGGCGCAGCCGCGCGCCGGGTCGTAGCGGGCCACGGCCTTGACCAGACCGAGCGCGGCGACCTGCTGCAGGTCCTCGAGATTCTCACCGCGGTTGCGGAAGCGCTGGGCGAGCCTGTCGGCCATGGGCATCCAGGCGCGCACGACCTCCTGGCGCAGCGCCTCCTTCTCGGGCCCGTCGGGCAGTGACGTGATGCGCTCGAAGTGGGCCGCGGTGTCGGGTGCATCGTCATGCGGGTGGCGTGCGTGCTTCGCACGGAAACGAACGGCTGACATGACCTGCTGCCTCCCGGTGCACGGTGATCTTGGGTAGCGCATCACCACGGGAGTGGACACAGCGATCAAGCGCGGCGGCGCCGACCGCCCTCCCGCAGCTGTGCCTACTGGCCGAAGCACAGGGTGCCCAAAAAGCACCCAAAGAGTATTCAAATCGTCTGTTACTCCCGATCCCCTTCAAACTACGTCCAGGAGGAGCGAAGTGCCACACGTAGGCCCCGGTACGCAGTGATGCGTCCGGGGCCTCTGGTGCAAGCGGCTCTCAGCGCCGCCGAGTTGGCGGCCGGCAGCCGGTTCAGGTCTCCGATTCCACCCGCTTGCCCTGGGCAATCGCCTCATCGACCTCGGCGGTCCGCTCGGCCTCCTCCGCCGCGAAGCGCTCCGCGTCGAGCTTCTCCGCGATCTCCTCGTCCTGGGCCATGAGCAGGTCGAGGTTCTGGTCGCCCATCTCGAAGACGCCCATGTCCACGTACGCCCGCTGCAGCCGCTCGCCCCACAGCCCGATGTCGCGCACGCAGGGCACGATGCGGCTGAAGAGGAGCCGCCGGAAGAGCTTGAGGAAGTCCGACTGCTCGCTGAAGGTCTCGGCCTCCGCGCGCGGGACGCCGAAGTTCTCCAGCACCTCCACGCCCTTGAGGCGGTCCCGCATCAGGTAGCAGCCCTCGATGACGAACTCCTCCCGCTCCCGCAGCTCGGCCTCGGTGAGCTGCTTGTAGTAGTCCCGCAGCGCCATGCGGCCGAAGGCGACGTGCCGGGCCTCGTCCTGCATGACGTAGGCGAGGATCTGCTTGGGGAGCGGCTTGGTCGTGGTGTCGCGGATCATGCCGAAGGCGGCGAGGGCCAGCCCTTCGATGAGGACCTGCATGCCGAGGTAGGGCATGTCCCAGCGGGAGTCGCGGAGGGTGTCGCCCAGCAGCGCCTGCAGGTTGTCGTTGATCGGGTAGACCATCCCGATCTTCTCGTGCAGGAAGCGCCCGTAGATCTCCGCGTGCCGGGCCTCGTCCATGGTCTGCGTCGCGGAGTAGAACTTCGCGTCCAGGTCGGGAACGGACTCGACGATCCTCGCGGCGCAGACCATGGCGCCCTGCTCGCCGTGGAGGAACTGGCTGAACTGCCAGGACGCGTAGTGCTGCCGCAGGTCGGCGCGCTCCGCGTCGTTCATCTTGTCCCAGTAGGACGTGCCGTAGAGCGAGATGACCTCGTCCGGGGTGCCGAGCGGGTCCTTGGGGTCGACCTCGAGGTCCCAGTCGATGCGCAGCTGCCCGTCCCACTGCTTGTCCTTGCCCTTCTGGTAGAGGGCGAGGAGGCGGTCACGGCCGTCGTCGTAGTCCCAGCTGAATCTGGCGGATCCCGAGGCGGGCACCTCCCAGTCCTCGGCTCCGGGGCTGCGTACGTAGAGGTCGTGCGTGGACATGGACGCCTCCTCCTGCCGACCGGCGGGTCCCGGGGGCCCATGGCCCCTCGGGCACGGTATTCGCAGGCTCACACGCCTGTTACCGCCGGGTCAACAAAGACGGCGCAATGTACGCACAGAGGGGCGCAATGTACGCACAGGGGATTGACTCCAGGGGATTGACTGGCTTACTGACAGGCAGTCTCATAAGAGGACGGCTGACGTAACCTTCGGTAACCCGATGAAGAGGTGCCCCGCATGACGATCACTCCAGGGACGGCCGCCGACGAGCACGCGCCGGAAGCGCTCCGGGACGCCCTCGGCCTGCTCAAGGACCGCGAGCAGGTCGCGGAGCGCCTGCTCAGCTCGTCCAGGAAGCACTCGTTCGACCCCGACACCGAACTCGACTGGGACGCCCCGCTCGAAGAAGGCAAGTGGTTCTGGCCGCCGGAGCTCGTCTCGCTCTACGGGACCCCCATGTGGAAGCGGATGTCCGAGGAGCAGCGCCTGGACCTCTCCCGGCACGAGGCCGCCTCGCTGGCCTCGCTCGGCATCTGGTTCGAGATCATCCTCATGCAGCTCCTCGTCCGCCACATCTACGACAAGTCGCTGACCAGCAACCACGTGCGGTACGCGCTGACGGAGATAGAGGACGAGTGCCGCCACTCGAAGATGTTCGCCCGCCTGATCGGCAAGAGCGGCGCCCCCGCCTACCGCGTCTCCCGCCTGCACCACAACCTGGCCCGGCTGCTGAAGACGGTCTCGACGACCCCCGGCTCCTTCACCGCCACGCTCCTCGGCGAGGAGATCCTCGACTGGATGCAGCGGCTCACCTTCCCCGACGAGCGCATCCAGCCGCTGGTCCGCGGCGTCACCCGCATCCACGTCGTCGAAGAGGCGCGGCACGTCCGGTACGCGCGTGAGGAGCTGCGCCGTCAGATGGTCCAGTGCCCGCGCTGGGAGGCGGAGCTGACGCGCATCAGCTCGGGCGAGGCCGCCCGCGTCTTCTCCCTCTCCTTCATCAACCCCGAGGTCTACACCAACGTCGGCCTGGACAAGCGGGAAGCGCTCGCCCAGGTCAAGGCCAGCGGCCACCGCCGCGAGGTGATGCAGACCGGCGCCCGCAGGCTCACCGACTTCCTCGACGAGATCGGCATCATGCGGGGCGTCGGACGCAGGCTGTGGGTCAGCTCCGGGCTCCTCGCCGAGTAGGCGCGGCGGCCCCGGAGCCGTCCCGCCGTCCGTACGGGGCCGGGCCGCCGCCGCTGCCCGGCCCCCGGCCTCCGCCCGCACGGCGGGAGCTACGCTCGTTGGATGAGCAGCAGCGGCACCGCCCCGGCGTATCGCAGACTCACCGTCGACCAGCGGCGTTCGCAGCTGATCTCCACGGCCCTCGGCCTCTTCGCGCACAATCCGCCCGAGGACGTCTCGCTCGACGACGTCGCGGCCCGTGCCGGCGTCTCGCGGCCGCTCGTCTACCGCTACTTCCCGGGCGGCAAGCAGCAGCTCTACGAGGCGGCCCTGCGCAGCGCCGCCGACGAGCTGGAGCAGTGCTTCGCCGAGGAGCAGACGGGCCCGCTCACGAGCCGTCTCACCCGCGCCCTGGACCGCTACCTCGCCTTCGTCGACGAGCACGACGCGGGCTTCATGGCGCTGCTGCAGGGCGGCAGCGTCGTACAGACCTCCCGCACCCACGCGATCGTCGACGAGGTGCGGCGTGCCGCGGCGGACCAGATCCTCTTCCACCTCGGCTTCCGCGCGGAGGACCCCGCCCCGGGCGGCGCCGGCGCGGCGGGCCCGGGAACCGGCGCCCCGGAACCGGACGCGGGCCCGGACGCGGAACCGGGTGTCCCCGCCCCCGGCCGCCCGGCCGGGCCCCGGCTGCGCATGACGGTGAGCACCTGGATCACCGTCGTCGAGGCCGCGTCGCTGATCTGGCTGGACGAGGGGAAGCAGCCTCCCGTCGACGAGCTGCGCGACTGGCTCCTCGACCACTTCGTCGCCCTGCTGATGGCCTCCGCCACCCGCGACGCCGAGACCGCGGGCATCGTGCGGCGCGCCTTGGACCTGGAGGAACGCGACGGCCCCGTAGGGGAGTTGGCGCGCCGCATGCTGCCCGTGGTCACCGACAAGGCGCACCTGCTGTGACGCGGCCTCCCGGCCGGCGGCCGGGACGAGCCCCCGTCGACTTAAAGCGAACTTGAAGCCCGCGTAGGCTGGTCCCATGTCCACCCATCTGTCCTGGCAGGCCAAGGAGGCGACCGTCGGCGAACTCGCCGAGCGGGCAGGCGTGGCGACGTCCGCGCTGCGCTTCTACGAGCGAGAGGGCCTGATCCACAGCCGCCGCACCTCCGGCAACCAGCGCCGCTACAGCCGTGACACCCTCCGCCGCGTCGCGTTCATCCGCGCGTCCCAGCGGCTGGGCATTCCCCTGGCCGCCATCCGCTCCGCACTCGCCCTGCTCCCCGACAACCGCACGCCCACCCGGGAGGACTGGGCGCGGGTCTCCGAGTGCTGGCGGGAGGACCTCAACCAGCGCATCAAGCTCATGACGCAGCTGCGCGACCACCTCACCGAGTGCATCGGCTGCGGCTGCCTCTCGCTGAGCCACTGCGCGCTGGCGAACCCCTACGACAAGCTCGGCGAAGAGGGCCCCGGCGCGCGTTCGCTGGCACGCCCCTGCTGCGACGGCGACGACTGAGAAGCGAGAGCACTGTGCGAAGCGAGGAGACGATCTTCGTCGGCGGGCCGATGGACGGCCGCGTGCTGCCCGTCCTGGTCGGCGCGAACGGACGGCCGCCGAAGACGTACGAGGTGCCCGTCCCCTCCGAGGAAACCGGCGGCGGGACTGTGCACGTGTACCGCCTCGAACCCGCCGCCCACACGCCCCGGCTGCGGCTGCCGCGGGGCTGGCGCTACGTCCACGAACCCGGCGCACGCCCGCGCGGTAAGCTCAAGTGGCCCTGGAGCCGCACCTGAACGCACCGAGCACGGGCGGGCGGCGGCGTCGGGAGCGGGCATCAGAGCCGGAGGCGGACGGGCCCGGCACTCCCCACAGAAGGAACATCTGTGCGTTCGGTGACAATTTCCGGGCTCCACGTGAAGTTTGCGAAGAACTGCACAGCTTCTGTCCCGCCTATCCCCTTGAACACGCTGTGCGCCTAGTCTGCTACGCGTGATCCAAGGGATGACCGGCCTGCGCAGCACAGACCCCCAGCAGTTGGGCCCGTACCGGCTGCACGGGGTGCTGGGCAGCGGCCGCATGGGGACCGTGTACCTCGGTCGCGGTGCGCCGAGGCGCGGTGCGCGCAAGCAACTGGTCGCCGTACGCACGCTGCGGCGGGAGCTGCTGCGCGACCGTCCGCTGCGCGCGAGGCTGCGGCAGGAGATGCAGACGGTCGAGATGGGCGTCCGCAGCGCCTACGTCGCCGACGCTGCCGGATGCGAACTGGACAGCGACCGGCCCTGGATAGCCGCGGCCTTCGTGCCGGGCGTCTCCCTGGAGGCCCTCGTCGCCCTCTACGGACCGCTCCACGAAGGCGCGGTACGCGCTCTCGGCGGTGCGCTCGCGCGGGCGTTGACGGCGCTGCACGCCGTGCAGGTCTCCCACCGCGACCTGGGCGCGCACAACGTGCTGCTCACCATGGACACTCCGCGCGTCGTCGACTACGGGCTGGCTCTGGGCCGCATGTCCGGCAGCGGCTCCGACGAACAGGCCGACGACGTCTTCGACCTCGCCGCCACCCTGGTCTTCGCCTCCAGCGGCCACCGGCCCTTCGCGGGGAACATGCTCCCGATGGCCAGGGAGGACCCGGATCTGACGGGCGTTCCGGACGGGCTCTGCCCCGCGCTGTTCGCCTGCCTGCACAAGACGCCCGAGTCCCGCCCGTCACCGAAGGTGCTGGCGCATGCGCTGGACCTCTCGGAGAGCGCCGAACAGCCCGCCGGGCAATGGCTTCCCGAGCCCTACGTGCTGGAGATCGAGGCGATGACGGAGGCCGCGAGACGCCTCACGTCGCGGCGCCTCTTCGGCCGCTGACCACCGCCGCGTGACGGAACTCGCCCGGCGGCGCCCCGCTCCGCCCGCACGCCCGGCGTGCCCCTGCCTGTCCGCCCGCCGGCGGCTCTGCCGCTCGGACGACGGCTCCGCACCCTTCGGGTGACGGACCCCCGTCCGGCGCCCGCAACCTCACCGGTAACGCCCTCCGACGTGCACGATCGCTCCGGTATCGAGTCAGATCGGAGGCGAGCCCGTGTCACATCCACCCCGTCTGCGCGCCGTCGGCGCCGGAACGCTGGCTGCCGCGGCCGTCGCGGCGCTCGCGTTCCAGCCGACGCCGAGCATCGCGGACCCTTCCGGCAAGCCCGTCAGCGAACTCCTGCGGGAACTGCAGGTCTTGTACGCGAAGACGGAGACCGCCACCGGCGCCTACCGGCGGACGGCCGCGAAGCTCGACCGGCAGCGTGAGCGGACCGAGGACGCCGAGACCGCGCTGGCGTCCGTACGCACCGCGCTCGCGCAGAGCCGGCGGGAGGCGGGGGAGCTGGCCCGACGGCAGTACCGGCGCGCCGACGTCGGGCTGCCCCCGCTCGTACAGCTCCTGTTGACCCGCGACCCGCGCGACGTGCTGGACGGCATGCACGTGGTCGGCCGTGTCGCGAGTCATCAAGCGCGAGTCGTGCGGCGGCTCGTGGACGGCGAGCACCACCACCGGGAGCTGGCCGCACGGGCCCGGGCGGCGCTGGTGAAGCAGAAGAAGCTGACCGACCGTCAGAGGAAGCAGCGGGACGAGGTGCGGCGCAGCCTGGACGACGTCGAGGGCATGCTCGCCTCGCTCTCGCCCGGAGAGCTGTCGCGGCTTCGCAACCTGGAGACGCCGCAGAACACCGTCGCTCGGTACTCGGTGATGTCCGCGGCCGCCGCACCCGCCGCGGCCGCCGCACCCGCCGCCGCGACGAAGCGCCGGATGCCGTCCTCGGCGGGCCGGCAGGCGGTGAAGTTCGCGCTGCGGCAGCTCGGCAAGCCCTACCGGTACGGAGCGGCGGGACCGAAGGCATTCGACTGCTCGGGCCTGACCTCCAAGGCGTGGCGCAAGGCGGGTCGGAACATCCCGCGCACCAGCCAGGGCCAGTGGAAGCAGCTCCACCGCGTCCCGACGAACAAGATGCGCCCCGGCGACCTCGTCGTCTACTACAGGAACGCCGGGCACGTCGCGCTCTACGTCGGCCGGGGCAAGGTCGTGCACGCGCCCCGGCCCGGCAGCGAGGTGAAGCTCGCACCCGTGCACAGCATGCGTCCCGTCCTCGGCGCCGTCCGGCCGGACTCCGGTGCGCGCCCGGTGAGCGGGTACAGCCTGTCGAAGCTGCTGCGGTCCATCTGACGGCGCGCCTTCGCGCCGCGCGGGCCGCGAGAAGCGGCCGCGCCCACGAACCGCGGGCGGGTTCCCCTTCCCCGTCCGCCTCCGTCCGCGGCCGGCCGCCCGGACGGACGAGGCGGCGGCCGCCGCGCCGGAGTGCTTCCGGTTCGCGGCGGCCGCCTTCCGTAGGTCACGGCCCGGCGGCCGCGCGGCACGGGAGAACCGGCGGCCGTCAGCCCCCGGTGACGCTGCGCAGGTACGCCTCGGTCTTCTCCGGCTCGTAGAAGTACTCCTCGAAGTCCGCCGGGTCGGCGAAGCCGTTGGCGAAGCGGTCCGCCACGGGCTGCAGCTCCCCGGCGGCGCCGATGAGGTTGAGGATGTGCTCGGGCGGCGGGGCCAGCATGGCGTTGGTCCACTTGGTGGTGTGCTGCACGAAGGCCCAGAAGCGGTCGAAGGTCTGCTGCATCCACGCCTCGTCGAAAGGCTCCTCGCCCCGCTCGAGGATCGCCGCCGTGTAGGCGGCCGCGCACTTGGACGCCGAGTTCGAGCCCTGGCCGGTGATGGGGTCGTTGGCGACGACCACGTCGGCGACGCCGAGCACCGAGCCGCCGCTGGGCAGCCGTCCGACGGGCTTGCGCACGGTGGGGGCGTAGCGGCCCGAGAGCGTGCCGTTGGCGTCGGTCAGCTCCACCTTCGTGGCCCGGGCGTACTCCCAGGGCGTGAACTCCTCCATCAGTTCGAGGGTCTTGGCGAGGTGCTCACCGGGGTCCTTGATGCCCTGGAAGACGTCGAGCGGACCGCCCGGGATGCCCTCCCAGAACAGGATGTCGCAGCGGCCGGACGTGGTCAGGCACGGCATCACGAACAGCTCGCCGACGCCCGGAACGAGGTTGCAACGCACCGCTTCGGTGTCGGGGTGCTCCGGGCGCTGCCCGAGGCCGTTGACGTAGCTGACAGCCAGGGCACGCTGCGGTGCGTCGTACGGGGAGCGCGACGCGTCGCGCTCGAACATCGACACCAGTTCGCCCTTGCCGGCCGCGACCAGGACGAGGTCGTACCTGCCGGCGAAGAAGTCCAGGTCGGAGACGGCCGCCCCATGGATGACGAGCTGCCCGCCGCGCTGGGCGAACGTCTCCATCCAGCCGGCCATCTTCACGCGCTGGTCGACGGACTGGGCGTAATTGTCCAGCATTCCCAGCCAGTTGATGGCGCGCTGGGTCTCGCCGGGCCCGTGCACGGACTCCGGGTCGGCCACGGAGACCCCCAGGCCCTCGACCTTCGGTGCCTGGCTCTCCCAGAAGTTCGCCTGGATGTCGCGCTCGTGCTGGAGGGCGTGGTCGAACTGCATCTGCGTCGACATGACACGGCCGCCGCGTATCTCCTCCGCCGTGCGGTTCGACATCACGGTGACCTCATAGCCGTGCGACTGCAGCCCGAGAGCGATCTGGAGCCCTGCCTGGCCGGCTCCGACGATGAGTATCTTGCGCATGGCGTCTCTCTTCTCCGTGCGTGTGTGCGTGCGTCCGTGCGTTCCCGCGCCACTCAGACGGGCGCGACGTCCAGGGCGTGACCGACCAGCGCCAGCAGCGACTTGACGACCGTCGCCCGCTCCCGCGCGTCCATGATCACCACGGGCACCCGGGCCGGGACCGACAGAGCCTCTCGCACGTCCTCCGCGGCGTAGGCGGTGGTCCCCTCGAAGTGGTTGACCGCCACCACGTACGGGACACCGCAGCTCTCGAAGTAGTCCAGGGCCGGGAAGCAGTCCTCCAGCCGGCGTGTGTCGGCCATGACGACGGCGCCGATCGCGCCTCGCACGAGGTCGTCCCACATGAACCAGAAGCGCTGCTGGCCCGGGGTCCCGAACAGGTAGAGGACCAGGTCGTCCTCCAGCGTGATCCGCCCGAAGTCCATCGCCACCGTCGTGGTGGTCTTCTCCGGGGTGGCGGCGAGATCGTCCGTCGCCTCGCTCGCCTGCGTCATCAGCGCCTCGGTCGTCAGCGGCTCGATCTCCGAGACCGACCCCACGAGTGTCGTCTTGCCGACGCCGAAGCCTCCCGCGACCACGATCTTGGTCGATATGGGGGCACGGGAGAGATCCTCCTGCCAGTCCTGTATCCCGGAAGAGTCGCGCGGAGCCTTCTGCCCCTCCCTCGCTCCTTCCACGACCGGCTCAGAGCCTGCGAAGTCCACCCAGCACCCTTTCCAGCAGCGCCCGGTCGGGACGGTCCGTGCCGTGCCCGGTGCCGTGTACGCGCACGCGTCCTTGATCGGCGAGGTCGCTGAGCAGCACCCGCACCACGCCCAGCGGCATCTTCAGAAGTGCGGCGATCTCCGCCACCGACCGCATGCGGCGGCAGAGTTCGACGATGGCCCGCATCTCCGGCATCACCCGGTCACGCAGACCGCCCGAGGTCAGCTCCGGGCGTTCCTCCGGCGCTTCGATGGCCGCGACGATCGTCTCGACGAGCAGCACATGGCCGAAGCGCGTACGGCCCCCTGTGAGGGTGTACGGACGTACGCGTTTGGATTTTCCGTTCTCGCCGCGCCTGGCGGGCAAGGGGGGCGGGGAAGCAGCAGGTGTCACTGGTCCAGCTCCATCGACGTGCGCAGTTCGTTGCGGAGTTCGGGGGTGAGGACGTGGCCGGCACGGCCGACGAACAGCGCCATGTGGTAGGCGATGACGCTCATGTCGCAGTCCGGTGTGGCGTGCACACCGAGCAGCGAACCGTCGCTGATCGACATCACGAAGAGCGAGCCCTCCTCCATGGCGATCATGGTCTGGCGGATCTCCCCGCCGTCCATCAGCTTCGAGGCGCCGAGTGTCAGCGAGCCGAGGCCCGAGACGATGGTGGCCAGGTCGGCGCTGGAGCCCTTCGGGCCCCCCTGCCCGCTCTCCTTGCGGACGGGCGGGGCCGCCCTGCCCGGGGGGTCCTCGCCGCCGTCCGCTGAGGGGCCGGGCTCCGCGGCCGCGCTCTCCGCGGCGCGCTCGGCGGCCTCTCCGGCCGCTTCGTTCAGCTTGGGGTCGGACGAGAGCAGCAGCAGCCCGTCCGAGGAGACGACGGCGACGGACAGGATGCCCGGCACCTCGTCGACAAGGTTGTCCAGCAGCCAGCGCAGATTGCGTGCCTGCCTGCTGCCGGTCGTGCGCGTGGTGGACGCGTTCACGTACGAGCCTCCTCGGCGGTGCCACCCTCAGCCTGCGCCCCCGATTGATCAGTCACATCCCTTTCAGCGCCGGTCTCAGCCGCCGCGTCACGGCGTCCGTGCTGAGCTCCCCGCTGGAACCCGCCCAGGCGCCTGCGCAGTTCGTCCGCGTTGGCGCTCTGGCTGCGCGGCTGCACGGGGCCGGTCTGGGCGGCCACCTGACGTGGGGTGCGCTTCGGCAGGCCCTTGTCGGTGACCTTCGGCTGCGGGGCCTCCGCCTCGGTCCCGGCGGGTTCCGCACCGGAGGCAGGGGTGCCGCCGGGTGCCGCGTCCTGCTGAACTTCCGTACCGCCCTGGGGAGTCGGCGCGGGCCCGGGCTCCGGGCTCACGTGCTCCGGACTCACGTGCTCCGGACTCTCGTGCTCCGGGCTCACGTGCTCCGGACTCTCGTGCTCCGGGCCGGGACGCGAGGCCTCCCCGGCGAATCCGTCGCCGGGTGCCCGGCCGTGCTGTTCGGGCACGGACTGCGGCCTGGGAGCGGCTTCCCCGGCGGGGGGTGCGGCCGGGCCGGGGGCCGGTGCCGAGGGCTGCCGCGTCTCACCGGCGCTCCTGACGGCCTCTTCGGCAGCGGTGACCAGCGGATCCCGCGGCGGCTCCGCTTCGCCGGGCGGACCGCCGGACGGCTCCCGCGCGGGCGGGCCGTGCTCCGCCTCGCCGGGGGCGTCGCCGCGGGCGGCGCCGGGGACGCGGCGGACGGGCAGCGCGTTGGAGTTGGCCTCGGCGACGGAGCCCGGCAGCGAGGGCGACGTACCGGCCTGGGCGCGCCTGTCGTCACCGGACGCCGTGCCGACGGGGCTCGGCCGGGACGGGAGCAGCGTGGCGGGCACCGCCACGATCGCCGCGATGCCGCCGTTCTTGCGTTCGCGCAGCTGCACGCGGAGGCCGTGCCTCGCCGCGAGACGTGCCACGACGTACAGCCCCATGCCGAGACCCGCCTCGGGCCCGCCGCCCTGCGCCTGCCGACCGGGCTCCTCCAGCGGCGGCGGCTGCTGGTCGTCGGGCGTGCTCAGGCGGGCGTTGAGAGCGGAGAGCTTCCTGCCGGTCACGCCGATGCCGTCGTCCTCGACCGAGAGCATGACCTCGCCGGTCTCCAGCAGCCAGCCGGAGAGCTGCACCTGGGCCTCCGGCGGGGAGAACGTGGCAGCGTTGTCGAGGAGTTCGGCGAGGAGGTGGCTCACGTCGTCGGCCGCGAAGCCGGAGACCTGGATGTGCGGAGGCAGCGAGCCGAGCTCCACCCGCTCGTAGCGCTCTATCTCGCTGATCGCGGCCCGCAGCACGTCCAGCAGCGGGACGGGGCCCGAATGGTGCGGCGTGACGTGTTCGGCCCCGGCCAGCAGCAGCAGGTTCTCGCTGTACCGGCGCATGCGGGTCGCGAGATGGTCGAGCTTGAAGAGGGTGCTCAGGCGCCCCGGGTCGCTCTCCTGGTCCTCCAGCCCCTCGATGACGCCGAGTTGGCGCTCGACGAGACCGAGGGTGCGCAGGGCCAGGTTCACGAAGGTGCCGTGCACGGCCCCCGACAGGGAGTCGATCTCCTCCTTGAGTGTCGCCGACTCGCCCCGCAGCCGGTCGCGTTCGGCCGTGAGGGCGTCCTTGGAGCGGACGAGGTAGGCGTTGTCCGCCTCCGCCTCGCCGGCGCGTTCGTGGCCGGCGACGACCGCGTCCCGGAGCTGGTTCAGCGCCTCGACGACCTCGGCGAACTCGTCGTTCCTGCCGCGGTAGGCGACCGCCTTCTCCCCCACCGGGTCGGTCGCGATCCGCCGCGACCCCCGCTTGAGCACGGACAGCGGCCGGGCCATCGAGCGCGCCGTCTGCACGCTGATGCCGACGGCGAGCAGCAGGCAGCCGGCGACGAAAGCGATGCGCAGCTCAAGGGCCGTCACGTCGTCGTCGCGGAGCTGCTCCAGCCGCCTCAGCTCCTCGGCGGCGAAAGACGAATGGACGCCACGCATGCTGTCGATGCGCGCGGAGAGCGCGGCGTCGGCGCGTTCGGCGTTCACCGCACGGTCGCGGGGGCCGAGGTACGGCTGGTCGGTGAGGCGGGCCAGGTACCGCTCGGCGAGCGTGACGTCGGCGCCCGTGACGGTCTTGGCGAACCTCTCGGACGCCTGCGTGCCCGCGGCGTCGCCGAAGTCTTCCAGGGCGGCCTGCTCCCGTACGTTCGCACGCTGCGCCTCGGCCATCAGGGCCCGCTGCGTCCCGTCGCCCGCGAAGGCGGCGCGCAGCAGGCCGCGCACGGCGGACGCCTGCTCGACGGCGCGGCCCAGGTCCGGCAGGGCGTGCGCGCCGCCGGTGGCGCCCGGCCCCGCGGAATCGCCCTGGGCGCGGGAGGGCAGGGCGCGGACGACGTCGAGGCTCACCTTCTGGAGCGCGCCGATCGTCCCGGAGTAGGCCTCGTAGATGTCCCGCGCGTCGCTCTGACCGGCCTGAGCGTCCTGGCGGATGCGCGAGAGCTTGTCGAGGGCGCTCTTGACCTTCGCCGGCGCGCTCCGCCTGATCTCGGTGACCTGGCGGTCGACGCGGGCGCGCTGCTCTTCGGTGACGCCCGCGCCGTCCCGGCTGGTGCGGCCCGCGGCGACGTACTCGACCATGCCGTCGCGTTCGTCGGCGAGGGCGTGCGCGAGGGCTACGGAGCGCTTGCCGAGCTCGGCCCGCTCCACCAGCTCCTGGGACTCGGAGAGGTTGTCGGTCCCGGTGAGCACCGCGGGCGTCCCGGCTCCGATGACGGCGAGGGAGCACAGTGCGACGCCGGCCAGCAGCCGGTTGCGTACCCGCGAGCGGCGCCCCGGGGCCGAAGGCCGGGAGCCGGAGGCCGTCTCCGGGCTCGCGGTCTGGGCCGGGGACCCACCTGGTCCGGCCGGTTTCCGCTGTAGCTTCGTCCGCACCCGTACTCGCAATCTCGTCGGGGCCTCCCCCTGGCAAGCCAGGGTGGCGCATTCCAACCTCTTGTCGCAGGAGTGGACTTCGCCCCCCGTGCGCCCCCGGCCCCCGGCCCCCGCCCGACCCTATTCAGCACGGATCGGGAGGCGGACCGCGATCTCCTGCCGGGCCACCCGAAGGAGTGAACCCCACTCGGGAGTCGGCGAACAACTCAGCCCGCACACGCCAACGGCCCTGTCCCGGGCACCGGTTGGAAATCCCGGGAGGGCCCTGGCAAGATGCCCGGTCGCATACTTTCGGACCCACTCATTCCGGTCAACTCCGCGCCGCTCACCCCTGTGACCAGCCGGTATCGGCGGGTTCCGACCCCTTGACACCGCCGTCGCGGGAACGTCGTCCCTGCGCACGCTCCGGCAGACTGACGCCCATGCGCATCGACATGACCAGCGAGCCCGGTGACCCCCGGCGCCCCAACGAGGACTACGCGTCAGCGGCGCTGCCCTCGTCCGGGGAGGGCGGCGCACTGGTCGTGCTGGACGGCGTGACGCCCCCTCAGGGTGACGTGGGGTGCCTGCACGGCGTCCCCTGGTACACGTCCAGGCTGGGGGGTGCCCTGCTCGAACTCTCCACCGCCAGACGGGATCTGACGCTGGCCGAATGCCTGGAGTCGGCCATCTCCCGCACAGCCGCGGCACATTGTGCGACTTGTGACCTTTCTCACAAGCGAACCCCGCAGTCCACGGTGGTCGCCGCCCGCTGGGACGAGGAGCGGGTCGAGCACCTGGTGCTCTCGGACTCGTCGCTGCTGCTGGAGCGCCCGGACGGCACCGTCGAGGCGCTGCTGGACCCGCGGCTCGGCCAACTCCCGACTCCCGTCACCGGCTTGCGCGAGAAGGTGCGCGCGCTGCCCGAGGGGTCCCCCGAACGGGACGCTGCCCGGGAGGAGTACGTCCGCGCCGTCGAGGCGCTGCGCAACTCCCCCGGCGGGGACGGCTTCTACACGGCGGCCGCCGACCCGGCCGCGGCCTCGCTCGCCGTCACGGGCAGCGCACCGCGGGCCGAAGTGACGGCGCTGCTCGCCCTGACCGACGGAGCCGCACGCTGGAGCGAGGTCTTCGGCCTCGGGGACTGGGCGCGGCTCCTGCGGTTCGTCCGGGCGGAGGGCACGGGTGCGCTGGTCCGGCAGGTGAGGGAGGCCGAGCGGAACGATCCGCTGGGGGCGGCGCACCCCCGGGGCAAGGCGCACGACGACGCGTCGGCCGTCCTCGCCGTCTTCCCGTAGGCGGCGGGAGGGGCAGGCAGCGGGGGCGGCAGCCGGGACGGGGCCGCCCCGCGGGTCAGTCGTGACTTCCCGCGTCCACCAGGCCGTTGAGCTGGTGGAGCAGCCTGGCCAGCTCCGCGACCTCCGCCGGATCCCAGGCGGCCAGCTTCCGTACGTACTCGGCGCGCCTCGCGTCCCGCACCTGCGCGAAGCGTTCGCGTCCGTCCGCGGTGAGGTGGACGAGGGAGGCGCGGCCGTCGGCGGGGTCGGGCGAGCGTGCGATCAGCCCGAGCTCCTCCAGGGCGCGGAGTTGACGGCTGACGGTGGCCTTCCCGACGCCGAAGAACGCCGCGAGCTCCGTGGCGCGCTGGGCCCCGGCCTCCTCCAGGCGCACGAAGAGTCCGTAGGCGGCGGGCTCGAGTTCGGGATGCACCTCCCGCGACAGCTCCCCCGAGAAGGCGCGGGCGCGTCGCAGAAAGACCGCCAGTTCCCGCTCCAGGTCGAGCACTTCGGGTGCGTACTTCCGCATGGACTCGTCCACGTATGCGCCCTCTCCCAGGTTTCCGTGCAGAAAGTTCCCGTCGCTGACGGGGATCGTCCCAGCTACGGCAGTATTTCGCAGGTCTGGACCACCGGCGGCGAACGGTGCGTCTTCCGCGCTCCCGTCTACGCGCGTACGGTCAACCTGACATGCCCACACCAGGTGGCAGGTCGCCCCACCCCCACCCACGGTTTTCGGAGGCAGCGATGCCCGGTTACAGATCCGGCACGGCCCGCCGCAGACGCAGCATCCTCACTGCGGCCGGAATGTTCATCTCTGCACTCGCACTTGTCCTCACCTCGCCCGGCACGGCGAACGCGGCTCCCCAGGACGGGACGCCCCTCAAGCCCGGAGAGGCGTCGATGGGCGTCGGCGTACGCATGCACGAGGGCGGCGATCCCACGGACGGCACCCCGCCCGAGTCGCTCGCCGCGACCGTCGAGGGCGTCGACGTGAGCGGCCATCAGGGGAACGTCAACTGGTCGTCCCTGTGGGGAAGCGGCGTGAAGTTCGCCTACGTCAAGGCGACCGAGGGCACGTCCTACAGGAACCCGTACTTCACGCAGCAGTACAACGGCTCGTACAACATCGGCATGATCCGGGGCGCCTACCACTTCGCCCTGCCGAACAACTCCAGCGGCGCCGCCCAGGCCAACTACTTCGCCGACCACGGGGGCGGCTGGAGCAAGGACGGCAAGACGCTGCCCGGGGTGCTCGACATCGAGTACAACCCGTACGGGGCGACCTGCTACGGGCTCAGCCAGTCCGCGATGGTCAACTGGATCAAGGACTTCACGAACACCTACAAGTCGCGCACCGGCCGTGACGCCGTCATCTACACGACCACGGACTGGTGGACGACCTGCACCGGCAACAACGGCGGCTTCGGCAACACGAATCCGCTGTGGATCGCCCGGTACGCGTCCGCGCCGGGTGCTCTGCCGAACGGCTGGGGCTTCCACACCTTCTGGCAGTACACCTCGACCGGGCCGATCGTCGGCGACCACAACTCCTTCAACGGTTCGATGGACCGGCTGAAGGCGCTCGCCAACGGCTGACGCCCGCCGCGGCGGGAGCCCAGCACCCGCGCCGCGCCGGAGTCCCACCTCCGGCGCGGCGCTCCCAGCCGGGAGGGGGTGCCCGGTGGCGGCTTCGCCACCGCCACCGGGAGCTCCCGCACCGCTCGCCCCCACGCCGGTGCCGTCAGGAAGCGGACGGCTTCTTCTCCGCCGGCGCCGAACCGGCCGCCTCGCAGCGCGGGACGCTCCTGGGCGGCGCGCAGTCGGTGGGGTGGTTCTTGAAGACCGTGCTGCGGATGAGGTTCACCTCGAAGGGCGTCGGCTGCTTCTTGGCCTCGGCCCCGCCCTTCTCCGTCCTCACGGTGGAGTTCGTGCCGATGAACAGGCCGAAGGCGGTCCCCGGGTTGGCGATGCCGCCGCCGCTGGTGCGGGCGCCGTTCGACGTGTTGTGGCTGACGCTGCTGCGGTAGAGGGTCGTCGGCTCGTCCGCGCCGGTCTGGACGCCGCCGCCGTCGGTCTGCGCGATGTTGCCCCTGATCTTGGTGAAGTCCGCGCGCAGCGGCCCGGTCCCGGTGTTGATGGCCAGGGTCATGATGCCGCCGCCGTGGTCGCCGGAGGTGTTGCCCTCGACCGACACCCGGTCGAGCTTGGTGTCGCCCGCGTTGGCGAGGCCGCCTCCCCACTCCCCGCCCAGGTTGTCCCGGAGGGCGCCGCCGCTCATCCTCATCGTCCCGTTGGTGGCGACCCCGCCACCGAAACCGCTTCTGTTGTCCCGGACCGTGGAGTTCTCCAGGACGAGCTTTCCGAGCTGGTTCCAGATCCCGCCGCCGACGCTGCCCTGGTTGTTGCTGACCGTCACGTGCTTGAGGGTGAGGCTGCCGCGGTCGTTGAAGAAGCCTCCGCCGTGGCCCGAGTTCACCGTGGTCTGGCCGCCGCGGACGGTGACCGACTCGACGGTGAGGCTGCCGCCCTGCCGCACGTGGAAGATGCGGAACGGCGCCTGGGCGCTGGTGCCGCGCTGGATGTACGTGCCGTCCCCGGAGATCCGCACCTTGCCGGTGATCTCCGGCAGGCCGTCGTCCGCGTTGTCGGCGTTCGAGAGGTCGTAGACGCAGCGGGGGGCGAGGACGATGCTGCCGCCGCCGGTGTTGGCCGCGTCGATGGCCTGCCTCAGTGCGGCGACGTCGTTGCAGGGGACGCGCGTCGGCGCCTGCGCCTGCGCCTGCGCTTGTCCGGCAGGCAGCAGCGTGAGGCACAGGCCGAGGCCGGTGGCGGCGGTGAAGGTTGCGCGTCTGAGCTTGTCAGTCATGCGGCCCTACCTTTCTGACCGTTGCTTGAGGGGCCGGTGAGAGCGGGACCCTTGAGTGGCGCGGGTGGGGCAGGGATGGGATTCATGCTGGCTGCCCTCGATGGCTCAGGAGGCTGGCCCCCCTGCCCCACCGCTTCTTCCTGACCGCTGATTAGGCACTGCGGACGATCGCTGTGTAGGGCAAGGACGGCGGGGAGAGGTTGCGCGTCGGGTCGGTCGTCGAAGGGAGTTGTTCCGTGTCTGTGGCCGTAGGTGTGGATGTCGCCAAGGAGATCCACTGGGCTGAGATAAAGACCGCCGAGTCCGGGAAGGTGCTGGTCAGCTGCCGGGTGGACAACCATCCCGAAGCGATCGATGCACTGATGGCCCAGATCCGTGACGCTGAGAGTGAGCACGGCTCGGCAGTGGTCGGGATCGATATCCTCGGTGGAGTCGCCGGCCTGCTTCAGGCCATGCTGCTTCAGGCCGGGAAGGTCGTGGTGCACGTGCCGGGCCTGGCGGTCAACCGGGCCCGACGGGGCACCAGGGGCGGGGAGCGCAAGAGTGATCCCAAGGACGCCAAAGTGATCGCTGGCCAAGTGCGGATGCGTGATGACCTGAGGCAGGTCACCACGATGCGGGAAGAGGATGTGGACCTGCGGCTGCTGGTGAGCCGACGCGCGGATCTCGTCATGGACGCGACCCGCCGCGCCAACCGGCTGCGGGAGTTGCTGACTTCCATCCACCCCGCCCTGGAACGGCACCTTGATGTGACCGGCAAGACCGGCCTGCATCTGCTCACCAGGTACGTCACTCCTGGCGAGATCCGCACTGCGGGACGGGCCCGACTGCTGGCGCATCTGCGCAGGTTGAACCGGGTCAAGGACAGTTTCTTGATCGAACTGGGCGACCACGCCCTCGCAGCCGCCCGAGCACAGCACGTCGTTGTGCCCGGCGAGGCCGTCACCGCTGGACTGGTCCGGGATATCGCTGCCGAGGCGCTGGCTTCCAGGGACAAGCTCAAGGCACTCGACAAGCGCATCTGCGAGGCTCTCGCCCGCCACCCTGATGCGGCCCTCATCCGGAGCCTGCCCGGCATGGGGGCCACTCTTACCGCGGAGTTCCTCGCCGTCGTCGGCGGTCTCGACCGCTTCCCCACCGGCGACCAGCTCGCCGCCGCCGCAGGCCTGGCTCCTGTCCTCAAGCAGTCCGGCAAGGTCCGCTACGTGCAACGCGCCCACGCCGGCGACAAAGCTCTCAAACGAGTCTTCTATCAATCCGCGTTCGTCGCAGTCGCCTGCGACGCCACCAGCAAAGCCTTCTACCGGCGCAAGCGCGGGGAGGGGAAGAGTCATCACCAGGCCGTCCTCGCCCTGGCCCGACGACGAGTCAACGTCCTGCACGCCGTCATCCGCAACCGACGCCCCTACGAGGCGAGTTACGGGGCAGCTGCCGCTTGACAGACGCATTAGGCAGCTTCCTCTGCGTGTGGGGACCGGGAGGACGGCATCTGCTCGCCGGCCGCGCCGAGGAGCCTGCGGGCAGCCGTCGCCCCGGAGCTCCGCCGGGCCGGCACTCCGAGATCTATCCGAGAAGCGGAACCCCCGCATGTCCGGTTCTGCCGATCGGCCGCCCGGCCCTGGCCGCGCACACGGCGACGCCGCGCCGGCTTGCGGTGCCGGCGCGGCGTCCCGGGCCGGGAGGCCCGTTCCGGGCCAGGAGGCCCCTCGGCGGGCGGCTGCCTCAGGCAGCCACGGGGATCCCCCGCCCCTCCGCGTCGAGGCAGCCGCGCCCTGCGGGCGCGAGCGCCAGGTCGAGCACCTGGCGGATGTCGGAGAGAGGCCGGACGTCGAGCCCCTCCAGCACCTCCTCGGGCACGTCGTCGAGGTCGGGCTCGTTCCGCTTGGGGATGATCACCGTGCTGATCCCGGCGCGGTGCGCGGCGAGCAGCTTCTGCTTGACGCCTCCGACGAGGAGCACGCGCCCCGTCAGCGAGACCTCGCCCGTCATGGCCACGTCCGTGCGCACCTGGCGGCCGCTGAGCAGCGACGCCAGGGCGGTGGTCATGGTGACCCCGGCACTCGGGCCGTCCTTGGGCACGGCGCCCGCCGGCACGTGCAGGTGGATGCCCCGGTCCTTCAGGTCCGCGACCGGCAGCTCCAGCTCCGCACCCCGCGAGCGCAGGTACGACAGCGCGATGTGCGCGGACTCCTTCATGACGTCGCCCAGTTGCCCGGTCAGGGTCAGACCGGAGCCGCCCGTCTCGGGGTCGGCGAGCGACGCCTCGACGAAGAGCACGTCGCCGCCCGCGCCCGTCACCGCGAGCCCCGTCGCGACACCCGGCACCGACGTGCGCCGCTCGGCGGGGTCCTGCGCGGACTCCGGGGTGTGGTGCGGACGGCCGATCAGGCCGCGCAGATCGTCCGGGCCCACGGTGACGGGCAGTTCGCGTTCGCCCAGTTCGTGCTGGGCCGCCACCTTCCGCAGCACCCGGGAGACCGCCCGCTCCAGGTTGCGGACGCCCGCCTCGCGCGTGTACTCGGCGGCCAGCTTGCGCAGCGCGCCGTCCTCGAACCGGACCTCGCCGGCGTCCAGGCCGGTCCGCTCCAGCTGGCGGGGCAGCAGGTGGTCGCGGGCGATGGTGACCTTCTCGTCCTCGGTGTACCCGTCGAGCTGCACGACTTCCATACGGTCCAGCAGCGCGTCGGGAATGGCTTCGAGGACGTTGGCCGTCGCGAGGAAGACCACGTCGGACAGGTCGAGTTCGACCTCCAGGTAGTGGTCGCGGAACGTGTGGTTCTGCGCCGGGTCGAGCACTTCGAGCAGCGCCGCGGCCGGGTCTCCGCGGAAGTCGGAGCCGACCTTGTCGACCTCGTCCAGCAGCACCACGGGGTTCATCGATCCGGCTTCCTTCACCGCACGCACGACGCGTCCGGGCAGCGCCCCGACGTACGTGCGGCGGTGGCCGCGGATCTCCGCCTCGTCGCGGACGCCGCCGAGCGCGACGCGGACGAACTTGCGTCCCATTGCCCTGGCCACGGATTCGCCGAGCGAGGTCTTGCCGACCCCGGGCGGTCCGACCAGCGCCAGTACCGCGCCGCCCCGCCGTCCGCCGACGACCCCGAGGCCCCGCTCGTCGCGGCGCTTGCGCACCGCCAGGTACTCGGTGATGCGCTCCTTGACGTCCTGCAGCCCCGCGTGGTCCGCGTCGAGTACGGCCTGGGCCCCGGCCACGTCGTAGGCGTCCTCGGTCCGCTCGTTCCACGGCAGTTCCAGGACGGTGTCGAGCCAGGTGCGGATCCAGCTGCCCTCCGGCGACTGGTCGGAGGAGCGCTCCAGCTTCTCGACCTCCTTCAGCGCCGCCTTGTGCACGTGCTCGGGAAGGCCGGCGGCCTCGACGCGTGCGCGGTAGTCCTCGCCCTCGTCCTCCGGGTCGCCGTTCAGCTCGGCCAGCTCCTTGCGCACGGCCTCCAGCTGGCGGCGGAGCAGGAACTCGCGCTGCTGCTTGTCGACGCCTTCCTGGACGTCCTTCGCGATGGACTCGGCGACGTTCTGCTCCGCGAGGTGGTCGCGGAGCGAGGCGACGGCGAAGCGCAGCCGCTCGACGGGGTCGGAGGTCTCCAGCAGCGTCAGCTTCTGCTCGGTGGTGAGGAACGGCGAGTAGCCGGCGTTGTCGGCGAGCTGCCCCACGTCGTCGATCTGCTGGAGGCGGTCCACGACCTGCCAGGCGCCGCGCTTGCGCAGCCAGTCGGCGGCGAGCGCCTTGTACTCCGTCATCAGGTCGGACGCGGCCGCGTCCTCGCCGCCCGGCTGGGCCGCCGGCTCCTCGACGACGGTGCCCTCGACCCACAGTGCGGCCCCGGGGCCCGTCGTCCCGGCGCCGATGCGGACGCGCGTGCGGCCGCGGATCAGGGCACCGGGGTCGCCGTCGGCGAGGCGGCCGACCTGCTCGACGCGGCCGAGCACGCCGATACCCGCGTAGCTTCCGCCCACCCGCGGCACGAGCAGGACACGGGGCTTCTCCCCGTCGGGGGCGGCCGCCTGCGCGGCCTCGACCGCTGCCCGCACCTCGCTGTCGGACAGGTCCATGGGCACCACCATTCCCGGCAGCACGACCTCGTCGTCGAGGGGCAGCACAGGCAGGGTGAGCGTTGTGGACTTCGGTGCCATGATCTCTCCCTAGGCAGGCAAGTTGAGTAATGTCCACTCAATGCCCAGGGGCCGTGGAATGTTCCGCCCGGCAGCCCCTGTTCGCCAGCAGCGATCGCGGAGCGGGACACCCAGGGCGCGACGGGCGTCCGCCGCACCCGCCACGGCGCGTCCGCCGCCCCTCCCTCCCATCAGGTCAACCCCGCGAGCCGCTCCGGACTTCCCCGGGGCCGGCGGCCCCGGGAGCACCGGCCCGCCCGCTCCCCGGCACACGGCAGAATCGGGGGATGCACCAGGAAGCCGGCCCCCCGTCGCCCCTCGCACCCCGAACCGGACCGCCCGTCGTACTGGACCGCCGCGAAGGCCCGCACGGCGAGGTCGTACTGCGGCGCCACGGTGAGCTGCTGCAGATCATCGCCAACGGGACGTTCCTGATGGACACCTCCGACGGACGCTCGGAGCGGCTCCTCGTGGAGGCGGCGCTGGAGGAGCTGCGCGGACGGAACAGTCCGGAAAACGGCGCAACCCCCGGACGTACACCGGCCTCCGGGCCCTCCCGGCAAGGCCCTCGGGAGGGTCCGCGTCTGCTCGTCGGCGGGCTCGGGGTCGGGTTCTCGCTCGCCGCGGCTGCGGCCGAGCCGGCCTGGGGCCGCATCACCGTCGTGGAACGCGAGGAGGCGGTGATCGACTGGCACCGGGAGGGCGGGCCCCTCTCACCGCTGTCCGCCGAGGCGCTGCGCGACCCGCGGACGGAGATCGTCCACGCGGACCTCGCGGAGTACCTGCGCGCGGACGGCGGCGCCTCCGGCGACGCGTTCTTCGACGTCCTGTGCCTGGACATCGACAACGGTCCCGGCTGGACCGTCACCGAGGACAACGGGTCCCTCTACTCACCCGCCGGACTGGCCGCCTGCCGCGCCCGCCTGGCGCCCGGCGGGGTGCTCGCCGTGTGGTCCGCCCAGCCCGACCCGACATTCGACGAAGCATTGCGCAATGCCGGATTCCGGGGGGTTCGCACACACGAGATCCCCGTCGTCCGAGGTGTCCCCGACGTGGTTCACTTCGCAATCAAACCGGCATAGCCGAGGCCGACTCAGGCCCTTTACGCTTCTGCAAGCACGTATACAAACAAGCCACGGGGCCATCCAGGGGCGGGGTCGAATGGACCAGAAGAACATCACACCAGCACAGAGCAGCAACGCCTCCGCGGCGACCACCCCCGGCGCCCAGCGCCGAATCCTGGTCGTGGAGGACGATCCGACGATCGTCGATGCGATAGCGATGCGCCTGAGGGCCGAGGGCTTCCAGGTGCAGACAGCCGGCGACGGCCCGGCCGCGGTGGACACGGCCGAGGCGTGGCAGCCCGATCTGATCGTGCTCGACGTCATGCTGCCGGGCTTCGACGGACTCGAGGTCTGCCGCAGAGTCCAGGCGCAGCGGCCGGTGCCGGTGCTGATGCTGACGGCGCGCGACGACGAGACGGACATGCTCGTCGGGCTCGGCGTCGGCGCCGACGACTACATGACGAAGCCGTTCTCCATGCGCGAGGTCGCCGCCCGGGTGCACGTACTGCTGCGCCGGGTCGAGCGGGCCACCCTCGCCGCACACACCCCGCGCAGCGGAATACTCCGCCTCGGGGAGCTGGAGATCGACCACGCGCAGCGCCGCGTCAGGGTCACCGGCGAGGACGTGCACCTCACGCCCACCGAATTCGACCTGCTCGTCTGCCTCGCGCACTCACCGCGCGCCGTCCTCTCACGGGAGCAGCTGCTCGCCGAGGTGTGGGACTGGGCGGACGCCTCCGGCACGCGCACCGTCGACAGCCACATCAAGGCGCTCCGCCGCAAGATCGGCGCAGACCGCATCCGCACGGTCCACGGCGTGGGCTACGCGCTGGAGACCCCGTCGTCGGGCGCCGCCGACGGTTCCGCACCGGCGCCCGCGTCGTCGACGGCGGCGGGGAGCTCCCCCGCGTCCGCCTTCGACGGTTCCTGACGGGTGGCGGACCGGCGTGACGGACGTGCCTGATACGTCTTCGATGACCTCTGCCCACAACAGCACCCACAGCAGCACCCGCGGCGGCTCCCGCAGTGGATCCGCCGCGGGGCGCGCGGCCCGCGCCCGGGCCGCGCTGCGCACCGCCCGGACGTTCCTGGGGCTCGTCCTGCGTGCGCTGGTGCGCCTGCACAAGCGGCTCCGGCGGCGCTGGGAGCCGGTCTGGACGGGCTGGATCGACAGGCTGTGGGAGGGGCTGCGCCCGCTGGACCCGTACCGCTCGGTGAAGGCGGCGCTCGGGGCGCTCGTGATCGTCTCCGTGGTGATCACCACGCTGCTCGCACTCTTCGCGGTCAACTCCGCGACGGAGCTGCGGGTGATCACCATCATCTCGATCATCGCCTCGCTGCTGATCACGCAGTTCGTCGCGCAGTCGCTCACCGCGCCGCTCGACGAGATGACGGACGCGGCCAGGGCGATGGCCGACGGCGACTACTCGCGCCGCGTACGGGGCGACCGGCGCGACGAGTTCGGCGAGCTGGCGGAGACCTTCAACCGCATGGCGGCCGATCTGGAAGCAGTCGACCAGCACCGCAAGGAGCTGGTGGCGAATGTCTCGCACGAACTGCGCACCCCCATCGCCGCGCTGCGCGCCGTACTGGAGAACGTGGTCGACGGCGTCTCCGACGCCGACCCGGAGACGATGCGCACGGCTTTGCAGCAGACGGACCGGCTGGGCAGGCTCGTGGCCACGCTGCTCGACCTCTCGCGCCTGGACAACGGCGTGGTGCCGCTGCACTCCCGGCGCTTCGAGGTGTGGCCCTATCTGGCGGGCGTGCTCAAAGAGGCCAACATGAGCAAGGGACAGGGGCACGCCCGCACGGACGTCCACCTCCATCTCGACGTCTCCCCGCCCGAACTGACGGCCTACGCGGACGCCGAGCGCCTGCACCAGGTCGTCGCGAACCTCATCGACAACGCCGTCAAGCACAGCCCGCCGCACGGCCGCGTGACCGTGCGGGCCCGCCCGGGCAGCAGCGCGGAGAGCCTCGAGGTGGAGGTGCTGGACGAGGGTCCGGGCATTCCCGCGTCCGAACGCGCCCGCGTGTTCGAACGCTTCAACCGCACGAAGAGCGCGGAGGCCGCCTCGCAGCGCGGCGGCGGCGGAAGCGGCTCGGACGGCGGCACCGGCCTGGGACTGGCGATCGCGCGCTGGGCGGTGGATCTCCACGGTGGCTCGATACGCGTGGCCGAGTCCCCTCGCGGCTGCCGGATCCAGGTCACCCTTCCGGGCCTGGCCGCACCGGAGGGTTGACGTACGCTCGAAGTGCCGCCGGCTCGCCGAGGGAGGGAAGAGCAGGGAGAACAGCGGAGTCCCGCAACCCGTAGGACGCCGGAACCGGGTGCGCCGGTTCCGTACCGCGGCAAACCCTGTTTGTTTCCCGCCAATTCCAGCGCTGAAACCGGTCGCTCGATGTGACTTGCACGACGACAACCCCGGCCGGACTGCAAGTAACGCCGGTAGGGGCGTAGCCTTTGTTTCCGCTGTCCACCATCTAAGGAACGCGGAAGAGGGCGGTTGCCGCCGTGTCGTCACAGTCCCCCAACAGCTCGAGCGTCTCGACCCAGCAGGACGGTCAGGGATCCGATCCCGCCGCCGTGTTCGGGCCAAACGAGTGGCTCGTCGACGAGATCTACCAGCAGTACCTCCAGGACCCGAACTCGGTAGACCGAGCCTGGTGGGACTTCTTCGCCGATTACAAGCCGGGCTCCGAGGCCGTGGGCGCCGTCGGAACGCCGACGGCCGACTCCGCCGCCTCACCGGCCGCGGCTGCGGGCACCTCGGGTGCCGGGTCCGCCGCGCAGCCGACGGCCCCGGCGAAGCCGGCCGCCGCGCAGGCCGCGCCGAAGGCCCCTGCGCAGGCGAAGCCGGCCACCGCATCGAAGCCGGCGTCGAAGCCCGCCACGAAGGCCGCCTCGAAGCCCGCCGCCGAGCAGGACGCCGGGAAGCCCGCCGCGAAGGCCGCGCCCGCGAAGGCGCCCCAGGGCGGGTCCGCCGCGAAGGACGGCGCCGGGGCGGAGGAGCAGGCCGGGCCCGAGTACGTGCCCATGCGCGGCCCCTCCGCGGCCGTCGCGAAGAACATGAACGCCTCGCTGGAGCTGCCCACCGCCACGTCGGTGCGCGCGGTCCCCGTGAAGCTGCTGTTCGACAACCGCATCGTCATCAACAACCACCTCAAGCGCGCCCGCGGCGGCAAGGTGTCCTTCACGCACCTGATCGGCTACGCCATGGTGCAGGCGCTGAAGGCGATGCCGTCGATGAACTACTCCTTCACGGAGAAGGACGGCAAGCCGACCCTGGTCAAGCCCGACCACGTGAACCTCGGCCTGGCCATCGACCTGGTGAAGCCGAACGGCGACCGCCAGCTCGTCGTCGCCGCGATCAAGAAGGCCGAGACCCTCACCTTCTTCGAGTTCTGGCAGGCGTACGAGGACATCGTCCGCCGTGCCCGGCAGAACAAGCTGACGATGGAGGACTTCTCCGGCGTCACCTGCTCGCTCACCAACCCGGGCGGCATCGGCACCGTCCACTCGGTGCCGCGGCTGATGCCCGGTCAGGGCCTCATCCTCGGCGTGGGCGCGATGGAGTACCCGGCGGAGTTCCAGGGCACCTCGCAGGACACGCTCAACAGGCTCGGCGTCTCCAAGGTGATGACGCTCACCAGCACGTACGACCACCGCGTCATCCAGGGCGCCGCCTCGGGCGAGTTCCTGCGCATCGTCAGCAAGCTGCTGCTCGGCGAGGAGCGCTTCTACGACGAGATCTTCAAGGCGCTGCGCATCCCGTACGAGCCGGTGCGCTGGAACCAGGACATCGACGCCTCGCACGACGACGATGTCACCAAGGCCGCACGCGTCTTCGACCTGATCCACTCCTACCGGGTGCGCGGCCACATCATGGCCGACACCGACCCGCTGGAGTACAAGCAGCGCAAGCACCCCGACCTCGACATCACCCAGCACGGGCTCACGCTGTGGGACCTGGAGCGGGAGTTCGCGGTCGGCGGCTTCGCCAACAAGCCGATGATGAAGCTGCGCGACATCCTCGGCGTCCTGCGGGACTCGTACTGCCGCACCACCGGCATCGAGTACATGCACATCCAGGACCCGAAGGAGCGCAAGTGGATCCAGGACCGCGTCGAGCGTCCGCACTCCAAGCCGGAGCGTGACGAGCAGCTGCGGATCCTGCGCCGCCTGAACGCCGCCGAGGCGTTCGAGACGTTCCTGCAGACCAAGTACGTGGGGCAGAAGCGCTTCTCGCTGGAGGGCGGCGAGTCCGTCATCCCGATGCTGGACGCTGTTCTCGACGCCGCCGCCGAGTCGCGGCTGGACGAGTGCGTGATCGGCATGGCCCACCGCGGCCGGCTGAACGTGCTGGCCAACATCGTCGGCAAGTCCTACGCGCAGATCTTCCGCGAGTTCGAGGGCAACCTCGACCCGAAGTCGATGCACGGCTCGGGCGACGTGAAGTACCACCTGGGCAACGAGGGCACCTTCACCGGGCTGGACGGCGAGCAGATCAAGGTCACGCTCACCGCCAACCCGTCGCACCTGGAGGCCGTCGACCCGATCGTCGAGGGCGTCGCGCGCGCCAAGCAGGACATCATCGGCAAGGGCGGCACGGACTTCACCGTCCTACCCGTCCAGCTGCACGGCGACGCGGCCTTCGCGGGCCAGGGCGTCGTGGCGGAGACGCTCAACATGTCGCAGCTCCGCGGCTACCGCACCGGCGGCACGGTGCACATCATCATCAACAACCAGGTCGGCTTCACGGCGGCTCCGGAGTCGGCGCGCTCGTCGATGTACTCCACGGACGTCGCGCGGATGATCGAGGCTCCGATCTTCCACGTGAACGGCGACGACCCGGAGGCCGTGGTCCGCGTGGCGCGGCTGGCCTTCGAGTACCGCCAGGCGTTCAACAAGGACGTCGTCATCGACCTGATCTGCTACCGGCGCCGCGGGCACAACGAGACCGACAACCCGCAGTTCACGCAGCCGCTGATGTACAACCTGGTCGACAAGAAGCGCTCGGTGCGCAAGCTCTACACCGAGTCCCTCATCGGCCGCGGCGACATCACGCTGGAGGAGGCGGAGCAGGCGCTGCAGGACTTCCAGGGCCAGCTGGAGAAGGTCTTCACCGAGGTCCGGGACGTCACCGACGCCCCCGCCCCGGCCGAAGTCCCGCAGCCCGAGCCGGAGTTCCCCGTCCACGTCGAGACGGGGGTCACCCAGGAGGTCGTCAAGCGGATCGCCGAGTCGCAGGTGAACATCCCCGACCACGTCACCGTGCACCCGCGGCTGCTTCCGCAGCTCCAGCGGCGCGCGGCGATGATCGAGGACGGCACCATCGACTGGGGCATGGGCGAGACCCTGGCCATCGGCTCGCTGCTGATGGAGGGCACACCCGTCCGCCTCGCCGGCCAGGACTCCCGCCGCGGCACCTTCGGCCAGCGCCACGCCGTTCTGCTCGACCAGAACACCGGCCACGACTACACGCCGCTGCTCTACCTCTCCGACGACCAGGCGCGCTACAACGTCTACGACTCGCTGCTGAGCGAGTACGCGGCGATGGGCTTCGAGTACGGCTACTCCCTGGCCCGCCCCGAGGCGCTGGTGATGTGGGAGGCGCAGTTCGGCGACTTCGCCAACGGCGCGCAGACCGTGATCGACGAGTTCATCACCTCCGCCGAGCAGAAGTGGAACCAGACGTCCGGCGTGACGCTGCTCCTCCCGCACGGCTACGAGGGCCAGGGCCCGGACCACTCCTCGGCCCGCATCGAGCGGTTCCTCCAGCTGTGCGCGCAGAACAGCATGACGGTCGCGATGCCGTCCCTGCCGTCGAACTACTTCCACCTGCTGCGCTGGCAGGTCCACAACCCGCACCACAAGCCGCTGGTCGTCTTCACCCCGAAGTCGATGCTCCGGCTGAAGGCGGCGGCGTCGAAGGCCTCGGAGTTCACCACTGGTGGGTTCCGTCCGGTCATCGGCGACGACTCGGTGGACCCGGGCGACGTCCGCAAGGTCGTCTTCTGCTCCGGCAAGGTCTACTACGACCTGGACGCCGAGCGGCAGAAGCGCGGTCTGACGGACACCGCGATCATCCGGCTGGAGCGGCTCTACCCGCTGCCCGGCAAGGAGATCCAGGCGGAGATGGCCAAGTACAGCGGGGCGTCGAAGTTCCTGTGGGCCCAGGAGGAGCCGGCCAACCAGGGTGCGTGGCCGTTCATCGCGCTCAACCTGGTCGACCACCTGGACCTGATCATCGGCTCCGACCCGGTCCCCAACGCGGACCGGCTGCGCCGGGTCTCCCGGCCGTCGTCCTCCTCGCCGGCCGTCGGCTCCGGCAAGCGCCACCAGGAGGAGCAGCAGCAGCTCATCCAGGAGGTCTTCGACCTCTGAGGCGACGGGTGACCCCGTAGCCCTCCGAAGGGCCCCGCCACTCCCGCAGAAGCGGGGGCGGCGGGGCCCTTCCGCGTCTCCAGACCCGTCGGCGGGGCCTCAACCGCCTTGCGGGACAAGGGCGTTGACCGCGCAGACCCCCGTCGGCCCATTTGTGTGATTAGTCCACCGGAATGAGATTGAGGTGCGTGAGGGTCGAGTCGGTGGCATCACTGCATCCGTCACAAATAGGGAGGAATAGTCACATTAGTTCTCCCACCGTGGGGAGAAACCAGATTGGAGAGAACATGCGCAAATCACTGAGGGTCTCCGCTCTCGCCGTTCTGGCCGCCGCGATGATCGGCGCCTCGGCCACCACTGCCTCGGCGGCCCCCAAGGACCACGGCAACGGCGGGTCCCCCCAGACCAACATCTGCGGCAACACGCTGCAGGGGAACGAGGCCGAAGCCGAGGAGGCGCTCGCCGCCGCGGCCTCGCAGGAGAACAACGGCCACCGCGCCACCTTCTGCCAGACGGGCATCGGCAACACCATCACCAACGTCAACCCCGACATCCACGTGGACCTCGTACTTCCGGGGGGCGCCGGCAACGGCGGCGGCGAGGAGAACGGCAACGGTGGCGAGGAGGCCGACAGCGCGCAGAAGGGCTCCGGCAAGTCCTCCAAGTCGGGCATGAAGAACGCGGCGTGACCGCTCCGCTTCCGTGACCCTTCCGTCCCGGATCGGGACAGCCCCGTAGGCGGCGGTCGTCACGGCTCCGCGGTTCCCGCCGCGGCGGTCCGGCGGCCCTGAGGGCTCGCGGGGCAGGGCGCCGGTCCCAGGGCCGGCGTCTGAGGGGAGAGACGCATCCGCCTCCCGTCGGGCGCGTCTCTCCCTCCTTCATGCCTGCGCCGGCCGGGCGCCGGCCGGGAAGCGCCGCCGTCCGCGGCCTCCGCCCCGCACACTCCGCCCCGCGGACAGGCCCCGCGTGCGCCCGCATATTCTGGGGGCCGCAACATCGGCCTTCTCCCGGGAGCACTCCGTGTACTTCACCGACCGCGGCATCGAAGAGCTGACGAGCCGGCGCGGCGAGGAAGAGGTCAGCTTCGAGTGGCTGGCCGAGCAGTTCCGGGCGTTCGTGGACCTCAACCCCGATTTCGAGGTCCCGGTCGAGCGGCTCGCGACGTGGCTCGCACGGCTCGACGACGAGGACGAGGACGACGTCTGAGCCCCGGGCACCGGACATCTGGCACCTGGCACCTGGCACCTCGCACCTGACGGACGACGTCGGGGCCCGGACGTCTGACGGACGACGCCTGACATCTGACAGATGACATCTGACGGGCAACGCCTGACAGATGACATCTGGCAGATGACACCTGACATCTGACACCTGACGGACGATGTCAGACGGACGACGTCTGAGCCTCAAGGCCGTCCTCCGTCCCTACCTGTCCCCCTGCTCCCGCGCGCGCAAGGCGAGGGCGAGCAGTGCGGCGTCCCCGGGCCGGCGGATGTCGCGGCCCGTCAGCTCGCAGAGACGGGTGAAGCGCTGCTGGACGGTGTTGCGGTGGCAGTAGAGCGCTTCCGCGGTCTCCGCAATCGAACCGCTCCCGGCGAGGTGGACGCGGGCCGTCTCCAGCAGCCGCTCCGTCTCGGCGGCGGGGACGCTGTCCCGGTACACGCCGCCCAGGACGTCCTCGGCCAGGTACCCGGCGAAGCGGTCGGCGCGCTGCACCAGCACTTCGAGCCACGCGTCCGACAGGCGGAGAGGTCCCGCGGCCCGCTCCGGCAGCGCACGCGCGGTCGCGGTGGCCAGCTCCACCGCCCTGGGCACGTCCGCCAGGCCCTCGACCACCGGCGAGAGTCCGCACGGCACGCCCTCCAGCATGCCCAGCACGCCCTCCTCCCCCACGCGCCGGCCCAGCTGCACGGCCAGCAGTGACGCCGAGGAGACCGTGTGGCGCTGGAGCGTCGCGCCGGCGGAGCGCAGCGCGGCGGCCGCGCGGTGGAGCGCGCCCCCGGCTTCCGGAAGGGCGGCGACGCACAGGAAGCGTCCCGAGGCCTGGAAGCCGAGCGCCAGGGACACGTCGCGCACGACTGTCGGGTTGTGCCCGCCGGTCTCCAGCAGCCGGTCGAACCACAGTCTGCGCTCGTCCTCGCGCTGCCTGCCCATCTCCAGCACCGTCCGCTGGTACGCGGTCATGATGCCGGTGACGTGGGCTTCCACGGCCTCCCACACGTGGTAGGCGGAGGCGACGAGCTGCACCTTGTCCGCGTCGTCGGCCCTGGCGACCAGCGCCGCCCACACCACGCGGAAGTCCAGCCGCGCCGCCGCGAGCAGCGAGTCCAGCGGTACGCCCTGGCGGGCCCGCCGCTCGCCGATGCGCTCCGAGATGCCGGCCAGCTCCGCCGGCACGGGCAGCTCCGCCACCGTGCGCAGCAGGAGCTCGAAGGCCTGGATGGCGCTCTCCCGGAAGTCCTCGTCGGGCACGGCTCCGGCGTACTCGGCCCGCAGCGGGCGGACGGTCTCCATCCAGTCGCCGAGGAGGACGTCGAGCTCCTGAAGGCACTCGACGGCGAGTTCCGCGGCGCGGGGTCCGCGGGGTCCGCGGGGTCCGCGGGGGGACGGTGCGGGCTGACTGTGCATCTGCACAATGGTGGACCTTCAGCCCGCGATACTTCAACGTTGGCCTGCCTCCCCACTCGCGCAATGCTGGGGCGATCGCTTGCGCCCCCCGCCGAGTCGGTCGACCCCGGAGGCCCGACAGTGCATCTGACTCCCCGCGAGAACGAGCGGCTTCAACTGTTCACCGCTGCCGAACTCGCCCGGCGGCGCCGCAGCCGCGGCCGCCGGCTCAACGCGCCCGAAGCCATCGCGCTGATCTGCGACGAAGTGCTCGAGGCCGCCTGGGACGGGCTCAGCATGGACGAGGTCATCCAGGTGGGACGCTCCGTGCTCACCGCGGACGACGTGCTGGACGGGGTTCCCGCCATGGTGCCCACCGTCCAGGTCGAGGCCCTCTTCCCGAGCGGGACGGCGCTCGTCGCCGTCGACGAGCCGATCGCCGCCGGCGGCACCGGGCCCGCACCGGGCGCGGTGCGCACCGCGCCGGACCCGGTGCGCATCAACGAGGGCCGCCGCCGGCTGCGCCTGACCGTGCGCAACACCGGGGACCAGGCCGTCTACATCTCCTCGCACTATCCCCTCGTCGAGGCCAACGCGGCCCTCGAGTTCGACCGCGAGGCGGCCGCGGGCATGCGGCTCGACGTCCCGGCGGGCACGGCGCTCGTCTTCGAGCCCGGCACGGGGCGGGAGGTCGACCTCGTGCAGACCCGTCACGAGGGAGTCCGGCCGGAGCAGGCGCCCGGCCCGTACGACCAGGGGGAGAAGGAGGCCCGGCCATGAGCACTCCCGGAAGCGGCGGCGAGCGTGCGCCGCGTGAGATCGACCGGCGGACGTACAACGCCCTCTACGGGCCCACGACCGGCGACAGGATCCGGCTGGGCGACACCGGCCTGTGGGTGGAGGTCGAGCACGACGACGGAAGTCCGGGCGACGAGCTCCTGGGCGGCTGCGGGAAGACCGTGCGCGACGGGCTGCTCGCCTCGCCCCGTTCCGACCGGGAGTCGGCCCTCGATCTGGTGATCACCAACGTGGTCCTGCTCGACCCGCGTGCGGGCGTGCGGAAGACGGACATCGGTGTGAAGGACGGCCGTGTCGTGGCGGTCGGCGGGGTGGGAAACCCGGACGTCATGCCCGTCGACTTCGCCGTCGACTCGCACACCTCGATGGTGCCCGGCGAGGGACTGCTGGCCACTCCGGGCATCGTCGACAGCCACGTCCACCTCTCCTCCCCCGAGATCGCTCCCGCGGCGCTGTCCTCAGGAGTGACGACCGTCGTGGGCATGGGTCTCGGCGGCATGTGGGAGATCGGCTGCAATCCCGCCCACAACCTGCACACCCTGATGAGCGCCTGGCGGGGTACGCCGCTCAACGTGGCGTTCCTGGCCCGCGGTTCGTCCAGCTCGCGCAGGCAGCTCGACGAGATCGTGCTCGCGGGCGCCGGCGGCTTCAAGGTCCACGAGGACTTCGGGGCGACGCCCCGCATCGTCGACACCTGCCTGGACGCCGCAGACCAGGCCGACCTGCCCGTCGCGCTGCACACGGACTCGATGAACGAGTCCGGCTACCTGCGCGACACCGTCGGCGCGACGCGCGGGCGCACCGTGCACGCGTACCACGTCGAGGGAGGCGGAGGCCATCCCGACCTGCTGCAGATCCTCTCCGAGGGCAACATCCTGCCCTCGTCGACGACTCCGACCATTCCGTACACGGTCAACACCGTCGACGAGCTCTTCCCGATGACGATGACCGTCCACCGCCAGAACCACCACATCGACAGCGACGTCGAGGTCTCCCGCGGACGCATCCGCGCCCACGCCATCGCGGCGGAGAACGCCCTGCACGACCAGGGCGCCATCAGCATCGTCAACTCCGACTCGATGGGCATGGGGCGCATCGCCGAGACGGTCCGGCGCACCTGGCAGCTCGCCCACCAGCAGGCGGTGCGCAGCGGCGAGGCGGGAGTCGAGCACTCCGGCAACGCGCGGGTGCTGCGCTACCTGGCCAAGATCACGCTCAATCCGGCCGTCGCGCACGGCATCTCCCACGAGGTGGGCAGCGTCGCGCCGGGGCAGCTCGCGGACATCGTGCTGTGGCATCCGGCCTGGTTCGGCACGAAGCCCGAACTCGTCATCAAGAGCGGCTTCGTGGCGTGGGGGAACACCGGTTCCGGTTCGGGCTCGACCCGTCTGACGCAGCCGCGCCGCTACCGGCCCTACTACGGCGCCCTCGGCGACGCCGCCTCGCAGCTCTCCCGCGTGTTCGTCGGCGCGGAGGCGCTGTCGGACTCCGCGGCGCGCAACTCCCTGCCGCGCGGCCTGCGTTACGCGCCGGTGCGGGACAGCCGCGGGCTCAGCCGGGCCGACATGCTGCACAACACCGCGACGCCGGTCGTCGAGGTTCCCCGCGAACCCGGCCCCGTCCTCGTCGACGGTGCGCCCACGACGACAGAGGCGGCCACCGGACTTCCGCTGGCCCAGCTCCACCACCTGGCCTGACCGCGGTGAGCAGCGGACGGAGCCGGCACAAGCCGACGAGGGAGTGCCACTCATGCGCCTTGACCTGATCGTGCGGGACGCGAACGTCCTCACGATGGACGGGGGCAGGCCGGCGGCCCGCAGCCTGGGCGTCCTCCACGGACGCGTCGTCGGTCTCGACGAGGAGATCGAAGGGCTGGAGGCGGACCGCGTCCTGCACGCGGACGGCGCCACCGTGGTGCCGGGCTTCCACGACGCGCACTGCCACACGGCGTGGTTCGGGCTCACCCTCTCCCAGCTCGACCTCGCCGGGGCCCGGTCCCTGGACGACGTCTACGACGCCGTCGCCCGGCACGCACGGACCCTGCCCGAGGGCGCCTGGGTCGTGGGGGCCGGTCTCGACCACCACAAGGCGGGAGGGGTGCCGCCGCACCGCGAGGCGCTCGACCGCGCCGGGGGCGGCCGGCCCGTATGGCTCAAGCACACCTCCGGGCACGCCTGTTACGTCAGCTCGGAGGTGCTGGCGAGGGCCGGTGCCCTGGACCCCGGTTTCGAGGCGCCGGAAGGCGGCGTGGTCGTCCGGGACGGGGACGGGCGCCCCACCGGGTTGCTGGAGGAGACCGCTCAGCGCCTCGTGCAGGACCAGGTCCTGCCGTACCCGGCCGAGACCGTCGCCGACGCGCTGGACGCGGCCACCCGCAGGTACCTGGCCGAAGGCGTCACCAGCTTCACCGAGGCCGGCATCGGCGGCGGCTGGATCGGGCAGACACCGGTCGAACTCGCCGCCTATCAGCTCGCTTCGGACACGGGACGGCTGCACGCCCGCGCCCAGGTCATGGTCGCGTCCGACGCGCTGCACCCGCTCACGGCGCATCCCGGCGACGGGATCACCGCGGGTCTCGATCTGGGCCTGCGCACGGGGCTCGGCGACGACAGGCTCTCCATCGGGCCGGTGAAGATCTTCCTCGACGGTTCGCTGCTGGGACGCACCGCCGCTGTGACGGAGCCTTTCTGCGGCTGCCACCCGGGCGGGGGCGCCCCGGGGACCGGCTACTTCCAGAACGACCCGGACGCCATGACCGAGCTCGTCGTCGCGGCCCACCGCGGCGGCTGGAGCGTGGCGGCCCACGCCATCGGCGACCGCGCCGTGGATCTCGCCCTCGACGCGTACGCACGGGCGCAGCGCGAGCACCCCCGTACCGGCGTGATCCACCGCGTCGAGCACGCCGGCATCGTCCGTCCCGAGCAGCTGAAACGGTTCGCCGGACTAGGCGTCGTACCCGTGCCGCAGCTGAACTTCCTGCCCGCCTTCGGCGAAGCGATGGCGGCGGCGCTCGGCCCGGAGCGCGCCGGACGGCTGTACCGCATGCGCTCGTTCCTGGACGTCGGGCTGACCGTGCCCGGCTCCTCCGACCGCCCCGTCGCCCCCGGAGCCCCGCTGCCGGCCATCGAGGCGATGGTCAGGCGGCTGACCGACTCGGGCACCCCCTTCGTCGAGGACGAGCGGGTGTCCGCGCGGACCGCGTTGCGCGCCTGGACGGTCGGGTCCGCGCAGGCCACCGGCACCGCGCACAGCCGCGGCAGCCTCACGCCCGGGCTGCTCGCGGACATGGCCGTGCTCGACGCGGACCCCCTCGCAACCGAACCGGAGCACATCGGTTCGACCGGCGTACTGGCCACCCTCGTCGGCGGTGAAGCCGCCCACGACCCGCACGGTCTGGTCGTCCGCCGATGACCCGCGCAGCAGGGACTCCCCACCCGGGCCGCGGAGCCGTCCTCCGGGGCCCGGATCCCCGCCGCACGGCAGCAACACCCTGTCCCCGGACCTCCCGCGCCCGGCGCGGGAGGTCGCCGTCCCCCGAGGAGACCCCATGACCCACGAGACGCCCCTCAGCAAGGAACCACCGCCGCCACCGGCGCCCAGGACCACGGTCCGCACGGCGGACATCAAGCGGCTGCTCTCCGCGGCGTTCGTCGGCACCGCGCTGGAGTGGTACGACTACTTCCTCTACGGCACGGCCGCCGCCCTCGTGTTCAACAAGCTGTTCTTCCCCGACCTCGACCCGGCCGTGGGCACCATCGCCTCGTTCATCACCTTCGCGGTCGGTTTCGTGGCGCGTCCCATCGGCGCGGCGATCTTCGGGCACATCGGCGACAGGCTGGGCCGGAAGACGGCGCTCATCGCGACCGTGGTGCTGATGGGCGTCACCACGGGCTGCATCGGCCTCCTCCCCGGATACGACACCATCGGCATCTGGGCGCCCGCGCTGCTGGCCACGCTGCGGTTCCTGCAGGGCATCTCGGTGGGCGGCGAGTGGAGCGGCGCCATGCTGCTGACGCTGGAGCACACCCCGAAGGAGAAGCACGGCAGCTACTCAGCCGTCCCCCAACTCGGCTCTCCCGTGGGCACGTTGCTCTCCAGCGGAGCGTTCGCCCTGGTGGGGATGCTCGATGACGACGCCTTCTACTCGTGGGGCTGGCGCATACCGTTCCTGTTCGCGTTCGTGCTGCTGTTCGTCGCGCTGTACATGCGGCTGCGCATCGAGGAGTCGCCGGTCTTCAAGGCGATGATGGAGGAGAGCGAGCGGAACGGGCCCCCGCCGGCGCCCCTCGTGGAGGCCTTCCGCCGCACCTGGGGACGCATCCTCATCGGCATCGCCGCGGCCTTCCTCGGCATCGGCGGCTTCTTCCTGCTGACGACGTTCATCATCAGCTACGGCACCGAACAGCTCGGCGTCGACAAGTCGGTGATGCTCAACGCCACGCTCGTCGGCTCGGTCGTCGAGATCGTCGTGCTCGTCGTGGCGGGCAGGATCGCCAACAAGGCCGGACCGTGGAAGGTCTGCACCGTCGGCGGCATCGTCTCCGTCCTCGCGGCCTTCCCCACGTTCTGGCTCGTCGACACGGGGCAGACCGCCCTGGTGATCCTCGGCGTCTCGCTGGGCATCGGCGCGATCTCCATCCCGTACGCGCCCATCGGCGCCGTGGTCTCCGGCATGTTCCCGGAGAACTTCCGCTACAGCGCCGTCGCGATGTCGTACAACCTGGCCGGTGTGCTCGCGGGCTTCGTGCCGCTGGTGGCCGCCTCGCTGCTGGGGCTCTCCGGCGGCGCGTCGTGGAGCGCCGCTCTCCTGCTCGTCTTCATCGCGGCCTGCACCACGGGCGGTTCGTACCTCGCGGGTCCGCAGCTGCGGCGCCGCCTCGGTCACGACCCGAGCAAGCAGCACGCCAACTCCAAGGCCATCGCATGACCGGCCGGCAGCTGACGCAAGAGCGCGCGGCGCACGGGCGCGCGGCCGACGGGGACCCGGCCGCGGACGGCGGCCGGCCCCCCGCGCGCAGCGGCGGGCGGATCCTGATCGACCAGCTCGCCGCACACGGTGTGGAGACCGTCTACGGAGTCCCCGGCGAGAGCTATCTCGACGCGCTGGACGCCCTGTACGACGCCTCCGTGCGCATGGTGGTGTGCCGTCAGGAGGGCGGGGCCGCCTACATGGCGGAGGCGTCGGGCAAGCTCACGGGCCGGCCCGGGGTCTGCTTCACCACCCGCGGTCCGGGTGCGTCGAACGCGCTCGTGGCGCTGCACACCGCGTTCCAGGACGCCACGCCGCTCGTGCTCTTCGTCGGCCTGGTGCCGCGCGCCCACCGGCACCGCCAGGCGTTCCAGGAACTCGACCTGAGGGGCACGTTCGGGGCGTCGGCGAAGCTCGTCGAGACCGTCGACGACGCGGCCCGGCTGCCGGAGTTCGTCGCCCGCGCCTTCGCCGTGGCGGCAGGCGGACGTCCGGGGCCCGTGGTGCTGGGCCTCCCGGAGGACATGCTCACCGACACGGCGCGGGTGCCGGACGCGGTCCCGCTCCCGGTGCCCGAGGGGGCGGTCTCCCCTGAGCAGCTCGACCGGCTCACCGCGCTGCTGGACCGGGCCGAGCGGCCGCTGGTGCTGCTGGGCGGAAGCCGTTGGACGGACGCGGCACGCGCGGACGTACGCGCGTGGGCGGAGACCTGGTCGCTTCCGCTGGCCGTCGGCTTCCGCTGCCAGGACCTCGTGCCCGAGGAGTGCGAGGTCTTCGCGGGCGCTCTGGGATACGGGCGCTCCGACGCGCTGGCCCGGCGGCTCGACAGCGCCGACCTGGTCATCTGCGTGGGGGAGGCGCCCGGCGACGTCGCCACCGACGGCTACACGCTGCTGGACCCGCACGACGCGGCCGGCGGCGCCCGGCACATCGTCCAGGTGCTGCCGGAGTCGCAGCCTCCCGGCTCGCAGCACTGCGCCGAACTCGCGCTGCTCGCCTCGCCCGAGGCGTTCGGCCGCGCGGTCGCCGGCTCCCGGCCCGCAAGCCCCGTGCCGTGGAGGGACCTCACCGCCGCCGACCGGGCGGCCCATCTCGACCACCGCCGCACCGTCCACGACGACGAACCGCTCGACCTGGGCGCCGTCTTCGCCGAGCTGGACGGGCGTCTGGACGCGGACGCCGTCGTCACCTTCGGCGCGGGCAACCACGCGCTGTGGGCGCAGCGGTTCGTCGGCTACCGGGAGGGCATGCGGCAACTCGCCCCGCGCAACGGGTCGATGGGCTACGGCATCCCGGCCGCGGTCGCCGCCAGCGTGGCGCACCCCGCCCGCCAGGTGGTCTCGGTCGCGGGCGACGGCTGCTTCCTGATGAACGGGCAGGAGCTGGCGACGGCGACGGCCGAGGGCGGATCGCCGCTGATCCTCGTCGTCGACAACGGCACGTACGGCACGATCCGCAAGCACCAGGAGATGCACTACCCCGGGCGGGTCAGCGGCACCGGCCTGGTCAACCCCGACTTCGCCGCGTACGCCGAGGCGTTCGGCGCGCACGGCGAGACCGTCACCCGCACCGGGGAGTTCGCCGCCGCGCTGGACCGGAGCCTCGCCGAATGCCGGAAGGGACGGGCGGCCCTGATCGCGCTGCGCCCCGCGCCGGACAGGCTCGCACCGGGCGTGACGGTCGGCTCCCTGCGAGAGGAGTCCTCGCGTGACTGACGTACTCGGGCCGGCCTCCGGCCCCGTCGAGCTGCGGAACGTCGTGGACGGCGCGAGCGTGCCCGTGGCGGCCCGCATGGATCTCACCGACCCGGCGACGGGCGAGACGTACGGCACCGCTCCCCTCTCCTCGTCCACCGACGTCGACACGGCCGTGGCCGCTGCCCGCCGCGCCTTCGCCGGCTGGCGCCGCAGCACGCCGGCCGACCGGCAGCGCGCCCTGCTGCACCTGGCCGACCTCGTCGCGGAGAGCGCCGACCGGCTGCTGGAGGCGGAGATCCGCGCCACCGGCAAACCCCCGGCGGTCACGCGGACCCTCGAAATCGACCGCGGCGTCGACCAGTTGCGCTTCTTCGCGGGAGCCGCACGGGTGCTGGAGGGCATCGCCGCGACGGAGTACACGGAGGGGCACACCTCGTACGTGCGGCGCGAGCCGGTCGGCGTGGTCGCCCAAGTGACGCCGTGGAACTACCCGTTCATGATGGCCGTCTGGAAGCTGGCCCCGGCGCTGGCGGCGGGCAACACCGTCGTGCTCAAGCCCTCGGACACCACTCCGGCCTCGACCGTGCTCCTGGGCGAGCTCGCGGCCCGCGCCTTCCCACCGGGTGTCGTCAACATCGTGTGCGGCGACCGCTCAACGGGCAAGGCGCTGGCCGAGCACCCGGGGGTCGACATGGTGGCCATCACCGGCAGCACCCGCGCCGGCGCGGAGGTGATGGCCTCCGCGTCCGCGCGGCTGACGAACGTGCATCTGGAGCTGGGCGGCAAGGCGCCCGCGGTGGTCTTCCCGGACGTCGACACGGCGCGCACCGCCCGTGCCCTGGCGGACGCCGCCTTCTTCAACGCCGGGCAGGACTGCACGGCCGTGACCCGGGTCCTCGTCGAACGCGCCGCGTACGAACCGCTGCTGCGGGAGCTGGTGGCCGCGGCGGAGGCGACCCCGGCGGGCGGCCCGCGGGAGGAGGCGTTCCTCGGGCCGCTCAACAGCGGGGCGCACCTCGGCCGCGTACAGGAAGCCCTCGCCGGACTGCCCGCGCACGCCGTGCTGGAGACGGGCGGACGCCGGCTGGAGCGTCCCGGTTTCTTCTTCCCGCCGACCGTGGTCTCAGGGGTGCGCCAGGACGACGACCTCGTCCAGCGTGAACTCTTCGGACCGGTCGTGACGGTGCAGCCCTTCGACACGGAGGAGGAGGCCCTGCAGCTGGCCTGCGGAGTCGACTACGGCCTCGCCTCCAGCGTGTGGACCGCCGACCTGGGCCGTGCGATGCGGCTCAGCTCCGCACTCGACTTCGGCTCCGTGTGGCTCAACTGCCATCAGGTGATCCTGCCCGAACTGCCGCACGGCGGGTTCAAGCAGTCCGGCATGGGCCGCGACCTGAGCCGCTACGGCTTCGACGACTACACGCGCGTCAAGCACGTCATGGCGTCCCACACCGCCCCCTGAGACCGGCGCGGCACCGGCCCTGCCCCCTCCGCACGGCCGGTGCCGCGTCACCCACCGCCCGCGGGGCGCCGGAACCCGCGCCCCGCCTCGCCCCGTGGCGGCCGTCGCGCGTGGGAGGCTCGGCCGGTGGCAGGCGCGCGGATGCGGTTCGAGGGCTCGATCGCGGGCATCGGCACGGAGTCGGGGACGCGGCTGGTGGTGGGCCACTGGACGCGCTCCCCGTTCGGCGCGTTCAGCGACGTCATGCTCGAACAGGCCGACGGGCAGCGCACGCTGCTCGCCCCGACCCGCCGCACCGCCGGCTTCGTCGCGGCCACGTACACCTTCGACCGGGCGCACGTCGTGCCGGTCACCGTGCGGGAGTCGGGCCTGGAGTGGGACGTCGTCGCAGGCGACCTGCGCCTGAGCCTCACCCTCGGCGCGCGCGGCCCGCTCGGGCTCCTGCTGCACGCGGTCCCGCGGGCCCTCTCCGCACGCCCGGCGTGGGCCGCCCTCGTCGACGTGCCCGCGCGCGTGCTGCCCGGGGTGCGGACCCGGGGCAGCGCCGGGCAGGGCCGCCGCGAGTGGTACGGCGTGCACGACCTGCGGCCCGTTGTGGCCGCCCGCGCGTCCCTCGCCGGGGAGGACCTCGGGCCGCTGGCGCCCGTCCACCCGCCCGTCCGGTTCGGCTTCGGCTCCGTACCGCGACGGCCCTCCGTCGCCCGCGTCACCACGACCGTGGACCTGGGACGGCACGCGTGACCAGCGGAACCCGGCACGCGGGCGTGCTCCGGGGATCGCGGCGGCCGCCCGGCCGGACGGGCCGGTGCCGCCCCCCGTACGGCACCGGCCTCTCGCGGGCCGGGACCGGGGCGCGCCGCGCCGTCAGAGGAAGCGCTTCAGGAACGCCTGCGTGCGCGGATTGGACGGCCGGTCCAGTACGGACGGCGGGCCGCTCTCCAGCACCCGGCCCTCGTCCATGAACACGACGCGGTCGGCGGCCTCCTTGGCGAACGCGATCTCGTGCGTGACCACGACCATGGTGAGGCCGTCGCGGACGAGATCGCGCATCGTCTCCAGCACCTCCCCGACCAGCTCCGGGTCGAGGGCCGAGGTCGGCTCGTCGAAGAGCATCAGCTTCGGCTGCATGGCCAGGGCCCGGGCGATGGCCACGCGCTGCTGCTGGCCGCCGGAGAGCTGCCGCGGATAGGAGCCGGCCTTCTCCGACAGGCCCACGCGGCGCAGCAGTTCGTGCGCCCGCTCCTGCGCCTCGGCCTTCGGCCGGCGCCGCACCCCGACGGGCGCCTCGATGACGTTCTGCAGGACCGTCTGGTGCGGGAAGAGGTTGAAGTGCTGGAAGACCATCCCGATGTCGCGCCGCTGGCGCGTCACCTCGCGGGGCCGCAGATGGTGCAGGCGGCCCTTGTGCTCGCGGTAGCCGATGAGTTCGCCCGCGACGCGGATGGAACCGCCGTCGGGCGCCTCCAGATGGTTGATGCAGCGCAGGAACGTGGACTTGCCGGAGCCCGACGGGCCGAGCAGCACGACGACTTCGCCCGTGCCCACGTCCATGTCGATGCCCTTGAGGACCTCCAGGGAGCCGAAGCTCTTGCGTACGTTGCGCGCCCGCAGCATCGGCGGCTGCCCCTGGACGGCGGAAGGGGCGGGTGCGGTGGCCGCGGCGGGCGTGACGGCCCCCTCGGGTCCGTCGGGCGCGACGGTCCCGGTGCCGCTGCCTGCCGGGCCGCCCGGGGCGGCGTCCTTGGCCGGGGGACGGCTCATGCTGACTCCTTGGGGTCCGGTTCCTGGTCCTGCCCGGTGGCCGCCGGTGTGCGGACGCGGCGTCGGAAGAGAGCGAAGTCCCAGAAGCTCTGCGGGGCGTTGCGGGTGGCGCCGCGGGCGTAGTAGCGCTCGATGAACGACTGGCCGACGTAGAGGACGGACGTCATGAGCAGGTACCAGAGGCAGGCGACGAGCAGCAGCGGGATGGTCTCGAAGGTCCGGTTGTAGATGGACTGCACGGTGTAGAGCAGGTCCGACAGCGCGATGACGCTGACCAGCGACGTGGCCTTGAGCATGTTGATGACCTGGCTGCCCGTCGGCGGGACGATGAAGCGCATCGCCTGGGGCAGCACGATCCGGCGGAGGCTGCGTGAGCGGGTCATGCCGAGGGCGTCGGACGCCTCCGTCTGGCCCGGGTCGACGCCGAGGAGCCCGCCGCGGACGATCTCCGCCATGTACGCGGCCTCGTTCAGGCCGAGCCCGAGGATGGCCGCGAAGAGCGGGGTGATCAGGTGGTTCGTCTGCCCGCTGACGAACTCGGGCCCGAAGGGGACTCCGAGGGAGATGCGGGGCAGCAGCGCGGAGAGGTTGTACCAGAAGACGAGCTGCACCAGTACCGGCACGCCGCGGAAGAACCAGACGTACGCGCCGCACACCGTCCTGAGGACGGGGTTCGCGGACATCCGTCCGACGGCGACGAGCACGCCGAGGACGATCCCGATGACCATGGCGACGACGGTGAGTTCGATGGTGGTGGCGATGCCCTTGCCGATGATCTCGGCGGTGAAGTAGCTGCCGACCGTCTCCCACTCGAAGTTGGGATTGGTGAAGAGGAAGTGGCACAGCTGCGCCCCGAGCACGGCGAGGACCGCGATGGCCAGCCAGCGCAGCGGGTGGCGTACGGGAGCGGCGCCGGCCACGTCGACGTCCGCGTGTCCGGCTGATCCGGACGCGGCTGCCTTCTCGCTTCCCTCCTCGGGATCGTCGCGCTTCGTGGCCTGTGGGTGCGCGGTGGCCATGTCGGGGTCACCTCCTGTGTGGTTCAGGGCCTCCTCCCGCCGGGCGGGAGGAGGACGGATGCCGGCTCGGGTCGGTGCGGTGCGGTGCGTCGCCCGGGACGCTCCGGGTCCGGCGGGGCGCCGGGACCCGGAGCCGGTCAGGCTTCTCCGCCGAGGTTGACCCCCGGCTCCTTGAGGGCGTTGTCGCTGGTGCCCCACTTCTTCATGACGGCGCCGTACGTGCCGTCGTCGATCAGCTTCTTCAGCGCCTTCACGAGCACGTCCCGCAGAGGCGAGTCCTTGGGCACCACGGCGCCCTGGTAGAGGTCGTCGAATCCGTTGGACTCGCCGGTCCCCGCCAGTTCGAGTGTGCCCTTCGCCTCCTTGACGAAGTAGGTCAGCGGCGCCTGGGAGGAGAAGAAGGCGTCGGCCCGTCCGGACCGAACGGCCAGGACGGAGCCCGGCTGGTCCTTGTACGACTGGACGCGCACGGTCTTCTTCCCGTCCTTCTCGCACTCGCGCGCCTGCTCCTTGATGACGCCCTCGGCCGAGCCGCCCGCCATGACGGCGATGCGCTTGCCGCAGGTGTCGGCCAGCGACTCGATCTTCTCCGGGTTGCCCTTCTTCACGGCGAAGACCACGTACTCGCGGACCCAGTCGACGAAGTCGTTGGACTTCTGGCGGTCCTTGAAGTCGCCGACGGGGCCCAGCGCGAGGTCGTACCGCCCGGCCTTGATACCCGTGAGGGAGCTGGGCAGGCCGTCTGCCGTCACATGGTCGATCTTGACGCCGAGGAGCTGCCCGAGGGCCGTGGCCATGTCGGCGGAGGCGCCGGTCAGGCTGCGCCCGTCGGAGCCGGCGATCTCGTACGGAGGGAAGGAGCCGTTGTTGACGGAGGTCATCTTCCCCGCCTTGCGGATCTTCTCGGGCAGCATCCCGTGCAGCTCGGGGTCCTTCTCGACCTTCGGCAGCTTGCCCTCCTTCGCCGCCGAGTCCTTCTTGCCGCCTCCCTCGGCCTGCGGCGGGTTGCTGCCGCAGGCGCCGAGGGTGAGGCAGGCGAGGGCGGTGGCGCCGGCGAGCAGCGCACGTGTGAGGGGACGGTGAGCGGATGCGGTGTTCATGGCAGTTCTCCCGGGGCGAGGAGTCGGGGGCTGACGGCGAAGCGGCGGTTGGCGAGCACGGGAAGCGTGCGGCGTGCGGCGAGGGTGGTTTCGGGGTCGGTCTCGGACCAGGCCAGACCCGGGCTGTGGGACAGCCGGGCCCGTACGGTGCCCAGCGGATCGACGATCATGCTGTTGCCGATGTTGCGGGGCCCGCACTCGCCGCTCGCGGCGACCCAGCAGGTGTTCTCCAGGGCCCGCGCGGCGAGCATGACCTCCCAGTGGCGTTCCTTGGCCGGTCCGCGCACCCAGGCCGCCGGCAGGGCCAGGACCTCGGCGCCGGCGTCGACCAGCAGCCGGGCCAGTTCGGGGAAGCGGACGTCGTAGCAGGTCATCAGGCCGACCTGGGTTCCGGCGACGTCGAGGACCACGGGCGGTTCGTCCGCCGGCCGCACGTGGGCCGACTCCTGGTCGCCGAAGGCGTCGTAGAGGTGGATCTTGCGGTAGCGGGCCACCAGGCGGCCGTCCCTGATGGCCACCAGCGTGTTGAACACCCGCCCGTCGCCCGAGGGTTCGTGGATACCGGCCACCACCGTGGTGTGCCCGCCCTCCGTCGTCTCGCGGAGCGCCGAGACGAAGGGCCCGTCGAGGGGCTGGGCGACCTCGCGTATGCGGTGGCGGTCCTCGGTGAACCGGGCGAGCACGCCCTCCGGCAGCACGAGCAGGTCGGCGCCGCCGCGCTCCGCCCGGGCCGTGAGGTCCTGGCAGGCGAGGAGGTTGTCCTTCCAGTCGGGGCTGGCGGTGAACTGTCCGACGGCGGTGCGCATGGGGTGCTTCTCCGAACTTCGGTGCCCTAGCGGGCGGTCAGGGCTTCGGGCTGGGCGGCGGGGACGGCGAGAGCGGGGTCCGGGAAGAGGACGTCCGGGTCGATCGGGTCGGGCCAGATGCCCTGCTGGTGGAGTTCCGTGCAGAAGGCGCGGATCATCGCGGCGTTGGGCTCGGTGCCGTAGGGCATCCAGTCGTCGCCGAACAGCTGTGCCGACTCGGTGAGTTCGCGCAGCAGCCAGGGCGTCGTGTCGGCGAGGAGGCGGCGCCGCGCCACCCAGTGGCGCTTGGACTGCTCGAGCGCGGCGAGCAGGACGCCCGGCAGCTCGGGTGCGGCTTCCACCGTCTCCCGCCGCAGCGTGACGAGGTGGATGCCGGGGACGAAGCCGCGCTCTTCCCAGTAGGCGCGCTCCGCGGCGGAGTGGTCGGCGAGCAGGTGCCGGAACCGGCTGTCGCGGGTGAACAGTTCCGGCGGCATGAACGGGGTGAGGACGGCGTCCAGACGGCCGGCCGCCAGCTCGTCCACGAGCGACTCGCCTTCGCCCAGGGCGGACACGTTCGAGGGGGGCGTGCGCGGCCCCAGCCGCTCCTTGCCGGACTCCCCCGCGACCAGTGGGCCCACCCGCCAGTCGACCCCGGCGAGTTCGACGCCCTCGGCGCGCAGCAGCGCGCGCGTCCAGGTGTTGCCCGAGTCGGGCCAGCCGGTCAGCCCCACGCGCGCTCCGGCGAGTTCGCCGAGCGCCGTGCGCGGGCTGTCGGAGCGGACGAGCACGCAGCGGTGCCGGAATCCGCGCATGACGAAGGCGGGCAGGCCGACGAGCCGGTCGTCGCCGGCGGCGCGTGCCTGGACGTAGCGGCTGAACGACGTCTCACCGCCGTCGAGTCCGGGTTCGGCCAGCACGTCGGGCGTGACGTCGCGCGACTCGACGCGGAGGTCGAAGCCCGGTGTGGGGACGCGGCCGGCCGCCAGCGGGACGAGATGGTCCCAGTCGCGCAGTGCGAGGCGGATGGCGGTTCGCGACACGTCGTGCTCCCTGTTTCCGTGCGGGCCGGGTCCGTTCTCCGGCGCGGCGCGGACTTGTGGCTTTCGTCCTGCTCGCCGGGTTGGGGCGAACAGGTCCGGACGCGACGGAGGTTATTGTTCAGCCTGCTCAGCGCACAAGAGTGTCTTTGTTTCCGAACATATCTTTCTCCCAGGGTGATCCGGCGACTACGCTGCGAGCGCCGCATACCGAGACCAGGAGTTGCGTGATGGTTCAGAGCCCCGCAGTGCGCCCGGAGACCAAGGGGCCTTCGGCCGCCGAACTGGCCGGCAAGCTGGCCGAGACCAGCGCCCGCGGCATCGCCGCCGCCATGACGGACCTCATACGCAGCGGCGAACTCCCCCCGGGCGCCTCCCTGCCCACGGTCCGCGCCCTCGCGACCCGGCTCGGCGTCAGCCCGGGAACCGTCGCCGAGGCGTGGGCGGTGCTGCGGAAGCACCGGATGATCACCACGCTCGGGCGGCGCGGCAGCATGGTCAGCGGCCCTCCCGCCATCTCCCACCCGGTCCGCTTCGAGCGCATCGGCGACCTGGGGGACCACCTGACCCAGGACCTGGCGCTCGCCGCACCCGACCCGGCGCTCCTGCCGCCGCTGGAGGAGGCGCTGCTCGCCGGCGTCAGAACCCCCCGCCTCAACGACTACTCGCGCACGGCCGTCACCCCCGCCCTCCTCGAAGCCGTGGACGGCACCTGGCCGTTCACGCCCGAGGCATGGCTGGCCGTCGGCGGCGGGTTCGAGGGCGTGCATCTGCTCTGCCAGGCGCTGCTCGTCCCCGGCGACCGCGTGGCCGTCGAAGAGCCCACCGCCGTGAGGCTGCTGGACATCCTGGACGCCCTGGAGGTCCGCACCGTCCCGGTGGCCTGCGACGACGACGGCCCGCTGCCCGGCTCCCTCACCGAGGCCCTGAACGCGCGCCCCGCGATGTTCCTGCTCCAGCCGCGCGGCCAGACCCCGTGCGGATGGTCTCTCGGCGCCCGGCGCGCGGAGGAGCTGGCGGCCGTCCTGGAGGGCGCCGCGAACGTGTCCGTCGTGGAGGACGACGGCCTCGGCCCGCTCGCCGCCGCCCCCGCGCACAGCATCGGCTCCCATCTCCCGGGCCGCACCGTCGTCGTGCGCTCGTACTCGAAGGCGTACGGCCCCGACCTGCGGCTGGCGGTGCTCGGCGGGCCGCGGAGCATCGTGGAGCGGGCCCGCGTCCTGCGCACGTACGGCACGGGATGGACCAGCCGCATCCTCCAGGACGCCCTCGCCCACCTGCTGACCGACGGCTCGACCGCCGAACACGTCGAGAACGCCGTCCGCCACTACCGGCTGCGCCGCGTGGGCCTCGCGGAGAGGCTGGCGGAGCACGGCATCGAGACCCGCAACAAGGACGGCCTGTCCCTGTGGATCCCGGTGGCCGACGAGACCTCCGCCCTGGTCACGCTCGCGGCGCGCGGCACCACCGCCTCGCCCGGCAGCCACTTCTCCACCTCTCCGCACCCGCCCCACATCCGCATCGCCATCACGCGGCTCCCCGGTGACGCCGCCTCACTCGACGCGACGGCGGCGCTCGTCGCCCACGCGGCACGTACGGACCGGAGGCCCTGAGCGGCGGCGGCCCGCCCGCCCCCTGCCGGATCGCGGCGTTCCCCTTCCCGGGGCCCGGAGCTTGCCTCCGCGCCACACACGACATATCGTGTTGACAGCGGACGCGATATGTCGCCGCATGTCGATCCAGGAGGCCGCCGTGCCCTCACCACGCTCGTGGCAGATCACCGACGCCCGGACCCTCGACTTCGACGACCCCGTCGAGAACCTCCAAGTGCGCGTCGTGAACGGCACGGTCAACGTCGTCGGAACCGACGGGCCCGGGGCGCGCGTCGAGGTGAGCGAAGTGGAGGGCCCGCCGCTGCTGGTGACGCGGGAAGGCCCGTCCCTGGTCATCGCCTACGAGGACGTCCCCTGGAAGGGCTTCCTGAAGTGGCTCGACCGGAAGGGCTGGAACCGCAAGGCCGTCGTCTCGGTGTCCGTACCAGCGCGGGCGCGGCTGTCCGTGGGCGTCGTGGGGGCCCGCGCGTTCGTCTCCGGCATCACGGGACGCACCGACATCCGCGGCGTCAGCGGAGACACCACGCTCGTGGGGCTCACCGGCCCGGTGCGGGCCGACACCGTCTCGGGCGACGTCGAAGCTCAGGGACTCGCCGGCAAGCTCGACTTCAACTCGGTCTCCGGAAACCTCACCCTGATCGACGGTCACGCGGGCGCGGTCCGGGCCGACTCCGTCAGCGGAGACATGATCCTCGACCTCGACCCGGGCGGCCGCGAGGGCGGCCCCGCCACCGCGAGCGGGATGGACGTCGGCCTGGCCACGGTCTCCGGCGCGGTCGCCGTCCGCCTGCCCTCCCCCGTCGACGCCGTCGTCGAGGCAGGCAGCGCGAGCGGCGGAGTCTCCAGCGCCTTCGAGGAGTTGAAGGTCGAAGGGATGTGGGGGGCGCAGAAGGCGACGGGCACGCTCGGCTCCGGAGGCGGAAGGCTCAAGGCCGACAGCGTCTCGGGCTCCATCGCGCTCCTGCGCCGCACCACCCCGCATGACGACGAGACCCCCCACTTCAGCAAGGACGTCTGACATGCCTCCCGTCTTCGCCCACGGCCGTCTGCGCCTCTACCTGCTCAAGCTGCTCGACGAGGCCCCGCGGCACGGCTACGAGGTGATCAGGCTGCTGGAGGAGCGTTTCCAGGGCCTCTACGCGCCGTCCGCGGGCACCGTCTACCCCCGTCTCGCGAAGCTGCGGGACGAGGGCCTCGTCAGCCACACCACCGAGGCCGGCGGCCGCAAGGTCTACTCGATCACCGACGCCGGGCGCGAGGAACTCGCCAACCGGCAGGGCGAGTTGGCTGAGCTGGAGGTGGAGATCAGCGAATCCCTGACCGCCCTGGCCGCCGACATCCGCGAGGACGTCAGCGGCTCCGCACGCGACCTGCGGCGCGAGATGGCCGCCCAGGCCGAGCGTGCGCGCGCGGGCAACGGGAAGGGCGCCCGCGCCGACGCCGGATGGGGCGACCGGGAGTCCTGGCAGCGGACCAAGGAGGAGATGAAGCGGGCCAGGGACGAGTGGAAGGAGCAGGCCCGCCGCGCGAAGCGGGAGACGCAGCAGGCCAAGCGCAGGGCGAAGGAGGCCGAGGCGCGTGCCGCCGCGGTCGAGGAGGTGCAGCGCATCGCCAAGGACGTCCAGGAGCAGGTCCAGTCGCGGGCAAGGTCGGGCGACTGGCCGGGAGCGGTCCGCGACGGCATGTCTCAACTCGCCCGCGAGATGGGGAACCTGGGCCGCCTCACGGCGCACACCACTTCCTGGTTCCCCTCCCAGGAGGCGGAGCGGCCGGACACCGGCGCAGGCGGCGCGGCGGACGGGACACCGCCCCCCGCCCCGGTCACGGAGCCCGACTGGGCGCGGGAGAAGGGCACTTCGAGCGGCGACCCGGGCCGCGACCTGGAGCGGCTGCTCGACCACTTCCGTGACGACGTACGCGACGCCGCACGCGACAACGGCGTGACCGAGGATCAACTGCGCGAGGCCCGGCGGCACTTGTCGGCAGCGGCGGCCCGGCTCGTCCTGCTGCTGAAGGACCCGGAGAGCTACGGGCACCTCGGGGAGTGAGCCCGGAGGGCGCCGGGCGCGGGCGCGCCCGCCGGACGGTGCGAACGCCTTCGCCCGCCGCCGTCAGAACTGTCCGGTGTCCAGCTCGAAGCCGAGGGGCTCGGGCAGTTCGACGACCTTGGACAGTTTGGCCTCGGCCCTGCGGGTGTACGCACCGTCCGACGGCTCGGAGTAGACCACGGCCTCTTCGGCTTCGCGGTCGATGAGCAGATAGCACGGGATCCCGGCCCGGGCGTAGCCGCGGAGCTTGGGGCCGCGGTCCTGCCTCCCGGTGGAGGGGGAGGTGACCTCACCGACGAGCAGGACGGGCGCCGGATCGTGGTACTCCGCCGCGTCCCCGAAGCTTCCCTTGGGGGCGATGACCAGGTCCGGCACGACCTTGCCCGTGGGAGAGGCGTCCGGGACGTACAGGCCGAGGCCCGTGTAGCGCCCGAGTTCCTTCCGGTGGTCGCGAACCTGCCCGGACACCTCGGACACGATCTCTTCGTGCTCACCGTTCGCCGGTGGGACCACGTGGATCTCCCCCTCGATCAGCTCCACGCGCCACCCCTCGGGGGCTGCTGCGCTCAATGCGTCGAAGGCGTTCTCCACCGATGAGCCCATGCTGTCGTCGGCTACCACGTCGGACTCACGCTCAGGGGCTGCCATGGTCACGTGGACCTCCTTCGTCACCGGCGACGATTCCAGGGTAGCGACGTGACGACGGGCCGGGGCGGCCGAGCGCCACCACATCGTGTGATCGGAGCTCTCAATCGCCTCGCGGAGCCGTGGTGCCGTGCTGTCGAACGGCTCGGAGAGGGCGGCCGCGAACCGTCCCTTCCATTGTCCCGGTGAGCGGCGCGACGTGTCGCCACTCCTCCGGATGATCTTTGATTCGCCATTCCCGCCTACCGTGTGCAGTCGTCACACCCGCACGGAGAAGGGGGACCTGATGAACTCCGAACTGATGAACTCCGAACTCGCCGCCGAACTGACGCGCATGGCCGAGGAGGACCACCGGACGTCCGCGGACGGCCTCAGCGACGACTTCGCCAGGCAGCTGGCCTGGCGGCGGCTCACCGCGCGGCACGGCGACCGCCTCGCGGAGATCATGGACGAGCACGGCTGGCCGACTCCGGCCCTCGTCGGCGCGGAGGCGTCCCGTGCCGCCTGGCTGATCGCCCAGCACGCCGACCGCCAACTCGACGTCCAGCGGCGCGCGCTGGCCCTGATGGAGCAGGCGGCGGAGACCGGCGGGGCCGATCCCGCCCAGCTCGCCTTCCTCCGCGACCGCACGTACGTCAACGAGGGCCGCGAGCAGCTGTACGGCACCCAGATCGCCGGAGTGCGCGACGGCGCACCCGTCCCGTGGCCGTGCGTGGACCCCGCCCGGATGGACGAGCGGCGTGCGGAGGTGGGCATCGAGCCGTTCGCGGTGCACACCGCGCGCCACGCACCGCCCGCCGCCGGCTGAACGGGCGGCGGCGGACGGCAGGCGGGGCGGCGGGCGCGGCCGGGGCGGTGAGGGTACGAGGGAGCCGGAGGGCGCCGGGTCAGACGGTGAGCACGACCTTGCCGAACAGGTCGCCCTCCGCCATCTTCGCGAAGCCCTCGCGCGCCCGGTCCAGCGGCAGCGTCGAGTCGATGACCGGACGTACGCCCTTGGCCGCGCAGAAGCTCAGCAGCGACGCCAGCTCCTCCTTGCTTCCCATCGTGGAGCCGACGATCTTCAGCTCCAGGAAGAAGACCCGGTTGAGCTCGGCCGCGGGCGGGTTCGGGCCGCTGGTGGCCCCGGAGATCACGACCGTGCCGCCCGGCTTGAGGGACTTCAGCGAGTGCGACCACGTCGCCGCGCCCACGGTCTCCAGCACGGCGTCGACCCGCTGGGGCAGGCGTGCGCCGCTCTCCACCGCCGCCTCCGCGCCGAGTTCGACGGCGCGCTTGCGCTTGTCCTCGTGACGGCTGGTGGCGAACATCCGCAGCCCCGCCGCGGCTCCGAGCACGATGGCGGCGGTCGCGACGCCGCCGCCCGCGCCCTGCACCAGGACGCTGTCGCCCGGCCGTACGCCCGCGTTCGTGAAGAGCATGCGGTACGCGGTCAGCCAGGCGGTCGGCAGGCAGGCGGCCTCCTCGAAGGAGAGCTCGGCCGGCTTGGGCAGCACGTTCCACTGCGGGACGGCGACCCGCTCGGCGAAGGTGCCCTGGTACTTCTCGGTGAGGAGTGTCCTGCGCTCGCCGGGGCCGACACCGTGGCCGGTGGCGCCGATGACGGAGTGCAGCACGACCTCGTTGCCGTCGGCGTCGACGCCCGCGGCGTCGCAGCCCAGCGTCATGGGCAGCAGGTCCTCGCCGAGGCCCACCCCCCGCAGCGACCAGAGATCGTGGTGGTTGAGCGAGGCCGCCTTGACGTCGACCGTCGTCCAGCCGGCGGGGACTTCCGGTTCGGGTCGCTCGCCCAGCTCCAGGCCTTCGAGCGGCTGGTCCTTGTCGATACGCGCGGCGTAAGCAGCAAACATGATCCAGACGCTACTCCCGGACGGCGACGGCCAACCAGGGCCCGCCCCTGCATAGCGACAGATCTCACGGCGGCGCGGGCACGGCGAGCGGCGCGGGCCTCTGGCCCCGGCCCGGCTCGGCGTGCCCGCGTCGCTGCACCGTCGCCCGGCTGCCTAGAGGACCTTCGACAGGAAGGACTTCGTCCGCTCGTGTTGCGGATCGGTCAGGACGTCGCGGGGGTTGCCGTACTCGACCACCACGCCGTCGTCCATGAAGACGAGGGAGTCGCCCACCTCGCGGGCGAAACCCATCTCGTGCGTGACGACGATCATCGTCATGCCGTCCTCGGCGAGGTCCCGCATCACGTCCAGCACCTCGCCGACGAGCTCCGGGTCGAGCGCGGAGGTGGGCTCGTCGAAGAGCATCAGCTTCGGCTCCATCGCCAGCGCGCGGGCGATGGCGACGCGCTGCTGCTGGCCCCCGGAGAGCTGCGAGGGGTAGCTGTCGGCCTTGTCGGACAGTCCGACGCGGGCGAGCAGGGCACGGGCGCGCTCCTGCGCCTTCGCCCTGCTCTCGCGCTTGACCAGTACCGGCGCCTCCATGACGTTCTCCACCGCGGTCATGTGCGGGAAGAGGTTGAAGCGCTGGAAGACCATCCCGATGTCGCGCCGCTGCGCCGCGACTTCGCGGTCCCGCAGTTCGTAGAGCTTGTTGCCGTGCTCGCGGTAGCCGACGAGGGTGCCGTCGACGTAGAGGCGGCCCGCGTTGATCTTCTCCAGGTGGTTGATGCACCGCAGGAAGGTCGACTTGCCCGAGCCCGAGGGCCCGACGATGCAGAAGACCTCGCGCGGCGCGACCTCCAGGTCGATGCCCTTCAGCACCTGGACCGGGCCGAAGGACTTGTGCACCGCCTCGGCCTTCACCATCGGGATCGCCGTGGTCTTCCCCGTGCTGCCGTTGTTGCTCATGCGGCGCCTCCCGCTCCCGAACCGGAGCCCGATCCCGTACCGCGGCTGAAGGTGAAGACCAGCTGCCGCGCCCGCTGCCACGGTGTCGCGGGCAACTGGCGCGACGAGCCGCGCGCGTAGTGACGCTCCAGGTAGAACTGCCCGATGCTGAAGATCGTGGTGATGACGAGGAACCAGATGGTCGCCACGAACAGCATCTCCACGACCGCACCGGAGTTGTTTCCGATGTTCTGCGACTTGCGCAGCACTTCCTCGTACTGCACGACGGCGCAGAGAGCCGACGTCTTCAGCAGGTTGATGAACTCGTTGCCGGTGGGCGGCACGATGACGCGCATGGCCTGCGGCAGCACGATGCGGCGCATGTTCTGGCCGCTGGTCATGCCGAGCGCCTGCGACGCCTCGGTCTGCCCCTCGTCGACGGACTGGATGCCGGCGCGGCAGATCTCCGCCATGTACGCGGCCTCGTTGAGGCCCAGCCCGAGCAGGGCCGCCATGAAGGGCGTCATGACGTCCGTCATCTCGTCCTTGTAGATCGGGCCGAGATTCAGGTACGGGAAGATGAGCGCCAGGTTGAACCAGAGCAGCAGCTGGACGTAGACGGGCGTGCCCCGGAAGAACCAGATGTAGCCCCAGGCCACGGACGACGTCACCGGGTTCTTCGACATCCGCATGACCGCGAGCACGACGCCGAGCACGAGGCCCATCAGCATCGACAGCACGCTGACCACGAGGGTGTTCTTGACGCCCTCCATGATCTGGTCGTTGAAGAAGAACTCGCCGACGGAGCCCCATGTGAGGTCCGCCTCGGCGAACGCCTTGACGACGAGGCCCAGCAGGGCGAGGACGACGACGGCGGACACGTAGCGGCCGTAGTGCCGCACGGGTATCGCCTTGATCGCCTCCGGGGGCGTGACGACCTTGGGAGGCGCGCCGTCCTGCGCCTTGTCGAGGGGTGCGGTCATGGGTGTTGCCTTTCAGCGTGCGTTCAACGTCGGTCCCGGGGCCTTCGCAGCCTCAGGAACCGCTGTTGATCTTCGCCGCGTCGACACCGCCGTCCTCGACGCCCCACTTCTTGAGCGCCTTCTCGTACGCGCCGTTCTCGATGATCTCGCTCAGCGCGGCCTTGAGCGCGCCGCTCAGCTTGTCGTTGCCCTTGGAGACGGCCATGCCGTAGGGAGCGGACTCCATCTGCTCGCCGACGACCTCGAAGTCGCGGCCTTCCTTGGCGGCGTTGGCGGCGACGGGGAAGTCGGAGATGTCCGCGACGACGCCACCGGCCTTCAGCCGCACCCGGGCCTCGTCGTCGTTGTCGAAGGGCTCGACGGTGATCGGCCGCTTCCGGTCCTTCTTGCACTTGTCCGTCTGCTTCTTGAGGATCTCGTGCGAGGTCGTGCCGCGCTGGGTCGCGACCTTCTTGCCGCAGAGCTGCTCGACGGACTCGATCTTCTCGGGGTTGCCCTTCTTGACGAGGATCGAGGAGCCGGCCGTGAGGTAGTCGACGAAGTCGACGCCCTTGCCGACCTTCTTGCCCTGGTCGTCCAGGCCCTCCTGGCGGTCCTTGGTGTCCGTCATCGAGGACATGATCATGTCGAAGCGGCCGGTCTGGAGCGAGGTGATCAGGCCGTCGAAGGTGCCGTTGGTGAACTCGAAGCGCACACCGAGCTCTTTGCTCATGGCGTCGGCGAGGTCGGGGTCGAGACCGACTATCTCCTGGCCGATCTTGTACTCCATCGGCTTGTAGGCGGCGTCCGTGCCGACCTTGATGACGCCCTTGTCCTGGATCTTCTTCGGCAGCTTGTCGAAGAGGGGCGCCTTGCTGCCCTCGACCTTCGAGCTCTCCGACGCGCCGTCCGTCTGGTCCCCGCATCCGGCCAGCAGGAGCGCGCCGGTCACCGCGAGGGCGACGGGCGCAGCCGTCCGTGCACGCCGTGCCGTGGCGGTGACCTGGCGTCGGGTAGTGCGTGCGGTCATGGCGGGGTCCTCCTGCTGTGAGCGGCGGCCGGTCGGGCACACCTGCGCGTGTCACGACCGCGTGGGTGGCGGCTGGGATGGGGAAATCCTGCCATCCGTTCAGGCGGTTACCGACGGCTGGCGAGTCAAAATCGGATAACGGAGCCCGCAATCCGAATACAGGTCGCTCACGCGTCGCGTACAAGGTGTCGCTATCAGTCGGCGGGAGACCTGCGTCACACCGCCACGGAGTCGCGGTCCGTTGACGCACGGACTGCCTCGGTGGCACCACTTCCCGACGTACGGCGACCTTCCGGCTGTTCTGTCAGCTAATGTCCGATTACTGGTTACTGCCGTACGGGAAGCGGGTCGTAACGCAAGGGCCTTGTCCGGTAGAAAGGTCGATTACACCCCTCACCCGGGGACCGGGGCGCGTGTGCGGCGCGCCCGGCGTTCGCCTCTCCCCACCGGGCCTCCACAGCCCACCGGGGACACACCCGGGCCCAGCCGGCCCGGGTTCGGCGCCTGGACGGCGGCCAACCGCCGGCCGGGCAGCGGACGTGGTTTCCCGCCCGTTCCTCAACCAGGGAGCGGCCACCCTCACAAAGATTCGACAAAGGGGTTCGACAAAGTGGCAGCGGAGATCGTCAATTCGAAGGACGGCCTGGACGAGGACGGGTTCGATCCCGCCTTCGCCCTGCACCGCGGCGGCAAGATGGCGGTGCAGGCGACCGTTCCTGTGCGCGACGCGGAGGAGTTGTCCCTCGCCTACACGCCGGGCGTCGCCAAGGTGTGCAGCGCCATCGCACGCCAGCCGGAACTGGTGGACGACTACACCTGGAAGTCGCAGGTCGTCGCGGTCGTCACGGACGGCAGCGCGGTGCTGGGTCTGGGCGACATCGGCCCTGAGGCGTCCCTCCCGGTGATGGAGGGCAAGTCCATCCTCTTCAAGCAGTTCGGCGGCGTGGACGCCTTCCCCGTCGCGCTCGACTGCCGCGACACCGACGAGATCGTGGAGACCGTCGTCCGGCTCGCGCCCTCCTTCGGCGGCGTCAACCTGGAGGACATCGCGGCGCCCCGCTGCTTCGAGATCGAGGCCAAGCTCAAGGAGCGCCTGGACGTCCCGGTCTTCCACGACGACCAGCACGGCACCGCGATCGTCACCCTCGCGGCGCTGCGCAACGCGGCGCTCCTGAAGGGGCGTTCGCTGGGAGACCTGCGCACGGTCATCTCCGGCGCGGGCGCGGCCGGTATCGCCATCGCCAAGATCCTCGTGGAGGCGGGCGTCAGCGACATCGTGGTCACGGACCGCAAGGGCATCGTCTCCGCGGACCGGGACGATCTGACCTCGGTCAAGCGGGAGTTGACCGGGTTCACCAACAAGGCGGGGCGCACCGGGTCACTGGAGTCGGCGATGGACGGCGCGGACGTCTTCATCGGCGTCAGCGGCGGCACGGTCCCGGAGTCCGCGGTGGCCACCCTCGCCGAGGACTCCTTCGTCTTCGCCATGGCCAACCCGAATCCGGAGATCCACCCGGACGTCGCCCGCAAGTACGCCGCCGTCGTGGCGACCGGCCGCAGCGACTACCCGAACCAGATCAACAACGTGCTGGCCTTCCCCGGCGTGTTCGCCGGCGCGCTGCAGGTGCGGGCGACGGACATCACCGAGGGCATGAAGCTCGCGGCGGCGGAGGCCCTCGCGGCCGTCGTCTCCGACGAGTTGAGCCCCGAGTGCGTCATCCCCTCGCCGTTCGACGAGCGCGTCGCCCCCGCGGTGACGGCGGCCGTCGCCGCGGCGGCACGGGCGGAGGGCATCGCCCGCCGCTGACGTGAGCGCGCGGCCGGACAGGCGGGTCGAGGGCGGTACGGGCCGATCGGGCCCGCACCGCCCTCACTTGTGCGCCTGCCGCGGCACAGCGGTCCCTCTTCCCGCCCGCGCGGAGCGGAGTGTCATCTCAGGCCCAGCACCATCGCGTCCTCGGGGGAGCACCAGACCTGCCGCGCCTCGGCGAACCCCGCCGAGAGCAGCGCCTGCGCATGCCACGCGGCGGACTGGACCTCGCCGTCGGCGTGGTCGCCCTTCGTAGGGTCGCCGAAGATGCGGTACCGCTCCTCGACCACGCCGGCGAGCGCCGGCTCCCCTGCCATCTCCCCCCACCAGGCGGCCCAGTCGCTCGCCCCCGCGGCCTTCTCCCGCTCGCGGCGCCGCTTGTTGAAGGCGTCGGCCGCCTCGTTGATGCGGGGCGTCGAGGGATCCGGCATGTGGTCGGCGTTCACGAAGACACCGCCCGCACGCAGCAGACCCGCGATCTGCCCGTAGAGAGCGGTCAGTTGGGGCGTGCGCAGCCAGTGCAGCGCCGTCGCCGTCAGCACCGCGTCGTACGAGGTGTGCGGGAGGGCGCGCACCCAGTCCGCGTCGGTGAGGTCGGCGGTGACGAACTCGACGCGGCTCTCGCCGGCGAAGTGCCCCCGGGCCACTGTGAGCAGCGCGGGGTCGAGGTCGACGCCCGTGCTGCGGGACGCGGGGAACCTCCGCAGCAGCCGGTCCGAGATACTGCCCGTGCCGCAGGCGAGGTCGAGCACTCTGGGCTCCGGGCCCGCGAGCGCCTCGACCATGTCGAGCATGACGCGGAAGCGCTCCTCGCGGTCGGGGAGGTACCACTCCTGCTGGCGGTCCCAGCTGTCCTGCCATGCCCGCCAGTTCGCGTGATCGTCGGCCGTCTCCTGGTGCGTCGCCACGAGTCCCTCCTCGGCGTAATACCCTCTAACTGAATACAGCTATTACCGATACCCGACGATAGACCAGCAGCCGTAAGGATCACAAGTGGAACTTACCCATTACTCCGACATGGCGGTGCGCCTGGTCAACACCGAGCAGCCGGAACGCGGCGAGGACACCCTGACGTCCGTCGAGTCCGTGAAGGAGCTGTGCGGCAGGAACCTGCAGATGGCCCGCCGGGCGGCGGAGGCCGACGTCGGCCGGCTCCGCGGCGTGCGGACACGGCTGCGCGCCGTCTTCAGCGCCGCTTCCGAGGGCGACGAGACACGGGCCGTCGACCTGCTCAACTCGCTGCTGATGGAGTTCCCCACCAGCCCCCAGATCAGCGGCCACGGCGACCTCGACCAGGAGGGCCGCCCGCGCTGGCACATGCACCTGGCCGAGCATCCCGTCACGACGGCGGCCGGCTACGCCGCCACCGCCTGCATGGGCCTGGCCTTCCACCTCACGGACCTCGGCGTCGACAGGCTCGGCATCTGCCAGGCGTCCCCGTGCAGCCAGGCCTACCTCGACACCTCGACCAACCGCTCCCGCCGCTACTGCTCCGACCGCTGCGCGACCCGGGCCAACGTGGCCGCCTACCGGGCCCGCAAGCGCCTGGAGAGCGGAGAGGAACCGGACCGCGCGCGCAGCGCCACCAGCGGACGTACGGCGGAGAGCGCCCAGCGCACGGCGTCCCGGAACGACCGCTGACCCCCTCCCCGCGGACGCAGGCGCACCCACGCGCGGGCCACCACGAGGTCGTCGGGCACCGCGCCGAACTCGCGGCTGTCGTTGCGGACGTGCGGATTGTCGCCCACCACCCACCAGCCGCCCGGCCTGCGCTCCACGGCGCGCTTGACGATGAGCAGGTCGTGCTGGAAGGGATGCCGGAGCACCACCACCGCGCCGGGCCGGACACCGGAGCCGTACTTGATCACCAGGCGGTCGCCCGGCCGGAGCGTGGGCGTCATGGACGGGTTGTAGACCTCGGCCAGCCCGATCCGCTTCAGCGGACCCCCGCCGGGACCACCGTTCCCCCGCATCCCGCTCCCGCCCGTCTCGATCGCCCGCTCCGGCATGTGCGCGCCTCACCTCGTCCCGGCAGTGTCCCCGGTCGTGCCCGGCAGTGTGTCCCCGGTCGTGTCCCGGCGGTTCCCGCTCCAGCCAACACTGGACTTTTGTCCTAAGCCCACGGGGGCACACGCGAAAGGGCCTCCCCTACGGAGTAATCTCACAGGTGAGAAGACGATCACGAGGAAGGACGGCTCTATGCTTTCCCGTCTGTTCGCCCCCACGGTGCAGGTCAGCGCCCACTGCGACCTGCCCTGCGGTGTCTACGACCCGGCCCAGGCCCGCATCGAGGCGGAGTCGGTCAAGGCCATCCAGGAGAAGTACCAGTCCAACGACGACCCGGCCTACCGCACCCGCTGCGTTGTGATCAAGGAGGAGCGGGCGGAGCTGGCCAAGCACCACGTCTCGGTGCTGTGGAGCGACTACTTCAAGCCCCCGCACTTCGAGAAGTACCCGGAGCTCCACCAGCTGGTCAACGAGACGCTGAAGGCGCTCTCCACGGCGAAGGGCTCCACCGACCCCGCGACGGGCCAGAAGGCCCTCGACTACATCGCCCAGATCGACAAGATCTTCTGGGAGACCAAGAAGGGCTGACTCCCCCGAGCCGGCGGGCCGGCGGTCCACGACCGCCCGTCCTCAGACAGCACCCGGTCCGAGCGCCGTCGAAGACGGCCGCCACCACGGACCGGGTGCTGTCGTCTCCGGGCCCGCGCCCTCACCGCGGCTCCTTGCCCTCCCGCTTCTCCTCGCGCGCCGACAGCAGCGGGGCGCCGGCGCCTCCCGTGGCCTTCGGCCGGGTCACCGGCGCCAGGGCGGCGATCGCCAGCGCGGCCACCACCAGCACCCCCAGCGCGGCGGGCAGCCCGACGAGCGTCGCGAGCCCGCCGACGAGCGGCGAGACCGCCAGCCAGCCCGCGTTCCCCGCGAAACCGAGGTGGCCCATCGCCGGTCCGGGGCGCGGCAGGGAACCCGCCGCCGTGAAGGCTCCGGGGAAGACCGCGCTGATTCCCGCACCCGCCGCCACGAACGCCGCCATGGCCGCGGCCGGATGACCGGCCATCAGCGCGGCGGCCAGCACGGTCGCGCAGCCGAGGGTTCCGGACCTGATGAGCCGGACCCAGCCGAACCGGTTGACGAGGCGGTCGTTGAAGAGGCGCGTGCAGACCTCCCCGGCCGAGAAGGCCGCGTATCCGGCCGCCGCGGTGGCCGCGTCCGCACCCACGTGCCGCAGGTAGACGCCGCTCCACGAGGCCGGGGCGTCCGAGACCAGGGCGGCGAGGAAGACCATGACGGCCAGCAGCAGCACCGTCTTCCGCCCCTGGGCGCCCTGCCCGACCGGCGCGCCCGCCCGGGCTTCCGCGCGCCCGGCGGACGACGCGGCCTGCGCCTGCCCGGCGACCGGCTCGTCCGCGATCCGCTCTTCCCCGACCGCCTGCGCCCCGGCCTGACGGCGGCCCGCCTCCGCCTCGGGCAGCAGGCCGCCCGCCGCCACGGCGGAGACGGCAGCCAGCGCCACGGCCGTCAGGGCGAACTGGGCGGCGAGCGTCAGCCCGAGCAGCGCCGTCGCGGCTCCGGCCAGCCCGCCCGCGACCGCACCGATGCTCCGGATCGCGTGCAGGGAGTTGAGGACGGTCCGCCCGTACCGCTCCTGCACGACGACTGCCTGGGCGTTCATCGCCACGGAGGTACAGCCGTCGGCGGCCCCGAGCACCGCGAGCAGGCACAGCAGCGGCCACGCCGAGTCCGCCGCCGGGACCAGCCCGAGCGGGGCGCAGAGCACCACGGGAGCCGAGGCGCTGACGGCACGTCCGCCGAACCTGTCCACCATCGCGCCGCCCAGCTGGCTGCCCGCCAGGGCACCCAGGCCCGGCCCGGCCAGCACCAGCCCCAGCACACCGGCGGACAGGTGGAGTTCGTCCTTGACGGCGGGCACGCGGGCCGCCCAGGAGGCGAACACCGCACCGTGCACGAAGAAGATCGCGGAAACCGCGGCTCTCGCCCGCCGCAACCGCGCCGGCGGGCGGGCTCCGGCGTTCACCTCTCGTCGCGGCATGCGGCGGTCCTCCGGTACGGCTGACGATCGCGGCAACGACGGCGGAGGCTACCCGGCTACGCCCGGCCCCACCCCTCGTGCGCCCGCTCGCTCCCCCGGCGTGCGCGGCGGCGGTTCACGCGGTCGCGTTCAAGCGGCCGCCGTTCACGCGGCCGCGGCTCGCAGCCGCCACAGCGAGGTGACCTCCGCCGAGCGGGCCGCGTGCAGGGGATCGGCCGGGTCGGCGGAGCGCGGGTGGTGCGGGCGGGTGTCCTCGCGGCCCGCGACCGTCAGACCGGCCTCCCCGATCCAGCCGAACAGCTCCTCCCGGCTGCGCAGTTGCAGGTGCTCGGCCAGGTCGGAAAGGATCAGCCAGCCCTCCCCTCCCGGTGCCAGCCGCTCCGCGAGCCCTGCGAGGAACCCCCGCAGCATGCGGCTGCCCGGGTCGTAGACGGCGTGCTCCAGCGGTGAGGTGGGCTTCGCGGGAAGCCACGGCGGATTGCAGACGATCAGGGTGGCCTTCTCGTCCCCGGGCGGGAAGAGGTCCGCCTCCACCACGGTCACCGCTTCCCCGGCGCCCAGCAGGCGGAGGTTCTCGCGGGCGCAGTCCAGCGCACGCGGGTCCTGGTCGGTCGCGACGACGCGCGTCAGGCCACGCCGGGCGAGTACGGCGCTGAGCACCCCCGTCCCCGTTCCGATGTCGAACGCCGTTCCGTCCGGGGGCAGTCGCGTGCGGGCGACGAGGTCGACGTACTCGCCGCGCACCGGCGAGAACACCCCGTACGCGGGGCGCACGCGCTCCCCGTCCAGCGCGGGGACCGGCACGCCCCGCCGCCGCCATTCGTGCGCACCGATCACGCCGAGCAGCTCGCGCAGCGGCACGAGGGAGCGCTCACCCGCGGCAGGAGGGCCGTACGCCTCGGCGCACGCCTCCGCCACGTCGGGGGCGCGGCGCAGCGGCACCGTGTGGGTTCCGCCCGCGGCGTCGGTGTCGAGCGGCACGAGCAGCATGCCCAGCACCCTCGCCCGCCGGGCCTGGGCCTGCCGCTGGAGATGGAAGTCCTCGCGGGGACCCGCTCCCGCCTTCGGCTGCTTGCGGTCGACTCGCCGGCGCATCGCGGACAGCAGCTGGCGCGCCCCGTGGAAGTCGCCGCGCCACAGCAGGGCGGTGCCCTCGCACGCCAGCTTGTAGGCGGCGTCGGCAGTCGTGCGGTCGTCCGCGGGCCGGACGCGCCGGGGCGGCTTCATGCCGTTCTCGGAGCGCCACAGCGCCGAACGTTCCTCGTCGTCCTCGGTCCAGCCGACCGTCTGCCGCTCGTCCACCGGTGCAGCCTATGGCGTGCGCGTGCTCCCCTCGCCCCGGCCGGCCTCACCGGCCGTACGGGCGGGCGGCGTCCGGACCGCCCCCATGCTGGCGGCGATGACCAGCACGATCGCCACCACCTCCAGCGGCTCCAGACGCTGCCCGAGCACCACGAAGCCCGCTGTCGCCGCCGCGACGGGCATGAGGCTCATCAGGAGGGCGAAGGTCGCGGCGGGGAGCCGGCGGAGGGCGAACAGCTCCAGCGTGTACGGCACGCCCGAGGAGAGCACCGCGACCGCGGCGCCCAGTCCGAGCGTCACCGGGTCCAGCAGAGCGCCGCGGGCGTCGGCCACGCCCAGCGGCGCGCTGAGCACCGCGGCGACGCCCATGGCCAGGGCGAGGCCGTCCGCCTTCGGGAAGCGGGCGCCCGTACGGGAGTTGAAGACGATGTAGGCGATCCACATGGCGCCCGCCGCGAGGGCGTACGCCACACCGGCGAAGTCGACGCGCCCGAAGCCGCTGCTGCCCAGCAGGTAGACCCCGGCGAACGCCAGTACGGCCCACAGCAGGCTCAGAAGGCGCCGCGACCCGGCGACGGACAGCACGAGCGGGCCCAGCAGCTCCAGAGTCACCGCGGCGCCCAGCGGAATGCGGTCGATGGCCTGGTAGAAGAGCGTGTTCATCGCGCCGAGCGCGACGCCCAGACCGGCGACGGCCGTCCAGTCCGCGCGGGAGTGGCCACGCAGCCGCGGCCTGCACACGACGAGCAGCAGCAGCGCCGAGAACAGCAGCCGGAGCGCGACGACCCCCAGCGAACCCGCCCGCGGGAAGAGAGTGACGGCGACGGCCGAGCCGAGCTGCAGCGACAGCGCGCTGCCGACGACCATGCCGACCGCGCCGAGCCGTCCGCCGCCCAGCCCGGACGAGGGGCCGCGGGAGAGGACCGCGGCGCGGTCAGCAGAGGTCATGCAGCCACGCTAGGACGGGCGCGCCAGGCTGTGAAATGCGGCTTCTCCTGCGGCTATGCTCCCTGTGCATGACCGCCGACCTGCGCCATCTGCGCGCGTTCCTCGCCATCGCGGAGGCCGGCAGCGTGACGTCCGCGGCGGCCGTGCTGCGGATGAGCCAGCCCGCGCTCTCCCGGACCCTTCGTCAGCTGGAGACCCATCTCGGCGTCCGCCTGGTGGACCGCTCGACGCACCATCTGGAACTGACCGAGGACGGCCGCAGGTTCAGGGAGAAGGCCGCGACGGCCGTGGCCGTCGTCGACGAGGCGCTCGATCCGGCACGGCTGCGTCCGTGGCCGCTGCGGCTCGGGCACGCCTGGTCCGCGCTGGGCAGGCACACCACTCCCCTGCTGCGCCGGTGGAAGGAGCGCTACCCGGACACTCCGCTCGAACTGCTGCGCGTCGACGACCGTACGGCCGGCCTGCTGAGCGGGAAGGTCGACATCGCCGCGGTCCGGGCGCCGATGATCCCGGTGGACGCGCAGGGCCTGCTGGGTGAGTGGCTCCGCAACGAACCCCGCGTGGCCGCCGTACCCGCCGGGAGTGAACTGGCCGAAAAAAGCCCCCCGTTGACCCTCGAAGACCTCGCCTCGCACACGATCGCCCTGAACATCGTCTCCGGTCTGACGACGCTGGACCTGTGGCCGGAGGGGATCCGCCCGGAGGCGAGCGCGACGATCGGGGTGGCCAACACCGACGACTGGCTGGGCGCCATCGCCGCAGGCAGCGCGGTGGGCGTCTCCACCTGCGCCACGGCCGAGATGCACCCGCACCCCGGCGTCGTCTACAGGCCGCTCGCCGGAGCCGCCGAGGTGCCGCTGATGCTCATGTGGCGGGAGACGCCCAGGGGTTCCGGCCGGCCCGGCCACCCGGCCGTCCCCCGGCTGGTGGAACTCGCCCTCGACGTGCTGGCGGAGGATGAGCGGGGAACCGCCTGATCACGGCATACGTTGAAGGGCCGGGACAGAAGGTGCTTTTGGGCTTCTTCCCGCGCACGGCCGCACCGCCGTACAGAAAGCGCGGCGCAACAGCACAGCCGCGCAGCCGTACGGCCTACGCGTCCCCAGGCGCACCGGCACAGGCATACGCACACGCAGCCGACGAAAGGCAGGACGATGGCGGGTTTCCTCGACAGGGCCAAGGAGCAGGCGCAGCGCGGGCTGGCGCAGGGCAAGGAGAAGATGGAGGAGGTCCAGGCCCAGCGCGCCGGGAACGACCTGCTGCGCCGCCTCGGCTCCGCCTACTACGCACAGCAGCGCGGCAGCGGCTCGCCCGCGGAGGTGCAGCAGGCCCTGTCCGCGCTCGAACAGCACATCGCACAGCACGGCGACGGCTTCCTGCGCAACCCCTGAAGGGCGCGCCTTCCCCTCCGCGCCGGCACGTCCGGCACCTCCGGTCCCCGGCTCGCGCGCTGCGAGCCGGGGACCGGGGCGTGCGAGCGGCTATCCGAACCGCAGCCGGTACAGCATCAGCAGCGCCGCCGCCGTGTTCGCGGCGGGTACCTCACCCTTGGCGATCAGCTCCGGCGTCTCCTTCAGCGGAACCCACTCCCGCTTGTCCGACTCGAAGTCGTCCTCGGGATGACCGACGTAGTCGGCACCGTCCGACCAGTAGATGTGGTGCCGTGCGTCGGTCAGCCCGTTCGAGGGCTCGACCGTCATCAGATGCCGCAGCGTCCCCGGCCGCCAGCCCGTCTCCTCGAGCATCTCGCGGGCCGCGGCCTCGGCGAGGTCCTCGCCGTCCTCCACGACTCCGGCAGCCAGCTCCCATCCCCAGCTGTCGGTGATGAACCGGTGCCGCCAGAGCATCAGCACCTCGTTGCGCTCGTTGACGGCTGTGGCCATCGCCACCGGCCGCAGCCGGATCAGGTAGTGATCCAGATGACGGCCGTCCGGGAGTAGCACGTCCGCGAGGTTGACCCGTAACCACTGGTTCTCATACACAGTGTGTTCACCCAGGTTCTTCCATTGCACGTATGTGCCCCCTTCCTGACGGAGGTTGGGCACATCCCAGCACGCTGCGGCGTACCTCTGACAGAGTCGCCGCCCCGCTTCCCTCCCCTCAGAGAGGCACTCGCAGCGTCTCCTCGATCAGCCTGGCCGCCCGGTCGACAGGCGTACCGGGATGCCGGAGCAGGTGCTCCCTCACCCGCCGCATACGTTGCCGCAGCCGCTGCGACTCGATGCCCTGCGCGTTGTCGACCATCCGCACCGCCGTCTCCGCAGCGCTCTCGGCCGCACCGCTGCGCAGCTCCACGTCGGTGAGCGTGGCCAGCCGGTTCACCCGGCCGCGCACGTGAGCGGGTGCCCTCGCCGCCTCCTCGGCATACCGGCGCGCGCTGTCCAGCTCGCCGAGTACGAGCAGCGCCTCCGCCAGGCGCACCTGCACCAGGCCCTCCTCGACGTAGCCGGTCTCCTCCGGCTCCTCCTCGGGACGGATGCGCGTGGAGCAGCTCTCGGCGCTCCGCATACGTTCGTACGCGCCCCGCCGGTCGCCGATGCGGGCGTACGCCCTCGCCTGCATCGCGTACAGGTCTGTCGCCAGGGCGGGTGTGCAGTGCGGCCCCGGCGTGCGTAACACCGCCTCCGCGCAGGCGATGGCGCGCCTGTCGTCCCCGAGGAACAGGGCCTGGTTGACGAGCAGCGCCACGACGTAGCCGCCGAAGTGCCTGTCCCCGGAGGCCTTTCCGAGCCGCAGCGCCTGGTGGAAGTAGCGCTGGGCGAGGCCCTGCTCGTCCGCGTCGTACGCGCAGATGCCGCTCATGGCCGCCAACGAGCCTGCCGCGCGGCACAGTTCACGGCCCGTCCGGTCGTCGTAGCTGCCGCGCAGCAGCGGTGCGACCTCGCCGGTCAGGAATCCGACGACGCGTGGCCGTGTCGCGACGCCGCCCGCGTTCCGGTACAGGTGCTCGTAGTGCCCCCGCGCGGCGTGCAGCACCTCCACGTCCAACTCGGAGACCTCGTGCGGGCCTTGGTGCGACACGTCGAGGTCGTCCGGCGGGTTCTCCCACTCCCAGACCGGTGCCACCGCGGCGGCCCCGCGCAGCAGGCCCGGTCCCGGTGCGTCCGCGTGCATCTGGTCGGCGCGCCAGGACACGGCGGCCCGCTCCACGAAACGGCCGAGCGAGGCGCCGTCCCCGCTCTCGTCCCCGACCTCCCCGGCGTGGCGGCCGCCGCCGGCATCCTGCACCGATGCCGCCGGTCCGCGGCCGTGCGGACCGCCCATGCCGATGTCGCCGAGAGTGAGCGTGCGCCCGAGCCGTGAGCCGAGTATCTCGCAGACCATCTCCGGAACGCTGCCGCGCGGACGTTGGCCCTTCAGCCATCGTGCGACGGAAGTGTGGTCGTAACGCAGAGTCATACCGCTCTCCGCGCCGAGACGGTTCACCCTCATGGCCAGACCGGCCCGGGAGATTCCGGACTGGTCAAGCAGTACGTGCAGTTGACTGTTGGGCTCCATCACGCCCTCCGGTCGTCCAACCCTTGTTTCGCAGAGTAACGGACGCTGTTTCACACGGGGTGTGAAAGAGCCACCTGTGCGTGCACGCGACACATCTCCCGGACAAGCGGAAGCTGCGGTTCGCTGTAAGCAGTCCGTACGCGGCGTCGTGTACGGAGAGCGACAGCGAGGAGCATCACCATGAACGACCCGATCCGGTTCCACTTCGAGGTCAGCGGGGCGGCCGGCCATGCAGCCTGACGCGCGCCGCAGGCGCGATCCCACGCCGAACAGCACGTTGCGCGGCCTGCTCGCCGAAACCGGGTGGACGCAGGAGGCGTTCGCCCGCGCCATCGGCCGGCTGGGCGCCGAGGCGGGAGTCCGGCTCAGGTACGACCGCACCTCCGTGGCGCGCTGGCTGCGCGGCAGCCGGCCCTCGCCCCAGGTACAGGGCTTCATCGCGGAAGCTCTGTCCCGGCGCCTGGGCCGGCCGGTCCCGGTCGCGCAGCTCGGCATGGGGGACGGACGCAGCGGGGGCCGGGGCCGCCGGCGCGCGGAGGGCCGCGCGGAAGCCACCGGGCGGACGTACATCCCGGCGGCACGCCCCGCACGTCCTGCCGACCAACTGGCCGCGCTCACCGCCGCGGTGGTGGGTCCGCCGCGAGCGGACTCCCCGCCGGCCGCCCCCTACCAGCTCACGCTCCTCAAGCAGCAGGGCCTCGCGCACGGCCGCCCGTCCGGGAGCAACCCACCGGCGTCGCCCGCGGGTTCGCCCTCCGCCGGAGGGGACGAGGAGCACGGGGGCATCGGCGACGTCCCCACGGAGACGCCCGAGCCGTTCCGTCCGCGTCCGCCCCGGGACCACTCCCCCTCCTCCCGGGGCGGACGTCCCGCACGTCGCACGGCACCGGACGAGGTCGCGTCGGTGCGCGAGCACGTCCGCTTCTTCTCGCAGCAGGCCGACAGGCACGGCGGCGGCCACATCCGCACGACGCTCGCCGCCTCCCTAGCCGCGCTCGTCCGCAGGCTGCGTACCGGCGGTGAAGGGCCTCACCATCCCCAACTCGTGGCCGGTGCAGCCCGGTTGAGCTACCTGCTGGCACGGGTCTACGCGGACGAGCAGCGGCACGGGCTCGCCCAGCGGGCGTTCCTCACCGCCGCCGAACTGGCGGAGGAAGGCGGCGACCCCGAGGGCGTGGCGCTGGCCCGCCGGGCGCTCAGCTCTCAGGCGCACCAGCTCGGGCACCGGCGGCAGAGCCTCGAACTGGCCGAGGCCGCCTGCGAGTCGGCGCCCGCCGGTACGGCGCCGTCGGCACGTGCCTTCCTCTACGCGGGGCTGGCCGTCGCGCAGGCCGGCCAGGGCCAACGCCACCGCGCCCTGGCCGCGTTGCGCAGCGCCGAGCACGAACTGGCCCGCTCGCCCGCGGACTTGACGACCGGTCCGGAGAGCCCCGACGGCGAGCCCGTCGGCTCGTACCAGGACGCGGCCCTCCACTACCAGGCCGGCCAGGTGCGGGCGGCCCTCGGCGACCGCGAGGGCGCCGTACGCGAGCTGCGGGCCTCGCTCCGCTTCCGCCCGGAGGGCGAGTGCCGCTCCCGCGCGCTCAGCGAGGCCGAACTGGCCGAACTGCTGCTCGGGCAGGGCCGGTTGGAGGAGGCCTGTGCGGCCTGGGAACTCTTCCTGGAGGACTCCGCCCTCATCCGGTCCGGACGCGCCCGCCACGCCCGCGACCGCATGCCGCGGCTGCTCCGCCCGTACACGCGGGAGCCCTGCGTGCAGGGCCTGCTGACCCGGGCGGGCATGCCGCTCGGCAGGCTGTGAGCGGAGTAAGTGCCGGACGAGCGGGGCATACCCCTCGAACACCACGAGAGCGCACGGGAAGGTACGGGGCGAGATGGCCACACCCATCACAGCGAGCACCCTCCTCGAAGCCCTGAAGAAGGCGGGCGTCGAGTACGAGGAGGTGCGCGACTGGCGCAACCACAACCGCAACCACAAGGGTCCCTGGGGCCCCGTGCACGGCGTCATGATCCACCACACGGTGACCAGCGGAGCCGAGGAGACGGTCGACCTGGTCTACGACGGCCGGTCGGACCTTCCCGGCCCGCTGGCGCACGGGGTCGTCACCAAGGACGGCACCGTCCACCTGGTCGGGCACGGGCGCGCCAACCACGCGGGCCTCGGCGACGACGACGTGCTGCGCGCGGTGATCGCCGAGAAGAAGGACCTGCCGAACCCCAACCAGGCCAACACCGACGGCAACCGCTGCTTCTACGGCTTCGAGTGCGAGAACCTCGGCGACGGCGACGACCCCTGGCCGGAGAAGCAGCTCGACGCCATCGCGCGGGCCGCCGCCGCGCTGTGCAAGCACCACGGCTGGAACGAGCACTCGGTGATCGGCCACCTGGAGTGGACTGACCAGAAGGTCGACCCGCGCGGCTTCACGATGGACGAGATGCGCGAGCGCGTCGCGGAGCGGCTGAAGTAGCGGGAGCCGGCGGGGCCGGCAGCGCGACAATGGAGCCGTGAACAGCAGCGCGCCCACCCCGCGGACCCCGCCGCAGCGCGTCCCCGCCCCCTCCGACGGGGGCGGGGACGCGCTGCTCGCCGCCGTCCGCCCCGCGCCCGTGCTGCCCTCGCCCGTACAAGAGCTCGACGACGCACGCTTCGCGCGGCGGGGCGTGCGTCTGCTTCTCAAGCGCGACGATCTGATCCACCCCGCCCTTCCGGGCAACAAATGGCGAAAACTCGCCCCTAATCTGCGTGCCGCGCTCGATTCCGGAGCCGGCACGCTCCTCACGTTCGGGGGCGCCTACTCCAACCATCTGCGCGCCACCGCCGCCGCGGGACGCATGCTCGGGCTCGCGACAGTGGGCGTCGTGCGGGGCGACGAACTGGCGCACCGCCCACTGAACGACACCCTCGCCGGGTGCGCCGCCGACGGCATGCGCCTCCACTTCGTCTCCCGTTCCGCCTACCGGCACCGCGGCGAGCCCGAGTTCCTCGCCCAGCTGCGCGGCGGCCTCGGGCTCCCCGGCGGGGAGGGCACCCTCGTCATCCCCGAGGGCGGCAGCAACTCCCTTGCCGTACAAGGCTGTACGGAGCTGGGCCACGAGCTGCGCGACCGCGCCGACGTCGCGGCCGTCGCCTGCGGCACCGGCGGCACCCTGGCGGGCCTCGCGGCCGGACTGGCACCCGGCCGGAGCGCGCTGGGCGTCCCCGTGCTGCGCGGCGGCTTCCTCGCCGAAGAGATACGTGACCTGCAACGATCGGCGTTCGGCGGTCCCAGGGGCGACTGGCGGCTGGACGGCCGCTTCCACTTCGGCGGCTACGCCCGCACCGCTCCCGAGCTGACGGCCTTCGCCGCGGACTTCGCCGGGCGGCACGGCCTGCCGCCCCTGGAGACGGTCTACGTCGCCAAGCTGCTCTTCGGCCTCACGACCCTCGCCGAGGAGGGGGCGTTCGCCCGCGGCACGACCGTCGCGGCCGTCGTCACAGCGCGGGGTTAGCCTTGCCGCATGATCAGATCCGCCGTCCCCGCCGACGTGCCGGCCATCCACGCGATGATCCGCGAACTGGCCGAGTACGAACGGGCGCTGGAGCATGCGCGAGCCACCGAGGAACAGCTGCACGACGCCCTCTTCTGCGAACACCCCGCCGTCTTCGCACTGATCGCCGAGGCGGACACGGAGAGTGACCCCGTCGGTTTCGCTCTGTGGTTCCGCAATTTCTCTACTTGGACCGGCACTCACGGTGTGTATCTGGAAGACCTCTACGTACGCCCCTCCGCTCGCGGCGCCGGACACGGCAGGGAACTGCTTTCAGCCCTTGCCGGAATCTGTGTCGAACGGGGTTATGAACGCTTCGAGTGGTGGGTATTGGACTGGAACGACCCCTCTATCGGTTTCTACAGATCTCTCGGGGCCGAACCGATGGAGGACTGGACGGTCTTCCGCATGTCCGGAGAGCCGCTGCACGCACTGGCGGGTGTCAACGCAGCGTAACCACTTCGGATTCACGACCTCCGACCCCTAGCCACAGACAGTGCCCATATGTTTACTATGGGTGACGCTCGTGGGCTGGGCGCCGTAGATCCGTGCGGGCGACATCTGGTCGCGGATCGCGATAGCGTCGCAGGCGAACCATCGACAGCGTCAGGCCGTTGGTTCTCCGTGGAAGAGATCCACGGCTGCGCGGCGGACCGCGCACGCGCAACAGCGAACGAGCCGAACCGGCTTGTGCCACCTTGGAGGTGAGGGTGTCCCAGATCGCAGGTGAGCCCGTGGGGCAGGACGGACAGGACTTCGTCGAGGTCCGGTTGCCCGCGGCGGGTGCCTATCTGTCGGTGCTGCGTACGGCCACTGCCGGACTCGCAGCCCGCTTGGACTTCACCCTCGACGAGATCGAGGATCTGCGGATCGCCGTGGACGAGGCGTGCGCGATCCTCCTCCAGCAAGCGGTGCCGGGCTCCGTGCTCAGCTGTGTCTTCCGGCTCGTGGGCGACTCCCTCCGGGTCACCGTGTCGGCGCCCACGACCGACGGCCGGGCCCCTGAACGCGACACCTTCGCCTGGACTGTGCTCTCGGCCCTGGCCGGCGAGGTGGACTCGGCGGTTTCCGACGACCGTACGGTCAGCATCAGCCTGCACAAGAAGCGCGGTGCCGGCCCCGGAGCGCCGTGACCGCGCACGAGGCACGGGAGCATGGGGCAGGTCGCATCGGTGCGGCGGCCGACCCGGTCGTGCCCGAGCAGGCCAGACCGCACCCCGCCGACCCCACCAGTCAGCCGGAGCAGGCAGAGCGGGCGGACGCGATGGAAATGCAGCAGCAAGAGACCCAGGGCCACGGGTCCGGCCAGCACGGCGCGCGTGCGGCGCGGGCCACCCAGTTCGCGCAGTTCGACCCGCGGGACCGCAGCGGAGCGCGCGCCATGTTCATCGCGCTGCGCAACCTGCCCGACGGCTCTCCCGAGCGCGCCGAGCTGCGCAACCATCTGGTGCGCATGCACCTCCCCCTCGTGGAGCATCTGGCCCGCCGCTTCCGCAACCGCGGCGAGCCCCTCGACGACCTGACACAGGTGGCGACGATCGGCCTGATCAAGTCCGTCGACCGCTTCGACCCGGAGCGCGGTGTCGAGTTCTCCACGTACGCCACTCCGACCGTCGTCGGCGAGATCAAGCGCCACTTCCGCGACAAGGGCTGGGCCGTCCGCGTCCCGCGGCGCCTTCAGGAGCTGCGGCTGTCCCTCACGTCGGCCACGGCCGAACTCTCCCAACTGCACGGCAGGGCGCCGACAGTTCACGAACTCGCGCAGCGCCTGTCGATCTCCGAGGAGGAGGTGCTCGAGGGCCTGGAGTCCGCGAACGCCTACAGCACGCTCTCCCTGGACGTCCCCGACACCGACGACGAATCCCCCGCTGTCGCCGACACCCTGGGCGCCGAGGACGACGCGCTCGAGGGCGTCGAGTACCGCGAATCACTCAAACCGCTGCTCGAGGAGCTGCCGCCGCGGGAAAAGAAGATCCTGTTGCTGCGCTTCTTCGGCAACATGACCCAGTCGCAGATCGCGCAGGAGGTCGGCATCTCCCAGATGCACGTCTCCCGTCTGCTGGCCCGCACTCTGGCCCAGCTGCGCGACCGGCTGCTCGTGGAGGAATAGACCGGCACAGCCAGCACCACGCCAGTAGCGCGCGTCCATCCATATCCATGGGTGGGCGCGCGCCGTGTGTGCCACCGCACGCATGGAGACGCGACGGAGAGTCCGGCCGCCCCCCGCTGCACCGCCTCAGGCGTCGCGCGGTCCGATGCCCAGGGCCTCGGTCGCCGTCGGATTGATCAGGCAGGCGAGAACCACCGCACCGGTCAGGGCGATCACCACGCCCCCGGCCACCCAGACCCCGCCGTTCTGCGCCATCTGGTAGCCCGTGGGCAGTGCGATCAACTGCACCATCATCGAGGGGCCGCGGCTCCAGCGGCGGCGCAGCCACAGGCCACGCGCCGCAGCCAGCGGCAGTACGGACAGCGCCAGCACGGTCAGCGCCATGGTGACCGCCTGGACCATCCCGTCCGGCTCGTCCGTCGCCAGCATCACGAGCGACGTCACGCCGAAGGCGGCCACGACCACACCCTCCAGGGCGGTCAGCACAGCGGCTGTCGTGAGCCGTCGGGGACGGCCGGCGGCGAAGGTCTCGTTGACTGCTGGCACAGGAGCAGCGTAGCCCTCCGCAAGGGCCGGCTCGAAAGGCCCGTGCGCACGCCCCCTGTGGCTGCTCCGGCCGATGAGTACGCTGCACCCCATGCGCGCTCTCCTCGTGGTCAATCCGGTCGCCACCACCACCAGTCTGCGTACGCGTGAGGTCATCACGCATGCGCTGGCCAGTGACCTCAAACTGGACGTGGCGACCACGGAGTCACGCGGCCACGCACGTGAACTCGCCCGTCTCGCGGCCCAGAACGGCGAGACGGAACTGGTCATCGGCCTCGGCGGGGACGGCACCGTCAACGAGATCGTCAACGGGCTGCTGCACGACGGCCCGGACCCCGAGCGCCTGCCTCGTCTGGCCGTCGTTCCCGGGGGCTCCACCAACGTGTTCGCGCGCGCCCTGGGTCTGCCCAACGACGCCGTCGAGGCGACGGGCGCTCTGCTGAACGCGATCGAGACGCGCAGCGAACGCACGATCGGCCTGGGCCTGGCGTCCGGTGTGCCCGGCAGCGACGACGCGGGAGTACGGCCGCGCTGGTTCACCTTCTGCGCGGGCCTCGGGTTCGACGCCGGAGTGGTGGGCCGGGTCGAACAGCAGCGTGAGCGGGGCAAGCGGTCCACCCATGCTCTGTATGTGCGGCAGGTGATGCGGCAGTTCCTGAAGGAGCAGCACCGCAGCCAGGGGACGATCACGCTGGAGCGGGAGGGCGAGCAGCCCGTCGAGGACCTGGTGCTCTCCATAGTCTGCAATACCTCGCCCTGGACGTTCCTCGGCAACAAGCCCGTCTACGCCACCCCTCAGGCGTCCTTCGACACCGCCCTCGACGTGCTCGGTCTCTCCCGGCTCACCCCTCTCGCGGTGAGCCGCTACGGGACCCAGCTGCTGACGTCCAGCCCCAAGCGCGGACCCCGCGGTAGACACGCGGTAACCCTGCACGACCTGATGGACTTCACCTTGCATTCGCAGGCACCACTGCCGTTTCAGATGGACGGTGACCATCTGGGAGTGCGTTCAAGTGTGAAGTTCACAGGTGTACGCCGTGCACTGCGTGTGATTGCTTAAGTGGAAGTCGCGAAAGTCCTTTCACTCGAACGTTTAAACCAGGGTGCACCCCCTGGAAGTACGACTGTGAGTGAGTCGACACCAAGGATTCAAAAAAAACTTTCCTGAGGGGGTTGTATCCGCCGCCGAGGTTTGCGAGTCTCTTCATGGCGATCGGGACGGCCCCTCACGGCGGCCCCCAGACGCCCGAATCCTCCCTCTCATTTCCACTGGGACCCGTATCACAGTCGAACGGCGCCCCTTCCCTTGCGAGGGGATTCGTGAAAGCGTTCACATTCACAAGCATCAGCACCAACCCACGAGGAGAGGTAGCAGCCATGGACTGGCGTCACAACGCCGTTTGCCGCGAGGAAGACCCCGAGCTGTTCTTCCCCATCGGCAACACCGGTCCTGCGCTGCTGCAGATCGAGGAAGCGAAGGCCGTCTGCCGCCGCTGCCCCGTTATGGAGCAGTGCCTGCAGTGGGCCCTGGAGTCCGGTCAGGACTCCGGTGTCTGGGGTGGCCTCAGCGAGGACGAGCGCCGCGCGATGAAGCGCCGTGCCGCTCGCAACCGGGCGCGGAACAACGCCGCGACCGCTTGAGCCTGACGCTCACACCCCGCCGATCGCTGCATCCCGAGCCGCAGCGCGCAGTGCCGAGACGCGCACCGCGTAATCACAGGGCTTGAGCCCCTTGTCCCATCGGACAGGGGCTCAACGTCTGTTCGGGCGCGGTTCGCTGCAGCCGCAGCTCCGGCAGGAGCGCGTACCTCCGCCCCGCCCCTCTGCGTGACGCTTCCCACTTCGGCGGACCCACCCGCCGCTCAGCGCTTGTCGCGCTTCTCCGCGGCGACCGGCAGGTCGAAGACGACGCGCGTGCCGCGGCCGCCCGGTGCGGGGACCATGTCGAACTCGCCGCCCAACTCCCCCTCCACGAGCGTCCGTACGATCTGCAGGCCGAGGTTGCCGGCCTGCTTGGCCTGGAAGCCCTCCGGAAGCCCGCAACCGTCGTCCTGCACCGTGACCAGCAGCCGTCCGGGCTCCTTGCCCACGCCCGCGCTCCGGACCGCACCGACCTCGATGGAGCCTTGCTCACCCGGTCCGAAGCCGTGCTCGAGGGCGTTCTGCAGCACTTCGGTGAGCACCATGGACAGGGGCGTGGCGACTTCGGCCTCCAGCACGCCGAAGTGGCCGGTGCGGTGGCCGGTGACGCGTCCCGGGGAGATCTCCGCCACCATCGCCAGGACGCGGTCCGCGATCTCGTCGAACTCGACGCTCTCGTCCAGCGTCTGGGAGAGCGTCTCGTGCACGATGGCGATGGAACCGACGCGCCGTACCGCCTCGTTGAGCGCTTCCCTGCCCCGGTCGGAGTCCATCCTGCGGGCCTGCAGCCGGAGCAGCGCGGCGACCGTCTGGAGGTTGTTCTTCACCCGGTGGTGGATCTCGCGGATCGTGGCGTCCTTCGTCATCAACTCCCGTTCCCGGCGGCGCAGCTCCGTGATGTCGCGCAGCAGGATCAGTGAACCGATGCGGGTGCCTTTGGGTTTGAGGGGGATGGCGCGCAACTGCACCACGCAGTCGTTGGCTTCGACCTCGGCCCCGCGCGGCGCCCAGCCGCTCGCGAGCTTGACCAGCGCCTCGTCGACGGGCGCGCGGGAAGGCGCGAGTTCGGCCGTGACCTGGCCGAGGTGGAGCCCGACGATCTCGGTCGCCAGGCCCAGCCGGTGGTAGGCGGAGAGGGCGTTGGGGCTGGCGTACTGGACCACCCCTTCCGCGTCGAGGCGGATGAGCCCGTCGCCGACGCGCGGGATGTGGTCGATGTCGAGCTGCTGCCCGTGGAACGGGAAGGAACCCGCCGCGATCATCTGTGCGAGGTCCGACGCGCTCTGCAGGTATGTGAGTTCGAGCCGGCTGGGCGTACGCACCGTCAGCAGGTTCGTGTTGCGCGCGATGACCCCCAGGACGCGGCCCTCCCTGCGCACCGGGATCGACTCGACGCGTACGGGCACCTCCTCGCGCCACTCCGGATCGCCCTCCCGCACGATCCTTCCCTCGTCGAGCGCCGCGTCGAGGAGGGGCCGGCGGCCGCGGGGCACGAGGTGGCCCACCATGTCGTCCTGGTGCGACGTGGGGCCGGTGTTGGGGCGCATCTGCGCCACCGAGACGTAGCGGGTGCCGTCGCGGGTGGGGACCCACAGCACGAGATCGGCGAACGAGAGGTCCGAGAGCAGCTGCCATTCGGAGATGAGCAGATGCAGCCACTCCAGGTCGGTGTCGGTGAGGGCCGTGTGCTGGCGTACGAGATCGTTCATCGAGGGCACAGCGGCGAGCCTACCGGCGGTCCGCCGGCGGCGGAGGAGACGGTTCCTCCACCGTTCGTTCACGTCCGCGGGCCAAGGCTCATCCGCCGGCTACGAAATCCGTTGTGTATTGCACCCGGACTTCGTCTTCTGGTGATGAAAATCCGCGATGGCATGGACAGAGAAGAGTGGTCTAGTCCACAATGAACCCGAAGTAACACAGCCTTCTGCCCTCCCCGCACAGGGGGGCAGAGCGAGACCGCGGCGCTCTCTGCCCTGACTGCGCCACGGTCTCCGGGCTCCGGGCTGCGGTGCCGGGCGGGTTGAGGGTCCCGCTCTGGTACCGCGGCCCGAAGTGCTTTCCGGGCACGGTGCGCGAGGGCCGGCCGGGCCGAACAGCCGCCGGGCGCCGGGTCCGTGGGCGTGGACGTCCCTGCGTTACGGGCGGTCCGACGGTCCGCCCGTACCTCCCCCGGTCTCTCCCCGGCCGCTCATCCCGTCCCGTCGTCAGCGGGTCTCCGTCACCTTGGCCAGTGCCCTGGGAGCGTCGGGGTCCTGTCCGCGGGCGATGGTCACCTCGTAGGCGAGCATCTGCAGCGGAATGATCTCCAGGATCGGCTGCAGCTCCTCCGGAAGCCCCGTCGGCAGCGCGAAGCCCGCGGAGGCGCGGGCGACCGCGTCCTCGCTGCCGATGACGACGAGGTCCGCACCGCGGTCCCGGAGCCTGTCGAGGACGGGCTGCAGGGCCTCGCCGCCCTTCCCGTCGGTGACGACCGCGATGACCGGGGAGACGTTGTCGACCATGGCCAGCGGGCCGTGCAGCAGGTCGGCACCCGAGTAGGACAGGGCGGGAATGTAGCTGGTCTCCATCAGCTTCAGCGCCGCTTCTTTCGCCGTCGGATAGCCGTAGCCGCGGGAGGTGAGCACCATCCGCTCGGCGAAGCGGTAGCGCCCGGCCAGGGCCTTCACCTCGGACTGGCGGTCGAGGACGGAGCGAGCGAGATCCGGCAGCGGCTTGGCCGCCTCCACGCCGCTCCCGCCGCGCATGCCCTCCACGAACAGATACAGCGACAGGAGTTCGGCCGTGTAGGTCTTCGTGGCGGGCAGCGCCTCCTCCGGGCCGGCCAGCACGTCGATGTGGAACTCGCTGACCTGGGCGAGCGGAGAGCCCGAGTTGTTGGTCACCGCGAGAGTCAGCGCGCCCGCCTCGCGTGCCGCCTTCGTGGAGGCCACCAGATCGGGAGAGCCGCCCGACTGGCTCACGGTGATGACGAGGCAGTCGTTCAGGTCGGGCTTCGCCTCGTACGCCGTGGTGGTGGACATGGAGGTGAGACCGCACGGCTTGCCCAGCAGGATCTCCACCAGGTACTTCGCGTACAGGGCCGCGTTGTCCGACGTTCCGCGCGCAGTGAGCAGCACAAAGCGCGGGCTCCGGGCGGCCACCTGCTCGGCGATCTCGCGGATCCGGGGCGCGCCCTCGTCCAGGATCCGGCGCAGCACGGCGGGCTGTTCGGCCATCTCGCCGGCCATGATGCGGCCCGGCTTGCTGCTGCTCTCCTGCGACGCGGCGGACATGTGGCTGCCTCCTGGTGGCTGTTCGACGGTGTGGGACGGACGTACCGCGGCCTCAGTCACCGGCACCTTCGCCTGCGATGACCTCCGCGGCTGCCCGTCCGCAGACGCGGGCGGCTCCGTGGGTGGCGATGTGCAGCGATCCCGCGGGCGGCGCCTGGGGCACCCCCATCTCGACCACGACCGTCTCCGGACGGACGGCGAGCAGGGCGTCCAGGGTGTCGGCCATCCAGCGGTGCCGGTGGACGTCGCGTACCACGGCGACGATCCTACGGCCGCCCGCCACCCGCAGCACCTCGTCCACCAGGCGGGACGGGCCCCGGGCGGCCCCGGCGTCCGGACCGTCCGCGGCTTCCGCCTCGCCCGCTCCGTAGGTGGCCGCCTCCGTGCCGGGGAGCAGCTGCGAGAGTTCCGCGGCCACACCCCACGGCGTCTCCCCTCCCACCGCGATGTTCGCCGTCGGGGAGAAGACCGCGACGAACGGCGCCTCCGTCAGGGGCCCGTGGTCCGCGGCACCTGTGACACGAAGGGCGCGGCGGGCCGCTTCCAGTCCGATGTCGTCCCCCTGCGGACGGGGCGGCCCGTCCGCGCCTCCGGCGGCGGTGCCGCCCGCCCAGGCCGCGAGGGACCGTACGCGGGCGGCGGCGTCGGCGAGGCGGGCCTCGGACAGCTCGCCCTCCAGTACGGCGCGCACCAGGGCGTCCCGCAGCCGCAGCACCGTCTCCTCGTCGGCCAGGCCACCGCCGACGCAGAGGGCGTCGGCGCCCGCGGCGACGGCGAGGACGCTGCCCCGCTCCAGTCCGTAGGTGGCGGAGATCGCCTGCATCTCCATGCCGTCCGTGACGATCAGCCCGGTGTGCCCGAGGCCGCCTTCCTCCCGCGGTGCGCGCAGCAGGCCGGTGAGGGCGGCGGGGCTCAGCGTCCCGGGGAGCGAGTCGTCGAGGGCGGGCAGCAGGATGTGGGCGCTCATGACGCCCTTGCTGCCGGCGTCGATCGCGGCCTGGAACGGGACGAGTTCACGCTCGTGCAGCGTGCGCAGGTCGGCGTCGATGCGGGGCAGCGCGTGATGCGAGTCGACGGCGGTGTCGCCGTGTCCGGGGAAGTGCTTCACGCATGCGGCGACCCCGGCCGCCTGGAGGCCCTCGATCCAGGCGACGGTGTGGCGTGCGACCAGTCCGGGGTCGTCGCCGAAGGAGCGGACGCCGATGACCGGGTTGTCGGGGTTGGAGTTGACGTCGGCGGAGGGCGCCCAGTTGAGGTTGACCCCGCATTCGGCGAGCCTGAGCCCGAGCTCGTGGGCGACCGCCCGCGTCAACTCGGGGTCGTCGACGTGGCCGAGGGCGAGGTTGCCGGGGAAGGACGATCCCGTACGCGCCTCCAGGCGGGTCACGTCGCCGCCCTCCTCGTCGATGGCGACGAGCACTTCGGGGCGGACGCGCCGCAGTTGGGCGGTGAGGGCGGCGAGCTGCTCCGGTGACTCGATGTTGCGGCCGAACAGGCCGACGGAAGTGAGACCTTCGCCGAGCTGCCGCAGCAGCCATTCGGGCGCGCTGGTGCCGGTGAAGCCGGGTTGCAGCACGGTGAGCGCGTCCCGGGTGAGGCTCTCGGTGCCGGTTGCGAGCGTGGTCATGTGGCGCATTGTCCCTTCACTGTCGGCCCGTCGCCGCCGGACGGCGGACGTGCGGGTGCGGGCGGGATGTGCGGGTCGAAGACGGGCGGTCGTGCCGGGAGCCGGGCATCAGCCCTTCACGGCGCCGGCGGTGAGCCCGCCGACCGCCTTGCGCTGCAGGTAGAGGAAGAGGACGAGGATGGGCAGGGCGAAGAGGGAGGCGGCGGCCATCGTCGCGCCCCAGTCGTCGCCGAACGCGGTCTGGAACCGGGAGAGCCACAGGGGCAGGGTCTGCGCCTCGGCGTCCTTGTTGAGGATGAGCACCATCGGGAACTCGTTCCACGCGGTGATGAATCCGAACAGCGACGTCGCCATCAGCCCGGGGGCGAGCAGCGGGAAGATGACCTTGCGGAACGCCTGGGTGCGGCCGCAGCCGTCCACCATGGCCGACTCCTCCAGCTCCTTGGGTACCGCGGCGACGTAGCCGCGCAGTGTGAGGATCGTCAGCGGAAGCACCATCACCGTGTAGAAGAGCGTGAGCGGCACGAGGCTGTTGAGCATGTCGGCGTCCCGCACGGTCATGTAGATCGCGATGACCATGACCTCCCAGGGAGCCATCTGCGCGATCATGAACGTGAGGATGACGCCCTTCCGTCCCCTGAACCGCATCCGCGCGAGCGCGAACGCCGAGAACAGCGCGATGAGCAGGGCGAGCCCCACCGCGAGAAGCGTGACGGTGACCGAGTTCCGCACGAGCGTCCAGAAGTGCTCCGCCCGGACCGCTGTGGCGAAGTGCTCGAACGTGGGAGTGGACGGGAACCAGACCGGCTCCTCGCTGATGATCTGGGAGTTCGGCTTCAGGGCGGTGCTGAACATCCAGTAGACGGGGAAGACGAAGCCCGCGAAGAGCACGAGCGCCGTCGCGTTCGGCCAGAGGCGTCCCCGGAGACGGCCGGGCTGAGGCCCTTTCACTGTTCGTCCTCCTCTTGCTTCAGCGCGATGCGCAGGTAGTACGCCATCAGGGCCAGCAGGATCAGGATCGTCAGCACGGAGATCGCCGCGCCCGTTCCGTAGTGCTGGTTGCCGACGCCCTCGACGAAGGCGTAGACGGGGAGGGTCTCGGTGAGCCGGTCCGGGCCGCCCTCGTTGACGGCGAAGATGTGCGGGAACGCCTTGAAGATCCAGATGACTTCGAGGAACGTCGTCACCAGCAGGAAGGGCCGCAGGAAGGGCAGCGTGACCGTGCGGAAGCCCTGCCAGGCGCCGGCCCCGTCGAGCGCCGCGGCCTCGTACAGCTCCCTGGGGATGGTCGTGGTCGCCGCGTAGAGGTTGACGGCGACGAACGGCACGGACGTCCAGACGATGAGCAGCGAGATGACGAAGAAGGTCGACAACTGCCCGCCCGTCCAGTTGTAGTCGGCCATGGAGTGCAGACCGGCCGCGTCCAGCAGCCAGTTCACCACTCCGAAGCGCTGCGCGAAGAGCCACTGGTAGACGGTCGTGGCCGCGATGACGGGCATCGCCCACGCGAGTACGAGACCGGCCGAGAGCAGCAGCCGCATGCGGGGGCCGAGACGGGCCAGCAGCAGTCCGGTCAGCGTGCCGCCGGTCATGATGACGGCCACGTTGACGACGGTGAAGAGGATGGAGCGGAGGGTGACTCTCCAGAAGTCCTCGCTGCCGAGTGTCCTGCTGTAGTTGTCGGTTCCCGTCCACTCGGTGACGTGCTGGATCAGCTGCGTCATGTTGAGGTTCTGGAACGAGAGCATCCCGTTCATGACGAGCGGCCAGCCGAGGAAGACGGCGGTGGCCACCAGGGCGGGAAGCAGCAGCACGTACGGGAGTGCGCCGCGTCGGCGCGCGCCGTCCTTCTCCGGGACGGGCGCGCTGTCCGGCGGTGCGGCGGTGGGACCGCTGCGTGCGGAAGTCGGCGCCTCGTGGGTCTGCACTGACATCTGGGCTCCAGCTCGCGTGGTCGAAGTGCGCCCGGCTGTCCGCCTGCCGGGGCTGCTCGTTCGTACGGCCGTTCCGACCGGACGTCTCGACCGGACGTTCCGGGCTTGCGTTCCGGGCTCGGACACCTGGCGGTCGCGCCCCGCGCGCGGGTCCCGTCGAGCGGGGGCGCGGATGCGCGGGGCGTCGGGCGAGGCGGGCGGTCGCGCCGTCCCCTCCGACGGCGCGACCGCGACAGGCTCGGCGGACGGAGCCGGCCGGAGGTCCGTGCTCCGCCCCGCCGTCACTGCTCCTGGGAGAGCCGCTTGTTGATCTCCTGCTCGACCGACTCGGCGGCCTCGGCGTGCGGCGTGCCCTTGAGCACCGCCGTCATGTAGCGCTTCACCGGGTTCGGCGGGTTCTCCACGGCGGCCCACTGCGGGATCAGCGGTGTGAGCCCCCCGCCGGCCACCGCGGGTGCCGCCGCCTCGGCCGCGGGATTGCCCTCGACCTGCTTCTGGAGCGACGCCTTGTTCGGGATCACGCCGCCCTCCTCAGCGAGGGCGCCCTCGAACTTGTCGGACAGCGCGATCTTGAGGAATTCGCGGGCCAGTTCCTGCTTCTCGCTGCCGGCCGCGACGGCGAGGTTGGATCCGCCGAGGAAGACGCCCTCCGGCTTGTCCGGGCTCTCGCCGGGGATCGTGAAGTATCCGATGTCCTTCTCGATCTTCGGGTTGGCCTCCACGGCCGTCCCGGCCTCCCAGCCCAGTCCGATGAACGCGCCGGTCTCCCCCTTGGCGAAGACCTCCGCCTGCTGGGGAGTCGCCTCGTCCTTGTCCTTGGGAGCGTCGGAGTAGGAGGCGTACTTCGCGTAGAGCTTCATGGCCTCGCCGACCTCGGGGGCCGACAGGTTGGAGACCCACTTGCCGCCCTGCTTCCTGACCAGGCCGGCGTCCTTCCCGATGAGCAGGCCGTCGAAGAAGTACCAGTTCTGGCCGGGCAGATAGAGCGGTTCCGCGTCGGTCTTCTTCTCTATCGCGTCCAGCGCGTCGAAGAACTCCGCCCGCGTCCTGGGCGTTCCCTCCAGCCCCGCCTCGGCCCAGATCCTCTTGTTGTAGATGACGGTGCGGTTGACCGTGTACCAAGGGGCCGCGTACTGCTTCCCGCCGTAGACGGCGGACTTGTTGACGGATTCCGTCCAGTCCGCCCCGATGCTCTTCTTCAGGTCGCCGAGGTCGGCGAGACCGCCCGTCTTCGCGTACGCCGGCGTCTGGGTGTTCCCCACCTCGATGACGTCCGGCGGATCGGACTCGGACAGCGCGGTGGTGATCTTCTGCTGGATACCGTTCCACTGCTGGACTTCGAGCTTGAGCTTGGCGCCGGTCTTCTTCTCGAAGGCCGCTCTGACGTCCTTCTCCCACTGCTTCGGGGTCGAGCCGTCCATCGCCCACAACGTGAGCGTCTGGCCCTCGAAGCCGTCCGCCGCGGACTCCGCGGGCCCGGATCCGCAGGCCGTAACAGCCGTCAGCAGAGCGGCGGTTGCGGTCGCGGCCATGAGTCGTCGCTTCACAGCATCCTCCTGGAACGGCCTTGACGTGAGATGATGGGGTAATGGTTTAGACCAGTTCGCAGCTTGGCCTAGACCTATACGGGTGTCAACGGTGGAGAAGACCCGCGGCCGGTTCCGTTATCGGAACGACATCTGAGCGGGGCGACCCCGTTCACCCGCGGTCATGCCACGATGTGAGCCCCGAAGTGGAAGCAGAGCCGAGGACACGCGCCGGGATGTGACCCGGCCTGTTCCGGCAGCCGAAGCCCGAACGGGAGCCGGGTGCGAGGCGTTCAGCACGGTCCGCGTACACGGAGGAAGCCGGAGACGGCAGCACGAGGAGAGGCGGGGAGTCGAGCGATGAGCACGGACGGGGGCGCGGTCGCAGCCGCGGCAGAGCCGGAGTCGGGAAGCGGCAACGGCGGCGCGCGGACCGCACGCGTGCCCAAGTACTACCGGCTCAAGCGGCATCTGCTCGAGATGACGGAGACCATGCCGCCCGGTACCCCCGTCCCTCCGGAGCGGACGCTGGCCACGGAGTTCGACACTTCGCGCACGACCGTCCGGCAGGCCCTTCAGGAACTCGTCGTCGAAGGGCGGCTGGAGCGCATCCAGGGCAAGGGCACGTTCGTCGCGAAGCCCAAGGTCTCCCAGGCGCTGCAACTCACCTCCTACACCGAGGACATGCGCGCCCAGGGCCTGGAACCGACCTCCCAGCTGCTCGACATCGGCTACGTCACCGCCGACGACCGCCTCGCCGCCGCGCTCGACATACCGGCGGGCGGGCGCGTACTGCGCATCGAACGCCTGCGGCTCGCGAGCGGCGAGCCGATGGCCATCGAGACCACGCACCTCTCGCAGCGGCGCTTCCCCGCCCTGCGCCGCAGCCTCGTGAAGTACACCTCGCTCTACACGGCCCTCGCCGAGGTCTACGGCATCCACCTCGCGGAGGCGGAGGAGACCATCGAGACCTCGCTCGCCACCCCGCGGGAGGCCGGACTGCTGGGCACGGACGTGGGGCTGCCGATGCTGATGCTCTCCCGGCACTCCCTCGACACGGAGGGTGAGCCCGTGGAGTGGGTCCGCTCGGTGTACCGCGGCGACCGGTACAAGTTCGTCGCCAACCTGCAGCGGCCACAGGACTGACGGCGGCGCCCGGCACCCCGGCCGGGGCTCCGCCGGCGCGGGAAGCGCGTCCCCGCACAGCGGCGACCGTCACACCCGGGGGCCCGACGGACCCAGGGCGCACCCCTGCCCCACGAGGGGGCGCCCCCGCCGGCGCGTGAAACAAAAGGTGCTGTTCCGTTATCCGTGCAGGTAGTGACGGGGACCGAACCGTTCGTTTAGATTTCCTGCGCGTCTCGACAGGAGATAACCGACGGACGGAGCCCCGGCATGCCAGCGCCACCCGAACCACCAGAGAACGAGTCGCCCGTCATCACGCCGACGCGGGTCGTCATCGGGCTGTGCCTGCTCCTACCGTTCGTCGCGATGCTGTGGGTCGGCTCCTACGCCCGGATCGAACCCACCTTCATCGGGCTGCCCTTCTTCTACTGGTACCAGATGCTGTGGGTGCCGGTGTCCGCCGTGCTGACCATGGTCGCGTACCGGCTCGTCAAGCGTGAGGACGCCAAGCGGCGCGCGGCGCGAGGGGGCGACGCGTGATGAGCGGAGTGAACGTCACCGCACTGGTGGTCTTCGTCTTCTTCTTCGTCCTCGTCACCGCCATGGGCTTTCTCGCGGCCCGCTGGCGCAAGGCGGAGAACAGCAACAGCCTCGACGAATGGGGCCTGGGCGGCCGGAGCTTCGGCACCTGGGTCACGTGGTTCCTGCTCGGCGGCGACCTCTACACGGCGTACACGTTCGTGGCGGTTCCGGCAGCCATCTACGCGGCGGGGGCGGCCGGCTTCTTCGCCGTCCCGTACACGATCCTCGTCTACCCCCTGATCTTCACGTTCCTGCCGCGGCTCTGGTCGGTCTCGCACCGCCACGGCTACGTGACGACCTCCGACTTCGTGCGCGGACGGTTCGGCTCCAAGGGGCTCTCGCTCGCCGTCGCGGTCACCGGCATCCTCGCCACGATGCCGTACATCGCGCTGCAACTGGTGGGCATCCAGGCCGTCCTGGACGTGATGGGCGTCGGCGGCAGCGAGTCGACGCACTGGTTCCTCAAGGACCTGCCGCTGCTGATCGCCTTCGGCGTGCTGGCGGCCTACACCTACTCATCGGGGCTGCGCGCTCCCGCGCTGATCGCGTTCGTCAAGGACACGCTCATCTACATCGTCATCGCGGTGGCGATCATCTACATCCCCATCAAGCTCGGGGGCTTCGACGACATCTTCGCCAAGGCCGGCGAGGCGCTGTCGCAGACCAACCCGGCGACAGGCAAGCCGAAGGGCGAACTGTTCAGCGGCCCCAACAACCAGTGGGCCTACGCCACCCTGGCGTTCGGCTCCGCGCTGGCGCTGTTCATGTATCCCCACTCGATCACGGCGACGCTCTCCAGCGGCAGCCGCAACGTGATCCGCAGGAACACCACGATCCTGCCGCTGTACTCGCTGATGCTCGGCCTGCTGGCGCTGCTCGGATTCATGGCGATCGCCGCCGGGATCAAGCTGAAGAACGGGCAGCTCGCTATCCCCCAGCTCTTCGAGAACATGTTCCCGGACTGGTTCGCGGGGGTCGCCTTCGCGGCCATCGGCATCGGCGCGCTCGTACCGGCGGCGATCATGTCCATCGCGGCGGCGAACCTCTTCACCCGGAACATCTACAAGGACTTCATCAGGCCCGACGCGACACCCGCGCAGGAGACGTCCGTCTCGAAGGTGGTCTCGCTCCTGGTGAAGGTCGGTGCGCTGGTCTTCGTCCTGGGCATGGACAAGACGGTGGCGATCAACTTCCAGCTTCTCGGGGGCATCTGGATACTCCAGACGTTCCCCGCGCTGGTGGGCGGTCTCTTCACCCGCTGGTTCCACCGCTGGGCTCTGCTCGCCGGCTGGGCCGTCGGCATGATCTACGGAACGGTGACGGCGTACAACGTCTCGTCCCCCGTCCAGAAGCACTTCGGCGGCTCCAACGAGATCATCCCGGGCATCGGGCAGATGGGCTACATCGGCCTGACCGCCTTCGTGCTGAACGCGGTGGTGACCGTCGTCCTGACCCTCGTGCTGCGGGCGGCGAAGGCGCCCGACGGCGTCGACGAGACGCAGCCCTCCGACTACACGGCGGACGCCGGAGACCCGGGCGTCAAGGAGGAGTTGCCCGCCCCGACGGCGGCGCCCTGAGCCTCCGGGCACCGCTGACCACGTCGGGACAGCAGCCCGCCGGCGGCAATCGCCGGCGGGCTGCGGCATGCTCGTCACATGGACATCACGATCAGAGCCGTACTCGACCACGAGGTGGAAGAGGTCGGTGAACTCACAGCGCAGGCGTATCTCCGGGACGACCTGCTCGATTCCGGCGAGACGGACGCGTACCTGTCCGTCCTGCGCGACGTCCGGCACCGCTCCGCCCACGCGGAGGTCCTGGTAGCCGTCGACGGCGGCTCCGGAGCGCTGCTGGGCACCGTGACCTACGCGGGCCACGGCGGCGAGTACGCGGAGATCGCGCGGCCGGGAGAGGGCGAGTTCCGGATGCTGGCCGTACGCCCCGAGGGCCGCAACCGCGGCATCGGCGAGGCCATGGTGCGGGGCTGCGTCGACAGGGCGCGCGCCGGCCGCCTGGAACGCCTCGTCCTCTCCAGCCACCCGGCGATGCACGCAGCGCACCGTCTCTACGGGCGGCTGGGGTTCGTCCGCACTCCCGAGAGGGACTGGGAACCGCATCCGGAGCTGTACCCCGGTCTGCGCCTGATCACGTTCGCCCTGGACCTGTGAGGCGAGACCGAACCTCAGACCAACCCCCTGTCGGGTACTAGATATAGGGCCTGCTCGCGAAGCGCGCCACAACATGTATGCTCGTCCCCGCTGCCGCACAGGGGAATCCGGTGCAAGTCCGGAACTGTCCCGCAACGGTGTGCGATGTGCTGCCCCTGCCCTCGGGCTGTCGGGCAGCACTCGCGAGTCCGAATGCCTGTCCGGCTGCTTCGAAGACGTCCGGGTCCCGAGGGATGGGCCGGTGGACGCTGCGTGGCGCGCCCTCAGCCGACGGCGTGACGCCCGCACGCGCCTGCCGCGCACCTCCCTCGAGATCCTCGTCGTACCACCGAGCGAGGGAGAGCCCGTCCCGTGACCATCGCACCCGCCGGCCCGGACACCTCGGCCGGCACCGCCGGTCCCGAACGTCCGCACACACCGGAAACCGCGCTGTTGCGCACCCTCACCCACCTCACCGCGGATCTGCCCGGCACGGACCCGGAGCGGATCGCCTCCGCCGCGCTGCGGGGACGCCAGAAGGGCGGCAGCCAGGCCGAGTTGCGCGGGCTGGCGATGGAGGAGGCCGCGGGCCTCATCGGCGAGGAACCCGCGTACTCGCGGCTCGCCTCCCGGCTGCTGACCCTGGCCGTGCGGGAGGAGGCCGCGTCGCAGGGCTGCGTGTCCTTCTCCGCGTCCGTCGCCACCGGCCACCGGGAGGGCCTGATCGCCGACCGCACGGCCGCGTTCGTACGGGCCCACGCCGACCGGCTGGACACGCTGGCCGAACGGGCCGCGGCGGACGGCGCGGACGACCGGTTCGGTTACTTCGGCCTGCGAACGGTGTACTCGCGCTACCTGCTGCGCCACCCCACGAACCGTCAAGTGATCGAGACGGCCCAGCACTTCTTCCTGCGCGTGGCGTGCGGACTGGCCGCCGACGAGTCGGAGGAGGCCGTCGACGAGGTGGCGGAGCTGTATCGGCTGACCAGTTCGCTGGCCTACCTCCCCTCCTCCCCCACGCTCTTCAACTCGGGCACCAGGCACGCCCAGATGTCGTCCTGCTACCTGCTGGACTCGCCGCTGGACGAGCTCGACTCGATCTACCAGCGCTATCAGGAGGTGGCCCGCCTCTCGAAGCACGCCGGGGGCATCGGCCTCTCCTACTCCCGTATCCGCGCACGCGGTTCGCTCATCCGGGGGACGAACGGGCACTCCGGCGGCATCGTCCCCTTCCTGCGGACCCTCGACGCCTCCGTCGCCGCCGTCAACCAGGGCGGCCGGCGCAAGGGCGCCGCCTGCGTCTACCTCGAGACCTGGCACGCCGACATCGAGGAGTTCCTCGAACTGCGCGACAACACCGGCGAGGAAGCCCGCCGCACCCACAACCTCAACCTCGCCCACTGGATCCCCGACGAGTTCATGCGGCGGGTCGAGGCGGACGGTCAGTGGTCGCTCTTCTCCCCCTCGGAGACGCCCGAACTCGTGGACCTGTGGGGCGAGGAGTTCGAGGCCGCGTACCGGAAGGCGGAGGCGGAGGAGCGCTTCGTGCGGCAGGTGCCCGCCCGGCAGCTGTACGCGCGGATGATGCGCACCCTCGCGCAGACCGGCAACGGCTGGATGACGTTCAAGGACACCGCGAACCGGACCGCGAACCAGACGGCCGAGCCGGGCGGCATCGTCCACTCCTCGAACCTCTGCACCGAGATCCTGGAGGTCACCGACGACTCCGAGACGGCCGTGTGCAACCTGGGTTCCGTCAACCTCGCCGCGCACCTCACCCCCGGGGGCGCGGACGGTGGGACCGCCTGGACGGTGGACTGGGAGCGCCTGGACGCCACCGTCCGCACGGCCGTGACCTTCCTCGACCGCGTTGTCGACATCAACTTCTATCCGACCGAACAGGCCGGCCGCTCCAACTCCCGCTGGCGTCCCGTCGGTCTGGGCCTGATGGGGCTCCAGGACGTCTTCTTCCGCATGCGGCTGCCGTTCGACTCCGACGAGGCCCGCGCGCTCTCGGCCCGCATCTCCGAGCGGATCATGCTCACGGCGTACGAGACCAGCGCGGGGCTCGCCGAACGTCACGGCCCGCACCCTGCCTGGACCCGGACCCGCACCGCTCGCGGCGTGCTGCATCCCGATCACTACCCGGAGGCGCAGAAGGGGTCCGCGTGGCCGGAGCGCTGGACCGCGCTGCGCGCCCGTATCGCGAGGACGGGGATGCGCAACTCCCTGCTGCTGGCCGTCGCCCCCACGGCCACCATCGCGGCGATCGCCGGCGTGTACGAGTGCATCGAGCCGCAGGTCTCCAACCTCTTCAAACGGGAGACGCTCAGCGGTGAGTTCCTGCAGGTGAACGCCTATCTCGTGGAGGAGCTGAAGCGGCTCGGCCTGTGGGACGAGCGTGCCCGCGAGGCGCTGCGCGAATCGAACGGCTCCGTGCAGGACATGCGGCAACTGCCCGACGAGGTCCGCTCGCTGTACCGGACGGCGTGGGAGCTGCCCCAGCGCGCCCTCATCGACATGGCCGCCGCCCGCACCCCGTACATCGACCAGGGCCAGTCGCTGAACCTCTTCATGGCGGCGCCCACGATCAACAAGCTCAGCTCGATGTACGCCTACGCCTGGAAGCGCGGCATCAAGACCACGTACTACCTGCGGTCCCGTCCGGCGACGCGCATCGCCCGCGCCGCCGGCTCGTCGGCCGACTCCCGGCTCCCCGTGCCGCGGACGGAGCCGGCCGTGCCGGACACGGCGGAGACCGGCGCCGCCGGCCCCGCCACGGCGACGGACGAAGCCGCCGCCTGCTCCCTCGAGAACCCCGAGACCTGTGAGGCCTGCCAGTGACCACCGACACCGCGAACGCGTCCGCCCCCGGCACCCGGCACGCGAACCTGCTCGACCCCGGGTTCGAACTGACGCTGCGCCCCATGCGCTACCCGCTCTTCTACGACCGCTACCGCGACGCCATCAAGAACACCTGGACCGTGGAGGAAGTGGATCTCCACTCGGACGTCGCCGACCTCGCCAAGCTGTCCCCCGGCGAGCAGCACATGATCAGCCGGCTCGTCGCGTTCTTCGCCACGGGTGACTCGATCGTGGCCAACAACCTCGTGCTCTCCCTGTACAAGCACATCAACTCCCCCGAGGCGCGGCTGTACCTCTCGCGGCAGCTGTTCGAGGAGGCGGTGCACGTCCAGTTCTATCTGACGCTGCTGGACACGTACTTGCCCGACGTCGACGAGCGGGCGGAAGCCTTCGCGGCGGTGGAGAACATCCCGTCCATCAGGGAGAAGGCGCAGTTCTGCTTCCGCTGGATGGCGGCGATGGAAGGCGGTGAGGGCGCGGAGCGCATCGACGAGCTGCGGAGCAGGTCCGACCGCAGGAAGTTCCTGCTGAACCTGATCTGCTTCGCCGCCTGCATCGAAGGGCTGTTCTTCTACGGCGCGTTCGCCTACGTCTACTGGTTCCGCTCGCGGGGACTGCTGCACGGCCTGGCCACGGGCACCAACTGGGTCTTCCGCGACGAGTCGATGCACATGTCCTTCGCCTTCGACGTCGTCGACACCGTTCGGGAGGAGGAGCCCGAACTCTTCGACGCGGAGCTGGAGAAGGAGGTCACGGCGATGCTGGAGGAGGCCGTCGAGGCGGAGCTCCAGTTCGCCCGCGACCTGTGCGGCGAGGGGCTGCCGGGCATGAACACCGCGTCCATGGAGGAGTACCTGCGGGCGGTCGCCGACCAGCGGCTGCTGCGGCTGGGCTTCCCGGCCCGCTACGGCGCGAGCAACCCGTTCTCGTTCATGGAGCTGCAGAACGTGCAGGAACTGACCAACTTCTTCGAGCGGCGCGCCTCGGCGTACCAGGTCGCCGTGGAGGGGTCGGTCTCCTTCGACGACGAGTTCTGAACCGTCCGTACGCGGAGGGGACTCCGCCGTAGCGGAAGGGCCGCACGCGGAGGACGCCCGCACGCGGAGGGGGCCGCGCTTCCCGCGCGGCCCCCTCTTCATGCTCCGTGTCGCGTGCTGCCCGGGGTCAGCCCTTGCCGCCCTTGAAGCAGCCACCGCAGTTGTGGAACGTCACGTCCCAGTGGTTGCTCTCGTCGAAGTAGATGTTCCCCGAGCCCGACTGCCACTTGTTTCCACCGATGGAGGTGAAGGTGTTCTTGATGTAGCTGGTCAGGCAGCTCGACATGGCGAAGTCCAGCTTGTAGCCGTTCCAGTGGCTGTACTGGCCGTCCGCGTGGCCCGTCTCGGTTCCGCCCGTGACGGTCAGGGCGCAGCCGCTGGCGCCCTTGAGCGTGATGGCACCGTCGATCGACGCCGAGTTGACCTGCTCCAGCGAGGTGCACGTCGGGTTGTTCCGGTCCGAGCAGCCGCCGCTGGAGCGGATGCCGATCCCGGCGTTGTCCAGCTTGGCCTTGGCCGCGGAGTGGCTCATCTTGGCGAGGGCGCCGGTGTCCTTGGGCTCCGCGGTCGTGGCCTCGGCGACGTACGCCGTGGAGAAGATGGCGAGCGCCATCGCCGAAGCGCCGACAGTCGCGCGCAGCGCGATCTTTCTGTTCATGGGGGGTTGGGTCCTTCCTGCAATGAAGAGGAGCGGGTGGGGTTTCAGGAGACGCCGCAGTCCGGCGCGTTCCAGAACTTGTCGGACCGGTGCGCCACGTGCGTGTGGTCGTCGTGGTCGGGGTAGCCCGGGCCGAGGATCTCGAAGAAGCCGCGGTTGGTCGATTCCTTGGCGAGCGTGCACAGGGAGTGGGGCGAGACACCGAGGTCGGCGGCGTCACCGTAGAGGTGACGGCTCGTGGCGGAGCCGCCGGCCTGGTCGTTGCACGCCTTGGAGCGGAAACCGCTGGTGACCCTGATCGGCTGGTCGCCCAGCGCGTGACGCAGGGCCTCGAGCTTCCACATGGTGCGCAGAGCGTTCGCCTTGGCCTCCGCCGCGCTGACGGCTCCGCCGCTCCAGTCGGAGTTGCAGTTGTTCAGCTCGGCGTAGTCGAAGTGCACCGGCGTGCAGTCGTCGTCCTGGAGGTCGACGATCTTCTGCAGCGTGGCCTCGTTGGCGACACCGTCCGCCCCCAGCCCGTATGCCTGCTGGAACCGGGTCACGGCGGCCTTGGTCGCGGGCCCGAACTGCCCGTCGACCTCGAGTACCGCACCGCTCTCGGCGTATCCGGAGATCCTGATCTGCAGCTGGGTGACGTCATCGCCGGAAGCGCCCTCGGAGAGGGCGCGGTCCCAGGTGAAACACCCGTCGGCTGCCTTGATCTGCGGGCCGGTGCTCGCGCTGGCAACGGAACCCACGAGGACGGCTGCCGCGACCATGACAAGTGCCAGCACGGTTCTGACCGTACTTCTGGGCATACGTATGCCTCCATAAGTGAGGGGAGCAACACCAGAGCCTGTCGTGACATGGAGTGGGCGTCAACAAGTGGCAGGAAATGCCAATGGACAAGGCCACTGAATCCGAGGCTTCACAAGCAGAGGGCCGCCGCCCGACGCGGATGCGAAGGGCGGCGGCCGACTGCCGTGCGGTGAGAGGCGGGAGCCGCGGCGGCGGCCCGAACCCCCGCTCGCCGCCTACGTGTTCGGCACCGTCTCGTACCTGGGAGTGCCCTCTGCCATCTGACGCAGGGCGTCCTTGCGCTCCCGCTTCGACAGCCGGTCGATGTAGAGGTAGCCGTAGAGGTGGTCCGTCTCGTGCTGGAGGCAGCGGGCGAAGTAGCCGGTGCCTTCGACGGCGATCGGCTTGCCCTGGGCGTCCTGCCCGCGCACGACCGCGTAGTCCGGGCGCGCGAGCGACTCGTACGCGCCGGGAACCGACAGGCAGCCCTCGTTCGAGTCGTCCAGGCTGCGGCGCTCCGCCGGGAGTTCGTCGAGAACCGGGTTGCACACCGCACCGACGTGCCGCACGCCGTCGTCGTCCATGCAGTCGTAGACGAAGACCTTCAGGTCGACGCCGATCTGGTTCGCGGCGAGGCCGACGCCCTCCGCGGCCCGCTGGCTCGCGAACATGTCGTCGATGAGTGAGGCCAGCTCGTCGTCGAAGGACGTGACGTCCTTGCACTCCTTGTGCAGCACCGGATTGCCGACGACGGTGATCGGACGGGCGGTGCCGCGCTCGCGGTGAGCGTTCTCACGCGCCTCGCAGTCCCTGGTGTCGTCCACGAACTCCACAGGGGTGCGCTCCTCGCTGATCTCCTGCTGCTGTTGCGCCATTCCGCCGTTTGCCTTCCTTGCCACCTGCTCGCCACACGATCGTCGCCCTACAGCCTAGCCGGGCCTCCCGGGGTGCCTCCCGCGTCACCGAGCCGCCGCGGGCCGGGGCGGAGCCGCGCGGCGCCACACGACGGAGCGAGTGGGAGGCCGGACCACTGCCGCGGCGGCGTCAGACCTTCCGGACCGCGTCAGCAGACCTCTTCGAGATCGCGCCACTCACGGCTGTCGGGACTGTCCGCGACCCAGCTGTCCAGCAGTCCGCGCACCAGCCCGCCGGGTGCCGCGAGGCCGCACTCCCGCTCCGGCACCCACACGTCGCCCGGGCCGCCCGGCGTCATGTGCCCCAACGGGCCCGGATGGCCGGGGGAACTGTGATCATGCGGATCCATGTGCGCATGCCCGTCGCCGTCGTCGACGGGCATGCGGCTCTCCGAGCAGGTACGGCACAGCAGCCGCACCGAACTCGACCAGTCCTCCGCCGCGAAACCGGCGTCCGCGGCCAGCCGCTCCAGCGCGTCCCGGTCGGCCTCCGTCGCCGCCTGGAGCAGCACGACCCACGTCGGAACCGGAGAGGGCGCCCACAGTTCGATCTCGTCGAAGACGGGGAACGTCGGGCCGCTGCTCGTGGCGCGTTCGCCGTGGGGCACGCCGTCGTGGAGCACCACCTCGCCCCACCGCCGCCCGGACGACGGGAGGGGGATGCTCTGGATCTCCATGCGCGCCGGATCGATACGCCTGCCCCACACGACTTCGGCCTCGCCCTCGGGCGAGAGCCGCACCGCCGCGCTGCCCAGCTGCATACCGGCGGGTTCCGCGACCGCTGCGCTCTGCGTCCCCCCGGGGACGCGGAGGCCGTACGCCTCCCACGCGCGCCTGGCGAGCGGCCAGTCCTGGAGGGCCGTGGCGGCGATGCCCACGTTCCACCAGTCGGGGGCTCCGGCCTGGCGCTCCAGCAGTGCGACCGCGCGGAGCCCGGCAGTGCGCGCCTGCTCCCAGTCGTGCCGGAACTTGTGCAGCAGCGCGAGGTTGAACCAGGACTCCGACAGCCAAGGCTCCAGATCGGCGGCCTGCGTGAGCAAGGCGTCGGCATCCTCGTAACGCCCGTCGCCGATGAGCGCGAAGGCACGGTCCGTCGCCTGCCGCCACGAGGCGGAGGGCCGGTGCCGAACCTTGCCGAAGATCCTCACGATGTTCCCGCCTGATTCCCGCCTGTTGACCGGCTGCCGCCTGCTCTCGTTCCTGCTGCCGATGCGCTGCCCGTCCGACGTTCACGCACTGTGTGCACTGGCTGTGCGCCCTTTTCGCAGTTCCCCTCTCGCATCCAACCATGCCCGTACGGGGGCCTGCTCACTACCCGGGAGTCACGCCTCGGGGCCCCGCGCCACCACGCGTGACAGCGCCTCCACGACGCGTGATTCGTAGTCATGTGCACCCCCCAGCCTGAGCCGCTCCAGCGCGCGCAACGAACTCTCCATGTCAGCCTTCCCGGCCACCATGTCCTCGTACGCGTTGACCGTGCGGACGATACGAGCCGTGAGCGGCTGGTCACGGAAAGGATCGGCCTGCCGTTCCACCACGACGGCGACTTCGGAGGCCACTCCGGTCTGCCGTACGACCGCACCTCCCAGCAGTGCGATCCGCCGCTGCAGATCCGTATCGAGGTGTGCCGTCGCTCCGTCCTCGACGGGGTCGACGAGCGAGAGCTGGCCGATGTCGTGCATCAGCGCGGCGTACTCCAGGACAGTGAGATCCGGCTCGATCAGGCCCAGCTCACGCCCCACCGCGCAACTGAGCGCTGCGACCCTGCGCGCGTGCCCGTGCGGTGTGTAGCCGGCCACCTCCGTGGCCCGGGCGAGCGAGGCGATGGTCTGCCGGTAGGTCTCCCGTACAGAGGAGTAGCGGCGGAAGGAGAACTGCGTGAGCAGCAGCGGAACGCAGAAGACCGGCAGGGCCCACAAGCCCCCGACGGACACCGCCAGTGCGATGACGGCCCCGGTGGCGGCGATCGCCGGGCCGATGCCCACACGTGCACGCAACTGCCCGCGCAGCAGCGCCCCCAGCGGCCATCCGGTGCGCTCCGCGGCGAACATCGCCGCGAGCACCGCGTCGCACAGCCCCGTGAGGAGCGTGACCGCGAGCAGCCAGAGGGCGTAGTACGGGCCCTCACCTACCCACTCCCCCAACGCGCCCGTGCTGTACAGCGGTTGGAAGCAGGTGGCGGCGAATCCGACGGTGAGTACGCCGCGCGCCGCGTGGTCGGGCGTGATGGTGGCACCCTTCGCCGCGCGTGGCACGAGTCCCGCCAGGGTCGCGATGATCATCACTGCGACGCACTGCAGCACGCCGGACCCGGCCGGTCTGCCGGCCACGTCGCCCAGCAGCGCGTAACCCAGGGCTCCCGCGGCGCCCAACGGAGCGCTGGAACGCACGACTCCGTCGTGGACACTGTCCGGCAGCCTCACGCGCAGTACCTCGCCGACGGCGATGATCGAGCCGAACGCGAGCGCCACGTACGGCTCTTGGAGGCCCCGCCACAGTGTGACGCCGAGCGCGGCGAGGACCAGCGCCGCCGCCGCGGCCCTGCACAGGACGGCCGCGTACCTCATGAGTGCGGCCGGGCGGGCCGGGTGGGTGCGGCACGGGGGCCCGAGCCCCAGGCCCCCGCATCACCGGAATCCGGATCCACGGAATCCGCACCGCCGGTCGCGGGGCCTCCGGCCTCCGGAGCACCGGGCGACTCGTCGGTAGTGCCCCGGGCAGTGCGCACGGTGTCCGTTCCGCTGCCCTCGGCCGTCTCCGCGCCGCCTTCGTCCACCTCCGTGCCGCCGCCCCCCGCGCGTCCGCGCGGCATCGTCACGCGGGCGCGGCCAGCCCCGACCGGCACCTGCTCACGAGCTGCCGGCACGTTTCCGCTCGGCCCGTCCGCGGTGACGGCCGGCGACCATCCCTGCCTGTCCAGCGCGCCCGCAAGCGCCCCCACCATGCGCGGATCGAACTGCGTGCCCGCGCACCGCCGCAGTTCCTCGACCGCCGCCTGCACGGGGCGCGCACGGCGGTAGCTCCGCGTCGACGTCATCGCGTCGAAGGCGTCGGCCACCGCGACGACCCGGGCGAACTCCGGGATCTCCGCCCCGGAGAGCCCGTACGGATACCCGCTGCCGTCCAGCCGCTCATGGTGGTGCAGGATCGCCGACCGCGCCTCCCCCAGGAAGCCGATACCGCGGACCATCTCGTGCCCGTACTCCGGGTGCAGTTCGATGACGTGGCGCTCCTCGTCGGTGAGGGGGCCGTCCTTGCGCAACAGCCGTGTGGGGACGCCGAGTTTGCCGATGTCGTGCAGGATGCCCGCGAAGCGCAGAGCCTCGGTGCGCTCCTCGTCCATCCCCAGCTCCCGCGCGATGAGCACCGACGCCCGGCCGACGCGCTCGCTGTGCCCCCGCGTGTAGCGGTCCTTGATGTCGACTGCCTGCACCAGCGCACGGATAGTGGACTGGTGAGCGCCCCGCTCCCGGTGGTACTGCGCGAAGACCCAGCAGCAGATGTACATGGGGAGCAGCACGAAGAACGCCGCCACAGGGCCGTACGAGCTGCGCCAGAGCACCGCCATCATCAGACCGACCAGGCCGTGCAGAAGGTGAGGCGGAGCCGCCCGCGCGAACTGGCCGCGCCACGCCGCCCGCAGCGCGCAGCGTTCGGCGGCCACGAGCACCGCACCGTCGAGGGCTGTGATGACGAGGCAGTACGTGAGCGCTGCGGCGGACGCCGACGTCAGCAGCGCCGGGAAGTCCGGCGCCCCCGGCTCGAACGTGCCGCCTGCCCGGAACGTCGCCGGGCCGGACAGGATGCCGTGGACGTGCGCCGCCGACCAGGCGGCGAGCGCCAGTTGAGCAGCATGCCAGCACCTCCGGGCAGCCGCATGACGGGGTTCGACGCGCCCGACGAGCGCCCCGGGCAGCGCCACGAGCGCGGCGGCGGCGGGCGGCAGCAGAAACGCTCCTGTCAGCAGGACGGGGAAGAACGCCCCCATGTTGCCCGGCACTTTGCGCCCCGTGAGCCTCATCAGAGGGCAGCGCGGGGCGTATTCACATGCCGCGTACAGCGCCGCGAGCGGCAGCAGGACGCTCAGCTCCACACCCGGGAAGCCACGCAGGGCGGGAAAGGCACACCACGCGGCAGCACCCACCGCGCACGCGATGAGCAAGCGCGCTGCACCCGGCAGCGCCACTCCCCCTGCACGCATTGTGCGACTCCTCCCCGTACCACGCCGGAAGGGGAGAATAGGACGAGCGGCGAGGGGGCGTGGGCGCCATTCCCGTATTGGCTCGCGGGGAAGCGGCGCGGCTCACACGTTCGAGTGATTTACATCGCGAAATCGTGGTGCCGAAGGCCCAATTCCCTTAGAGGAATGGCGAGTTGACCCCGACGCGACGCACTGCGCAACAGCGGCGACCGACGCCCTGGGGCGGCGTCCGGCACGTACGAGCATCAGAGCGGTCGAGCAGCCGTCCAGTCGGACTGTCCGGCTCGCTGCTCAGTCAGGCGAACTTCTTCCGGCCGCGGGCGGAGGAGTCGGCCGGCGACGACGTCTCCGGCGCGTGCAGGGCGTCCTGATCGTCCTTCTCAGCGGCACCGGCACGGCGCTCCGAGGCCTCGGCCTCCCCGGCCGCCGCCGCACCGTCCGAACCCGCGGCCTCGGCAGCGCGGATCAACTCGATCCGCCCCATCACCTTCGAACGCAGGTCGGAGGGGACGTCGTCGTGGCCGCAGCAGCGCTTGACGAGCTTCTTCACCTCCTGCTCCAAGCCGTACTTCTCCAGGCACGGCGAGCATTCGTCGAAGTGCTCCTTGAACTTCTCGCAGTCGCTGTCCGGCATCTCCCGGTCCAGGTACTCGTACAGGTGGTCCAGTACCTCAGAGCAGTCCGTCTCGTGCGGCTCTCCGCAACTCATGAGCCTGAGCCTTTCCCGTCGTGCGACCGCGCCGCGCCTGCCGGAGTCAGGCCCCGGTCACGCGCGTAGTCCTCCAACATGTCGCGCAGCTGCCGCCGCCCGCGGTGCAGCCGGGACATGACAGTGCCGATGGGCGTCCCCATGATGTCGGCGATCTCCTTGTACGCAAACCCCTCCACGTCCGCCAGGTAGACCGCGATGCGGAACTCCTCCGGAATGGCTTGAAGCGCTTCCTTCACATCGGAGTCCGGAAGGTGGTCGAGGGCCTGGGCCTCGGCCGAACGCAGCCCCGTCGACATGTGCGACTCGGCACGCGCCAGCTGCCAGTCCTCGATGTCCTCGGCGGCGCTGCGCTGGGGCTCGCGCTGCTTCTTCCGGTACGAGTTGATGAAGGTGTTCGTCAGGATCCGGTACAGCCAGGCCTTGAGGTTCGTGCCCTCACGGAACTGGTGGAAGGAGGCGTACGCCTTCGCGTACATCTCCTGGACGAGGTCCTCGGCGTCCGCCGGGTTCCGCGTCATGCGCAGCGCCGCCGAGTACATCTGGTCGAGGTAGTCCAGGGCGTCCCGTTCGAAACGCGCGCTGCGCTCCGCCTCGGTCTCCTGCCTGGCGCTCCCGCCGTCTTCGGTCCCGGTGACCGGACCCACCTCCTCCGGTGCTTCGGCGAGTCCCGTCGCGGACCCGCCCGAACCGGAGAATAGACGACGTTCCGCACCTCGCGCCGCCGGAGTCGTCGTACCGCCAGCGAGCGCGACCGTGGCCCAGTCCAGGTCAACGGCCTGCGGACGCTGCGGGCATGCGACAGATCCCATGACTGGCGGCTCCCTTTCTCGGTGACACTTCCAACGGTCGTGACAACACGGCGTACCCGCTCGGCATTCCCGGCCCGGACCCCCGGTCCCGGGCGGGATCACGAACCGGAGCGGGCGGCCGCGCTCAGCACGGGCGCCTACGGCCCTCAGCCCCGGGCAGCCGCGCTCAGCCCTGGGGCGTCAGCCCGGCAGCTCACCCGCGGGCGGACGCGAGGCCGAGCCCCGCCAGCCAGTCGCCGACCGACTCCGTGAGCAGGTCCAGCGCCTCCTCCTGGCCGACGGCCGCCCGCTTCGGGACCCGGAAGGAGTGGTCGCCCTCGGGCACCTCGGCGATCCGCGTCCCCTCGGGGAACTCGTCCGGATGCCCGAAGGGGTCGCGGCCGCCCTGCACCACCAGGGTCGGGAGCCCCGCCGCCGTCAGCTCCTCGGCGCGGGACTTCTCCGGCTTCCCCGGCGGGTGCAGCGGAAAGGACAGGGCGAGAACCGCCTGAGCACCCAGTTCGCTCCCCGTCCGGCACACGACCCGCGCCCCAGCGCTGCGCCCGCCGGCGACGACGGGCAGACCGGGCGCGCACAGGGCCGGCCACAGCGCTCGCCAGGCCGTGTCGAGCGTCTTGGGGGCCGGTGCGACTTTCTTCCCGGCCACGCGCCACGGCTGCTCGACCAGTGCGACGCCGACCTCGGACGGCGGGAGCGCCTGTGCCAGCGCCTGCAGGTCCTGTGCCTCGATCCCGCCGCCGGCCCCGTGCCCCAGGGCGAGCACTGACCGCGCGTTCTTCGCCGTGTGCCACGTGATGCGGGCGTCTCCTGCGGGGGTCTCCACGATCTCGCTCATGGGAGCATCCTGCCGCGAACCGCTGAGGCGGCGTGTGCGACTGTGCGTGGCGCCACCCGGCGAGGTGGCCGATGCACCGGCGGCACCCCAGAAGCCCGGGCTCCTCACAGAGCGAACCCTTCGGAAGCCCCCTCAGAAGAGGGTGCCGACCTCCGGCCCCGTCAGTTCGTGCAGGAGCTCGGGCCCGTTGTTCCGCACGTTGCTGACCTCTGTGGAGACGGGACAAGCGCGCATCGTCCCCGGCGGCGGCGGTTCGAGGAGCGCGCGCAGCTCCTCCTGCGAGCGGCGCGCCGGGTCCAGCCACGCGTCCCAGACCTCGGGCATCAGCATCAGCGGCATGCGGGGGTGGATCTCGGCCAGGGATTTCGGCCCGTCCTCCCCGCTGTCACCCGCCAGCGGCGCTGTCTCCGCGTCCGTCGTGACCACCGTGCAGGTCGTCCACCAGGCGTGCGGGTGGCCGTCGGGCAGCGTGCCGTCCCGCCAGAACTCGTACAGCCCGGCCATGGCCATCACGGAGCCGTCTGCCGGCGTGACGAAGTACGGCTGCTTCCGGGGACGCTTCCGCTTCCCCTCCTGCTCCAGCATCAACTCGTCCCGGGCCGTGCACCATTCGTAGTAGCCGTCGGCAGGGAGCAGGCAGCGCCGGGAGGCGAACGGCCGCCTGAAAGCGGGCTTCTCATGCACTGTCTCGGCACGCGCGTTGATCATCTTCGCGCCGAGGTCCGGGGACTGGGCCCAGGACGGCACGAGCCCCCACTTCAGCTTCCGCATCTGCCTCACGGGGCGGGGGTCGCCCGTGCCCTTCAGCGGACGGTCGATGACTGCGTGGACCTCTTTGGTCGGTGCCACGTTCCAGTCGGGGGCCAGCGCTTCCTGAGGCTCCCACTTCTCCACACCGAAAAGTGAGACAAGGTCCTCCGGTTTCCTGCTGGCTGCATACCGTCCGCACATAAGTGCCACACTGCCACGGCACTGACGGGCAGCGCTGCGCGTTCACGGAGAAGCACACGCCGCTGCGGGGGCGTTGTGAGGCGACGCACAGCAGGTTCGGGGAGGACTGGGAAATACATGGACACCACGAGCATCGCCGGGCTCTGGGACCGGGTCTTCGGTACGCAGCCCGACCCGAGCCAGTGGCTCGTCCTGATCACCGCGGCGATAGCCCTCGGCGCCGTACTGCCGCACGGCGTATGGCGCTTCTCGCGCAACGCGGTGACCATCGCCCACGAAGGAGGCCACGGTCTCGTCGCGGTCCTCTCCGGACGGCGGCTCGACGGCATCCGCCTGCACTCCGACACGTCCGGCCTGACGCTCTCCCGCGGCAAGCCGACAGGCATCGGCATGGTGCTCACCGCCGCCGCCGGCTACACAGCGCCCTCGCTGCTGGGGCTGGGCGGCGCCTGGCTGCTGGCCGCGAACCACATCACGCTGCTGCTGTGGAGCGCCACTGCCCTGCTGCTGCTCATGCTCGTGATGATCCGCAACGCCTACGGGGTCCTGACCGTCTTCCTGACGGGCGGCCTCTTCCTCCTCGTCAGCTGGCTGACGGAGCCCGAGGTCCAGGCGGCGTTCGCCTACGGCGCCGTGTGGTTCCTGCTCCTGGGAGGCGTCCGTCCCGTCTTCGAACTGCAGGGGAAACGCCGCCGCGGAGGAGCAGCGGACTCGGACGCGGACCAGCTCTCCAGGCTCACGCACGTCCCCGCAGTGGTCTGGCTCCTCTTCTTCCACGTCGTGACGCTCTGCTGCCTGACCGGCGGCGGACGCTGGCTGCTGGCCCTGTGACGCCCTGCGTCTGCGGAGGCGGAGGCGCGTGGCGGCCCGTGCCGCTGCGTCGCGTCCTGCCCTGGTGATGCGCGGTTTCCACCCGAAAGGGCGGACGAACCGAGCGACTAAAGTGAATCTCATGAGCGCGCACTCCTCCTCCGCCGACCTCTGGCCTGCACCGTCCGCGTCCGCCCCCGTCGACGCGACCGTCGCCGTTCCGGGGTCCAAGTCGGTCACCAACCGCGCTCTGGTGCTTGCGGCTCTTGCCGCCGGGCCGGGCCGGCTGCGCCGTCCACTCCGCTCGCGGGACACCCTGCTGATGGCGGACGCGGTACGCGCTCTGGGCGCCTCCGTGGAGGTCACCGGCCCCGGCGGGGCCGGTGAGTTCTGGGACGTCGCCCCTGCCGGGCTGCGCGGCCCGGCGACTGTCGACGTCGGCAACGCGGGCACGGTGATGCGCTTCCTGCCGCCGCTCGCCGCGCTCGCCGACGGCCCCGTCCGCTTCGACGGGGATCCGCGGTCCTACGAACGTCCGCTCCACGGCGTGATCGACGCCCTCCGCGCCCTGGGCGCCCGCGTCGAGGACGCCGGCCGCGGCCGTCTCCCGATGACCGTGCACGGCAGCGGCTCCCTGCCGGGCGGCAGCGTCGAGATCGACGCGTCGTCCTCCAGCCAGTTCGTCAGCGCGCTGCTGCTGTCCGGCCCCCGGTTCGACCAGGGCGTCGAGGTACGCCACACCGGCGGAACGCTGCCCTCCGTCCCGCACATCCGCATGACGGTCGACATGCTCCGCGCGGCAGGAGTGCGGGTCGACGCCCCCGAGGACGGCGGCGAGGCGGACGTCTGGCGCGTCGCCCCCGGCCCGCTGCGCGGGCGCGACCTGGTCGTCGAGCCGGACCTGTCCAACGCGCAGCCCTTCCTCGCGGCGGCCCTGGTCACCGGCGGCCGGGTCACCGTCCGCGACTGGCCGGAGCGGACGACGCAGCCCGGCGACGCCCTGCGGCGCATCTTCACCGAGATGGGCGGCTCGTGCGAACTGAGCGAACAGGGGCTGACGTTCACGGGCGGCGGGCGGATCCGCGGCCTGGACGCCGACCTCGGCGACGTGGGTGAACTCACCCCCGGCATCGCCGCCGTGGCCGCTCTCGCCGATTCCGAGTCGGTCCTGCGCGGCGTGGGCCACCTCCGCCTCCACGAGACCGACCGGCTGGCCGCGCTCACCAAGGAGATCAACGGCCTCGGCGGAGACGTCACGGAGACCGAGGACGGCCTGCGCATCCGCCCCCGCCCGCTGCACGGCGGCGTCTTCCACACCTACGACGACCACCGCCTCGCCACCGCCGGTGCGGTGCTCGGCCTCGCGGTCGAGGGCGTGGAGGTGGAGAACATCGCCACGACCGGCAAGACCATGCCGGACTTCCCCCGCCTGTGGGCGGACATGCTCGACGGACGGACGGCCGCGCACGGCGCCGGGCCCGGTGGCGAGCGCGTCGAAGAGAGAGCCTGAGAGGCTTCCGCGATGCGCCGCTACGGCAAGCACACCGACGAGGACGACATCCGCGTACGCCCCAACCGCAAGGGCACACGCCCGCGTACGCACAACCGCCCGAAGCACGAGGACGCGGCGGCGGGCATGGTGCTCACCGTCGACAGGGGCCGTCTGACGTGCCTCGTCGACGACCGCACGGTCACCGCGATGAAAGCGCGCGAACTGGGCCGCAAGGGCGTGGTGGTCGGCGATCGCGTCGCACTCGTCGGAGACCTCTCGGGCGCCAAGGACACCCTCGCGCGCATCGTGCGCGTGGAGAAGCGCACGTCGGTGCTGCGCCGTACGGCAGATGACAACGACCCGTTCGAACGCGTGGTCGTCGCCAACGCGGACCAGCTCGCCATCGTCACCGCCCTCGCCGATCCCGAGCCGCGCCCGCGCCTGATCGACCGCTGCCTGGTCGCCGCGTACGACTCGGGGCTGGAACCCCTGCTCGTTCTGACCAAGTCCGACCTGTCGCCCGCCGATCCGCTGCTGGAGAAGTACACGCCGCTCGGACTGCGCCACGTCGTCACCAGCCGCGCGGAGCTGGAGCAGGGCGAAGCGGCCGAGCGTGTACGGCAGTTGCTGTACGGGCGGACGACCGTCTTCGTCGGGCACAGCGGCGTGGGCAAGACGACCCTGGTGAACGCCCTGGTACCGGAGGAGCGCAGGCGCACCACGGGTCACGTCAACGCCGTCACGGGACGCGGCCGGCACACCACTACGTCAGCTCTCGCCCTCCCGCTGGCAGAGGAGGGAAGCTGGGTGATCGACACTCCGGGCGTGCGCTCGTTCGGACTGCACCACGTCGACCCTTCCCGTGTCATCGGCGCGTTCCCCGACCTCGAACCCGGCACCGCCGACTGCCCGCGGGCCTGCAGCCACGACGAACCGGACTGCGCCCTGGACCAGTGGGTGGCCGACGGCCACGCCGATCCGCAGCGCCTCTACTCACTGCGTCGGCTGCTGGAGACGCGCGAACAGGGCGAAGGAGACTGACCGAGGCACTGGCCGGCCGCCCGCGCACACAGAGGACTTGCAGACCGAGGTCTCGCGTACAGCGCCACGGACGCCGCGCGGACAGTGCGTCCCGGCAGGCACGGTCAGTGCGAGTCCGCCAGCAGCGCCCGTACGACGTCCCGCACCTGACGGAGCGCCTCCTCGTCTCCCCGCCCCGCGTGGGGCGCCACGACGAACGACAGCGCTATCCGCACCCCCGCCTCGCAGGCGCGGTTCAGCGTCGCCGCGTGGCCGTTGGGTGAGAGCGAGGACATCATGCGCTCGCACAGGGCCGCCGCGAGCCGTCCGGGCTCCGCGCCGTCCTCCGCGGATCCGTCTCCGCCGGTCCCCGGAGGAGGCATCCGCCCGCCCCAGCACCCCGTGAGAGCGGAACGCACGACGGGCTCGTCGCGGGCGGCACGCAGCATCCACGACGCCGCCCCCGCACACGACGCAGCGGGATCCTCCCCCCGGCCGGCTTCGGCGGCCGCCCGCGCGGCACCGTCGAGGAAACCTTCGACGAGCCGGTCCACCAGGGCCGCACCGAGGCCCTCCTTGGTGCCGAACTCGTTGTACAGCGTCTGCCGGGACACACCCGCGGCGGCGGCGACGTCCACCATCCGCACGCCCGGCCACGGCTGCGTTCCGACAGCCGCGTGTGCGGCCTCAAGCAGGGTCTCGCGTGCAGTAGGCATCATTGCCTCCGTGCCCGGCGGCTGGGGTGCCGGACAGAATTGACGGGCCGCCAGGCCCTGTCAAGACAGCGCGCACACTCCGTTCGGCCCGAATGGCCCGCAGTCACTTGGCTGCGCCCGGGCATTGCCCTGTGGCTGGCCATCAGCGTGGTCGATACTGTTCACACATGCCGGACTACCACGATGATCTGCGTCTCGCCCACGTACTGGCCGACGCTGCCGACGCCGCGACGATGGAGCGGTTCAAGGCTCTGGATCTGAAGATCGAGACAAAGCCGGATTTGACGCCGGTGAGCGAGGCCGACAAGGCGGCGGAGGAACTCATCCGTACGTCCCTCAAGCGCACCCGGCCGCGCGACGCGGTGCTGGGGGAGGAGTTCGGCACCGAAGGCCACGGCTCCCGCCGGTGGATCATCGACCCGATCGACGGCACCAAGAACTACGTGAGAGGCGTGCCCGTGTGGGCCACTCTCATCGCCCTCACCGAGCTGGGCGAGCAGGGCGACCAGCCCGTCGTGGGGCTCGTCTCCGCGCCGGCCCTGAACCGGCGCTGGTGGGCGGCGAAGGGCGGCGGGGCGTACACGGGGCGCAGCCTGTCGCAGGCCACCAGGCTTCGGGTCTCCCAGGTGGAGGCCGTCCGGGACGCCTCCTTCGCCTATTCCTCGCTGCACGGCTGGGAGGAGCGCGGCATGCTGCCCGGCTTCCTCGAACTGACCCGCAACTGCTGGCGGACGCGCGGATACGGCGACTTCTGGCCTTACATGATGGTCGCCGAGGGGTCGGTGGACGCCTGCGCGGAGCCCGAGCTGTCCCTGTGGGACATGGCCGCGAACGCGATCATCGTGCAGGAGGCGGGCGGCACGTTCACGGGGCTCGACGGCCAAAGGGGCCCGCACAGCGGGAACGCGGTCGCCTCGAACGGGCTGCTCCACGAAGAAGTGCTCGGCTATCTGACGGCCTGAGCCTGCGGCCGGACGGGATCGCGCAGGTGGCGGCGGCGCTCGCCACCTGCCCTCACCCTCGCCCCGGCCGCGGCACGCACGCACCCTTGTTGTGCCTCCGGGGGCATGTGAACATGAGGGTACGTAAGCTTGTGCCCTTGTGAATTGCTTCTCGAAAGGGAAGCGGTTCCGCCAGGAGGTGGCCCACGAACATGCCCACCCTCGTCCGCGAAGCCATGAGCAGCCTTGTCCTCACCATCGGCCCCGCCCACACCCTGCGCCAGGCCGCCGCACTGATGTCCGCCCGGCGGGTCGGCGCCGCGGTCGTCTTCGACCCCGACACCAGCGGCGTCGGCATCCTCACCGAGCGCGACGTCCTCAACTCCCTCGGCGCCGGCCAGGACCCCGATCGCGAGTCGGCCCAGGAGCACACCACCACCGAGGTCGTCTTCGCGACGCCCGAGTGGACACTCGAACAAGCCGCCGCAGCGATGACCCACGGCGGATTCCGCCACCTCATCGTGCTGGAAGGGCAGGAGCCCGTCGGCGTCGTCTCGGTACGCGACATCGTGCGCTGCTGGACGTCCGCGAGAACCGGAGAGGTGCCCTCCACCCTCGCGGTGTGACGCCACCTCCGACCTGCACGGACACCGTCCTGCCGCCTTGGAGGGGCAGCGGGCGGACACACCGGAGGGACCGGACACGTCCGGTCCCTCCGGTTTCTCACGGCGAGCGGTCGGATCAGCCGCGCAGGGCCTGGACCGCGGCCTCCAGCCGCTTGCCGTAGTCCTCGTCCGCCTTCCGGAAGTTCTCGATGGCGCGCTGGGCGATGTCGTCCCGCGCGACCTGCGAGATGAAGCCCGCGAGGGTGTCGATCAGACGCTGCTTTGCGTCCTCCGGCATCAACCGGTACAGGTTGCCCGCCTGGACGAAGTCGTCGTCCTCGGTGTGGGACGGCGTCACGTGGTCCCCGGTGTGACCGGAGACCGCGACCGGCTCCCACAGCGGCCGGTCCGTCTGGGACGGGCCGCCGAAGCTGTTGGGCTCGTAGTTCTTCGCGCCGCCGTGCCGGCCGTCGTACATCAGGCCGTCGCGGCCGTGGCTGTTGGCGGTCGTGGCGTGCGGGCGGTTCACCGGCAGGTGGTCGGCGTTGATGCCGACGCGGTAGCGGTGGGCGTCCCCGTACGCGAAGAGGCGGCCCTGGAGCATCTTGTCCGGGGACGGGCCGATGCCGGGCACGAAGTGGTGCGGCGAGAAGATCGACTGCTCCACCTCGGCGAAGATGTTCTCCGGGTTGCGGTTGAGCTCCAGCTTGCCGATCTCGATGGGCGGGTAGTCCGCGTGCGGCCAGACCTTCGTCAGGTCGAACGGGTTGAAGCGGTAGTTCGGCGCGTCGGCGGCGGGCATGATCTGCACCTGCACCGTCCACGACGGGTAGTCGCCGCGCTCGATGGCCTCACGCAGGTCCCGCTGGTGGCTGTCCGGATCCTTGCCCGCCAGGACGTCGGCTTCCTCGTTGGTGAGGGTCTGGATGCCCTGGTCCGTCTTGAAGTGGTACTTGACCCAGAAGACCTCGCCGTCGGCGTTGTTCCACTGGAACGTGTGCGAGCCGTACCCGTTCATGTGCCGGTACGTGGCGGGGATGCCGCGGTCGCCCATCAGCCAGGTGACCTGGTGCGTCGACTCGGGCGAGAGGCTCCAGAAGTCCCAGACGTTGTCCGCCTCCTGCGACCCCGTGTACGGGTCCCGCTTCTGGGTGTGGATGAAGTCGGGGAACTTGATGGCGTCCCGGATGAAGAAGACCGGGGTGTTGTTGCCGACGAGGTCGTAGTTGCCCTCTTCGGTGTAGAACTTCAGCGCGAACCCGCGCGGGTCACGGACCGCGTCCGGGGCGCCGAGGTTGCCCGCCACCGTGGAGAAGCGCAGGAAGGTCTCGGTCTGCTTGCCGACGCCCGTGAGGAAGTCCGCGCGCGTGTACTGCGACATGTCCTTCGTCAGCGTGAAGGTCCCGTACGCCCCGGCGCCGCGCGCGTGCACCACTCGCTCCGGGATGCGCTCACGGTTGAAGTGCGCCAGCTTCTCGAGCAGGAGCTGGTCCTGGATCAAGGTAGGGCCGCCGGGGCCGGCCGTCTGGCTCTGCTGGTTGTCCGCGACCGGGGCACCGGCTTCTGTCGTCAGCGGGCCAGTGGTCCTGTCCTGAACCGTCACGTGCTCCTCCTGCTTTGTGCCTGTGCTCAGCTAGCCCTGCCGAGCCTACATTGGACATTGTCTAAGTCAAGAAGGCGACTACTTCCATACGGGTTCTTTTCCCGGACCCCGGCACTGCTAGGCTTGTTGTATGAGTGACCTGCTGGAGCGGCTCCGTGACCGTGGCTGGCGGCTCACCGCGCAGCGGCGAGTCGTCGCCGAGGTGCTCGACGGCGACCACGTGCACTACACGGCCGACGAGGTGCATGCCCGCGCCTCCGAGCGCCTGCCGGAGATCGCGCGTGCCACCGTCTACAACACGCTGAGCGAGCTCGTGGCCATCGGCGAGGTGATCGAGGTCAGCACGGACGGCCGCGCGAAGCGGTACGACCCCAACGCCCGGCACACGCACCAGCACCTCGTCTGCTCGCGGTGCGGCACCATCCGCGACGTGCACCCCTCGGGCGACCCGCTCGCCAATCTCCCCGAGACCGAGCGCTACGGCTTCACCATCGCGGACGCCACGGTCACCTACCGGGGCACCTGCCCCCAGTGCGCTTCCACCTGAGCGCTGCGCCCCGCGTCCGACAAGCGGTGCCCCCTCACAGGGGCCGCGGACTTCCTCTTGATCTTGAGTGTGCCCGTCGCCGTACGGCGATCGCCCGGCGCCCCGAAGACACCGTGAGCGCGATCACGCGAACATGATGAAGGGCCCGGATCCTTGAGGATCCGGGCCCTTCATCTTCAGTAGCGGGGACAGGATTTGAACCTGCGACCTCTGGGTTATGAGCCCAGCGAGCTACCGAGCTGCTCCACCCCGCGCCGTTGTGCCGTAACTCTAACCCTGCCGCGACGACCAGCGCAAATCCGTTCCCGCACGCCCAGTGCGCACCCCGGGTGGCCCCGCGCGGATGCGCGGGGCCACCCGGTCAGGCGGACAGCTCCGACCGCAGCGCGTCACGCAGCTTGGCCGCGCGCTCGGCCACCTCGTCCGGACCCAGCTCGACCGCCTGCGCGCACCAGTACTGCCCCTGCTCCAGCTCCCCACGCCGCGCGCTCAGGAGCGCGAGACGCAGGGCGGCGCGACCGTGCCCCGCCTCGGCCGCCCGCGTCCACCACAGCGCGGCCTCCGGCTCACTGCCCTCGCGGGCCAGCAACAGGCCGAGATTGAAAGCTCCGTTGGGGCTTCCCGCCTCCGCCGCCGCGCGGTACCAGCGCGCGGCGTCGACGATCTCGCCGCGGGCAGCCGCGCACATGCCGAGCCGCACCTGAGCACGGCGGTGGCCCTGCTCGGCCGCCCGCTCGTACCACTCCTCGAACTCCGGGCGGTTGTTGAGCAGATCGGTCGCGCCGGCCGTGTCCTCCTGCGTCCTGCGGCGCTCGAGGAGCACCCCCAGCCGGAACGCGCCCTCGACGCTTCCACCGCCCGCGGCGCAGCGCAGCTGCCGCCCGGCGCCGTGCTCGTCGCCCTCACGCAGCAGCGCGATGCCGACCTGCAGTGCGGCCTCCGCGTGACCCGCCGCGGCCGCCCTCGCGTACCAGACGCGAGCCGTGCCGTGGTCGCCACGGCCCACGTGCAGGATGCCGAGGTTGAAGGCGGCGTCGATGCTGCCGGACTCGGCGGCCTTGGAGAACCACGGCTCGGCGCCGTCCGCGTCGCCGCGCTGCAGCAGCAGTACGGCGAGGGCGTTCGCGGCTTCGCGGTGCCCCGCGTACGCGGCACGGCGGTACCACTGCTCGGCCTGCGCGGTACGGCCCTGCGCCGCGCAGAGCAGCCCGAGGTTGAACGCCCCGTTGTCGCACCCGGATTCGAGAGCCACCCGGTACCAGCGCTCGGCTGCCTGGCGCTCGCCGCGGTCGGCGTGCAGGGCGCCCAGGGCGTTGGCGGCGTTGCCGTCCCCGTCCTCCGCCGCCCTGCGCCACCAGACGGCCGCGCTCTCCTCGTCGCCCGCGTCGCGCAGCAGGAAGCCCAGCGCGCACGCGGCACGGGGCTCGCCGTCCTTGGCGGACGTGAGGTACCAGCGTCCGGCCTCCTTCAGCTCACCACGGCGCTCCAGGATCGCGCCGAGCCGCAGAGCGGCACGACGGTGACCGCGCGCGGCCGCCTGCCGGTACCACTGCTCCGCCTCCCCGGCGGCCTGCTCCGCGGCCTCGGCGCTCTCCTCCCCCTCCGAAGCCAGTTCAGACGCGCGCGCACCGACGATCTGCGCCAGGCGGTACGCGGCCTCCCGGTGACCCTGCTCCGCGGCGGCGCGGAACCACTTCTCGGCGCCGTCCTCGCCGCGGTGCTCGAGCAGATCGGCGAGGGCGTACGCGCCCAGCGGGTGGCCGCACTCGGCGGAGTGCAGCAGCCAGTAGTGCGCCGCGGGTTCGTCCCCGCGCTCGCGGTGGTGCCTTCCCAGTGCGTGCGCCGCGGCCGCGGATCCCGCCACGGCGGCCACGCGCCACCAGCCGGCGGCCTCGTCGGCGTACCCCCGCTGGTGGAGCAGGACCCCCAGATTGTTCGCGGCGGCGCGATCACCGGCAGCGGTGGCCGCGCGGAGCGGCGCTTCGGCTCCGTCCAGGTCGCCGCGGCGCAGCAGTTGAGCCCCGAGGACGCTCATCGCCGCAGCATCCTCGGTGTCGTTGTCAATACCAGTCCGGCTCGCGCCGGTCCTCGGTGGACCGTCGAGCCTCACCTTGTCCCCCATAAGCACCATCGTCGCACCACCCGCAACCCACGTACACCTGGAATACCACCACCAAGTGAGGTCACTTCAGAGGTTTGTCGACTTCCCGACAGAGAGACACCTCAAACCGCTTGCCACGAAAGGGTGTTGGGCACGCGGCGCGTCAACAGAACGAAGGGCCCGGATCCTTGAGGATCCGGGCCCTTCATCTTCAGTAGCGGGGACAGGATTTGAACCTGCGACCTCTGGGTTATGAGCCCAGCGAGCTACCGAGCTGCTCCACCCCGCGCCGTTGTGATGACAACTCTACACCACGGCGCGGGGTGCTCAGCACACGGGCAGCCGCCCTGCGAGCCCGGGGCCCGCAGGGCCTCGGCTACTCCTTCTTCTTCGCTTCCTCTTCGGCGTCGCGGGCGTCCTCGAGTGCGGCCTCCAGGTCGTCCTGCGCCTTGCCGTACTCCTTCCAGTCGCCCTTCTCCAGGGCGCGCTGGCCGTCGTCGTACGCCTCCTGCGCCTTCTCGAGGGCTTCCTGCACGGTCGCGTCACCGGAAGCCGGCGGTTCCTCCGGCTTGTCGGGTTCCTCGCCCTCGTCGGAGCCGCCCTTGGCGTCGAAGACCTTGTCGAGGGCCTGCCCCAACGTGTCCTCGAAAGCGATGCGTTCGCCGTACGTGACGAGGACCTTCCTCATGCGCGGGTAGTTGGTGCCCGCACCGCGCACGTACACGGGCTCGATGTAGAGCAGGCCGCCCTCCAGCGGCACCGTCAGCAGGTTGCCGTACTCGATCTCCGAGTCGCCCCGCTTGAGGAGGTTCAGCGACTCGGCGATCGCCGGGTCGGAGTTGAACTTGCTCTGCACCTGCGAGGGGCCGGAGACGGTCGTGTTGGACGGCAGCCTCAGCATCTTGATCTTGCCGTACCCCGAGCTGCGGGGATCGGCGTCGATGGCCATGAACGCCCCGAGAGTCTCCCGCTTGTTGGGGTTGAAGGTCGTCGTCAGCGAGAACGTCTGCTTCTTCTCGTCGGGCATCTGCAGGCTCAGGTAGTACGGCGGAACCGCGTTGCCCTTGTGCGTCGGGTCGTCCGGGATCTGCCACCGCTCACTGCCGCTGTAGAACTGCGACGGGGACGTGACGTGGTACCGGGTCAGCAGTTCGCGCTGCACCTTGAACAGGTCCTGCGGGTACCGCAGGTGGTCCATCAGGTCGTCGCCGATCGCGCCCTTCGGCTTGACCGTGTCCGGGAACGCCTTCATCCAGGTCTTCAGCACCGGGTCCTTCTTGTCCCACTGGTACATGTCGACCTTGCCGGAGTACGCGTCCACCGTCGCCTTGACGGAGTTGCGGATGTAGTTGACCCGGTTCTGCCGGGCGACCACAGCACGCTGGCCGTCCCTCGTCAGCGAGTCGGCGGTCGTGTCGCCGAGCGTCGTGCGGGAGGAGTACGGGTAGCCGTCCGAGGTGGTGTACGCGTCGACGATCCACTTGATGCGCCCGTCGACGACCGCCGGGTACGGGTCTCCGTCGATCGTCAGCCAGGGGGCGACAGCCTCTATGCGCTCCTTGGGCGTCCGGTTGTAGAGGATCCGGGAGCCCTCGCCGATCGCACCGGAGTACAGGATCTGCGGCTCGTTGAAGTTCACCGCGTACGCGGCCCGGTTCAGCGGGTTGGAGAGGTTCACACCGCTCTTGCCGGTGTAGGTGTACGTCTTCTCCCCGTTGTCGTCCGCGTAGTCGAGCTCCTTCTGCGGACCGCCCACGATCGAGTACTGCGTGGTCTTCTCGCCGTAGTAGACGCGGCCTTCGTACTTGCCCTTGTCGCCCTTGGGCGGGAGGTCCTTCTCGGTGAAGTCCGGCGCGCCGTCCTTGTCCACCGTGGTGCCCTTGGCGGCGACCATGCCGTAGCCGTGGGTGTACTTGAAGTGCTCGTTGATCCAGTTCTTCTCCGGGATGCCGTCGGTGTTGATCTCCCGGAGGCCGACGACGGTGTCCTGCTCCCTGCCGTCCTTGGTCTTGTAGCGGTCGACGTCGAGCGTCGCGGGGAACTGGTAGTACCCGCGGACCTGCTGCTTCTGCTGGAACGTCGGCGAGACCACGTTCGGGTCGAGGAGGCGCGTGCTCGCGGTGTCGTCGGCCGCCTGGCGCAGCTCCTCCTTGCCCTTCTTGCTGGTCCCCGAATAGTCGTCGACCTGCGAATCGTTGATGTCGTAGGCGTCGCGCGTCGCCTTGATGTTCTTCTCGATGTACGGCGTCTCTTTGGCCTGCTCGTTCGGCTGGACCTGGAACTTCTGGACTATCGCCGGGTAGAGGCCGCCGATCAGGATCGCCGAGAGCACCATCAGGCCGAAGCCGATGACGGGCAGCTGCCAGGTGCGGCGCCAGATCGTGGCGAAGAAGAGCAGTGCGCAGATGATGGCGATGCAGAAGAGGATCGTCTTCGCCGGAAGGTAGGCGTTGGCGTCGACGTACTTCAGGCCCGTCCAGTTGTCGGTGGCCTTGAAGTCACCCGACTTCACAGCGAGCCCGTAGCGGTCGAGCCAGTACGCGACGGCCTTCAGTGCGACGAAGAACCCCAGCAGCACGGACAGGTGCCCGGTGGCCTGCGCGGTCGCCCTGGCGCCCGGGGTGGTGATGCGGAGCCCGCCGTAGAGGTAGTGCACGAGCGCGGCGGCGATCAGCGACAGCACGACTGCGGCGAAGCCGAAGCTGAGCAGGAAGCGGTACCAGGGCAGGTCGAAAGCGTAGAACGAGATGTCCTCGCCGAAGTGCGCGTCGGTCTTGCCGAACGGGACGCCGTTGACCCACATCAGCCACGTACGCCACTGCCCGGCGGCCGACGCACCGGCGATCAGCCCGACGAGCGCGGTGACGCCCAGCAGCACCCACTTCTTGTACGGGGCGATGCTCATGCGGTACCGGTCGAGGCTCTGCTGCTCGAGCGACATGGCGCTGAGCGGCGGGCGCAGCCTGTGGGCCAGCCAGATGTTGAGCCCGACGGCCAGGGACATCAGCAGACCGAAGACGGCGAACATGCCGACCTTCGTCCACAGCGTCTTGGTGAAGACCGAGCTGTACTGCACCGAGCGATACCAGAGCCAGTCGGTCCAGAACCCGGTGAACATGACGAAGAGCATGGCCAGCACCGCGAGCACGCCCACTGTCATCAGCAGTGTCCGGGCACGTCGGGAAGGGCGGCCCACTCTGATCCGTGGCCCTGAGGGACCGCCGCCTGAGCCCCGGTCCGGCATCTGGAAAGCCAAGGTGCGCACCTCGAAGATCGCAGTGAATAAGACGGGCCCGCATCGTAGGCCCACTCATGCAACTTAACGAACCTTTACCCAGTTCCCGATCCCGGGGTCGAAGGCGGCACGATATAGGGATGGACAACCTTTCTACCGACGGCACGCCCCTGGCATCCGACCCGCTCACCCAGGCGGTGCTGGAGCTCGACGAGTACGCGGCGGGCCTCGGCTGGGACCAGCCCAGCCGGCTCTTCGCACTGGTCGACACGGCTCAGCTGCGCGAACAGGAACCCGAACTGGCCGGACAGCTCGGCTTCGACGACACCGGCCGGCCGGGCACCTCGCTCACGCCGGTGGAACAGGACGAACTCCCCACGGGCGCCCCGCTCGACGAGTTCCTGGCGACCATCGCCTGGCCGGACTCCGTGGCGGGCTGCGCGATGACGGTGGAACGGCTGATGCTGCCGCAGTCCGCCGAGGACGCCATCCCCGAGGCCCTCCAGCGCGAGGGCGCCGAGGACGAGCTCACCAAGTGGGTCGCGGAGCACCCGGAGCGTCAGGAGGTCCGCATGACCGTCGCGGTGCTGCGCGACGGCACCCGGGAGTCGGCTCTGCGGCTGCGCGAGAAGGACGCCTCCACGGAGGTGCTCACGGGAGCCGGCCTGGTCCCCGGCCTGGCGGAGGCACTGGCGGCGACGTTCGAGGAGTGACCCACGGGCGCCGGAGCCGCCGGGCACTCACTGCGCGTACGCGGGCAGTGAGTGCCGCGTCGCGGAGGGCGGCCGGCGGCGGCCCCTTCACTGATGGGATTCGCACAGCCGGCGTGAGGGGCCCGCCGGGCTGGGGCTCAGCCCTTGACGCCGTGAGCTGGCGCTCTCCCCGTCAGTCCGCCTTGCACTTGGGCAGCGCGCCCGTGTCGTCCTTGCGGATCTTCTCCAGAGCGTCCATCGCGTCGCCGATCGTGCCGGTCTTGACGAGGGTGAGGCCGGCGGGCTTGTCCTTCGCCGCCGTCGGACAGTTGTCCTCGGGGGTCAGGAAGAACTTGGCGCCCTTGGCGCGGGCGGCCACCGTCTTCATCTGGATGCCGCCGATGGCCCCGACCTTGCCCTTGTCGTCGATGGTGCCCGTACCGGCGACGAAAGAGCCGCCCGTGAGGTCCTCGGGGGTCAGCTTGTCGATGATGCCGAGCGAGAACATCAGTCCGGCGCTCGGGCCGCCGACGTCTGCGAGCTTGATGTCGATGTCGAACGGGAAGGCGTGGCCGATCGCGGGCTGGATGCCGACTATGGTGCGCCCGTCGTCCTCGGCCTTCCTCGTGCCGACGGTTATCTGCTGCTCGTCGCGGGCGGACAGCTTCTTCCCGGCCTTCTCCGCCGCCTCCGCCTTCGACGCCGGAACCACGGTGAAGCGGACCTTCTCCCCCGGCTTGCGCTTGGTGACGACCCCCGCCACGTCCTTGGGGTCCCGCACCTTCTTGCCGTCCACGGCCCGGACCACGTCCCCCGCGTGCAGCTTGCCCTCAGAGGCGCCGCCCTTGACGACGGAGCCGACGATGACGAACGACGGAACCTTGATCTTCAGCTCCCTGAGCGCCGAGACCTTCGCGCTCTCCTGGGAGGCGCTGAACTCCTCGGCATTCTCCTCGTCGACCTCCTTGGCCGACTTGTCCTCGGGGTAGAGCGTGGAATGCGGGACGACCGCGCTGTCGTGCTGGAGCCAGCCGCTGACGGCCTCCGCGAGGTTCATCCGGTAGTCGGCACCCGTGACGCGGACCGTCGTCATGTTCAGGTGGCCGGACGTCTCGTACGTCTTGCGGTCCTTGATGTTGAGAACGGGCTCCCCGTCGTGCTCACCGAGCGTGTTGACCGTGGGACCCGGCGACATCTCTGCGTAAGGGACCTTGATCAGCACCCCTGCGCAGAGCAGACCTATCAGCAGCAGCGTGGACGCGAGCATCGTCGCAGTGCGGCGTGGCATGGCACGACAGTACGGGATCGCACAGTCATTCGGCTGTGCGGGCGGGACGGTCCGGCGTCGGACGGGACGCCTGCCCAAACGTTTCGGTGCCGGGATCGGACGCCGCCGGGCGGTCCGTCTCCTCGCTCCGGGAACGCTCCATGGCCGCCCGGAAACGCTCGTAACCAGCGACCCCCGCCGAATCCGGGGTGCCAGTGCGGCGCCGGCTCGCCCAGCTGCTCCAGACACCGGCAGCGACAGCCGCAAGAATCGGAATCAGCAACCACGAAAGTGCTGCCACGAAGACCTCCCGACCCCCTGTGAACACGTCGCCCGACGGACATCAGCCGAGCACAACGGCCGATGAGCAGATTAACTCTCGGCAGGACAACGCTCATTCGCGGGGCCTGGTTACGCAAGCCGGACATGCGCTGAGCGGGTCATCCGTCGCCTGCCCCGGTGACAGCTCTACGCCAGACCGCCCACGCATCTTCCGTGAAGAGACACCGAAAGAGCTGCACCGATCCCGCGAGGGGAGCTTCACGAGATCTTCGAAACCCCGCCCGGTCGCCAAGGCCCGACTGCCACCCCAGAGTGACGTCGCTACGCTCCGACCCACCCACCCGTCACCCAGCCACCACCCCGAGATGACGTCGCTACGCTCCGACCCACCCACCCGTCACCCGACCGCCACCCCAGAGTGACGTCGCTACGCTCCGACCCATTCTTCGGTGCCGTCGGAGAAGGTTTGGTGTTTCCAGATCGGGACCTCGTGCTTGAGGTTGTCGATCAGGCGGCGGCAGGCGTCGAAGGCCTCCCCGCGGTGCGGGCAGGAGACGGCGACGACGACGGCGAGGTCCCCCACCTCCAGCTCGCCCACCCGGTGCACGGCTGCGAGCGCCCGAACCGGGAAGTCCGCGGCCACCTTCTCCGCGACCCGGCGCAGCTCGGCTTCAGCTGTCGGATGGGACGAATAACCCAGACGGGTGACGTCAGCACCGCCGTCGTGATCGCGGACCGTCCCCACGAAGAGCGCGGTGCCCCCCGACGCGTCGTCGCCCACGGCGGCGAAGACCTCGTCCACGGAGAGGGGCGCCTCCCGGATGCCGAGCAACCGGATGGGGTCGTCCGCGGCCTGCTCAGCAGGGTGATCGAACTTCTGCGACATGCCCTCATGCTGCCCTACGCACCACAGCCAGTGGAACCGGAAGCACCCCCGGCGGTGCACGCCGGCGCCGCGGAGCGGACCGGCCGTGCGCCGACGCCCCTACAGGCCGCGGCGCTTGCGGGCCCTGCGCACGAGTGCGGCGGTGCCGAGCAGAGCGACGGTCGCGCCCGCGCCCGCCGCAGTGGCTGCTTCCGTACGTCCCAGCCGGCGTCCGGCGAGGGTGTGGCGTCCGGCGACCTCCTCCAGCAGCTCCGCCAGCACCTCCTCGTTCGTCCAGCGAGGCCGCCAGCCCGCGTCGTGCAGCCGTGATCCCGAGACGACCCAGGGGTGCATGGTGTAGGCGAGATCGCCCGCGGGCGAGGGCGTCAGACCGAGCCGGTGCAGCCGGGAAGCGGCCCCCAGCGCGACCGCCGAGGGCAGCTCCATCCGCCGGATCCCCGTGAGCTCCTCGACCTCCTCCTGCTCCAGCCAGCCGTCGCAGCCGACGGCGAACTCGCCGTCGACCTTCTCCAGGACCGCGTACTGCAGAGCCGTGACCAGGTCCTCCACGTGGCAGAACTGCCAGCAGGGGCGGGAGTCGGCCACCACGAGCAGCCGGGGTGATTCGAAGTAGCGGGTCAGGGCGGTGTCCGTGCCCGCCCCGACGAGGACCGAGGGGCGTACGACCGTGACGTTGAGCCCGGGGTGCGCGCGGGGCGCACGGCGGGCGAGCCGCTCGATCTCCAGCAGGTCGCCGACTGCCGTGGCCTCGGCGGTGGCGCGCAGTTCGGCGTCCTCGCTCAGCGGTACGTCGTTGTCCGGAAGGGCGCCGTACACCATCGTCGACGTGCACAGCACCACGCGCCGCACGCCTGCGGCCGCGGCCGCGGTGAGCACCGTCTGGGTGCCGCGGACGTTGAGGGCGGTACGGGCGGTGGGGTCCGTCTCCAGGTCGAGGTCGAGGGCGAGGTGGACGACGACGTCGACAGGATCGCCGTCGTTGCGGAGACGGTCGGCGATGGCGGGGTCCCGGACGTCCAGCGTGTGCCACTGCGCCTCGCTGACCTCGCCCCGGCGCTCGTCGAGGGCGATGACGCGCTTGATCTCCTCCGAAGCGGCAAGGCGCTCCGTCAGGAGCGCCCCGACCCCCGAGGCGGCGCCCGTCACGGCGACGGTTGGGGTTCGCGCTGCGCGAACGTTGCTCTCGGAGGAACTCACCGGTCGTCTCCAGCGGTTGTTTCTGGTAGGAGGTGCGCAGGCTCCATCCTGCCTGACAGGTGTCTAGGCTGGAGGTGGAGCCGACGAGATCCGTGCAGACTCGCGTATATCCCGATTGGTCCACTTCGGCCAGCCGGTCCAGTCCAACGTAGTCCACTGGCTCGTTCCTGCGAGCCAACGTCAGCGCACCGTCCGGCGAGACCCGCAGGACCTTGAACGCACGAGACCCACGAGACAGAGCCGAGGAAACCCGTGAGTGACTTCCCATTCGGATTCGGCGTACCTCCCGAGGAGCCCGAAGACGGGGACGAGGGCAAGAAGAAGGGTGACGGCGCCGGCCAGGGTGGCCAAGGCGGTCAGAGCGGTCAGGGCGGTGGTCAGGGCCGGGGCGGGGCGCCCGGCCCCTTCGGTTTCGGCGGAGGCCCGGGAGGACCCGGTGCCGACAATCCGCTGGCCGCGATGTTCGGCTCGCTCGGCGGCGGTCAGGGCGGCATGGACCCCAACGACCTCGGCGCCGCCTTCCAGAAGCTCGGGCAGATGCTCTCCTACGAGGGAGGGCCCGTGAACTGGGAGATGGCCAAGGACATCGCGCGGCAGACCGTCGCAGCGGGGCCGCCCGGCCGCGACGCACTGCCGGAGGGCTCCGAGAAGGCCACGAAGGATGCCAGCATCGGCCCGAGCGACCGTGCCGCGGTGCAGGAAGCCGTCCGCCTGGCCGATCTCTGGCTCGACGGCGTGACGTCCCTGCCGTCCGGTTCGGGCACCGCGGAGGCGTGGAGCCGTGCGGAGTGGGTCGAGCTGACGCTCCCCGTGTGGAAGGACCTGGTCGACCCCGTCGCCGAGCGCGTCGGGGCAGCCATGGGCGACGTACTGCCCGAAGAGATGCAGGCGATGGCCGGTCCGCTCATCGGAATGATGCGCTCCATGGGCGGCGCGATGTTCGGTACGCAGATCGGTCAGGCCCTGGGTGTGCTGGCCGGCGAGGTCGTCGGCTCGTCCGACATCGGCTTGCCGCTGGGGCCGCCCGGAAAGGCCGCGCTGCTGCCGGGGAACATGTCGGCGCTCGGTGAGGGGCTCGGCGTCCCCCAGGACGAGGTGCGGCTGTATCTCGCGCTCCGCGAGGCGGCCCACCAGCGGCTCTTCGCCCATGTCCCGTGGCTGCGGTCGCATCTCTTCGGAGCGGTCGAGGGGTACGCCCGCGGCATCAAGGTCGACACCAGCAAGCTGGAGGACGTGGTCGGCCAGTTCGACCCGCAGCGGCCCGAGGAGTTGCAGGAGGCCCTGCAGCAGGGCATGTTCCAGCCCGAGGACACTCCGGAGCAGCAGGCCGCGAAGGCCCGGCTGGAGACGGCTCTCGCGCTCGTGGAGGGCTGGGTGGACGCGGTCGTCCACGCCGCCGCCGAGCCGCACCTGCCGTCTGCTTCCGCCCTGCGGGAGACGCTGCGCAGGCGCCGCGCCTCGGGAGGCCCGGCGGAACAGACGTTCGCCACGCTGATCGGGCTGGAGCTGCGCCCCCGCAGGCTCCGCGACGCGTCCCGGCTGTGGGCCTCGCTCACGGACGCTCGGGGCATGGAGGGGCGCGACGGGCTGTGGGCGCACCCCGACATGCTGCCGACCGCGGCGGACCTGGACGACCCCGACGGCTTCGTGCACAGCGAGAACGCCGACTTCTCCGAGCTGGACAAGATGCTGGGCGACGCCGCGGAGGGGGCGTCCGGCGGCAACTCGGCCGGCGCGAGAGAGGGCTCCGGCGGTGACGGCGGCGAAGCCGCTGGTGACGGGCGCCCTGACGACGGCGGTGACGAGGGCCGCGGCGACGGCAGCGACCCCGGCGAGAAGAAGTGAGCCTGCTCGAGGACGCCGTCCGAAGGCTCACGGAGTGGCCCGCCCCGGACGAGGCGCAGGAACGCCTGCGCGAGGAGTACCTCCGCCACCTCCAGTCCCGTCCGGACGGCATGTGGAAGGCGTGCAAGGACGGTCACATCACGGCCAGCGCGCTTGTGATCGATCCGGGCGGAGAGCGCGTCCTGCTGACGCTGCACCGCAAGCTGCGGATGTGGCTGCAGACGGGCGGGCACTGCGAACCCGAGGACGCCACGCTCGAGGACGCCGCTCTGCGGGAGGCCACGGAGGAGTCGGGCATCAGCGGTCTGACGCTGATGGCGGGCGGGCCTGTGCGGCTCGACCGCCATCTGACGCCGTGTGCCTGGCATCTGGACGTGCAGTACGCGGCGCTGGCGCCGGCCGGGTCGCTGGAGCAGGTGAGCGAGGAGTCCCTGGAGCTGCGCTGGTTCGGCTACGGCGAAGTGGCGGCCGTGGCCGACGAGTCGGTGGTGTCGCTCACGGAGCGCTCCCGCGTGCTGGCGCGGACAGGGTGAACTGAGCGGGGCGCTGCCGGACGGGCTGGGCACCCGCCGGGTGTGCGTGTGAGGCCGGTCCCCCGTCTCACGGACGGAGGCCCGGCCCCGCCACGGCTCAGTTGGTGAAGATGTTGCCCTGGTTCTGGCCTGCCGCTCCGTTCGGGCCCATGCCGTACTGCGCGCGGAGCCCCTGGCCGATCACGGCGTTCTGGGGAGGCAGCAGCTCGCTGGGCTGGACGAGGGCGTAACCCTGGCCCATGAAGCTCAACTCCCAGCCCTCGCCGGTGTTTCCGCGACGGCGCCACACCTGCGAAGCGCTCGTCTGCGCCTGCATCTGCACGCGCAGGGAGCTCGACCAGGCGACGACCGCGTCGGCGTCGGCGTTCGAGTAGGCGTCCGGCGAGACCCGCATCATGAGGGGCTGTCCGGACGTCATCAGCGCGACCTTGCCCCGTCCGGTGATGTTGAGGTTGTACTTGCCGGACCCGGAGACGCCGAACTGACTGTCCACCGCGATGACTTCCCAGTGCAGCTGGGAGTCGAGGGCGAGGACGTACGCACTGTCGACGGTCAGACCGTCGCGTTCGACGTCCACCAGATGCACGTGCTGGGCGAGGTTGGCGAGATAGACGGTCCCCTGCCCTGAGCAGCGCATGAGGTCGAGTCCCTCGCCCGTCCTCCGCCTCGCGTTCCGCTGCTGGGGCGTCTGGTACTCACCGTCGAACTCCAGCATTCCCTGGTAGGCGACCATGCTGCCCTTGCGGGCGAGCACGTCCTCGTGGCCGGTGAGGGAGACGCGCAGCAGCCTCGGGTTCTGCATCGCGTAGCGGTCCTGGCTCTGGACCTCGGTGTAGCCGAAAAGCGGGCTCTGCATGATCCTTCGTCCTCCCCCGTCAGCCTCGTGCCCGCAGGCGGTCGGCGCTGTCCTCGCTCGGTTGTACGACGACGAACCCCTGGCCGGAGAAGCCCAGTTGGTACGCCTCTCCGCTGCCCCGGCCGATCATCGCGGACGCTTTGAAGCTGCGCTTCCCCTTCATCTTCAGATGCGTCGACCAGGCCACGAGGGCGTCCGGGTCCACCGACGTCTCGTCCTCACCACGGCCGCAGTCGACGACGACGGGCTGGCCGCGGGTGGTCAACGCCACCCAGCCGGTGCCGGTGACGGCGACGTTGAAGAGGCCCTGGCCTGCGAACTTGGCCATCCCCTTGACGCGTTGCACTCCCCATTCGAGATGGGCGTCGAAGGCGAGGAGGTTGGTGCCGTTGACGGAGATGCTCTCGTCGTTGAGGTTCAGGACCACGACGTTCGCACCGTAGTCGGCCAGGTAGAGCAGGCCGTCGCCGTGGCAGCGCATGAGCGGCGCGCCTTCGCCGGTGAGCCACTGGGAGGCGCGCTGCCGCACCGCGGGCGGGTTCGGCTCGTACTGCACGAAACCCTCGTAGGCGATCATCGAACCGACGCGGGCGAAGAGATCGTGGCCGCTCTGCATGACGACCTTGAGCATGTGCGGCCCGTGGTTCTCCATGCGGGCCACGGGCTGGGACGGGGCGTAGCCCGCGATGAGCTGCTGGTCCATGACGGGCTCCCTCACACCTCGTAGGGCTGGACGACGATGAAGTTGCCGGGCGCACCGCGGAATTGGAGATTCACGGTCTCGCCGCTGTGCCCGGGGTAGGCCTGGCGGCGGAGCCTGACCTGGCTGGAGACGATGACCTGGGCCGCGGCCGACCAGGCCACGACGGCATCGGCGTCGGCGAAGGTGGTGGGGGTGACGGGAAGGACCACAGGGGGGCCCTGAGTCGTGACGACGACAGTGCCGGTGCCCTGGAAGACCATCGTGAAGAGCGCACCGCCCGGTATCCCGTGGCCCTCGATCCTGCGCACCTCGTACTGAAGGCTCTCGTCGAAGGCGAGGACGTGGTCCGCGGAGACGCAGATCGAGTCACCTTGCAACTCGATCGGGTGGAGAGTGGCGGCCTCCTCGGCGAAGAAGACCTGGCCCCCGCCGGTGCAGCGCATCAGCTGCATCTCCTGGCCCGTGGCGTTGCCGACCACCCGGCCGCGGAAGCCCGCACCCTTGTAGCTGAAGTCGACCTTCCCCTGGTAGAGGACCATGCTGCCCTGGCGGGCCAGGACGGGCTCACCGTCGATGCCGAGGTCGACGCGGGCCAGCTGCTCGTTCTGCAGCGTCCAGCGCTGGCCCGTGGGCGCTTCGCGGTACTTGTCGAGCGTGACGCCCATGCCCGCGGCAGGACCCTGCGGGATCTGCGGGACCTGCGGGGCATGCGAGCCGAAGGGCGCCTGCGGGGCCTGCGGGGCCTGCGGAGCGAACGGTGCCTGAGGCGGCTGCGGTGCCTGCGGTGGGCTGAACGTCTGCGTGGGGGCGGGCTGTTGCGGTGGCGGTCCCGGCGGGCCGGGGGGCGCCGGCTGGGCAGGCGCCTGCCCCTGGGCGTAGGCGTCCGGGGCCGCGATCGTCGGGGCGGACGCGTGCGCCGGCGTACCGGGAACGGGGCCCTGCTGGGCGGCCGCCGGCTGGGGCGCACCGAACGCGGGCGGTTGCTGCGGTGGGGCGCTCGCGGCCGGCGGAGCGGAAGCCGGGGCCGGCGCGCCCGCCGGCGGCGCGAATCCGGGTGGCTCCGAGGCACCTCCGGGCGGCGCGAAACCCGGGGCCTGAGCGGGCTCGGCCGCCGCCGGCTCCTCCTCTTCGAGGACTTCGCCGCCGAAATTGCGCAGCAATGCATCGAGACCGCCGTCGAAGCCCTGCCCGACGGCGGCGAACCTCCACTCGTCCTTGAAGTAGAAGTCCCCGAGCATCACGGCACGTTCGGTGCTGAACTCGGAACCGTCGAACGAATACCGGGCGACCTCTTCACCGCCGGCGACTATCCGGATGTAGCCGGACTGCGCCTGCGACATCTGGCCGGCCCCATCGAGGGCGGCGGTGAACGAGAGGCGCTTGATCTGAGAGGGGATCCTGTCCAGCGTCACACGGAAGGATTCCGTGTCGCCTGACTGGGCGCCGAGCTGCTGCAGCGACTCCTCCGGCGACTTCGGCTGGTTGAAGAAGATGAAGTACCGGTCGTCGGAGAGCCGTTCGTCGGCGTCGAGACCGAAACAGCTGATGTCGAAGGAGAGTCCGGGACCGGCGATCTGCACTCCCACGTACAGATCGCGCCCGGCTGTCAGATCACTGATCTTGGCCTTGTGGCCGCGCTGGAATTCCCTGGCCATACGTAACGACCGTCCCCCCGTCCGCAAATGTGTGCCGTGTGAAGCGCCAGGCTATCCAATGCCTCGCGAAGTTCACTCGTCGCGTGCGGCAGGAAGTTGCGGCAGCCGGTCGGCCGCCACGACCCCCTCCAGGAAGCCGCGTGCCCGCTCCGTACGCGGATAGACCTCCAGCAACTCCCAGAAGCGGGCGCCGTGTCCGGGCACCAGCAGGTGCGCGAGTTCGTGCAGCAGGACGTAGTCGACGACGTATCCCGGCATGCCGCGCAGGCGGTGCGAAAGCCGGATGCTGCCCTCGGCGGGGGTGCAGGAACCCCATCGAGTGTTCTGGTTGGTGACCCAGCGCACGGAAGCGGGCCGCGCGCGACCCCCCAGATACTGCTCGGAGAGCTGGGCGGCGCGTGCCGCCAGCTCGCTGTCGCCGAGATGGCGCTTGCTCTCCTGGGCGGCGAGCTTTTCGAGCATGACTCCGACCCAGCGCTGCTCCTCGTCCCGAGACATCCGGGCAGGGATCATCACGATGGTGCGGTCACCCTCGCGATAGGCGGAGACCGTGCGTCTGCGGCGCGCGCTGCGACGCACTTCGACCGCCTGCTGGCTGGTGCTCTTCAGCGGGTCGGCGGGCACGCGTCGACGTTACCCGTTGAGTGTGGCGGAAGTCCCACCTCCGGTCGGATACGAGGCTTATGCCCTGATATGCACTCGACTCGTACGACTACTCCCCAGCCCTGTGGACAACTTCCGGCGGGTTCCTTGCCTGCAACCGCATTCTGTCCTTCCACGGGCGGAGCGCCCGATGGGTCGGCACCTCACGGAACGGGAAGAGCATGCATCCGATGATCAAGCCCGCATTGCGGCGGGCCTGGCGTGACAGGCAGACGGTGCAGTACGGCGCGGCGCCTGCACACGCCGTGCTGCTGGGGCCGGTGGACAACACCACGGCGGGCTTCATGGAGCTCATGGACGGTACGCGAAGCCTCGTCCAGCTGCGGGAGGAGGCCGCGCGGCTGGGCCTCTCCTCCGCTACGGCGGACCGTCTGGTGGAGAGGCTCTCCTCGGCCGGCGTGCTCGACGACGCCACTGCGGACCGGCAGGCCGCGGCCAGTGTGAGCGACGGCCTGCGTCCGGACCTCGGCTCGCTGTCGGTGGTGCACCGCGAACCGGGAGGAGGGCTGCGCCGGCTCGTGGCCCGCAGGGAGAAGAGCGTGCAGGTGCGGGGAGCGGGGCGGGTGGGAGCGCTGGTGGCGTCGACGCTGTCGGCGGCCGGGGTGGGCGAGGTCGACGTCGTGGACGGTGGTCACGTCGAGCCGTGGGACACGGTTCCGGGAGGCATCACGGCGGACGCGGTCGGCGAGCGCCGAGATGCCGCAGCCCGCAAGGCGGTCAGCAGGGCGAGACCCTGGCGCTCCCGGGTACGCGGCCGTACGAGAGGCGCCGTGGGCCTGGTGGTGGTGGCGCCGCGCGACGGCCTGGACGCCTACGCCCCGGATCCGGCGTCCTCGGAGGGCTTCGTCCAGGCCGGGACGCCGCATCTGTACGGCGGAGTGGTGGAGGGCACAGGCGTGGTGGGGCCGCTGGTCCTCCCCGGGGTCTCTCCTTGCGCGGAGTGCATGCTGCGAGGTCGCGCCGAGCGGGACCCGAGCTGGCCGCTGGTCGTGGGGCAGTGGCGCACCTCGGGAAGGCGCCGGGCGGGGGTTCCCGCCTGCGATGTCGCACTGGCGACGATGGTCGCGGGGGCCATCGCCTCCTACGCGCTGAGCTACCTGGACGGCGACGGTGGTTGCGCGGCCGGCTACAGGGTGCGCTTCTCGATGCCGCATCTGACAGGTGACACCGAGCAGCTCTCCGCCCATCCTGAGTGTCCGTGCGGTGCCGCTTTGGTGACAGCGGAACTCCCACCCTCGGCGGGAGTCCTGGAAGAGGTCACAATGGCCTGATGGTCGCCGTCCTCGGTGCTGTCCGGTAGAGCCGTCTGGAAGTTGGAGGGGCCCATGTCCGATCTCCCCCGCAAGGCAGTGACGCGTACGGCGAAACTCGCGGCGCTGCCTCTGGGGTTCGCCGGCCGCTCCGCGTGGGGGCTGGGCAAGCGCATCGGCGGGCTGTCGGCCGACCTTGTGGGGCACGACCTGCAGCAGCGGACCGCGGAGCAGCTGTTCAAGGTGCTCGGGGAGCTGAAGGGGGGCGCCATGAAGTTCGGCCAGGCGCTCTCCGTCTTCGAATCCGCGCTTCCGGAGGAGGTCGCGGGGCCGTACCGGGCGACGCTGACCAAGCTCCAGGAGGCCGCCCCTCCGATGCCGACCCGCACCGTGCACCAGGTGCTCGCCGAGCGGATGGGCGAGGACTGGCGGGACCTCTTCGAGGAGTTCGAGGACAAGCCCTCGGCTGCGGCATCCATCGGGCAGGTGCACCGGGGCGTCTGGCACGACGGGCGTGAGGTCGCGGTGAAGGTCCAGTACCCCGGCGCGGGTGAGGCGTTGATCTCGGACCTCACCCAGCTCGGCAGGTTCGCCCTGCTTCTGGGCCCCCTCATACCGGGGATGGACATCAAGCCCCTCAACTCCGAACTGCGCGACAGGGTGAGCGAAGAGCTGGACTACAGCTTGGAGGCCGAGGCGCAGAGGACGTACGCGGAGGAGTTCGCGGACGACCCGGACGTCGTGATCCCCGACGTGGTGCATCAGTGCGAGCAGGTGCTGGTCACCGAGTGGATGGACGGCGTACCGCTTGCCGAGGTGATAAGCGAGGGCACCCAGGACGAGCGCGACCGGGCGGGGCAGCTTCTTGCCCGCTTCCTCTGCTCCGGCACGGCTCGTACCGGACTTCTGCACGCCGACCCGCACCCCGGCAACTTCCGTCTGATACCCGGCGACAGGTCGGACGAGGACGGCGACGCCGCGCAGTGGCGGTTGGGGGTGATGGATTTCGGCACCGTGGACAGGCTCCCCGAAGGGCTGCCGCCCATGATCGGCACGGCCCTGCGCATGGTCATCGATGGCGAGTCCGAGGCGGTCTACGAGTTGCTGCGCGCCGAGGGGTTCGTCAAGGAGTCCATCGAGCTGGAACCGGCTGAAGTACTGGACTACCTGGTCCCCGTCATCGAACCGGCGCGGGCGGAGACCTTCCGTTTCAGCCGCAGCTGGATGCGCGAGCAGGCCGCGCGGATCGCTGATCCGCGCTCCCCCGCCCACCAGTTGGGCAAGCAGCTCAATCTGCCGCCCTCGTATCTGCTTCTGCACCGCGTGACGCTGAGCACCATCGGTGTCCTGTGCCAGCTCGGAGCGTCGGTGAGGATGCGGGAGGAGATGGAGGCGTGGGTCCCGGGCTTCGCCGACGACGAGGATGACGAGGGCGCTCTCCCCGCGGAGGACACCTCTGCCTGAGCGTCGGCGCCTGAGGCGATATGCCCGCTATCGGCGACGACTTGGCGACGGGCGAAGGCCATCGGCCGGCGCCGTCTGCCGGTCTGTCGAGAAGCCGTCGGCCGGACGGCAGTAAGAGAGGGGCGCCCACTTGACGGCAGCGGGCCGCTCACCACCAGGACGAGTCGAGACGCTGCTCAATGGCTCTGATGCTCTCTCGGGCGCATGTGTCGCAGAGGTAGCGCGTCTCACCGTTCTCGCGAGAGCTCACCCGGGTCAGCGGAATCGCCTGGGCGACCTTCCCGCATCCGGCGCACGCTGTCCCGCCCGCGTTCCCCGCCTCGCTGTTCGTCTCGTCCATTCATCGAAAGATAACGCCGGGCAGACCCGAGAGCCGGGGCATGGCGCCCCGGCTCTCCGGTGGATTCACTGCATGACCGCCATGGCGATCGCCCGACGGGCTCGCAGGGAAGCACGTTCCGCACGGCGCTGAAGGCGACGGGCGGATGTGACGCGCAGGGCCCTGCGTTGCGACTCGGCCTCGTGCAGGCGGTCGTTCATATGGGCTCGGGCCAGGGATTCTGGCATGAGTTGCATTTCTCGGTTCCTGTTCTGACGCGAAGAGTTCGCGTCGATTCCGGTTCGGTCGGGTGTCTCGGAGGCAGCTGTCATCGTCGGGACCTGCTTCGGAAGGTGACGCAGCTGCGGATCGCGCGTCATCGGGCGGTCGATCGTGCCGGCGGTCGTCATGCCGTGACCGGGTTCTTACGCGGGCGTCCGCGCGGACGCTTCCTGGGAACCACGACGCCCTGGATGAACAGCTCGCCGCCCCATACCCCCCAGGGCTCGCGGCGGTCCTTGGCGCCGGCGAGGCATGCCTCACGCAGCGGGCAGGTCTGGCAGAGCGTCTTCGCGTACTCCACGTCGGCCGGGGCCTCGGCGAAGAAGACCTCGGGGTCGTAGGAACGGCAGGGCACGGTGACGTCGAGACGCTCGATGGCGTCGTCGAGTTCGGTGAGGGTGATGAGCGGGGCGGGCACAGGGTCCTCCGTGGGGCAGTCAGGCGGCATCAGGTCTGTCGTGGGTGACGGGGTGTGCGTGTTGGGGTGCACTGCCGGTTTTCCTCGTCTGTCGATGTCTGTTGTCTTGTCGGCCCGGCTGGTGGCCGGGCGGGGGCAAACAGAAGGGCCGCGGATCCCGGTGTGGGTTCCGCGGCCCTGGAAGGTGCCGACCTGATCTGCCGATCAGGCTGGATCTCTCCAGGGTTCGAGCCCACGGAAGGCCCACGTCGGGTTGTGCTTCGGCTTCTCGTTGCGGATGCCTGCGTCAAGGGCCGCGGGCATGCGGACATAGGCCACTGCCTGTGCCGCTGCTGCGAATCCCTTGGCCTGTCGTACGCCGCTGCTGGGAACGACGCGGGACACACCGATGCCGTTGAGCCGGGAACCGAGCAGGCAAGAGGCGACGACCGAGCGGTCGGTCATCTGGGTGTTGGTGATGAAGCTGATCACTGGGCTCGCCTCCTCTCGGCGACTCGGGGGATCAACCGAAGCTGATCCGCATACGTACAGGAGTCAGTACAGCATGGATGGGGTGGGGCGAAAAGCCCCCGCCCTGTCCACGTCCGGAAGGCTATGGTGCTCCGGACAGCGCGCGCAAACTATTTTTCCGCCCCTTCTGGAAAAGCTTCCGAAGCGGGTGCCGAACCGGAGCCGCGGCAGGTGGTGATCCGGCCGGCGCCGAAGTCTCCGGCGGTCGTGCGAGGGAGCCCCGTACCCGTCACCACGCGCCAGTCACCAGGCAGCCCCACGAGACGTCGGACGTCGGGCAACAGACGTCAGTCAGCAGGCGTGAGCCACCGGTCGCGGGACATCTGGCCGCGGGACACCTGACGTCGGGCATGACAGGCCGGGACACTCACTGCGGCGACTCGTCGGCCTCTCCAGCGTCCAACTCCTCGCCCGCGCACAGCGCGAGGACGTCGGCGCCGAACCGTTCGAGCTTGCGCGCACCCACGCCTGAGATGCACGCCAGCTCAGCCTCCCCGTCCGGCACCGTCTCCGCGATCGCCAGCAGCGTCTTGTCGGTGAAGACGCAGTACGCGGGCTGCCCCAGTTGCTTCGCCTGCTCGGAGCGCCACTCACGCAGGCGCTCATAGAGCTGCTCGTCCATGTCGGACGGGCAGTCCTCACAGCGCATGAGCTTCATCTCACCCGGGTCGGTCAGAGAACGCCCGCAGACCCGGCACTGCACAGGCCCGCGCCGCTTGCGCGCCCGGCTCCCGCCGCTCCGCCCGCGCTCGATGCCGCCGGGACCGCCGGCGCCGCGGGCGCCCGGCGCCGAGGTTCCGGGCCGGAGCCCGTTGAGGAACCGGCTGGGGCGACGGCCGCCGCGGCCCCCCGGCGAGCGCGACAGCGCCCAGGAGAGCGTCAGATGGCGACGGGCCCTGGTGACGCCGACGTAGAGCAGCCGCCGCTCCTCCTCGACCTGGGCGTCCGTCTTGGCGTGAGTGATCGGCATCATCCCCTCGGTGAGCCCGGTCAGGAACACCGCATCCCATTCGAGGCCCTTGGCCGAGTGCAGGGACGCGAGGGTGACGCCCTCGACCGTCGGGGCGTGCTGCGCGTTGGCCCGCTCGTCCAGCTCCGCCACGAAGTCGCCCAGCGTCGGGGCTTCCTTGCCCGCCGCGGAGCGGGAGGCAGCGAGGGACTCCGCGAGCCGGACGAGTGCCGCCAGGGACTCCCAGCGGTCGCGCACGGCCCCGGAGCCCGCCGGAGGCTCCGGCGTCCAGCCGTTGCCGCTCAGGACGGCACGCACCTGGGAGGGGAGATCGGCCGCGCCGTCGAGCAGGCTGTCGTTCTCCCCGAAGCGGGCAGCGCTGCGCAGCGCCACTCCCGCCTCACGGACCTCCGGGCGCTCGAAGAAGCGTTCGGCGCCCCGGAGTTGATACGGGACGTCGGCGTCGACAAGTGCCTGCTCGTAGATCTCCGACTGGGCGTTGATCCGGTAGAGCACGGCGATCTCGCTGGCGGGCACGCCCGAGTCGATCAGCTCGCGGATGCGTCTGGCGGTGCCCTCGGCCTCGGACGGCTCGTCCGCGTACTCCACGTACGCCGGTTCGGGGCCGGCCTCCCGCTGCGAGACCAGCTCCAGGCGGTGCTCCGCGGCGCGGCCCGTCGCCTGCGAGAGCAGGCCGTTCGCCAGGTGGACGACCTGCGGCGTGGAGCGGTAGTCGCGCACGAGCTTGACGACCGTGGAGTCCGGGTGCCGGGTGCGGAAGTCGAGGAGGTGGTCCGGGGTGGCGCCCGTGAAGGAGTAGATCGTCTGGCTGGCGTCCCCCACGACGCACAGGTTCTGCCGGTCGCCCACCCACAGCTCCAGCAGGCGCTGCTGCAGAGGGCTGACGTCCTGGTACTCGTCGACCACGAAGTGCTGGTACTGCCCGCGGACGGTGTCGGCGATGTCGGGGCGGTCCTGCAGGACCCCGACCGTCAGCAGCAGGACGTCCTCGAAGTCGATGACCGAGCGGTCGCGCTTGAGCTGCTCGTACATCCCGAAGACGCGGGCCGTCTCCGCCGGGTCCCGCGGGGGTACCCGGCTCGATTTGGTGACCACCGCCGGGTAGTCCTCCGGCACCGTCTGCGTCACCTTCGACCACTCGATCTCGCCGATCAGGTCCCGCAGTTCGTTCCGGTCGAGGCGCAGACGGCAGCGCGCGGCCGCCTCGGCGACGAGCTGGACCTTGCGCTCCAGCAGGCGGGGCAGCTCGCCCCCGACGGCACGGGGCCAGAAGAACTGGAGCTGGCGCAGGGCCGCCGAGTGGAACGTACGCGCCTGGACGCCGCTCGCCCCGAGCTGCCGCAGCCTTCCCCGCATCTCCCCCGCCGCCCGGCTGGTGAAGGTGACCGCGAGGACGCCGGCCGGGGGCAGGATGCCCGCGCGCACGCCGTAGGCGATGCGGTGGGTGATGGCGCGGGTCTTGCCCGTGCCCGCGCCCGCGAGCACGCACACCGGGCCGTGGAGGGTGGTGGCCACTTCCCGCTGCTCCGGATCGAGCCCCTCCAGCACGGCGTCGGCGTCACGAGGGGGATCCGCGGAGGCGTCGGGCTGGGAGAACAGGGTGGGGTCCGTTGCTGCTGTCACCCCGCCATGCTGCCAGGTGGATCCCGGCGGTCGTCACGCTTGTCCACAGCTGAAGTCGTATCGTCCTACGGACTGTTGCGCCAGCCGCTCTGAGGAGGCGCCCCGGGCCCCCGCAGGACGGCCCGGCGATCCGGGAATGCTCCGGTTCGCTCGTACGTTCCCTCAGGCACCGACTGACACGAAGGAGCGCGAAGACCCATGGCGGGAAACGTGACGATGTACAGCACCACATGGTGCGGCTACTGCCGTCGGCTGAAGGGCCAGATGGACCGCGCGGGGATCGCGTACACCGAGGTCAACATCGAGCACGACCCGGAGTCCGCCGACTTCGTGGAGAAGGCCAACGGCGGCAACCAGACGGTGCCGACCCTGCTCTTCCCCGACGGGACGACGCTGACCAACCCTTCCCTCGCACAGGTGCAGGCCGCCCTGGGCTCCTGAGCACGCGGCGCACGCCGGGCGCACGCCCGCCCTCGGCGGCGCCGGAGCTCCGCTCACGCACGCACGAGCCCCGCCCCCGCGGCGGGGCCTCCGTGCGCCGGGGGAAGCCCCCGCCCGGGTCAGCCCGCCCGGTTCAGTGCTGCTTCTCGGTCCCCGGCAGCGGACCGCCGTACCAGAGCTCCACCAGGCGCGCGGCGATGGAGATGCCGGCCGGGGCCAGCACCTCTCCCGTACGGATGGCCTCCCGGATGTCCTCGCGGGAGAACCACCGGGCCTCCTCGATCTCATCGCCGTCCACCCGGATCTCCGGTGACGTGGCGCGCGCCATGAAGCCCAGCATGAGGCTGGCCGGGAAGGGCCACGGCTGGCTGGCCACGTACTCGACCTCGCCGACCGCGACCCCCGCCTCCTCGGCGACCTCGCGGACGACCGCCGCCTCCAGCGTCTCCCCGGGTTCCACGAACCCGGCGAGCGTCGAGAAGCGGCCCTCCGGCCAGTGGACCTGCCGCCCCAGGAGCGCGCGGTCCTTCTCGTCCGTCACCAGCATGATCACGGCCGGGTCGGTGCGCGGATAGTGCTCGGCCCCGCAGGCCGGGCAGCGGCGGAGGTGCCCGGCCGCCGCGATGACCGTGCGTTCGCCGCAGCGGGAGCAGAAGCGGTGCGTGCGCTGCCAGTTCTCCAGGCCCACGGCGTGTGCCATCAGTTCGGCGTCCCGCGGCGAGAGCAGCAGGCCCGCTTCGCGGAGCCCGGCGGGGCGCGCGATGTCGTCCATGCGCCCGGGGAGCGCGTCCTTCTGGAGGGCGAAGTAGCGCACACCCTCCTCGTCGACGCCCAGGAAGTAGCGGTGGGCCTCAGTGAACGGGGCGTCGAACGAGGGCATCATCACGAGTTCGGTCCGGCCGTCGCCGTCGTCCTCGATCAGCGCCTGGCCGTCGGAGACCACGAACACCCGGGTCGTCGGATGGCTCCACGCGGCCGCCAGCCACGCCTCGTCCATCCTCTGGTTCGCGGCGCGGTCGATGCCGCCGGTGGGGGTCAGGGTGATGGGAGCGGAGTCGGCGGCGCTGATGCGGTCGGTCCAGGTGGTCACGTGGGCTTCCTGCTCCTCCGGCGATCGGTGGTCTTGCTGGGGGCTCCGCCGGCCTGCGCGAGGGCGGCGGAGCGGGCGGGGGACGGCGTCACCGGACACCGGCCGGCGTCATACGGCACCCTCCGGCTCCGGGCGCCAGTTCTCGGCGAGGTCCGACCAGAGACAGGCCGCCGCTTCGGCGCCCTTCGTCAGCAGCTCCAGTTCGACCTTCTCGTTCGGTGAGTGCCAGCCGTCCGAGGGGACGGAGATGCCGAGGAAGAGGACCGGTACCTCCAGCGCGTCCTGCAGGTCGGCCGCCGGACCGGAACCGCCCTCACGGGTGAAACGGACCCGCTTGCCGAACGCCCGCTCCATCGACCGGACGACCGCCCGCAGCGCGGGATGGCCGAGCGGGGTGAGGCACGGGCGTGTGGCGCCCCAGAAGGTGATCTCGTGGCGGATGCCGTCGGGCAGGCTCTGCGAGACCCACTCCCGGACGGACTGCTGGACCTTCTCCGCGTCCTGTCCCGCGACGAGCCGGAAGGAGAGCTTCAGCTGGGCGCTCGACGGGATGACGGTCTTGCCGCCGGGGCCCTGGTAGCCCCCTCCGATGCCGTTGACCTCAGCCGTCGGGCGGGCCCAGATCCGCTCCAGGGTCGTGTAGCCGCTCTCGCCGCTCACCGCGTGGGAGTGCGCCGTACGCAGCCACGTCTCCTCGTCGAACGGAAGCTCGGCGAACAGCTGCCGCTCCTCCTCGGACAGTTCCACGACCCCGTCGTAGAAGCCGGGAAGCGCGACGCGGTGGTTCTCGTCGTGCAGCCTCGCCACCAGCCGCGCGGCCTCGGCCGCCGGGTTGGGGACCGCCCCGCCGAATGAGCCGGAGTGGATGTCCTGGTCCGGCCCGTACAGGTCGATCTGGCAGTCGGTGAGTCCCCGCATTCCGGTGCACACGGTCGGCGTCTCGGCCGACCACATGCCGGTGTCGGAGACGATCGCGACGTCGCAGCGGAGACGGTCCGCCGTCTTCCGCACCAAGTCGGGGAAGTGCGGCGAGCCGGACTCCTCCTCTCCCTCGACGAGCAGCTTCAGATTGACGGCGGGGGCAGAACGGCCGGTGGCGGCCAGGTGCGCCCGCACGCCCAGGGTGTGCATGAAGACCTGGCCCTTGTCGTCGGCGGCGCCCCTGGCGTACAGGCGGCCGTCGCGCTCCTCCGGCGCGAAGGGGTCCGAGTGCCAGCCGTCCGCGATGACCGCGGGCTGCACGTCGTGATGCCCGTAGACCAGGACGGTGGGCGCGCCAGGATCGTCCGAGGGCCACTCGGCGAAGACGGCCGGAGCCCCCGGCGTCTCCCAGACCTCCGCGACCGGGAAGCCCGTCCCGGCGAGCTTGTCCGCCAGCCAGGCGGCGCTGCGTGCGAGGTCGTCCGCGTGCGAAGGGTCTGCGGAGACGGACGGGATGCGCAGCCACTCCACGAGGTCGTCGAGGAAGGCGGCGCGGCGCTCTTCGACGCAGGCCCGGACAGCGTCGTCCGGAGCTGCAGGGCTGCTGCTCATGCCGGGCAGCCTATCCGGCATTCGGGGGACCCTCCGCATCACGTGCGAGGTACTGCGGAGGGTCCGCACCCGCTCACCCGTGGTCGGTTCCGCCTGCCCGTACGTCCGCGCCGGCCTCTCCCGCCCGCTGTCCCGGCATACGCGGCGCCGGGGAACCGTCGGGGTCGGTGCCGCCGCCGCTGAGGAGCCGTTCCAGGCCCGAGCGGTCCAGGAGTCCGGCGGGCCGCACCAGCTCGCCGCTGCGGACGTAGAGGAACCCGGCGGAGACCGCGGCGAGCGGCACCCCGGCCTTCTCCGCCCATGCGAGGCGGTACACGGACAGCTGCAGGGGGTCGGCCGTGCGGGATCGGCCGGTCTTCCAGTCGACGATCTCGTAGGTCTCCGCGCCGTCGTCCGCGACCTCCCGGTAGACGGCGTCGATGCGTCCCCGGATGACGCGTCCCGCGAGTTCGAGCTGGAAGGGCTCCTCCACGCGGTGCGGGGTGCGGTGCGCGTAGGGCGTTCGCCGGAAGGCCTCCTTCAGCGCGGACAGGTCCCGCTCGTCCACGATCTCGGGCGGCTCGGGGCCTTCGTCCTCGCCGCCCGGCAGCTCTTCGGGCCCGAGCATCGGAAGCGTCAATTCCTCGAACCGGGACTCCACCCAGGCGTGGAAGCGCACCCCGCGGCGCGCGGCTGCCGGCTCAGGCGGACGGGGCATGGGGCGGGCCAGTTCGCGCGCGAAGGCGTCAGGGTCCGCTGCCATGCGCATCAGCTGGGACGCGGTGAGCGAGGGAGGCAGCGGGACGTCCCGCTCGGTGCTGCGGGAACGCCGCAGCTCCCCCTCCAGCGCCTCCAGGTCACGGTCCCAGGAGGCGGCGAGCCTGGACTCCTCGGGAGTGAGATCCGCGACAGGCGCCGCGGCGCCGTCGGCGCTCTCCCCCGCGGCGTCGCCGCTGGTGTCCTCGGCGGCAAAGCCGCTGGTGTTCTCCGCGGCATCGCCGCTGCTGTCCTCGGCGGCAAAGCCGCTGGTGTTCTCCGCGGCGTCGCCGCTGGTGTCCTCCAGATACGTGCGCACCGCGTCAGCGGCGGCACGCCTCCGTTCCAGCGCCTGCGCGTCCAGCGGCATCGGCCACGCCCGCTCCTCCGCCGCGGTCTCCAACAGCGGATTCTCCGCGTCGTCAGCGGGAGCGTCCGCCCAGCGCTCCACTTCGCCGTGTGCGGGATCGGCCTCGCAGTGCTCCCGCAGCGCGTGCAGGAAGGCGGAGGGTCCCCTGCGCTTCTTCTGGGTGGGGCCCCACCAGTGGCCGGAGCCGAGCAGCAGCGAGCGCGGACGCGTGAACGTGACGTACCCGAGGCGGAGTTCCTCGGTGGCCTGGTGGTCGCGCATCGCCGTCTCGTAGTCGCTGACGCCCTTGGCCTTCCACTCGGCCACGTCGGGCAGTGTCGGCGCGTCACCGCGCAGGGCGTGCGGCAGGACGCGCGGCCGGCGGAGCCAGGACTCGCGGGGCTGCTCGCTCGGGAACTGCTTCACCACGAGGCCGGGCACCGCGACGACGTCCCACTCCAGGCCCTTGGCCTTGTGCGCCGTGAGGACCTTGACCGTGTCCTCGCCGCCGGGCAGCGAACTGTCGAGGCCCTTCTCGTACTGCGCGGCCGTACGGAGGAACCCGAGGAACGCCAGCAGTGTCGCTTCGCCGTCCACGGCGGCGAACCCCGCGGCAATGTCGAGGAAGTTGCCCAGAGTCTCGCGGCGGCGGGCGGCCAGCGCGTGCGGCGACGCGGACAGTTCGACTTCCAGGCCGGTCGCGGTGAGCACCCTGTGCAGGACGTCCATCAGCGGGTCGGCCAGTGAGCGCCGCAGGTCGCGGATCTCGGCGGCCAGCCTGGCGAAGCGCATGCGTGCGGCAGCGGAGAAGGGCAGGTCGTCCTCGTACCCGTCCGACTCCAGGAACGTCTCCAGGGCGTCTGCCAGCGAGACGACTTCCGCCGGGTCGGTGCCCTCCACCGCGGCGGCCAGCCGCCCGTCCGGATCGTCGTCCTGGTACCGCGCGTGCTGCACGAGCAGCCGGGCGCGGCGCCCCAGCAGCGCGAGGTCGCGGGGGCCGATCCGCCAGCGCGGCCCCGTCAGCAGACGTACGAGCGAGGCGTTCGCCGTGGGGTCCTGCAGGACCTCGCAGGTGGCGACGAGATCGGCCACCTCCGGAAGGTGCAGCAGCCCGGACAGGCCCACGACCTCGACCGGGAGCTCCCGGGCCACCAGCGCACCCTGGATCTCCGCGAAGTCGGCGGCCCCGCGGCACAGTACGGCGATCTCCCCGGGCGGCGTGCCCGTCCGCACGAGGTGGGCGAGGGAGTCGGCCAGCCACTCCAGTTCCTCCGCGTGCGTGGCCAGCAGGGCGCACCGCACCGTCCCCTCGCGCTCCGCGCCGGGGGCCGCGCGCAGCGCTTCGACGCCTTCGTGGCGCGCGCGCAGCGGCGCGGCGAGCGTGTTGGCCAGGCTGAGGAGCCTGCCGCCGCTGCGGCGGTTCTCGCTGAGCGAGAACCGGGGCGCGGGGGTGCCGTCGGCGTTGGGGAAGTGGCGCGGGAAGTCGTCGAGGTTGGCCACCGACGCACCGCGCCAGCCGTAGATGGCCTGGCAGGGGTCCCCCACCGCGGTGACGGCGTGACCGGCGCCGGCCGGCGCACCCGGCACACGGGACGTACGCGGTGCACCCGGCGTATCCGCCGCGCCCGGTGCGCCCGCCGGACCGGCCGCGCCGAACAGCCCCGCGAGCAGCACCCGTTGGGCGACCGACGTGTCCTGGTACTCGTCGAGCAGTACGACCGGGAACTCCTGGCGCAGGATGCGGCCCACTTCCGGGACGTCTCGCGCCAGCGTCGCCGCCAGGGCGATCTGGTCCCCGAAGTCGAGCAGGTCGCGCTCGCGCTTGCGCGCGCGGTACTTCTCGACGAGGCCGAGCAGTTCCATGCGGCCGAGGGCGGTTTCCGGAACCTTGCGCAGCGTGGCGTTGGTGAGCGGAACGCTCTCCAGCCGCTCCAGCAGGCCGGAGTCGTACGAGCGGAGTGCGTCCGGCGCGACCAGATGCTCCGACAGTTCCGCGTCGAGTGCCAGGACGTCCTCGACGAGTGCGGCGACGGTCTTCGTGAGCGCTTCGAACGGCCCCGGGTCGGACCGCAGGACGCTCGCCGCGAGCTGGAAGCGGGTGGCGTCCGCGAGGAGCCTGGCCCCTGGTTCGATTCCCAGGCGGAGCCCGTGATCGGTGAGGATGCGGCCCGCGAAGGCGTGGTAGGTGGAGATCTGCGGTTCGCCCGGCGGGTGTTCGGGATCGGCCGGGTCCGGATCGGTCACCCCGGCGCGTACGAGCGCCCTGCGCACGCGTTCCGCTAGTTCGCCGGCGGCCTTGTTGGTGAACGTGAGCCCAAGCACCTGTTCGGGGAGCACCTGCCCCGTGCCCACGAGCCACACCACGCGTGCCGCCATGACCGTCGTCTTGCCCGAGCCCGCTCCGGCCACGATCACCTGGGGAGCCGGAGGCGCCGTGATACAGGCGAGCTGCTCCGGGGTGAACGGGACGCCGAGCAGCTCCTTGAGCTGTTCGGTGTCGGTGAGTCGGGCAGGCACACGAAGACGCTAACGGGCCGCACCGACAACTGGCGCAGCGGCTGCGGAAGAGCACTCGGGGGCGCGCGTACGCGCCGTGTCGGCGTCCGCGCCGTCGATCCGTTGCGACAACCTGCGGTCTGCGTCTGACTGACCCTGCAAGTTGCGGGACAGTCAACTGCCCGAAGGAGCGGGAGGATCGGACTGCGGGGCGACCGACACGGCAGGCATGTGCCCTGCCGTTCATCGTGGCGGCGCATGAAAGGTCGTCACTCGACGACCTGCTGCCCCTCGGAGCGCGCACTGCACGCGCTGCGGAACGAACAGTGCGTGCAGTGCTGGCCGGGTGTGGGGGTGAAGCGCTCGTCCAGAACGCGTCCGGCTGCCGTGGCGAGCAGTTCGCCGACCCATTCCTGTCCCGCGTCGTCCTGAACGGCGCCCTCCGGGCCGTCCGATGCCGCCGGTGCCGCCGAGGCGTCCTGCGCGGCCTCCGGCAAAGCCTCCTGACGCTGCACCACGGGCAGCGAGTCGCCCCCGTCGCGCTTCGGGGCGCCGAGGCGGAGATGCACCAGTTCGGCACCACCGGACTCCGGACGCCCGCCGTCGAAGAGGTGGTCGGCGGCACCTTCGCGGACGGCCAACTGGTAGACGGCGAGCTGCGGATGACGCGCGACCTGGGTCCCGCTCGGCTTGGTCCTGCCGGTCTCGAAGTCGACGACGTACGCCCGTCCCGCCGCGTCGCTCTCGACGCGGTCCGCGCTGCCGCGGATGCGCACCTCGTAATCCCCCGCCTCCAGCGTGACGTCGAACCCGATCTCGGTGCCGGCGACCTGACGCAGCCCCGTTCCTTCGCCGCGCCGCATGACGTGCCAGCGCAGGAACCGCTCCAGCGCCGCCCGGGCGCTCTCCTTCTCCTGCCGGGACTTCCACGGCGCCTCGAACGCGAGCCCGTCCCACACCGTGTCCAGACGCTCCATCAGGACTTCCAGATCCGCGGGAGTGCCGCCCGAGGCGACCTCGTCGGCCAGTACGTGCAGCACGTTGCCGAAGCCCTGCGCGGCTGTCGCCGGGGCGTCCGCCTTCACCTCGCGCGCCAGGAACCACTGCAGCGCGCAGGTGTTGGCCAACTGCTCCAGCGCGCTGCCGGACAGGACGACGGGCTTGTCCCGGTCCCGCAACGGCACTTCGGACCGGGTCGGCTCGTGAAGACCCCACCAGCGCTGCGGATGCGCGGCCGGTACGAGGGAGTGCCCCTCCTCGTCGTGCATCGCCGCCAGACGGGCGAGGCGCCGGGCCGCGGCGTCCCGCAGGGCGGGCGAGGCCGCGGGGTCGACGGTGGTCGCCCGCAGTTCGGCGACGAGCGCCGAGACCGACAGGGGCCGGCGCGGCCGCGCCGTGACGGGCTTCGGTTCGACGCCCAACTCGCCCAGGAACCTCGACGGCTGGTCGCCGTCCTCCGCGGGAGCGCGCACCGCCGTGACGATCAGCCGCTCCCTCGCGCGCGTCGCCGCCACGTAGAACAGCCTGCGTTCCTCCGTGAGCAGAGCTCCCGGGGAGAGCGGTTCCGCGAGTCCGTCGTGGCCGATGCGATCGGCTTCCAGCAGGGAGCCCCGGCGGCGCAGATCGGGCCAGAGGCCCTCCTGGACGCCCGCGACGACGACCAGTCGCCACTCCAGCCCCTTCGAGCGGTGCGCGGTCATCAGCCGCACCGCGTCGGGGCGTACGGCCCGGCCCGTCAGGGTGTCTGCGGCGATGTCCTGCGCGTCGACCTCCTCCAGGAAGTTCAGCGCGCCGCGGCCGCCGCTGCGCTCCTCTGCCCGTGCCGCCGCGGCGAACAGCGCGCACACCGCGTCGAGATCGCGGTCCGCGTTGCGCCCCGAGGCTCCGTTGCGCAGGGAGGCACGTTCGAGTCGCTGTGGCCACGGGGTGCCGTCCCACAGCTGCCACAACGCCTCTTCGGCGGTTCCCCCGCCCGCGAGCAGCTCACGCGCCTTGCGCAGCAGCAGTCCCAGTCGCTGGGCGCCTCTCGCGTACGACGGATCGTGCGCCACGAGACGTTCGGGCTCGGCGAGCGCTTCGGCCAGCAGTACGTCGGACGGGCGCGGGACGCTCTCCCCCGCGGCGCGTTCCTCCTCACGCAGCGCCCGCCCGAGTCGGCGCAGGTCCGAGGCGTCCATCCCGCCGAGCGGCGAGGTGAGCAGGGTGAGGGCGGTCTCCGGGTCGAGCCATCCGGCCGCTGCGGAGGCGGAGGTGCGGGCAGCGCCCCGACGAACCCTCTCCCCGCCGCCCTCCCGAGGCCCGGACGCCTGGGCGGCCGTACCGCTGTCCAGCCGTTCTGCCCCGCCGCCGTCCTGCCGCGGGACCGCCTCGCCGTCCGGTCCGTTCTCCGTGCGCTCGTCGTGACTGTCGGGGCTGTCGCCGCTGTCACGGCCTTCGCCTGTCCGGCGCTGCTCCCGCCGTGCCGGCTCCGCGTGTGCCGGCATGACCGCGGCCCGCGCCACCGCGCGCAACGCCGTGAGAAGCGGCGCCACCGCGGGTTCGTGACGGAGCGGCACGTCGTCGCCGTCCACGTCGAGGGGAACCCCGGCGGATGTGAGCGCACGGCGAACAGCCGGTATCGAACGCCCGCCCGCACGGACGAGGACCGCCATCTCCCGCCACGGAACGCCGTCTTCGAGATGCGCCCGGCGCAAGATGTCCGCGACGTTGTCGAGTTCGGCTCCGGCCGTGGGGAACGTGCAGACCTCGACGCTGCCCCCGGGCCGCTGCGCCACCAGGTCGCGGTGGGCGCGCACCGCGTCCGCCGGCAGGCGCGCCAGCGGGATGCGCGCGGTGATCTCACGCGTCGCCGCCAGCAGCCGGCTCCCCGAACGGCGGGCGGCGCGCAGCACGTGCACGGGAGCCGGCCTGCCGGACCGCTGCCGGAAGACCTCGGGGAAATCCAGGATGCCGTTCACGTCGGCACCTCGGAACGTGTAGATGGACTGGTCCGGGTCGCCGAAGGCGACCAGGCAGCGACCTCCGCCCGCCAGCGCCCTCAGCAGCCGCACCTGAGAGGGGTCTGTGTCCTGGTACTCGTCGACGTAGACGGCGTCGTACCGTCCGCGCAAGCCGGACGCGACATCCTCCCGCTCCGCCAGCAGGACCGCGCGGTGCACGAGTTCGGCGTAGTCGAGCACCCCCTGCGCATCGAGGACGTCCAGGTACTCCGCGAGGAATGCCGCCGCCGCTCCCCAGTCGGGCCGCCCGGTGCGCCGCGCGAACGACCCGAGGGCTTCCGGGCCCAGGCCCAGCTCCCTGCTCCGTGCGAGCACCGCGCGCACCTCGTCGGCGAAGCCGCGGGTGGTGAGGCACGCGCGCAGTTCGTCCGGCCAGCCGATGCGGGCCCTGCCCTCTGCCTCCAGCGCGAGCTGACCCTCCAGCAGTTCGCGGATGTAGAGGTCCTGCTCCGGCCCCGACAGCAGGCGCAGCGGCTCCGAGAACAGATCCGCGTCCTGGTGTGCCCGGACGAGCGCGTAGCAGTACGAGTGGAAGGTCGTCGCCTGCGGTGCCGCGGCCTTTTGTGAATCCGGTACGCCTTCGTGATCCGTACCTGTGCCGCGGCTGAGACGCGCTGCCATACGGTCGCGTAGTTCGACCGCGGCCTTGCGGCTGAAGGTGAGGACCAGGATGCGCTCCGGGTCGCCGCCCGCCCGTACCCTCTCCGCTACGGCCTCGACGAGCGTCGTGGTCTTGCCTGTTCCGGGCCCCGCCAGGACGAGCAGGGGACCGTCGGCATGGTCAACCACCCGGCGTTGCTGTGCGTCCAAGGCAGGAGGGTCCGAGGGCACGGGCGGCGTGCGCACCAGGCGGTACGTGCCGGGCGCCGGGGCGGCGTCACCGGGAGGTGGCCGCTGCGCATCGGACGGGATGGAGGAGCTCACGTGGATCGCCTTGGGGAGGGTCTGTGCTGAATGGTGCAGACGCTACGCCAGCGGGCACACGGCCCGCAGCGCGGTACTCGTGTACTCCGTACGGGTGGCTCGCTACGGGCAGTACGCGGGAATGGCGGAAGGTGGTGACTGTGAGCAGCCGCACTCGGGGGTCAGTCCCCGCCGTCCCACCGTGCTCTGCGCATGTCGATCCGCGGTATGTGCCCGTCCGCCGCGCGCCCCGCCTCCCGCAGCGGGGTCCCCTCGGCGCGGTAGTGCTCCAGCGCCCGCAGTTCGCTGCCCGGCAGCAGCGCGCCGTCCGCCCTGACGACGCGCCACCACGGAACGGCTCCGCCGTAGAGCGCCATCACGCGCCCCACCTGGCGCGGCCCGCCTTCCTCCAGCCACTCGGCGACGTCGCCGTAGGTCATCACCCGGCCCGGCGGGATCCGGTCCGCCGTGTCCAGGACGCGCTCCGCGTACTCGGGCAGCTCGGCCTCCACCGACGGCCCGGCACGGCCGCCCTGCCGTCCGGACGTGCCCGACCGCTCGGACTGCGCGGGGCTTTCGGGCTGCGCGGGGCGTCCGGCGGGCTTCCGCCGGCCTTGCCAGCGCTGCCGGCCGGGCGGAGAGGAAGAAGAAGAGGGGCCGGGTGGTTCGCTCCCATGCATACGGGCCATGGTGCCGCACCCCACCGACAACGGCCCTGCGGTCCCCAGCGCCGTTCGCCGTCCGCCGCATCCGGCACGCGTCGCGTGGGAGTCGCGTGGGAAGGGCCCCTGGGCGGGCCCCGGGCGGCTCCGCCATGCCACCATCATGCGGGCGGTGACGAGTGATACGGGATCAAGACGGAACGGCGGCCGGTCAGCGGCAGGGTGACCGCGCTCCTCACGGGAGGGGCGCCGGCACCGCCGGCGATGCTGCCCGCGAACGGCCGGGGGCCGCGTCCCGCCGGGGCCGTCTCGTCCGTGCCGGCGATCCCGCCGCCGTTTCCCCGCCCGAGGACGAGAAGACGACCGAACGGGTCGAGAGCGACGAGCCGCTGCTCCCCGCCCGCGTGCACCGCCCGTCCGATCTGCTGCGCCTGGGACTCGGGCTGCTCGGCATCGCGATCGTGCTGGTCATCGCCAACTTCGCGCACGGCACGACCGCGGGCCTCGAACAGGACATCGACAAGGGCACGCAGCAGGCCCCGCCGCTGCTGATCAGCCTGACCGGTCTGACCTCCAGCATCGTCATCCTTCTCGTCCCGGTCGCCTTCGCCATCGAGCGGCTCATCAAGCGGGACGGGCTGCGGATCGCGGACGGCGTCCTGGCCGCCGTCCTGGCGCACGGCGCCTCCCTCGCCGTGGACCTGTGGGTCGCCCAGGCCGCGCCAGACTCCGTGCGCGACGTCCTGACCAAGCAGATCACCGACTCCGACCTCACCACCCCCGTCCACAGTTATCTCGCCCCCGTGATCGCCTACATGACGGCCGTCGGAATGGCGCGACGGCCGCGCTGGCGCGTCCTGCTGTGGGCCGTCCTCCTGCTGAACGCCTTCGCCGTGCTCTTCCCCGGCTATTCGACCCTGTTCTCGATCATCGTCACGGTGCTCATCGGCTGGTCGGTGGCGTACGGCACTCTGTACGCCGTCGGCACGCCCAACGTCCGTCCCACCGGCCAGACGCTGCTCGCCGGGCTCCGCCGCGTCGGCTTCAGCCCGGTCAGCGCGCTGCGCGTCGAGGACCCCCCGAGCGCCGACGGCACCGAGGCGGGCGACCACGGGCGCCGCTACCGCGTCACGCTGGAGAGCGGCCCGCCGATCGACGTGACGGTCGTGGACCGGGAGCAGCAGGCCCACGGCTTCTTCTACCGGGTCTGGCGGCGGCTCACGCTGCGCGACTTCATCCAGAACCGGAGTCTCCAGTCCCTGCGCCAGGCCCTCGAACAGGAGGCGCTGCTCGCGTACGCCGCCATCGCCGCCGGAGCCAACGCCCCCCGCCTGATCGCCACCTCGGAACTGGGACCGGACGCGGTGATGCTCGTCTACGAGCACATCGACGCGCGCACGCTGGACTCGCTGCCCGACGAGGAGATCACCGACGAGCTGATGCGTACCGCCTGGCGGCAGGTCGAAGCACTGCAGTCGCGCCGCATCTCGCACCGCAGGCTCGTCGGCGACGCGCTGCTGGTCGACGCCTCCGGAACCGTCTACCTGACCGACCTCAGGGGCGGTGAGATCGCCGCGGGTGACGTCGTCCTGCGCATGGACATCGCACAGTTGCTGACGACGTTCGGGCTGCGCATCGGTGCGGAACGGTCGGTCGCCGCGGCAGTGGACGTGCTCGGGCCCGACGCCGTCGCCGACAGCCTGCCGATGCTGCAGCCGATCGCACTCAGCCGCAGCACACGGCACACGCTGCGCCGTCTCGCCAAGGAACGCGCACAGCGCGAGCGTGAGGCGGTGATCGAGGCGTCCCGCGCCAACAGGGAGGCCAGGGAGGACCGCGCCGACGAGAGGCCGGGCATGCTGGTCGACGCGGCCGCGGACCACAAGCAGGACCGCAAGTCACTGCGCGCGGAGAAGAACGCGCAGAAGAGAGCCGTCGACGAGGCGCTGGAGGAGGCGCGCGAGGAGGATCTGCTCGCGCAGATCCGGCAGCAGGTACTGCTGATCAGACCGCAGGCCCCGATAGAGCCGGCCAGGCTGGAACGTGTCAGGCCGCGCACGCTCGTCACGTTCATCGCCGGTGCGCTGGCCGCCTACTTCCTCCTGTCGCAGCTCACGCAGGTCAACTTCGGCGAGGTCGTCGGGCAGGCGAACTGGGCCTGGGTCGGCGGCGCGGCGCTCTTCTCGTCCCTGACGTACTTCGCGGCGGCGATGGCTCTGCTGGGCTTCGTGCCGGAGAAGGTCCCCTTCCTGCGGACAGTCGTCGCTCAGGTCGCGGGCTCCTTCGTGAAACTGGTCGCGCCCGCCGCCGTCGGCGGTGTCGCACTGAACGCACGGTTCCTTCAGCGTTCCGGGGTCCGTCCGGGCCACGCCGTGGCGAGCGTCGGCGCCTCCCAGCTGTTCGGCCTGGGCAGCCACATCACGCTGCTGCTCTTCTTCGGCTATCTCACCGGCACCGAGCACACACCCACCCTGTCGCCGTCCAGGACCGTCATCGCGGGGCTGCTGACGGCCGCCGTGCTCGTGCTGATCGTCACCGCGATCCCGGCGCTGCGCAGGTTCGTCTCGACGCGGCTGCGTTCGCTGTTCGCGGGCGTCGTGCCCCGGATGCTGGACGTGGTGCAGCGCCCGCGGAAACTCGTGACGGGCATCGGCGGGATGCTGCTGATGACGCTTCTGTTCGTCATGTGCCTCGACGCCTGCGTACGTGCGTTCGGGCACGACGCGAGCTACGCGAGCATCGCGGTCGTCTTCCTGGCGGGCAACGCGCTCGGGTCGGCGGCACCCACTCCGGGCGGTCTCGGAGCGGTGGAAGCGGCGCTCATCGCCGGCCTCATCACCTTCGGGGTGCCGAAGGAGATCGCGACTCCGGCCGTTCTGCTGTTCCGTCTGATGACGCTGTGGCTGCCGGTGGGCCCGGGCTGGCTGTCGTTCACGCACCTGACGCGCAGGGGCTCGATCTGAGCGACGGCCCGTCTCGCCAGGCGGGGCGGCGGCACCTCGTGACGCTGCCACGGCACGGCGAAGGGGGCCGCGAACATCGTCGCAGCCCCCTTGCCCAGTGTGATCAGTAGACCGGCTTGTCCGGCTCGATCTGGTTGACCCAGCCGATGACACCGCCGCCGACGTGCACGGCGTCGGAGAAGCCGGCGTCCTTCAGCGTGGCCAGCACTTCCGCAGAGCGGACACCCGTCTTGCAGTGCAAGACGATCTTCTTGTCCTGCGGCAGGTCCTGAAGGGCGCTGCCCATGAGGAACTGGTCCTTCGGGACGAGCTTCGCGCCCGGGATCGAGACGATCTCGTACTCGTTCGGCTCGCGCACGTCGATGACCTCGATGCGCTCGCCGTCGTCCATCCACTCCTTGAGCTGCTTGGGAGTGATGGTCGACCCGGCCGCAGCCTCCTGGGCCTCGTCGGAGACGACACCGCAGAAGGCCTCGTAGTCGATCAGCTCCGTCACGGTCGCGTTCTCACCGCAGACGGCGCAGTCGGGGTCCTTGCGGACCTTGACCTGGCGGTAGCTCATCTCCAGGGCGTCGTAGATCATCAGGCGCCCCACCAGCGGGTCGCCGATGCCCGCGAGCACCTTGATGGCCTCGTTGACCTGGATCGAGCCGATCGAGGCGCACAGGACGCCCAGCACGCCGCCCTCGGCGCAGCTCGGCACCATGCCCGGGGGCGGGGGCTCGGGGTAGAGGCAGCGGTAGCAGGGACCGTGCTCGCTCCAGAAGACCGACGCCTGTCCGTCGAAGCGGTAGATCGAGCCCCACACGTACGGCTTGCCCAGCAGCACGCAGGCGTCGTTGACCAGATACCGGGTGGCGAAGTTGTCGGTGCCGTCCAGGATCAGGTCGTAGCCGGCGAAGATCTCCTTCACGTTGGAGGAATCGAGCCGCTCGGTGTGCAGATTGACGGTGGTGTGCGGGTTGATGCCCTGCACGGTGTCCTTGGCGGACTCCGCCTTGGAACGACCGATGTCCGACTGGCTGTGGATGATCTGCCGCTGCAGGTTCGACTCGTCGACCTCGTCGAACTCCACGATCCCCAGGGTGCCCACGCCCGCGGCGGCGAGGTACATCAGCGCGGGCGACCCGAGGCCGCCGGCGCCCACACAGAGCACCTTGGCGTTCTTCAGCCGCTTCTGCCCGTCCATCCCGACATCCGGGATGATCAGGTGGCGCGAGTACCTGCGGACCTCGTCAACGGTGAGCTCGGCAGCCGGCTCGACCAGGGGTGGCAGCGACACGGGGACTCCGTTGGTCGGTGGAAACGTACGGTTGTTCTTCCGTAACACTGCCACGCCCTATCTCATTCCGAGACACCCGGTCCGAGGCGCGAGACGATCTCGTCCCAGTAGCCGGGCAGTGCTTCCCACGGGTTCCGCCCGCCCCTCGCGCACCTGTCCGTGAAGTACACCGTGCCCGCACCCTGCCACCGCGCGATGCGGAGCGCCTCGTCGATGTGCGTACGGGGAACGCTGTGCACCAGGTGGCAGAAGCGCTCCGCGGGGAGGGACGCCGTCCACTCGGGAGCCTGGGACCACCGGTAGTCGGGCCAGCCCCCGCAGAAGGTCACCAGCTGGTCGGCCAGCTCCGCGTATCCCGGGTGGGGATGGCTCCCGTGGCCGAAGACGAGCGCGGGCGACGGGCGGGGCGGAGCGGGAGCTCCGGCATACGCCGTCGGTCCGGGCGGTCGCCCCTCGGCGAGCGCGTGCCGCCCGCGGCGGCGCCGCTGCTGTACGCACAGCGCACGCAGCGTCGCCGCCGTCCGCTCCACGTCTGCGAGCTGCGCGGGGCCCCCGGGACAGTGCGCGAGGTAGAAGCCGTCGACGCGGTACCAGTCGAGGTAGCGGTGCGCGTCCGAGACCAGTTCGCCGAACGACCGTGCACCGTCCCGCATGTCGAGACGGCCCAGTACGGCCACGTCCGCACCGTGCAGCCTGTCCGCCGACGCCAGGCAGTACGGGTCAGGGCGGGCGCCGGGGCCACCGGCCACGTCCAGCACCGCCCAGTGCAACGGCAGGCCCGGATCGGCCAGCGCCGCCCACTCCTGGGGTGCGACCATCGGATGCGCCCAGCCGGGCACCCCCAGGCCCGTCCGCCCGGCTGTCTCGGCCGGCAGGGGCAGGGTTCCCGGGCTCATCAGATGCGGCATGCCGCCTCCATCCAGATGTCCGCCAGTGACTCCTCGAGACCGATCCGCGGCCGCCATCCCAGCCGGTCGCGCGCTGTCCGTACGTCTGCCTGCTGCCAGCTCCCGCAGCCGTCCGGATAGTGGTACGGAACCGGTGCAGCGGACGACGGACCGGCGGGTGACGGCACGTGAGCCGTGGCAGTGCCCGCCGGCGAGGCGCTGGCCGCGGCCGCCTGCCCCGGAGCGCCGCCCGTCGCGGAAGTGACCGCCGCGCTGCCGGAGTTGAGCCCCCCGGATCCCCCTGTCCCCGGCCCGCCGGAGGCCTCCAGCTCGTAGAGCGCCCCGCCGAACCCGGCGACTCTCGCGAGCACGGACGCCGCGTCGCGCAGCCGGACCGCTCTGCCCGTGCCGATGTTGATGACTCCCTGCGCCGCGGAGAGCGAGGCGGCGTGCACTGCCCGCGCGACGTCCCGCACGTCCACGAAGTCGCGCTGCACGGACAGCCCGGCCAGCCTCAGCTCGGTCTCCCCCTGCTGCATCGCCCGCCGCATCCCGTCGGCCAGCCGCCCCAGCGGGGAGCCGGCGGGCGTGCTCGGCCCCGCGGGCGAGAAGACACGCAGGACGACGGCGTCCAGCCCCGAGGCGAGGACCAGCTCCGTGGCGGCCAGCTTGCTCACGCCGTACGGCCCGCCGGGACGCGGCGCGGCCGCCTCGCCGGTGGACGAACCCGTCTGCGACGGCCCGTACTCCGCGGCGCAGCCGATGTGTACCAGACGCGCGTCACAGGTGCTGCGCCTCAACGACTCGCAGACAGTGGCCGTCGAGACAGTGTTCTGACGCGTCAGCTCCCGTGCGCCTCCACGCGTGGCGCCCGCACAGTTGACGACGACCCCTGGGTGCACCGCGTCGAGGAAACGGGTCAGTGCGCCCGGACTTCCCGTGGCCAGGTCGAAACGCACGTCGGCGTCGTCGTCGCGGCCCAGGGCGGTGAGCTGCACGGCGGGGTCGGCCAGCAGCCGGTCGGCGACGAAGCGCCCGAGGTATCCGCTCGCACCGAGCAGGAGGACTCTCATCGTGCGGCCTCCCGGTGTTCGTCGGTGCGGTGTGACGGTTGTGCCGTGGACATACGGCCCTGCTCCTTAGTCGTGTTGCGAAGTGCGGTACGCCTGGGCGGGCGTACCGGTGGGTCGGGGCGGCGGCGGTGACCGGCGCGTTTCAGGGCGTCGCACCCCAGGGGGTCTCGCTGTGCGCGCAGGTCTCACCGCAGTCGCTGTGCTCGTCGCGGGAACCGAGGCCGGCAGTCGTGGTGTGGCCGGCTGTCGTGCTGTGCGCGACGGGCCAGCTGTGCGCGACGTGACAGCAGCGGTCGCGGTGCGGGCAGTGGCTGTCTCCGGGACAGGCGCTCTCCGCGCGGACGCCTGGCCCGTCGGCCGGCGCACAGTCCGCGCATTGCCTCGGGAGGCTGCCGGCGCTTCGGAGTTCCCGCACCGCCCCGTGGTGCGCGAAAGCGCCGCTGAGCAGCCGGTACGCCCAGGCCAGCAGTCCGAGCGCGACGCAGGCGCACACGGCGGCGGGGACGAACTCGGGGCGCAGCGGGCCGAGAAGGCGCCCCGCTCCCGGTACGGCGCTCGCGACGAGGGCGGCTGCCTCCGCGCCGCACGCGACGCCCAGCCCGGTCGAAGCAACGCGCCGGAAGCCGTGCGCTGTCAGAAGCATCGCGGTGAACAGCAGCATGCCCAGCGCCGTCGTGGACGCCAGCACCTCAGCGGTGGCGGAGCCGCCCCCGGCCGCGCCGTCTCCGGGGCCCGCCCCGGTCAGGCCGGCAACGGTCCCGGACGCCTCTGCGCAGAGGATCTGCAGGCCCAGCGTCAGCGCGGCGAACAGCGCCACAGTCGCCGTCAGCAGCGGCCACATCCCCGCGGCGAAGTCGTCCAGGGTGCGGCTCGCCTCCAGCCGCTTCCGCGCCCCCGCCGCGAACCGGCGGGCGCACAGTACGGCCGGTACGAGAGCGCAGGCGAGTGCGAACGGCACGGTGGAGGCGCTCCAGCCCCCTGTGACGGAAGCGCCGCTCTGCCCTCCGGGCAGACGGTCGCCCCACACGACGACGCCGGTCAGCCAGCCCGCGGACAGCAGCGTCGGCACACCGGCCTTCGCCCCGACGAGACGCCGCAGGGCCAGTCGCACGGAAGCTCCGACCGCGAGTACGGCCGCAGCGACGCCCGCTGCGACAGCGAAGCCGTCCGCATGCTGCACGCGGGCCGGCGCGAACAGCGCCCCGCAGACCGCCGTCAGCAACGCGGGCAGCAGGAGGAGACCGGCGTTCAGAAGCCGCCTGGCCGTACGGCCGCGTGGACAGCGGTACGCCCGGCTGCCACTCCCCTCGGACTGGGCGCCGCGAGTGCCGGTCCCGGAGCGCGCGGACAGCGCGCCAGGCTCCCCTTCGACGTGCGGCACCCGCGCGAACAGCTCCTCGGCGAGGGAGAAGACGTCGCGGTGGCGGAAGCGCGCCGCCGTACGGTCGGTGACGCCGGCCGCCTCGAGTCCGGCAGCGATCTCCAGCGGATCGACGGCTCGCTCGCACAGCCCGCGGTGCCTGTGCATCAACTCCCTGACCGGGTCCGCCGGTCCGGTGACGGCCCGTACGGCCCCGCCGGCTTCCCTCGGTCTCGGGACCCGGCTCCCGGGGCGTGCCCCGAGTGGCCTGCTGTCCGCTGTCCGCGCGCTGCGGGACGGTTCGTCCGCAGCCGCCGAGAGCCGCGTCTCACTGTCCGGCCCGTCGTCCGTGGAGACATCGGGCGAGGCCAGCAGCGCCGAGGAACGCACGTCCCACGCCTGCCCGCTCACCGGTTCGCACGGCTCGTACGCACGGGCAGCCGGCTGGTCCGGTGCGGCCGTGTCCGGGACGGGGGGTCTGCCAACGCTCATCTCCGGTCTTCCTTCCGGGTCTCAGTCCGCACGCTCTGCTGCCGCATCCGCGGTCCGATCGCCGCGCCGTCGGGCAGATCCGGCCGCGCCCAGCTCGGCGCCGGGGACCGCTTGCGGGTCCTGGCCGCGCCTGCCGAAGGAGCGCCGGGACGCACGCTCCGCGCCGTAGGAGCCGCCGGAGCAGCCGAGCGGCGGGCGCCCGGGCGGTCCCCGGCGGGGACGGAGCGGGAGGTGGCCACAGCGGCTCTGGTGTCGGTGACGTCCGCCCAGCGGCCCGGCAAACGCGATTCGGCCGGACGCCCGAAGGGCTGCGGCTCAGCCCGGCGGGGCGTCGCGGCGACACCGTCTTTGCGGACGGGCCAGCGCGACATCAGCTCCAGGTAGATGCCCCGGAAGGCCTCGACGTTCTGCTCGACGGTGAAGAGTTCCAGTGCCCGCGCCCGCGCCGCGGCACCCAGCCGCTCCCCGCGCTCCGGATCGCGCAGCAGCGCCGTGCAACTGTCCGCAAGGGCACGGGGATTGCGTGACGGTACGACGAGCCCTGTGCCGCCGATGACCTCGCACACCGCACCGACGTCGGTCGACACAGTTGCCCGACCGCAGAACATCGCCTCGACGAGCGAGACGGGGAAGCCCTCGACCGTGCTGGACAGCACCACGACAGCGCCCGCGCCGTACGCCTGAGCGCGCGTCGGTGCGGCAGGGCTGCCCAACTCGTCGAACTGGACGGGACTTTCACCCACAGAGCCCGCGCCGTCTGCCTCGTCGGGGAAGAGCTGCGCGGCGAGGACCCGGCAGCGCTCCGCGTACTCGGCGCTCTCCGGCCCCCTGGTGGCCGACGTCGCCACGATGCGCAGCCGCGCCCCCGGGATCGCCCTGCGGACCTCGGCGAAGGCGTGCAGAAGCCCGATCAGGTCCTTCTCGGGTGCGATGCGGCCGACCCACACCAGCGTCGAACTGTCCGCCTCCGTCCGGCTGTCGCGGCGTACGTCCTCTCGCTTCGCGCTGTCCGCGCGCTCACCGATCTCGGCGAACGGCGTGGCGTCCATGCCCGGATAGACGGTGCGCAGCTTCTCGCGCGAAGCCCCGCAACGCTCCTGCCAGCGGCGGGCGTGCGTGTTCCCGGGGGTGACGAGCTGCGCCTGCGCGTAGGCCTCTCGTGCGAGTTGCCGCTGGAACGACGCCAGCAGCGCCCGTACGGGGGCGCCCGCGGCAGTCGGCGCGACGGCGTCTGCCGCGCTGGCGAGATAGTGCTCCCGCAACCGCACCCCGTACTCGGTGATCAGCAGCGGCGTGCCGAAGAATCGCTTCGCCAGCAGCCCCGGCAGCGCGGCGGCGCCGCCTCCCACGACGTGGCACAGGTCCGCCTCCGCCAGCCCGGGACAGGCGCTCCCCGTCTCACGGTCGGCGTCCCTTCCATGGCCGCGGGCGCAGCCGCCCCCGGGGTGGTCGCCACCCGAGCAGCCGTACCAGTCGACGGAGAGGGGGCGCAGCGCGCGCTCCAGCCGTTCGGCCACGGCCAGCAGGTCGCTGACGCCCGCCCGCTGCGCGGCGCGGAGAGTGCCGGGGCCTCGGCATGCGGACTGCAGTACGCGGACCGCGAGTTCGGAGCGGAGGGCACCCGCCACGCCGCCGCAGTCGCGGGCGAGTTCGGCCAGCCCGTAGAGCCCCGCGGCGAAACGGTCCGCCAACTGGTCGTCGTCGCGGGCCAGTTCGCTGCCCGGGCGTTCGCCCCGCGCATCCGGGAGGGCGGACGGGCCGGCACCGCACACGGCAGAGGCCAGCTCCCCGAAGCTCTCCCCGAAGCGGCGCCGCTCGCGGCGGCCGAACGCCCCGCTGCGCACTGCACCTGCGCCCGCACCCGCCCGGCCGGACCGCCGTTGCACCGGACGGTCGGCCGCGCGCGCAGTACCACCGTCCGCTCCTCCGTCCCACAGCGGCGCGGTGTGCACCCGTACGACGTTGGCGGGGAGTTCGCACCATCCGGCAGCTTCCTGCCGTGCGCTGCGGCTCAGCGCGTAGATCTCGAACTCGTGGCCGTCGAGGCCGTGCAGCAGCCGGTCGCACCACACGACCGCCTCGCCGCGCGCGAAGGGGTAACCGCCCTCCGTAAGCAATGCGATGCGCACGGACGCACCACCCCCGACCGATGATTCGAGCTGAGCCACCGCCCGAAAGGACGAGTGGCGTGACGGGGGAAGACGCTATTCGCGCCAATCGCACACCATGGACGGTTGTCCATCGCGCCACCAAAAGGGGTGAATGCACGTGACTTAATGACGAGTCAGACGTTCCCGTGCGCTAGTGATGCACATCGGACGCGTTCCGGCCGGAGCCACAGCGGCGAACACCGCCCGGCAGCAGACGAAACCGGACACGCGAGCCGCGAGAGCCACCCGGTCTCAGCTGACGGCTACGGAGACGGCGGCGCCGACCGCGTCAACCTTGCCGGCACCTTTCCGACGCCCCGCCGAAGGCATGACCACCGGCCACCACCGTCTGCGCGCACCCCGGCCCCGGGCCCCGGACCACGGATCGCGGATCGCGGATCGCGGATCGCGGATGGCGGATCGCGGATCCCGGACCTCGTGTCAGGCCTTCGGGAACGGCCACGCGTTGGGTTTGCAGGTCGCGTCGCCGCTCGTGACGGTCTTCGTCTGCTGCATCATGACCGGGGCCAGCGCCCCGTCCTTGTCGCAGCCCACGTGGTTGAGCCCGATCCTGTGGCCCACCTCGTGGTTGATGAGCATCTGCCGGTACGAGTACATGCGGTGGTCCCCGAAGGTCTTCGCGCCCTGCGCCCACCGGTACCCGTTGATCATGATGCGGTCGGTGGAGGCGGAGTCGCAGGAGACCCGCTCCTGGCTGGTGTCGAGCCCGGACTTCGCGCACCACACGTCCGTGGTCGGCGCGCTCGCCAGGGTGATCACGAAGTCCGGGTCCTTGCCGTCGACCCGCTCGAAGCTCCGCTCGCCGTCGTGGGCCCAGCTCCGCCTGTCGTTGAGCGTCTCGTGCACGGCCCTCGCGAAGAGCCCGGCCTCCAGGGGGAGCCCCTTCTCGACGTCCACCCGGTAGCGCAGGACTTCGCCGCCCTTGGCTCCCCGCTCGCCGCCCTTGACGGCGGTGAAGGTGCCCTCGCCCTTGAAGTCGGCCTTGAGAGGCAGGACTTCCGACATCTGCTCGGCATACGACGGCGCGGCCTTCCGCGGCGCTCCCGGCGCATCCCGGCCTTCCTGCGAACGGGAGGTCGTTCCGCCCTCCGACTGGCCGCGGTCGTCCGACTGCCCGGCGCCGGCCCGGTTCGCGCCGCCGCCGGCGACCTGGCCGCTGATGACCACGGCCAGCACTGTCGTCACAGCGAGGGCGAGGACCCCCGTGAACACACGGCCCTTGCCGCTCTTCTTCGGCGGTCGCGGCGGCTCCTGTGCCGGAGCCGGCACGCGCGGCATGCTCCCGGTGGAGGCGTTCCGCCCCTCCTCGTCGTCCCACGCCGGGCGCGGTCCGGGACCGCCCGGCCCCCTGCCGGGAGGAGCGAAGCGCCCGGGGCCGGTGCCGGGGCCCTGCGGGCCGCCCGGGCGCCGGAGCGGGTCGAATCCGTTCCGCCGCTCGTCGCCGGGTCCCACGCCGTGGCCGTGGCCGTCCCAGGGCCCGGGAGCGCGGGGATGACGCGGCGCGGGAGCGCGTACGGACCGTGCCGCACCGCTCCCGAAGAAGTCCTCGTCGAAGGCGTCCAGATACTCCTGCCGTGGGCCTGGGCCCTGCCCCGCCCTGGCCGCCGCGCCAGGAGCCCCCTGCAGCACCCGCCCGGCGGAGCGTTCCGCCCCCGGACCATGGCCGAGGGAGTCGGCACCCCAGCCGCCGCCCGGTTCGCGCTGCTCGGGGTGGCCGCCGCGCACCGGAGGTCCGTAGGCCTCGCCGGCGCCGTTGCCGCGCCACGGCTGACCGGCGCCGGGGGCCCCGTTCCGCGGGTCGCGGTCGTACGGCGGGGACGGTCTCGGGCCGGTCGGCTCTTCCCGGGCCATGCCGTACGCGGGTGCGGCGCCGTCTCGCTGCACCGCCCGGTCGGGCGGGTCGCCGGCTTTTGCGCGCCCCTTGCGGCTATGGCGTCCCACTAGTCACCTTCCGGGTGTACAGGTGTCGAGGGCGCAGCCTTGCCCACCTCGGCCTGGCCCGTCAACCGACCAGTATCCACAAGCAGTTCACGGAATGCGCACGCGACGATCTCCGGGTGCTCCATCATCGCCACATGTCCCGACTCGGGCAAAGCAAGCAGCCTGCTGTCGCGGAACGCGGCGCACGCCCGGCGCGCCATCCGGAAGCTCACGAGCTGGTCGCGACCGCCGTACACGAGGAGCGTCGGAGCGAGCACGCGCTCCGCCTGACGCCACAGCGAGTGCTGCCCGCCCAGGGTGTAGGCGTCGACGACGCCGCGGGCGGACCGGGCGAGCGAGTCCCAGAAGTAGGGCAGCCGCACTCTCCGCTCGTACTCCTCGACCGCCGCGGCGAATCCCGCGGGCGTGACGCGGGCCGGGTCGCCGTAGCACAGCGCCAGCACCTCCCGCGTCCGCCGCTCCGCGGACCAGCCGCTGGTCAGCCGTCCGAAGAGACGCGCGACGCCGGGCACAGCGAGCAGCGCCGTGGGCAGAGCGGTGCGCTGCGGCGGAAGCTCAGGCAGCGCGGGCGAGACCAGCGAGAGGGTGCGCACGAGGTCCGGTCTTATCGCCGCGACCCTCGTGGTCACCGCACCGCCGAGCGAGTTGCCGAGCAGATGCACGGGGGCGCGGCCCGACGAGTCGAGGTAGCGGATCACTGCCCGGGCGTGCGCGGAGACCGAGTAGTTGCCGTCGTCGGGCGGCGGGGACATGCCGAAACCGGGCAGGTCCAGCGCTTCGCCGTCGACGTCGCCCGCGAGCTCCAGCATCAGCGCCGACCAGTTCATCGACGACCCGCCCAAGCCGTGCACGTACAGCGCAGGCGACAGGCCCTGCCGCCGCGGCGGGCGTGAGCGGATGTTCAGCGTGAGTCCCGGCAGAGCGACCGATCGGAGCGTCTCGCCCTCGTGGGCCGAGGGGACGCCTGACGGCGGCACCGGCTCGGCAGCGCTGGGCGCCCCGGAGTCTGATGCTTCCGGGCGTTCGGTCGGCGACATGGGGCAATGTTACGAGACGATCACACGACTCCTCATGTGTTCGCCGTCACACGTCACTCCCGTCTAGTCGTAGCCTCGAATATGAGGCGTCCTTCATGGAAAGGGGAGCGTGCATGCCTGTTGACCCGATCGACCCGGACAAGTTCGAGGATGCGTACGAAGAGGAGCCGGAGGAGGTGCCGACCGGCCTGGAGGCCCCGCCGGAGGACGCCGCGGAGCAGCATGCCGACCTGCTCAGCCAGCGGGACGAACCGATCACCGGCCGCACGGACATCGAGGCGAACCCCGCGGACGCCGCCGAGCAGGCGCGGGTGGTCGAACTGGAAGAGGATGAGTACCGATAAAGCGCCCCTTGCGCTGCCTGCCAGCTGAAATTATCGGACCGCAGGAGTCACACTGCGGTTACCCAAAAGTACGATGGCGGCGCAGCGCAATCCGCGCGCAGACAGACCGATCAGGGAGGCGGCGTGTCAGCCATCGAGCAAACTGAAGCGCGCCCACGCGGCACGCGCCTGCCGCGCCGGGCCCGACGCAACCAATTGCTGGGAGCAGCCCAGGAAGTGTTCGTCGCGCAGGGCTACCACGCGGCGGCCATGGACGACATCGCCGACCGGGCCGGCGTCAGCAAGCCCGTGCTGTACCAGCACTTCCCCGGGAAACTGGACCTCTATCTCGCGCTGCTCGACCAGCACTGCGAATCGCTGCTGCAGGCGGTGAGGGCGGCTCTCGCCTCGACCACCGACAACAAGCAGCGCGTGGCCGCGACCATGGACGCCTACTTCGCGTACGTCGAGGACGAGGGCGGCGCCTTCCGGCTCGTCTTCGAGTCCGACCTCACCAACGAGCCCGCCGTGCGGGAGCGCGTGGACAAGGTCAGCCTCGACTGCGCGGAAGCGGTCAGCGAGGTCATCTCGGAGGACACCAAGCTGCCGCGCGAGCAGTCGATGCTGCTGGCGGTGGGGCTGTGCGGAATGGCACAGATCACCGCCCGGTTCTGGCTGAGCTCGGGGCAGCCCGTCCCCCGTGACTCCGCGGCCAAGCTGATCTCGTCCCTGTCGTGGAGGGGCATCGCCGGCTTCCCCATGCAGTGAGACGTCCCGCACGCCCGCAGCAGCACGCACAGTGTTCGCTGCGGGCGTGCGGCGTTCGCCGCGGTGTTCGCTGCGGGCGTGCCCGGGCGGCCCCCTGGCGGCGAGGGTGTCCGGCTAATGTGTGCTCCGTACAGCGCGGCTGACCGCGTAACAACTGACCGTTCGGAGGGACATAGCCGTGGAGGTCAAGATCGGCGTGCAGCACGCGCCCCGCGAGATCGTCTTCGAGAGCAAGCAGTCTCCCGAGGAAGTCGAGAGCGTGGTGTCGAACGCACTGGCCGAAGGCGGCTCGAACATGCTCAGCCTGACGGACGAGCACGGCCGCAAGATCCTGGTCCCGGCAGGGCGCGTGGCCTACGTCGAGATCGGTGAACAGACCGGCCGCAAGGTGGGGTTCGGCACCATCTGAGCACCTGCGCAAGACACACGTCAGGAACGGCGGCGGCTTCCCGAATCTTTCGGGGGGCCGCCGTTTCGCGTGTCCGCCATACGGGGAGTACGGGAACGACCGAACAGCACGTCGGCCGCAACCGAAGGAGGTCCCATGTTCTGGGAGGCACTCGGCGCGACGGCCCTCGGACTGGTGATCGCCGTCGCAGCCGTCCGGCAGCTCCCGGAGCGACTCGCGCGCGGTCCTCTGGTCCTGGCGACCGGACCGGCCGCCGCTCTCGTGGGCGGACTCATCTGCAGGGTCGTGCTGGGCAGCGGCCACACGCTCACGACTCTCGCTGTCTCGGCCGTGGTGAGTGTGGCGATCCTCTCACTGCTGATCGTGGACGTACGGCCCGCTCACCGCATGCCCGCGAACGTCGTCAGCCCGCCCAGGGCCTGAGAGCGCCGGTCCAGAGCCGGGCCGCTCCCACCGCAGCCGAGGCGGCGCACCGCGGCTCCGCGCAGTCAAGTCCGGGCGGCGCTCGGCGGTCCCCCGTACGGGCGGCACCGCCCGCGCCCGGCACCCCGAACCCCGCGAAGCCTCCGCGAGAGCGCCCACGCCGTTCCGCGACCGGTTACGAGGCCAGGCCCAGCGCCGCCATCCGCTTGGTGTGCGCCTCCGTGATACGGGAGAACATCCGCCCGACCTCCGCGAGGTCGAAGCCGTCGGCGAGACCGCCCACCAGCATCATCGACAGCGCGTCCCGCTCCGCGACCACCCGCTGCGCCTGGGAGAGGGCCTCGCCCATCAGCCGCCGCGCCCAGAGCGCGAGCCTCCCGCCGACCCTGGGGTCGGCCTCGATCGCGGCCCGCACCTTCTCGACGGCGAAGCTGGAGTGGCCTGTGTCGTCGAGCACACCCAGCACGAGCGCGCGGGTGTCGGAGTCCAGGCGGACGGCCACCTCGCGGTAGAAGTCCGAAGCGATCGAGTCGCCGACGTACGCCTTGATCAGTCCTTCCAGCCAGTCCGACGGCGCGGTCTGCCGGTGGAACTCGTCGAGCGCCGCCGCGAACGGCTGCATCGCCTCTGTGGGCTCCACGTCGATCACGGAGAGCCGCTCCCGCAGCTGTGCGAAGTGCTGGAACTCGGCCGAGGCCATGGACGCCAGTTCCGCCTTGTCGGCCAGGGTCGGCGCGAGCTTCGCGTCCTCTGCCAGCCTCTCGAAGGCGGCGAGCTCGCCGTAGGCCAGCGCTCCCAGCAGATCGACGACGGCCGCCCGGTAGGTCGCGTCCGCGGACGCCTCTTCCCAGTTCTGGGTGGCGGTGCCGGTGTGCTCGGTGGCGGGGGTCTTCTCAGGCGTCTCCATGCGCAGCACGATAGCCCGCCGGATCCGGGCGGGAATCCCCGTTCCGCCGGCCTCTCCGGCCCCAGGGAACTCGTACACAACAATCGGCCCGGTACACATGCACGGATCCGGGGTACAGTGATATTGGCTCCCGCCGGCTCGGCGGGATGCACGAACGCAAGACTGCGGATGCCCGGTCGGAGGCCCGATCGGCTCCGACCCGACCGCCCTCCGCGAGGCGCGTGTTCCCCACACGTCCCGTGACAATGGAGGGACCGCTCGCGTGAAGAGCGCTTGAGCGAGAGCCAGTGGTCCCGCACAGTCCGGCGGGCCGGCGAAGGCGCCGCCCCCGGGTCATCGCGGTACGACCCTCCTCGCCGCCTCGTCGCGCGCACACAGAATAGGCCAGCATCCTGACCACCACGACTTTCCGAGATCTCGGAATCCTCTCCGAGACAGCCGAGGCCCTCGAAGCCGTCGGCATCAGCACGCCCTTCCCGATCCAGGAGATGACCCTGCCCGTCGCCCTCGCGGGCGGCGACGTCATCGGCCAGGCGAAGACCGGCACCGGCAAGACGCTGGGCTTCGGCCTCCCGCTCCTGGAGTCCGTCACCGTCCCCGCCGACGTGGAGCGCGGCCGGGCGGAGCCCGAGTCGCTCACCGACTCCCCGCAGGCCCTGATCGTCGTCCCCACGCGTGAGCTGTGCCAGCAGGTGACGAACGACCTGCTGACCGCGGGCAAGGTCCGCAACGTCCGAGTGCTGTCGATCTACGGCGGCCGTGCCTACGAGCCGCAGGTCGAGGCCCTGAAGAAGGGCGTCGACGTCGTCGTCGGCACGCCGGGGCGGCTGCTCGACCTGGCCGGCCAGAAGAAGCTGCGCCTGTCCGACGTGCGCACGCTCGTCCTCGACGAGGCCGACGAGATGCTCGACCTGGGCTTCCTCCCGGACGTCGAGAAGATCATCCAGATGCTGCCCGCCAAGCGGCAGACCATGCTCTTCTCGGCGACGATGCCCGGCCAGGTCATCTCCCTCGCCCGGCGCTACATGAGCCAGCCCACGCACATCCGCGCCTCCGAGCCGGACGACGTGGGCCAGACCGTGGCGAACACCACACAGCACGCCTTCCGCGCCCACTCCATGGACAAGCAGGAGATGGTGGCCCGCATCCTGCAGGCCGAGAGCCGCGAACTCGCGATGATCTTCTGCCGTACGAAGCGGACCGCCGCGGACGTCGCCGACCAGCTCACCCGCCGCGGCTTCGCCGCGGGAGCCGTCCACGGCGACCTGGGCCAGGGCGCGCGGGAGCAGGCGCTGCGCGCCTTCCGCAACGGCAAGGTCGACGTCCTGGTCTGCACGGACGTGGCCGCGCGCGGCATCGACGTCGACAACGTGACGCACGTCATCAACTACCAGACGCCGGAGGACGAGAAGACGTACCTGCACCGCATCGGCCGCACCGGCCGCGCGGGCGCCTCGGGTACGGCCGTCACGCTCGTCGACTGGGACGACATCCCCCGCTGGCAGCTCATCGACAAGGCCCTGGAGCTGGGCCTCGGGGCACCGGAGGAGACGTACTCCACCTCCCCGCACCTGTACGAGGCGCTGGGGATCCCCGCCGGAACCAAGGGGATACTGCCGCGCAACGAGCGCACCCGGGCGGGTCTCTCGGCCGAGCAGGTCGAAGACCTGGGCGAGACGGGGCGCGGTCCGCGCGGCCGCGGTGGCCGGAGCGCGCCGGAGCCGGAGGGCCCCAAGCGCACCCGGCCCCCGCGTCAGCGCCGCCGTACCCGCAACGGGCAGCCCCTCGACGCCACGGCCGAGACCGACGCCTCGCAGTCCGCCTCTCCGGCTTCCGCGCACGAGGACGGCGGTCCGCGCAAACCGCGGCGGCGTCGCCGTACGCGCAGCGGCGCGGCCGGCGCGGGGCAGCCTCAGGACGGAGCGGCGGGCGCGAAGCAGACCGGCACGGCCACCGCCACGGGTTCGCAGCAGGACCAGTCCGCGGGTGCCGCGAGCGCCAAGCCGGCCCGTCGCCGCCGTACGCGCGGTGGCGGCGCCAAGGCGGCCCAGCAGCCCCAGGCGGCTCAGGAGAGCTGACCCGCCGTCGACGGCAGCGGCCACGGCCGCTGCGGGCGGCACACGCGTCGAGGCCCGGCCCGGGTGGGTCCGGGCCTCGGCGCTGTCCGGACCGGGGCCGGGCCGGGGTGGGCTCAGCAGCCGGGCCCAGGTCCGTGTTCAGGGCGTTCGTCCTGCTGTCGGTACGGCGACGGGGCGGTAGCGTCCTCGCATGAGCAAGCCGCCGTTCCTCGTGCTGCCGCCCGTAGCCCGGGCGTACCGACTCGCCACCGCACGCGGTGAGTTCGCCGTACACGACGCGGGTGAGCCGCGCCTGGGCACGGCGATGCTGCTGCCCGGCTTCACCGGCAGCAAGGAGGACTTCATCGCCCTGCTGGAGCCGCTGGCCGGTGCCGGATACCGCGCCGTGGCCGTGGACCAGCGCGGACAGTACGAGACCGGCGGGCCTCGCACCGAGGCCGCGTACGCGCGTGCGGAGCTGGCGCTGGACGCGCTGGCCCTGGCGGAGGCGCTGCAGCAGGACGACGGCGTCGCCAGGCCCGACAGGGGCAGCGGCAGTGGGACGGCGAACTCCCCGGACAGCGGGCGCGGCAGTGGAACGCGGCGGGCGGTGCACCTGCTGGGCCACTCGCTCGGCGGCCTCATCGCGCGTGAGGCGGTGCTGCGCGACCGGACGCCCTTCGCGTCCCTGACGCTCATGAGCAGCGGTCCCGCAGCGGTCTCCGCCACCCAGCAGCACCGTCTGAAGCTGCTGCTGGGCGCCCTGCCGGTGATGACGGCGGAGGAGATCTGGCAGGCGATGCGCGAGCTCGACCCCGTCGAGGCGGCGGACGAGTCGACGCCGCCCGAGGTGGCCGGTTTCATGCACGAACGCTGGCTGGCACACGTGCCGGAACAGCTGTCCGCGACAGCCCAGCAGTTGATCGCCGAGTCCGACCGTGTCGGCGAACTCGCCGCAGCGGTCTCCGCGTCCGGACCGGACGGGCCCGCGCTACCCGTCCACGTGCTGTCCGGTTCCGTCGATTACGCGTGGCCAGTGCCACTGATCGACGACATGGCAGTACGGCTCGGTGCCGTACGCACAGTCGTGCAGGGCGCCGGGCACTCTCCGAACGCGGAACGGCCCGGAGAGACGGCACGGGCGCTGGCGGACTTCTGGAGCGGAGCCTCGGACTGACCCACGGGGCGCACCGGCTCCTCCCCGTCCGCGTCCCTTGTGACGTGCCTGTCCGCCGAACCTCAGGCCCGGCCGGTGATGAACTGCTCGACGCCGTTGGCTATCTGCTGCACGGCGATCGCGGACAGCAGCATGCCGGACAGCCGCGTCACCAGCACCACGCCGCCCTCCTTGATCACGCGGATGATGAGCAGCGAGTAGCGCATCACCAGCCACAGCACCACATGGATGGCGAGAATCGCGACCCAGACGGAGAACTGGCCGCCGAGGCCGTCCGCGTCCTGCACGGCCAGGATGACGGAGACGATCGCACCGGGCCCCGCGAGCAGCGGCATGCCCAGTGGCACGAGCGCCGCGTTGACTTCCTTCGTCTGTGACGGCTCGTCGGCCTTCCCGGTCAGGAGGTCGAGCGCGACGAGCAGGAGCAGCAGCCCGCCGGCGACCATCAGCGCCGGCACCGAGACGTGCAGATAGTCGAGGATCTGTTGCCCGCACAGTCCGAAGACGGTGATGACGCCGAAGGCGACAGCGGTGGCTTGGAGCGCCATCCGGCGCTGCACCTTGACGGGCCTGCCGGAGGTGAGGGCGAGGAAGATCGGCGTGATACCCGGCGGATCCATGATCACGAACAGGGTGATGAAGACCGATCCGAAGAGCGCGAAGTCGAACACTGCGTTGCCTTGCTGCGAGGCCGGGCTGTGGAACGCCCGGGAGCGGACGGAGGGGGACGGGCTGAGCGGACGGACGGGGCCGCACACTGCCGGGCGGCCGCGCGGAGCACCCGGCCACAGTGCACTGCGCACGGGCCGTCCGGACAGGCCGCTGCACGGGCGCGCACGCCCGGTGGACGTCTGCGCGTCAGCCCGTGACGGGCGCGGAACCGGAGCCGCGTGCGGCGATCTCGGCCCAGACGTCGGGATGCGTCGTGTGCTCGCCGAGGCGGCAGGTCTTCCGGCTTCCGTGGTAGTCGCTGGATCCGGTGGCGAGGATCCCGAGGTCGCCGGCGAGGCCGTGCAGGCGTGCCCTGGTGGCCGGTTCGTGGTCCATGTGGTCGGCCTCGACGCCGTCCAGGCCCGCCGCGGCCAGGTCGGCGATGGCGCTCTCCGGGACGCACTGACCGCGTTTGGCGGCAAGCGGATGAGCGAAGACGGCGACGCCGCCCGCGCCCTTGATCAGCCGCAGTGCGTCGAAGGGGTCCAGTTCGTGCTTCTCGACGTACGCCCTGCCGTCGTTGGCCAGCCACTCCGGGGTGAAGGCGTCCGAGACGCTGCCGATCACTCCCGCCTCGACCATGGCGGTCGCGATGTGCGGGCGCCCGACCGCGCCGTCCCCCGCGATCCGGGCGACGTCCTCCCATGTCACGGGGACGCCCAGCTCCCGCAGCCTGCGGACCATGCCCTGGGCGCGGGGGACGCGGTCGTCCCGTACGAGTTCGCGCTCGCGGGCGAGTTCGGGCTCCGCCGGGTCGAACAGGTAGGCCAGCATGTGCAGGCTGACGCCGTCGAGCCGGCAGGAGAGCTCCGCGCCCCGGACGAGCGTCAGCCCGGAGGGCAGCGCCGCCAGAGCGGCCTCGTGGCCCGAGACGGTGTCGTGGTCCGTCAGCGCGACGACGTCGAGTCCGGCCCGCTCGGCGTTCCGGACCAGCTCAGCGGGGGTGTCGGTGCCGTCCGAGGCAGTGGAGTGGGTGTGCAGGTCGATGCGCACGGGCAGAGGCTCCAGCTACGGCGGGGAGGACGGAAAGCAGGGGGTGTTCCCACCATAGCCGCCGTCCAGGACACCTCCCGCGGGCGGACGGGGAGCAGGCCCGAGCACCCGGCCCCGGGCGGCAGGGAGTCCACCCGCCCGTGGATCAGGAGAGGATGCGCGACGAGAGCGTCCCGCAGGGCAGCAGATCCACTTCGGCCCCCGCGTCCCGCAGGTCGGTGAGCACGAGCTCGTCGTACATCAGCAGACCGGACTGTTCCGGCCATACGATCGCCCACAGCCAGAGCCCGCGCGCCTCACCGGCGAAGACCGCCCGGTCGCTGGCCGAGCCCGGCACGTGCCACAGCGGGGTCGGCCGTCCGGCGGCGAGCACCTTCACGGGCGGCGGCTTGTCCACGCACATGCCCGGTCCGGGGTCGACGCCGTCCACGCCCGCGTAGCGGGCACCAAGGCCGACGCCCAACTCCTCGGCCACCAGGATGAGTTCACCCGTCCCGCCGAGAGGGCCGGGCCCAGAGCACGCAACTGCCGTGGCCCGCGCTCCGCTTCTGTCGTCCCCCGCGCACGCGACACCCGAGAACAGCCAGCCCACCGGCAGCGGCCAGGGCATCCACACGGGGACCTTGGTCCGTCCGACGGCCACGGCGAGCGCTTCGACGCTGGGGGGAACGACAGGCTGGAGCGGGTGCACCGTGCCGTGCAGATCGCACTGCCAGGCCTCGGCGAAGAGTCCGGGCGCCCGCACCCGGCCACCGCATTTCGGGCAACTGGGTTCGCCCCTCATGAAGCACAACGGTCCTCCCCGGCCGCGTCCGCGTCAAGGATCACCCGTCCCTACTTGGCCGAAGCCTGTCGGTCCTCCCCACGCGCCCCACCTGCCCCAGCGGGGACGGCGGAGCGCTCAGTCCGTCAGCGCCACAGCGGCACGGAGCGGGTCGCGGAGATCGGTTCCGTGGCTGAGCCAGCGCTCCTCGAGGGCGGCGGCGCCGTGGACGCGCTTCCAGGCGGCCTCGTTCGGCGTCATGGGCAGCAGCGGGAGGAAGCGCACCGGCTCCAGAGGAGGATCGAGCGCCAAGTCCTCGACCAGGCCGCCCGGTTCGGCGACCAGAACGGACGTGAAGGGGGCGTCCGGCCACAGCGGTTCGCCGACGTCCAGCGAGGCGCCGGGGGTCACGACGACGCCCTCGACCTGCGGCGACGCGGCGAGCACTGCCAGCGGCCGCAGCACCTCGTCCGTCCTGGCGGCGCCCGCCCGTACGGACAGGAGCAGTTCGGCACGCGGCCCGCGCTCGGGGTCGGCCAGAGCGGCGGCGGGGTCGGTCATGGGAGCGGCCGACATCCCGAGGGTGGCGTAGCGCAGCAGGTCGCCGTCCACGAAGCGCAGTACGTCGATGCGCTCCGTGCCGAGGAACGTCACCGAAGCCCGCGCGTCGGGCTCCCCGAGCGCCGAGCGCAGCCGCCCCTCCACCAGATCCGATACGTCAGCCATGCCGCGAGGATAATCACGTAAGGAGGTGGCAAAGAGACGCGAGGTAGCGCCGGAAGCGTCAGAAGCAGTGCTCCGGCGGTGTTACCTTGGCTGCTGGTCAGGCATGCGAATCGTCCCTCAAGAGGGACCGGCCGGAGGAGGTGGGACTGACATGGATCCGAGTCGACCGTGCAGTACCAACTGCTCTTCCGTCCCACCGCGTCCCCACTCCTGAGCGCCCTACTCCCCCGCCGGTCCAACGGCGAAACGACATGGGGCGCATTGTTTCCCCGGGATGTGTCCACGGGGTTCCGCGGCACGGAAGAGCTCAGAGCACAGCTCCACCCCGCAAGACCGCGAACCAGCGAACGCCGTCGCGACCGGCCTGAGCGGTACCCGCTTTGCAGACCTCCGGCTCCCTGCACGCCGCACGATCCGTAGGTTTACATTCCGGGCAGCGCTGCACCGGGCGACGGCTCGGCATCCCCGAGGAGCCCAGCATGTCGATGATCCGAGACCTGCGCGCCGCCGTACGCCCGTCCCTCCGCAAGGGCGGCCGCTCGGCGTACCAGTACGAGAACACCCGCACCGACGACTCGGGCACCGCGGTCGTGGACTGCGCCGTGTACCGGGACGGCCGGCGCGTCAAGGCACAGATGACGCCCGTCGAGGCGCTGCGGCAGGTGCGCTCCAGCGAGGGGCGCGAGTTCGTGTGGATCGGTCTGCACGAGCCGACGGAGAGGGAGTTCTCCGGCATCGCCACGGAGTACGGACTGCACCCCCTCGCCGTCGAGGACGCGGTGCACGCGCACCAGCGCCCGAAGCTCGAGCGGTACGACGACAGCGTCTTCACCGTCTTCAAGACGATCCACTACGTCGAGCACGCCGAACTCACCGCCACCAGCGAGGTGGTGGAGACCGGCGAGGTGATGTGCTTCACCGGGCGGGACTACATCATCACCGTGCGGCACGGCGGCCAGGGTTCGCTGCGCGCGCTGCGGCACCGCATGGAGGACGACGCGGAACTGCTCGCCAAGGGGCCCTCCGTGGTCCTGCACGCGATCGCCGACCAGACGGTCGACGGATACCTCGCGGTCGCCGACGCCGTCCAGGACGACATCGACGAGGTCGAGATCGAGGTCTTCTCCAACACCGCGGGCAACGGCCGTCGCGGCGGCGACGCCGGGCGCATCTACCAGCTCAAGCGGGAGGTGCTGGAGTTCAAGCGCGCGGTCTCCCCGCTGCTGCGTCCGATGCAGCTCGTCAGCGAGCGGCCGATGCGGGTGATCGACCCGGAGATCCAGAAGTACTTCCGCGATGTCGCCGACCACCTGACGCGCGTGAACGAGCAGGTGCTCGGCTTCGACGACCTGCTCAACTCGATCCTGCAGGCCAATCTCGCGCAGGCGACGGTCGCGCAGAACGAGGACATGCGCAAGATCACCTCGTGGGCGGCGATCTTCGCCGTGCCCACGATGATCGCGGGCATCTACGGGATGAACTTCGACTACATGCCCGAGCTGCACTGGAAGTACGGCTATCCCACGGTGATGGCCGTGACGGCGTCGATCTGTGTCGCCATCTACCGCGGCTTCAAGCGCAACGGCTGGCTCTGACCACCGGCCGGGGCTGTGCAGGCCCGCCAGGGGTCAGCCCCAGGTCACCCGCAAGACGGGAACAGGTGGCGTGCCTCGACGCCCGGCGTTGACGCCGGGCGTCGAGGCACCCTCCTGGCGGAAGCCCCGGCCCCTCCCCTGCCCGGTAGCCTGCCCGTATGACGCTGCTCGATCAGGCCCTCGTCGAGGAGGCCACCAAGAAGTCCGGCCTCGTCTGGGTACGCGGCCCGGAAGGCCCCGCACGGTCGCTGTGGCACGTGTGGCACGACGGTGCCGTGTGCCTCGTGGGGGACGGACCGCTGGAACAGCCCCTGGAGGGGCTGGGGTTGACGGACGGGGGCGCCGCGACGGTCAGCGTGCGCAGCAAGGACAAGGGCGGGCGGCTCGTGGTCTGGCCGGCCCGCGTGGTGGAGCTCGAACCGCACACGGAACGCTGGGAGACGGTCGTCGGCGAGCTGAGGGGGAAGCGGCTCAACGCGCCCGACTTCCAGACGGTCGCGGAGCGTTGGGCCCGCGAGTGCCGGGTTCTGCGCCTCGAACCGTCAGGGCCTCCCGTACAGCAGCCGGGTTCGATGCCCGACGACGCGCAGGCGGCCGTTCCGCTGCCCACCCGTGCCACGACGCGGCGCCGCATCCCCGCGGCACTGCCGAAGCTGCTGTTCCGCAGGCGGCGCCAGGCGGACTGAGCCCGGGCCGCTCGTCTTCCCGAAGCACGCCCGCCCTGCTCGACCGGCTCGTCCGGCCCGACCGGCTGACGGTGCAAGCCGGGGGGGGAGCCGGGGCGGTCAGCTCTGGCTCTCGGTTATCTTCCGGCCGTAGTCGACGATCTGCTTCTTCGGCGGCGCCTGGAGCTTGAAGTCCTTGTTCCAGTCGTCGAGTTCGAGCGTGCCGGCGCCTCCGCCGCGTTCCACCCGCATCGGGTAGGGATTGCCGATCAGCGAGACGTCGACGATCCCGCCGCCGCCCTCGCCGGCCATGACGCGGATGGTCCGTACGCCGTCGACCTCGCCGCGCTCCCCCGTCTCCCGCTTGCCCCGCATCGTCAGCAGGCCGTCCAGCAGCACGCGCATGTCGGCGAAACCGCTGAGCTGTTTGTAAGCCGGGTCTCCGGAGGGGACTTTGACGTACTTGCCGTCGAGCTTGCCGGCCGCCTGGACGTCCGACCTCGACGGCTCCTTGCCGCCCTTGCCCTGGCGCGCCCAGAAGTCGGCGTCCGCCTTGAGGAAGAGAGCCTTGCCGGTCTTCAGCAGCCAGAACGTGGAACCGGCCCTGGAGACCTTGCCCGTGGCGCCGTCGCGCTTGAGGCGCATGTTCAGACGGTAGCTCTGCCCCTTGCTGACGACGTTGCCGGCGAGCTTGACGGCGTCCGCGCTCTCCGCGGCCGCTCTGGCCTTCTTCTCGATGCGCACCGCGGACAGCTTCCCGATCCCGTTCGTCCCCTCGTCGGGGTCGCCGCTGCCGCATGCGGTCAGCGTCGCTGCAAGTCCCGCGCAGAAGGCCCCCCTCAGGGCCGCGGCTCCTCGCGTGCGGGCGCGTCCAAACACGTCGGCAACCTCCTGGAGATCGGGCCGGGAACCGCACCTTACCGGGGCCCGCGAGTGGTTCCGGACGGGAGCCGTCCGGACCATCCTGCGAGGCCCCGCAGGGGGCCGCCAGGCTAGGCTGAAGCCGACAAACGGTGCGTAGGCGCCGGAGGCCGGACGGATGAGGAGGCCCGAAAGATGGCCGCAGGAGCCACCCGGGTCTTCGTCTCCCACCTCGCCGGCATCGCGGTCTTCGACCCCAACGGCGACCAGGTCGGACGCGTGCGCGACGTCGTCGTGATGCTCAGGGACCAGCCCGCCGCGGGCGGGGAGCGCACGGCGCACGCCCGTCCGCCGCGGGTGCTCGGGCTCGTGGTCGAAGTGGTCAGCAGGCGGCGGGTCTTCCTGCCCATGACGCGCGTGACGGGCGTCGAGTCCGGCCAGGTGATCACCACGGGTGTGGTGAACATGCGTCGCTTCGAGCAGCGCCCCGCCGAAACGCTGGTGCTCGGGGAGCTCCTGGACAGGCGCGTCACGCTCAACGAGACGGGGGAGCAGGTCACCGTCCTGGACGTGGGGATGCAGCAGCTCCCCGCGCGGCGTGACTGGCAGATCGACAAGGTCTTCGTGCGCCGGGGCAAGGGCGGCGCGCTCAGACGCCGCGGCGAGACCCTGACCGTCGAGTGGACGGCGGTGACGGGCTTCGCGCTGGAGGAGAAGGAGCAGGGCGCCGCCACCCTGCTCTCCACGTTCGAACACATGCGGCCCGCCGACATCGCCAACACGCTGCACCACCTCTCCGCGAAGCGCCGCACCGAGGTCGCGGGGGCGCTCGACGACGACCGGCTGGCGGACGTGCTCGAGGAGCTGCCCGAGGACGACCAGGTCGAGCTGATCGGCGAGCTCCCCGACGGCCGCGCCGCCGACGTCCTGGAGGCGATGGACCCGGACGACGCCGCCGACCTGCTCTCCGCCCTCGCCGAGCAGGAGCAGGAGCGGCTGCTGCAGCTGATGAGGCCGCAGGGGGCCGACCCCGTCCGGCGGTTGCTTTCGTACGAGGAGGGAACCGCGGGCAGCATCATGACGACCGAGCCCATCGTGCTGCAGCCCGACGACACCGTGGCGCTGGCGCTCGCCCGCGTGCGCAACCCCGACCTGTCGGCGCCGCTGGCGGCGCAGGTCTTCGTCTGCCGGCCGCCCGACGAGACGCCGACGGGCAAGTACCTCGGCGTCGTCCACTTCCAGCGGCTGCTGCGGGACCCGCCCTTCACCCTCGTCGGCTCGATGGTCGACACGGACCTGCGTCCGCTGCCGCCCGAGTCCACGCTGCCGTCGGTGAGCAGCTACCTGGCGACGTACAACATCGTGGCGGCCCCCGTCGTCGACGAGGGCGGGCACCTGCTCGGCGCGGTCACGGTCGACGACGTCCTCGACCACCTGCTGCCGGACGACTGGCGGGAGGACGCCGCGCTGGAGCCGCAGCCCCTCGGGCGGGACCGCCCCGGAGGAGGTGAGCCCGGATGACGCCTGACCGCGGCCGGGAACGCGAGAGGGACAGGGAACGGGACCGGGAACGGGACCGGGACCGGGAACGGGACCGGGAGCGCGAGAGAGACCGGGAGCGGGAGCGGAACACCACGCGCGGGCGCCTCGACGTACCCCGCGCCCCCCGGCGCAGGCTGCTGCCCGAGTACGACCCCGACGCGTTCGGGCGGCTCTCGGAGGAGATCGCACGCTTCCTGGGCACCGGGCGCTTCATCGTCTGGATGACGTTCGTCGTGGTCGTCTGGATCTCCTGGAACGTGCTGCTGCCCCAGCCGCTGCGCTTCGACGAGTACCCGTTCATCTTCCTGACGCTCGCCCTGTCCCTGCAGGCTTCGTACGCCGCCCCGCTGATCCTGCTCGCGCAGAACCGCCAGGACGACCGGGACCGCGTCAACCTCGAACAGGACCGGAAGCAGAACGAACGGAGCATCGCCGACACCGAGTTCCTCACCCGGGAGATCGCGGCGCTGCGCATGGGCCTGGGCGAGGTCGCCACCCGGGACTGGATCCGGTCCGAACTGCAGGAGATGGTCAAGGAGCTGGAGCAGTCCGGGCAGCAGGGCGCGCAGCCTCGTTCCGCGCAGCCTTCGCGGGAAGCGCCCCGGGACACCCGTGCGGGCCCGCACGACAGCGTGTGACGCGAAGACGCCACCGCGGCTTCGGGCACTCCTCCGGACGGCCGTACCATTTCCGCATGGCTACCGACACTCCCGCAGAGTCCGCCCAGGAGGGGGGTCCCGCAGCGACGGCTCCCACCGAGGACGCCGTACGCGCCGCACTCGCCACGGTGAACGATCCGGAGATCCACCGGCCGATCACGGACCTCGGCATGGTCAAGTCCATCGGCATCGCACCGGACGGCGCCGTCGACGTGGGGATCTATCTGACGGTCTCGGGCTGCCCGTTGCGGGACACCATCACCGCGAACGTGACCGAGGCCGTCCAGGGCGTGGCGGGCGTCACACGTGTGAGCGTCGAACTCGACGTGATGAGTGACGAGCAGCGGCGCGAGCTCGCCTCCTCCCTCAAGGGCGGGAAGGCCGAGCGGGAGGTCCCCTTCGCGCAGCCCGGCTCGCTCACCCGGGTCTACTGCGTGGCCTCGGGCAAGGGCGGCGTCGGCAAGTCGTCGGTGACGGTGAACCTCGCGGCCGCGCTCGCGGCCGAGGGCCAGAAGGTCGGCGTCGTGGACGCGGACATCTACGGCCACTCGGTGCCCAGGATGCTGGGAACGGACGCGAGGCCCACACAGGTCGAGGACATGATCATGCCGCCGTCGGCGCACGGCGTGAAGGTCATCTCGATCGGCATGTTCACGCCCGGCAACGCGCCGGTCGTGTGGCGCGGCCCGATGCTCCACCGGGCGCTCCAGCAGTTCCTCGCGGACGTCTACTGGGGCGACCTGGACGTCCTCCTCCTCGACCTGCCCCCGGGGACGGGCGACATCGCGATCTCCGTGGCCCAGCTGGTGCCCAACGCGGAGATCCTCGTCGTGACCACACCCCAGCAGGCCGCCGCCGAGGTCGCGGAGCGCGCGGGCTCCATCGCGGTGCAGACGCATCAGAAGATCGTCGGCGTCATCGAGAACATGTCCGGCATGCCCTGCCCGCACTGCGACGAGATGGTCGACGTCTTCGGTACGGGCGGCGGCCGGCAGGTGGCCGAGGGCCTGACCCGCACCACCGGCGCGGAAGTACCGGTGCTGGGCGGCATCCCGATCGACCTCCGGCTCCGTGAGGGCGGCGACGAGGGCAAGCCCGTGGTGCTGAGCGACCCGGACTCGCCCGCGGGTGCGGCGCTCCGCGACGTCGCCGAAAAGCTCGCGGCCCGGCAGCGCGGGCTGTCGGGCATGAGCCTCGGGCTCACGCCCAGCAACAAGTTCTGACGTCTCACAAGGGCCGCGGCCTCTCAGGCCGGCGGCCCCGGGGCCCAAGCGCGCCCGCGCACGCGCCCCGCGGTCGAGCCGTCCGGGCGGACACACGCAAGAGGGGCGCTCTCCGGAGAGGGCGCCCCTTACCCGTGGGCTCCGCGGACCCGGCGACCGGCCGGGCCGCGCTCACTGCTCGTAGACGGTGATGTCCTTGACCACTGCGAATCCCAGACCGTAGGCGCTCATGCCCCGGCCGTACGCCCCGATGTGCACGCCTTCCTGCGCCGCGCCGGCGAGTACCCACCCGTACTCGGCCTCGCGGTAGTGGAAGTGGGTCGGTACGCCGTCGACGGGCAGGGTCAGCGTGGTCCAGCCGGAGCCGCCCAGATCGTCGGCCAGCTCCCACGCCACGCTCGTCTGCTGGTCGAGCCAGTCCTGACGCAGCCCGCGCTCCATCTCTTGTGGCCATGTACACGACAACAATCCGGAGCCCGCGAGCCACGCCGCCGTCGACACGGAGGTCGCCTCCAGGACGCCGGTGCCGTCAGCGCTGCGCCGCACCGGACGGCTGGCGACCGTGACCGTGACCGCGAAGCGCTGCTGGTCAGGATTCGCCTCGACCTTGAGCGAGGGAACCTCGCCGTGACCTGTCGAACCGTGCTCGACCGTGCCGTCCGCCGCTGTTCCCACCTGCATCAGCCAACGCGGTCCGGTGAATGCCTCGTCGAGGCCGTACCACGGGAAGGAGGCCGTCAAGAACCCGTCCACAGCCCGCTCGGCACCGGGTTCCTCCGGTGCGGCGGGCCCGGGTTCACCGGCCACCCGACTCGTCGTCTCCATTGCGCGACGCCTCCTCCTTGCCCTGTGCCACGGGCAGCCTGCCCCCCTCGGACGGCGACCCCGGACACTGGGAGGATAGCCACCCTGGTCGGCCGTTTCGGGCATGACCAAACATCGCACCGTCATCGGGGACGTGAGATGCGCCTCTCAGGTGACCTCGATGAGGCAGATGATGCGCAGGCTTGCGGGAGTGCCCGGAGGGGCCTCAGGTGGCGTCGGCGTCGAAGGGCGGCGGATCGCTCTCAGGCCTCTGGGCAGGGCGGTCCTTGCTCAGCGGGTCGGTCGTCGCGACGCCGCTGCCCGCGGACTTCGTCAAGTTCGCGCGGCTGCCGCCGCCGCTCTTGCCGGCGGTGCCCTCGCTCCCGTTGACGGCGTCTGTGACTTCCGCCATGTCCTTGCGGAAGTCGAAGCCGTTGCGGATCTCCTTCAGGCCGAGGTCGTCCTCGTCGAGGAGGTGCTTGCGCGCGAACGTCTTGGGGTTCAGGTCCTCGAAGTCGAAGTCCTTGAACTCCGGACCGAGCTCGGAGCGGATGTCCTCCTTGGCGTTGTCCGAGAACTGCCGCACCTTCCGGATGAAGCCGGCCACGTCCTGGATCACCTTGGGGAGCTTGTCCGGACCGAAGATCAGGACCGCGAGGATGACGAGCGCGACCAGCTCTAGGGGTCCTATGTCGAAGAACACCTTGCAGCTCCCTCATCCTGATGCGTTCGCGGGCGAATACGGCCCTGTGTCACGGTACCCGGACTGCCTGCCCCGGCGGGAGCCCGCCCGGGCATCGGCTGCACCATCCGGCGCACGGCGGACGGCACCGTCACGCGTGAGGCGGTCGCCCGGCAGGCTCCCCGTGCTCTCCGGAGGGGCTCGGTCCGCCGCGTTGAGGGAGCTGTCCGGAGCCGGTGCCGATCACTCGTCGTCATCGGCCGAACCGAGTTCGAGGCTCACCGTGCGCGTCCTCCCGTCCCTGCGGACGGTCAGCTCCAGCACGTCGCCCGGACGGCGGCCGCGGACCTTCACGATCAGCTCCTCCGCGCTGTGCACGCCCGCTCCGTCCACCGCTGTGACGACGTCACCCGGTTCGAGTCCCGCCTTCTCAGCGGGTCCGCCGGGCACGACCGGCTTGCCGTCCCGGCTGCTTCCGGACGTGGCGACCCGGGCGCCGTCCCCGCCGTACGCCATGTCGAACCTCACGCCGAGAACCGGACGGACCGCACGGCCGTCGTTGATCAGCTCCTCGGCCACGCGCCTGCCCTGGTTGACCGGAATGGCGAAGCCGAGTCCGACGCTGCCGCCCTCGCCTCCGGCGGGCAGCTCCGGCCCGCTTCCGGCGGACCGGATGGCGCTGTTGATGCCGACCACACGCCCCCGGCTGTCGAGGAGCGGCCCGCCGGAGTTCCCCGGGTTCATGGCCGCGTCCGTCTGCAGGGCGTCGACGTAGCTGGTGCCCCCGCCGTCCGGGCCGCCTGCTGCCGTGACGGGGCGGTGGGTGGCGCTGACGATGCCGTACGTGACGGTGCCGGCGAGGCCGAACGGCGCCCCGACCGCGACGACCGGGTCGCCGACCGCGACGGATTCGGAGTCCCCCAGCGGCAGCGGCTCGAGATCCCGGACGCCGCTGACCCTGACCACGGCCAGGTCGTACCCCCGGGCCGTCCCGACCACCTCGCCCTCGGCGGAACGGCCGTCGTGGAAGGCGACCTCCAGCGGGGCGCCCCGGGCCGCCGACTCGACGACATGGCTGTTGGTGAGGATGTGGCCCCGGTCGTCGAGCACGAAGCCGGAGCCGACGCGGGTGCCTGGGCCCTCGCCGTCGCCGTCACCGTCGTGGAGGGTGACGACGCCCGGCAGCGCGGCTTTCGCGATACCGGCGACGGTGCCGGGGGCGGTGTCCGCGCCCGTGCCGGGACCTGCCTGCGGCAGTTCGACGTCGCCCACGAGGCCCTCCCGTTCGAGGTACGCGCCGAGGAGTCCGCCGGCGATCCCTACGGCCAGGGACAGTGCGACGGTCGCGGCGACGAGCCGGGACCCGTGGCGTCCGCCGCTCTCCGCGGAGTCAGGTGCGGGAGCCGACGTCGCCCACGGGTCGTAGCGCGGCCGCCGGGGCCCGGAGGGGCGCGGTTCCTGCGGCAGCGGCGCGGGCAGGGCGGGGACCGCCCCGGGAGCGGACGCCCCGGCGGCGGGCTCGGCAGCCGCCTTGGCGACGGGCGTGCCCGCGGCGGGCGTCGTGGCAGGGGAAGGCAGCGGGACGCCCCACGCGGGCGTCACAGCGGGCCGCCGGACCAGCGGGGCGGGCGCCCAGGGGCCCGGACCGCCGTAGGGAGGCGTGCTGTACGGGTCCGCGCCGTGCAGCGGCTCTGCCCGCCTCGGCGGGAACCTGCCGCTCCCGCCGGATGCGGCACCAGCGGTCCGTGCGCTGATCGGCGCCGGGCCCGTACCGCCGCTCGCCGGGCGTGCGGGCCGTCCGTCCGGCGAGCTGACAGGGCCTTCCGCGCTGCGCGGCGCCGACGTACCGGACGCGTCCGGCAGCGGCAGTTGCCCGGCCGGACTCTCACGGGGACGGCCCGGCGCCTTCGGCCACGACTCCGCGGACTTCTCGTCCATGCTCACCCCGTTGCTGTTCGTGCAGGACAAATCGCCCTGGTAGCAACGGAATTCAACCAGGCGCAGGGTCGGTTGGGCAGGGACGCGGCGCCGGAACCCTTCGGCTCAGCCCTGCGGAGGCGCAGCCGTGACGAACGGGGAAGGCGCCGGAACAGGTGCTCGCCCTTCCTGCGCGCCGGCCGTGAAGGCGTCGACGGTCGTCCCCTCGTACTGTTCCGCGCCGCCGGAGCCGGCGAACGAGGGCAACTCGGAGCGCGTGAACGGCGATTCCAGAAGCGCTTCACGCAGCAGGGGCAGCACCGCGTCCGGCCGCTCCCGCGACGAACGCGACGCGCTCGGCGCCGCCCACGGGGCTCCGCGGTGGAACGCGACCTCCTGCTCCGCACTCGCGGACGCCCCGGACGAAGATCCCGCTGCCGCGCTCACGCTGAGGGCACCGCCGCCGTACTCGTTCCGCGCACCGCCGGTGTCCCTGCGCCGCCTGTCCCGCTCGCCACTGGCACCGGCCGTCGAGGTCGTGCGGACGGAACTCGCCGAGGCTCCCCCGGTGTCGCTCTTCGCCGCCGCCGGCGAACTGCCGGCAGGTCCCGATCCCAGCCCGCCGCCGAGCGCGAGGGCCGCGAGCGAGACCGCTCCCGCGGCGGCGAAGGCGAAGCGCCGCCCGCGCGAGGCCAGCCGGTCCGTCTCGTGCATGTCGAGGCCGCGGCCCGGCGAGAGCGCGCTCTCCGCCCTGCCGCCCCGCAGGTAGTCGAACGTCCAGGACGAGTTGTTGGAACCGCCCGGCAACGAGGACGACGCCGGACGGGGGCGTCCGCCCAGCAGGCCGCCGCCCGCACCACGGTGCGGGCCGCCGGAGTCGTCAGTGTCGGACGGGCCGCCTGGATCCACCGCCGGAAGCCCCTGCAGGCGCGCCAGAAGGCCGTCCGAAGGAGGCGGCGGCGCGGTGTCCGCGAAGACGTTCTTCACGCGGCGCTGCGCGTCGGCCTCCGCCTTGCAGCCCCGGCACGTCGCCAGGTGGGCCAGCACCCGCTCCCGGGCGTCATGCCCCAGCTCTCCGTCGATCAATGCCGCCAGCCTGTCGCCGAGATGCTGCTCGGCCGGCGTGAGACCCCTTTCGGGATGCGGCACTTGACGGTCCATGCCTGTGCCACTCACGCGGCACCGACCTCCCCACTTCCGCCGCCGGGGACGGCCGCGCTCAAGGCGCGCTGCTGCTCGGCACGCGCCTCGGGAGAGCGGTGCTGCAGCGCCTTGCGCAGTTGCGAACGTCCCCGGTGGATCCGGCTGCGCACCGTCCCGAGCTTCACGCCCAGAGTGGCAGCGATCTCCTCGTACGACAGGCCTTCGATGTCGCAGAGCACCACCGCGGCCCGGAACTCCGGCGCCAGGGTGTCCAGGGCCTGCTGGACGTCGGCGTCGAAGTGGGTGTCGTTGAAGTGCTGCTGCGGGGTGGGCTCACGGCTCGGGAGCCGCTCCGCCGCGTCGTCGGCGAGCGCGTCGAACCGGATGCGCTGCTTGCGGCGCACCGTGTCCAGGAAGAGGTTCGTGGTGATCCGGTGCAGCCAGCCCTCGAAGGTGCCCGGGGTGTACGTCGACAGGGACCGGAAGACGCGGACGAAGACCTCCTGCGTGAGGTCCTCGGCGTCGTGCTGGTTTCCGGTGAGGCGGTAGGCGAGGCGGTAGACCCGCGCGCTGTGCGTGCTGACGATCTCCTCCCAGGTGGGAGGGGTCCAGGCCTGGCTCTCCGCATCGGTGTCGAAAGTCGCCGTGGTCGCGGAATCGGCGGCGTGGACCTTGTCAGCGTTGTCGCTCACGGATTTCGGCTCGCCCCCGGACCTGCGGAAACGCCTCAGCATTCCACGGTCCCGGACCGTAGCCGCACCTCCCCTGTCGGCTCTGGTGGTGTCCAGTGGACCCCCAACCATAGCCACCCCGCCCGTTAGCTCCGGATAAGCACTTTTGACCGGCTCGCGGCCGGCCCGCTCCGCCTGCTGCACAGAATCCGTCACGACACCCCCTGAGACCTTCCGTCTGATTCAACGCCCGGTCCCATCAGCGGGTTCCCGGGGCAGCGGATACAGTCACGGTTGCGTGGAGGACGGGGACAGGAGAGGGCCATTACCGGCAACCGGCAGTCGAGCTGGGCGTTCGCCGACGCCTACGACGCCGAGCTCGTCGACGACGCCGAGATCGCGGCGCTGCGCTGGGCCCGCGAACGGGCCCGGCAGGCAGGCGTGCGCGCGGTGTCCGCCGGCACCGGAGCCACCCTGCGCCTGCTCGCCGCGACGACGGGCGCCAAAGCCGTCGCCGAGATCGGCACCGGCACCGGCGTCTCCGGCATCCACCTCCTCGCCGGCATGCGCCCCGACGGCGTGCTGACGACCGTCGACGTCGAGCCCGAGCAGCAGCAGTTCGCGCGTCAGGCGTTCCGTGCGGCGGGCTTCGCCGGCAACCGCGCCCGCTTCATCCCCGGCGCCGCGCTCGACGTGCTGCCCCGCCTGGCCGACGGCGGCTACGACATGGTGTTCTGCGACGGCGACCGCTCCGAGTGCCTGGCCTACTTCGACGAGGCGCTGCGCCTGCTGCGCAACGGCGGCCTCGTCTGCTTCGAGGGGGTCTTCGCCAACGGCCGCACCGTCGATTCGGCGCCCCAGCCCTCGGAGGTGCTGAAGCTGCGCGAACTGCTGCGGACCGTACGGGAGAGCACGCAGCTCGTGCCCTCGCTGCTGCCCGTCGGCGACGGGCTGCTGTGCGCCGTAAAAAGGGGTCAGTGAACCCGCGGCTGCGAGCCGGTCCGCAGGCGCACCCCTCGGCACGGGCGACGCGCTCCCTCCTGCTCCCGCGCCCGAAGCGGAAGCGCGCGGCGCGCGGCCGGGCACACGACTGCCCCGGAGCACCTGGGGTGCTCCGGGGCAGTGGAAGACTCTCGGAAGGCGGGACGTGGCTCCGCGTTCCGGCCGCTCGGGGCGGCCGCCGGGCGTCAGCCGCAGACTTTCTTGAGCTCCTCACCGAGCGCAGTCGCCTCGTCCGGGGTCAGCTCGACGACGAGTCGCCCACCGCCTTCGAGCGGAACGCGCATGACGATGCCCCGCCCCTCCTTGGTCACCTCGAGCGGGCCGTCACCCGTCCGCGGCTTCATGGCCGCCATGCTCGTTCCCCTTCCTGAAACCAGCTGATGCAGCCGACAACTCGCGTGTCACCGGCATCGAACACATTGCTCCTGGGTCATTATCCCGCATGGCAGGACCCGATGACCAACAAGAGGTCGCATCTCTTCTCACTCGCTCTCGCACAAAACCACTCAATCCGTCGGCGAGACTGCGATACTGCTCCGCCTCACGGGTCCCAGGCCCGCGCGAATCGCCTCACTGTTTGACACAGTTCACACGCCGCACCCGGGCGAGCACCCCGGGACGCCCTGTCGGCGCCCGTTGATCTGGGCCATGCTGTCCCCATGTCGGACACAGTGCTCTATGACGTGACCGAGGGTCTCGCGACGATCACCCTCAACCGCCCGGACGCGATGAACGCCCTCGACGACGAGCTGAAGGCGGCGCTCCGCGACACCCTCCGCGCGGCCGCGGCGGACGAGACCGTGCGGGCCGTGCTGCTCACCGGCAACGGGCGCGCGTTCTGCGTCGGCCAGGACCTCAAGGAGCACATCGGTGCCCTCCAGAGCGGCGGAGGCAGCGCCCTGCGCACCGTCGAGGAGCACTACAACCCGATCACGCTCGCCATCGCCGGTATGCCGAAACCCGTCGTCGCCGGGGTCAACGGGGTGGCCGCGGGCGCGGGCGCGGGCTTCGCCTTCGCGGCCGACTACCGCCTCATGGCGGAGTCCGCCGCTTTCAACACCTCGTTCGCCGGAATCGCGCTCACCGCGGACTCCGGCATCTCCTGGACGCTGCCGCGGCTCGTCGGCCCGGGGCGGGCCGCCGATCTGCTGCTCTTCCCGCGCAGCGTGCGCTCGGGCGAGGCGCTGGAGCTGGGCATGGCGCACCGCGTCGTGCCGGACGGCGAGCTGGCCGAGCAAGCCGCCGCTGTGGCACGGGAGTTGGCGCAGGGACCCACCGCCGCGTACGCGGCGATCAAGGAGTCGCTGGCCTTCGGCGCCGGCCACTCGCTCGCCGAGACGCTGGAGAAGGAAGCGGAACTGCAGGTGCGCGCGGGCGCGTCGCAGGACCACAAGGCCGCGGTCGAGGCGTTCGTGAAGAAGGAGAAGCCCCGCTTCACGGGCCGCTGAACCGCGGTCCGTACCGCGGTCCGTCGCGCCTCCGCCGCTCCCGTCGCCTGTCCGTCACTCCGGCCGCTCGTGCACGCGCTCCCGCACCCAGCAGTCCGCGAGGTGGTCGTTGACCAGGCCGCAGGCCTGCATCAGTGCGTACGCGGTCGTCGGGCCGACGAAGCGGAAGCCCCGCTTCTTCAAGTCCTTGGCCAACGCCGTCGACTCGGCCGTCACCGCAGGGATGTCCGCGTGCGAGCGGGGTGCCGGCCGGCGTGCGGGGTCGGGGGCGTGGGACCAGATCAGCGCGTCGAGATCGCCCTCGGACAGTCCGGCTGCCACCTTCGCGTTGGCGACGGCCGCCCGGATCTTCGCGCGGTTGCGGATGATGCCGGTGTCGGCCAGCAGGCGCGCCTCGTCGGCCTCGGTGAAGGCGGCCACCTCCTCGATCCGGAACCCCGCGAACGCGGCCCGGAAGCCTTCCCTGCGGCGCAGGATCGTCAGCCAGGAGAGGCCGGACTGGAACGCCTCCAGCGTGAGGCGTTCGTACAGGGCGTCGTCGCCGTGCACGATGCGGCCCCACTCGGCGTCGTGGTACGCGACGTAGTCGTCGGCGGACAGCCCCCAGGGGCAGCGGAGACGTCCGTCCGGGCCGGGCCGGGCGCCCGGGTCCTCAGCGCTCATCGGAGCGCTCCGTACCGTCCGGGCCGAAGCCCTCGCTCCCGCCGGCCGGCCCGGCGCCCTCGCCGCGGAAGTCCGCCCCGGCGCCTCCCGGCGCGTGGCCGCCGTACGCCCCGCTCCCCATGGCCGCCGCCTGCGCCCCGGCCAGCGCTGCCTCCAGTTCGGCGATGCGGGCGTCCCGCTCGGCCAGCTCCGCGCCCAGGCGGTCCAGCACGTCGTCCACCTGCTGCATGCGGTATCCGCGGGCGGTGACGGGGAGGCGCAGCGCGTCGACGTCGGCGCGGCTCACCGGGCGCGCGGCGGGGAGCGGCTCGTCGAGCTGGTCCGGCCAGCTGTCGGCGAGGCCGCCCGACGCGGCGCCGCCGCGCTCGGCGCCGCTGCCCACCACGGCGAGCGTGACCGCGGCGACGACCACGACCAGTGAGATCAGCAGGAACCAGAACACGGCCAACTCCCCCGACGTCCGTCCGGATGACTACGGCAGTCCATGGTTCCCGATCGTGTCATGCCGCACCGGCACGCACCGGCCCGATCCCGAAGGGGACGGCCGCTGCCCTGCGGTTAAGGTCGGCACCGGGGAGGAGCCGGCGTGGAACCCCCTGTTCTGACCGAGAGGATGGCGGATGCTGCGCCTGGGGACACGCGAGTTCGCTCCGCACGAGAACGTGATCATGGCGATCGTGAACCGGACCCCCGACTCCTTCTACGACCGGGGCGCCACCTTCCGCGACGAGCCGGCCCTCGAACGCGTCGAGCAGGCGGTGGCCGAGGGCGCCGCCGTCATCGACATCGGCGGCGTGAAGGCCGGGCCCGGGGACGAGGTGACCGCGGAGGAAGAGGTCCGCCGCACGGCGGGCTTCGTCGCCGAGGTGCGCCGCAGGCATCCCGACGTCGTCATCAGCGTCGACACCTGGCGGCACGAGGTCGGCGAAGCGGTGTGCGCCGCGGGGGCCGACCTGATCAACGACGCCTGGGGCGGGGTCGATCCGGAGCTCGCCGAGGTCGCGGCCCGGCACGGCGCGGGCCTCGTCTGCACACACGCCGGAGGCGCGGAGCCCCGTACCCGCCCGCACAGGGTGAGCTACGACGGTGAGGGCGGCGTGCTGTCCGACATCCTCCGCGTGACGCTCGGCCTGGCGGAGCGCGCAGTCTCGCTCGGCGTGCGGCGCGACGCGATCCTCATCGACCCGGGCCACGACTTCGGCAAGAGCACGCGGCACTCGCTCGAGGCCACCCGGGGACTGGAGGAGATGACCCGCACGGGCTGGCCGGTGCTCGTATCGCTGTCGAACAAGGACTTCGTCGGCGAGACGCTGGACAAGCCCGTCAAGGAGCGGCTGACGGGCACGCTCGCCACCACGGCGGTCTCGGCGTGGCTCGGGGCGCGGGTGTTCCGCGTCCACGAGGTGGCCGAGACCCGGGAGGTGCTCGACATGGTCGCGTCCATCGCGGGGCACCGGCCGCCCGCCGTGGCCAGGCGCGGGCTCGCCTGAGAACGCCGGGCCCCGCGGACCGGGCCGGTGCGGCCGGGTCCGCGGGGAACCTCCGCGGGGCGCACCGGCCGGGACCGGCTCAGCCGGCTTCCTTGGTGACCACGGCGACGGCCTCGTCGACGTCGTCGGTGACGTGGAAGAGCTCGATGTCGCGGGCCGACGCCTTGCCCTGAGCCACCACCGACTTGTGCAGCCAGTCGATCAGGCCCTGCCAGTACTCGCTCCCGAAGAGGACGATCGGGAACCGCGTCACCTTGCGGGTCTGCACCAGAGTCATCGCCTCGAAGAGCTCGTCCAGCGTCCCCAGCCCGCCGGGCAGCACCACGAAGCCCTGCGCGTACTTCACGAACATCGTCTTGCGGACGAAGAAGTAGCGGAAGTTGACGCCGATGTCGACGTACTGGTTCAGCCCCTGCTCGAAGGGGAGCTCGATGCCCAGCCCCACCGAGGTGCCGCCCGCTTCGAGCGCCCCCTTGTTGGCGGCCTCCATCGCCCCCGGCCCGCCGCCGGTGATCACGCCGAACCCCGCCTCGGTGAGCGCCCGCCCGATGCGCACGCCCGCCTCGTACTCCGGCGAGTCCAGGGGCGTACGGGCGGACCCGAAGACGCTGATGGCGGGGCCGAGTTCGGCGAGCGCGCCGAAGCCCTCGACGAACTCCGACTGGATGCGCATGACCCGCCACGGGTCCTCGTGGACCCAGTCGGCCGGCCCGGTCGTGTCCAGCAGCCGCTGATCGGTCGTCTCGGCCTGCATCTGCTTGCGGCGGCGCACCACCGGGCCAAGACGCTGCTCCCGCGGCTTCTGCCCACGCTCCGGGCTGCTCATCTCGTGCTCCCTCCGACTGCGATCAGTCGTTTCAGCGTACGCAGGGACGGCCCGTACCGAGGTGACGCTCAGCGGCATTCCGGCCGCCGGGCCGGTGACCGCCGGGTGACGGGCCTCCACCTCAGGGGGACCGCCTCAGGGGGACCGCCCGGTCTCAGGCCGTCAGCCAGGCCCGCAGCCGCTCCTCGCAGTGGAGGATCTTCGCCGTCTCCACGTGCTCGTCCCGCTTGTGCGCGAGGTTCGGGTCGCCGGGGCCGTAGTTCACCGCGGGGACGCCGAGGGCGCTGAAGCGGGAGACGTCCGTCCACCCGTACTTCGGTTCCGGTTCGCCGCCGACGGCGTCGATGAACGCCTTGGCCACCGGGTGCGACAGCCCGGGCAGAGCGCCGGGCGAGCTGTCCGTGACGGTCGCCTCCCACTCCCCGCAGCCCGCGAACACCTCCCGCACGTGGGCCAGCGCCTGCTCCTCGTCCCGGTCCGGGGCGTAGCGGTAGTTGACGGTGACCGTGCAGGCGTCGGGGATGACGTTGCCCGCGACGCCGCCCTCGATGCGCACCGCGTTGAGCCCCTCGCGGTACTCCAGTCCGTCGATCACCTTCCGCCTCGGTTCGTACGCGGCGAGCCGGGCCAGGATCGGGGCCGCGCCGTGCACGGCGTTCTCGCCCAGCCAGCCGCGGGCCGAGTGCGCGCGGACGCCCCCGGTGCGCAGCTCGACGCGGAGCGTGCCCTGGCAGCCGCCCTCCACGTGGCCGCTGGAGGGTTCGAGGAGCACCGCGAAGTCGCCCGCCAGCCAGTCGGGGTGGGCGGCGGCGACGTGCCCGAGGCCGTTGCGGTGGGCCTCGACCTCCTCGTTGTCGTAGAAGACGAACGTCAGGTCGCGGTTGGGCCGCTGCACCGTCGCCGCGACGCGCAGCTGCACGGCGACGCCCGCCTTCATGTCGCTGGTGCCGCATCCCCACAGCACGCCGTGCTCGTCCAGCCGGGAGGGCACGTTGTCCGCGATGGGGACGGTGTCGATGTGGCCCGCGAGCACGACCCGCTCCGGCAGCCCGAAGCGGGTGCGGGCGACGACGTTGTTGCCGTGGCGGTCGACGGCCAGGTGCGGCAGCGGACGCAGCGCCTCCTCGACGGCGTCCGCGATGGCCCGCTCGCTCCCGCTCTCGGAGGGGATGTCGACGAGCTGAGCGGTCAGCGCAGCGGCGTCCTGCTGCAGATCCAGTGCGTAGTGCGGCATGAAAACAGCCTACGGCCCTGGGATGTTGGCGCACCGGCTACCTTGGTGCCCGTGTCCCGCTCCGATCCCCGCCCCGGGAAGCCTCACGTGAAGAAGAAGCTGCGGATAGCAGCGGCGTTCGCGGTGCTGCTCGCGATCGCCGGCTACGTCGCCACCCAGTACGTCACCAGTTCCACCGGGCCCGCACGCTGCACCGTCAGAACAGCGGGCACCGAGTCGCAGGACTACGAGCTGAGGCCGGAGCAGGCGGCGAACGCGGCCACGATCACGGCGGTCGGCTCGCAGCGGCGGCTTCCGGAGCGGGCGGTCACGATAGCGCTGGCCACGGCGATGCAGGAGTCCTCGCTGCGCAACATCGGCCACGGGGACCGCGATTCGCTCGGGCTCTTCCAGCAGCGGCCCTCGCAGGGCTGGGGGACGGAGAAGCAGATCACCGATCCCGTGTACTCCACGGGGAAGTTCTACGACCACCTCGTGCGCATCCCGGGCTACTCGCGTCTGCCGCTCACGGTGGCGGCGCAGCGCGTGCAGCGCAGCGGCTACCCGCAGGCGTACGCGAAGCACGAAGCCAACGCGTCCCTGCTGACAGCGGCGTTGACGGGCCGGCGTGCCGCCGCCTTCAACTGCACGACCGGCCCCGCGGGCGGTGCCGTCGAGGCGGGCAGCCCGGCGAAGGTCCGGGAGCGGCTCATGCGGGAGTTCGGAAAGGACGTGCTGGCCGGCTCGGAGCGGCCGGCGCCGGCCGGGGCCGCGGGCGCGGGACGCAGCGGCGACGCCGGCGCTGGCGCCAAGGCGGCCGCGCGGCTTTCGGCGGACGGCGAGGATCCCGAAGTCCTCATCCCCGCAAGGGCGGACGAGCGCGGCTGGGAGCTGGCCCACTGGGCGGTGGCACACGCCTCGGACCTGCACATCGCGCAGGTCTCCTTCCGCGACCGCGTCTGGGACGCGTCCAGTTCGGAGCAGGGCTGGCGCACGCGCGACGACTCGGGCAACGGCTCGAAGGACGGGCGGAGTTCGGTACGCGTCAGGCTGGCCACGGCCGACTAGGGGAGCGACCCCGCCAGCCCCGCCGCTAGCTGTTCACTGCGGGCCGGGGTTCTTCATCGCGTGAGCGGTCCGCGGAGAGCCCGGTGCGCTCAGCGGAGAGCCAGGTGGGCTCAAGAGCGGTTCCGGGAAGGCCCGTTCAACGTGCGGTCCGCTGTGCGAGCGGTTCGGCGCGGGACCGTTCCGGCGGGTCTGCCGGTCCGGGTCGGCACCCCCCGTCAGGGCGTCCCGGCGCCTTCCACCTTCGGGGGATTGCGGCAACTCCGCGTGGACGCCCGTGCTGACGCCCGCCGCACCCCCGGGCGCTGCCGCGGCTTCTCCAACGCCCCCGCCCCGACCGGGCATTGACGTCGCCTCCCGTCTCAACTGCGCCCGTTCCCAGCCGGGTTGGGAGAAGCGATTATGCGACGCATTGCAAATCCTTTACCCCGCTGACCCGCAACTTTCCCCCCTGCCGGGGCGATAGGCACAGCGCCCGACCGGGCGAGTCTCCCGGCGAGCGGGCACCGTTTCCGTAGCAGTAGATCTCTCCGTCAAAGGAGCAACATGTCCCTCCCTCTCACGCGCCGGATCGCCAAGACCGTGCTGCTGACGGCCGCTGGCGCCGCCTCGGTCGTCGGTACGGCCGGTGCCGCGAGCGCCGCCGAACTGCCGTCGACCGCAGACGTGGGCGGGCTGAGCAACCTGGACACCCCGCTCGACCCCTCCGTCGACGGAGCGCGTAGCACCGCCGAAGGTCTCACCCCGAAGAGCACCACCAGCACGCTCGACAAGAGTGCCCCGAAGGTCGAGAAGGCCGTCATCGACGACACCCGGTCGGCCGCTCCGGGCGCCCTGGCCACCGCGGACAAGGCCGCGGGCAACCCCGTCTCCGCCGTCGGCCAGCAGGTACCGGTCCTCCCGGGCACCCAGCTGTCGCAGGCCCCGAAGACCGTGCTGGGCGGCGTCGCCCCTGGCAGTGGCCTCACCAGCGGCAACGCGCTGGGCGGGCTCAGCGTCTGACACCCCGGGACGGCGGGCCCGGCCCGGCGTCCGGCGCAGCGTCTACGGCGAGGGCCGCGGAGATCGTCTCCGCGGCCCTCGCCCATGTCCTGTCCCGGCCCGGCACCGCTCGCCGCGCGGGACGCCGGGCGGCGAGCGCCGGGCGCCCGGCCCTTCAGGCCGTCAGCCTCCGCACGGCCTCGGAGACCCTCTCGTCCGTCGCCGTGAAGGCGATCCGCACGAACCGCTCCCCCGCCGTGCCGTAGAAGTCGCCCGGCGCGACGAGCACACCGAGCTTCGCGAGATCGCCGACGGTGTCCCAGCACGGCTCGTCCCGCGTCGCCCACAGGTACAGCGACGCCTCGCTGTGCTCGATCCGGAAGCCGTTCGACTCCAGCGCGGTACGCAGCGCCGCCCGCCGGGCCCTGTACCGCTCGCGCTGCCGCTCCACGTGCACGTCGTCACCGAGCCCGGCAACGGTGGCCGCCTGGACGGGCGCGGGAACCATCATCCCGCCGTGCTTGCGGACATGGAGCAGTTCGCCCAGCACCGAGGCGTCCCCGGCCGCGAAGGCGGCCCGGTAGCCGGCCAGGTTGGAGCGCTTCGAGAGCGAGTGCACGGCGACGACGCCCTCGTAGCTGCCGCCGCACATGTCGGGGTGCAGGACGGACACCGGGTCGGTCTCCCAGCCGAGTTCCAGGTAGCACTCGTCGCTGACGAGGAGCACCCCGTGCTCGCGTGCCCAGGCGACCGTGCGCTTCAGCTCGCCCGCGTCCAGCACCTTCCCAGTGGGGTTGGACGGCGAGTTGAGCCACAGCAGGCGCAGGTTCTCCGGGTCCAGCGACGTCGGGTCGTCGGTCGGTACGGGCTCCGCCCTGGCGAGCCGCGCGCCCACCTCGTACGTCGGGTAGGCGAGCCGGGGGAACGCCACGCGGTCGCCGGGGCCGAGGCCCAGCTGCGTGGGCAGCCACGCCACGAACTCCTTGGAGCCGACGAGGGGCAAGACGTTCCCGTGCGTCATTCCGGAAGCGCCGAGACGGCGCCCGCACCAGCCGGTGACCGCGTCCCGGAGTTCGGCTGTGCCCCACACCGTCGGGTAGCCGGGGCTGTTCGCGGCGTCGGTGAGGGCCCGCTGGACCACGTCTGGGACGGGGTCGACGGGTGTGCCCACGGACAGGTCCACGATGCCGGCGGCGTTTGCCGCCGCGGCAGCCTTGTGCGGCTCCAGCTTGTCCCAGGGGAAGGCGGGGAGCAGCCCGGAGACGGTTGAAGGGGGCACGTGGTGACTCACTTTCCGATGCGAGTTCCGAAACGAGTTTCCGATACGGGTTTCCGGTACGGGTTTTCCGGTACGGGTTTTCCGGTACGAGACGCCGCAGTCCCGCACCGCAGCCGGGCGGACCGGACTGCTGTGCGGGACCACGGGCGGGACTCATGGACGGGAACTACCGGCCTGGGCCGGAACCCCCGGCGCCGGCGGCAGCGGCCCGGTCGTCACTCGTCGTGGCTCTGCGGGGGGAGCGCGGCGATGACGGGGTGGTCCCGCTCGATGAGGCCGAGCTTGCTGGCACCACCGGGCGAACCGAGCTCGTCGAAGAATTCGACGTTCGCCTTGTAGTAGTCCTTCCACTCTTCGGGAGTGTCGTCCTCGTAGAAGATCGCCTCGACCGGGCAGACCGGTTCGCAGGCCCCGCAGTCGACGCATTCGTCCGGGTGGATGTACAAGGACCGCTGGCCCTCGTAGATGCAGTCGACGGGGCACTCCTCGATGCAGGCCTTGTCCTTAAGGTCGACACAAGGCTCCGCGATGACGTAGGTCACGCTGTCGTTCCTCCTCAATAGGGCCGGCGGACCGGTGTCCGGCTCCGCCGCTGGGCGCGCGGGAGCGCGGCGTCGTCGATGCCCGTCCTAGTATCTCCGTTCCCGGTACGGAGACGAACAGGAGGGGCGGGTAGAGCTGTGGAATTCACCACGGGCGGACGCCTTGAAGTCCGGATCACCGCGTCTGACGTGGGAAAACGTGTCTCTGTGCGGTCTTTGACCGGATCGGGAGGACGGCACGCCACCTTCACCGACACGGTTGGCGTTCTCACATCCTGGGAAGAGGGCGTGCTGCACATCACCCGCCGCGGTGGGCAGAGCGTCCCGATCGACGAGGCCGCGCTGGTGGCGGGCAAGGTCGTGCCGCCCGCTCCGGCCCGCCGCCGGGGCCTTCCGTCGGCGGGCGTACGGGAACTCGTCGAGGTCGCGGCCCGCGGGTGGCCCGCGGTGGAGACGGAGCGACTGGGCGGATGGACGCTGCGGGCCAGCACGTCCGGGCCCGAAGGGACCGGCACGACAGGCCCCGGCACGACGCCCGAAGGGACCGGCACGACACCCGAAGGGGGCGCTGCCCACCCGGACGAGGAGGCCGCGGCCCCGCGTGAGGGCTTCACGGCCCGCGCCAACTCCGTGCTGCCGCTCGGCGATCCGGGGATGCCGCTGGACGAGGCGGTCACCGCCGCGCTGCGCTGGTACGGGGCGCGGAACCTCGTACCGCGCGTGCAGGTCACCACAGGCGGCGAGCGGACCGACGAACTCCTCGCCGCCGAACTGGAACGGCGCGGCTGGAGCGGCGAGAAGCACGCGCTGCTGCGCGTCGCCGCGCTGGCGCCCCTCGCCGACAGGGAACCCGACCCGCGGGTGCGGCTGAGCCGCACGCCCGACGAGCAGTGGCTGTCGCTCTGTCCGAGGTCCGGACAGTGGCCGGAGGCGGCCTGGCGGGTGCTCACCGGCGGTCCGTCCGTATGGTTCGCCACCGTCCCCGGAGAGGACGGCCGGCGGGCCGACGCCGTCGGACGGTGCGTGGTCGACGGACGGTGGGCGGGCTTCGCCGCGGTCGAAGTCGCTCCCGCCCGGCGGCGGGAGGGCCTGGGGACCGCCGTGATGGCCGAGTTGGCGCGCCAGGCGCTCGCCGAGGGCGCGTCGGCCGCCTACCTCCAGGTGGAGAGCGCCAACGACTCCGCGCGTGCGCTCTACGACCGGCTGGGCTTCGCCGACCACCACGCGTACCACTACCGCCGCGCACCTCAGGAGAGTTCCCATGCCGGATGAGGAAGCGAGCACGGGCGCGGAGGGCGAGGAGCACGGCAACAGGCGGCGGTTCGCGGAGGCCGCGCGGGAGGAACGGCCGGATCTCGCGCTGCTGTGCCTGCTGATCGGCGCCGAGGCGGCGACCGTCCCCTCCGGGCGGCTGCGGGACGGCGTACGGCACCCGCCCGTGGACGTGGACGTGGATCCGGGCGAGCCGGGCGTGCTCGAAGCGCAGATCGAACTGGACAGGCTCGCCGGTCTGTTGCCGTACGCCCCCTCCCGTACGCCCGTGCAGTGGGCCGAGCAGCTGCGCACGCTGCTGGGCGGCCGGCTGGGCTTCGGGGGCGGCCCGGGCGACTACCGGCGGCTGGAGTCGTCGCTGCTCCAGTCGGTGCTGAAGTCGCGGCGGGGACTGCCGATCCTGCTCTCCGTCGTCTGGACGGAGGTGGCCAGGCGTGCGGGCGCCCCGGTGTACGGCGTGGGGCTGCCCGGCCACTTCGTCGTCGGCTTCGGCGACCCCGGAGATCCGGACGGCGCGCAGGCGTTCGCCGACCCCTACGACGGGGGGCGCCTGCTCGGGACCGGCGACCTGGAAGCGGTGGTCGCGGGAGCGACCGGCTCCCGCACGCCGCTCTCCCCGTCGATGCTCCAGCCGGCCGGCCCGCTGGAGATCGTGCTGCGGATCCTGAACAACATCCGCGCGTGGGCGGCGGCCCGGCCGGAACACTCCAGCGTCCAGCTGTGGGCTCTGGAACTCTCCCTGCTGCTGCCGCGCCACCCGGCGCGGCTGCGCTACGAGCGCGGCCAACTGCTCGTCGAGCGCGGGGACTTCATGGAGGGTGCCGCCGAGATGGAGGAGTACGCGGAAGCCGTCGCGCAGGTGGAGCCCGCGACGGCGGAGGCCGTGCACAAGGCCGCCCACGCGGCGAGGGCCCGGCTGAACTGACGCCGACACGCGGCGCGCACCGCACATACGGGCCGGGCCGTCCTGCCGGCGTCGCCGGCACACGGGAGGGACCCACGGCCCCACGGCCGGACGTGTCCTCGTACGGGTACGGGCACGGCCGCGGCGCGGTTCCGGCGAGCGAGATCTCGCTCAGTTCCGGTTGAGCGGGATCTCCCGGATGCGCTTCTTCGGGGACGTCTCCTTCAGCGCGAGCCGCAGCTCACCGGCCACGTCCTGGGGCGTCACGGGGGACTTGCTGCCGTCGCCGCGCGTGATCTGCACGCCCTCGAAGGTCGTCCCGTACAGGTCCTGGAGCACCGGCAGGTCGTAGGTGTCGACGAGGGTGCCGTTGACCGGCTTCATGGAGAGGAACTTCGGCAGCGACTTCTCGGGACTGAACTGGATCGAGGCGTTGCCCGCCTTGATCGTCACCAGTCCGGACATGGCCGGCTTGCCGAACTCCTCGATGGCCCGCTTGAGTTCGGCCTTCCCTATGCGCGGCTGCTGGAGGGAGACCGGAAGCCGGACCGGGCTGTTGTCGCCGGTGGCCGCGCGGTCGCGGTACGCCTTCTCCAGCGCCGCGCTCGCCTTGTCCGGGTCGATGCCCTTGTACGGCTTGCCCGGAACGGCCACCGCCTTGCCCTGGACGAACTTGACCGCGCCGTCCTTGGGGGCTCCGCCGCCGCCCGTCTGCTTGGAGACCGTCTGCAGGGCGGACTCCATCTTCTCCTTGTCCACCTTGAGCGCGGGCTGTGCTTCCCGCCCCGCGCCGAAGAGCGACCCGATGACGGTGACCGGGTTGTAGTCGCGGCCGGCCGCCTCGCGCACTGTGGCCTCGGTGTCGAGGGTCAGCCCCGCGACGCTCGGCTTGAGCTCGGCCCGCCGACCGTTGGCCTCGACCCGGAAGGGCTGGGTCGTGCGGTTGCCGAACGCGGCGTCGAGCTTGTTGACGGCTTCGTGCCTGCTCGTACCGCCGATGTCGACGCCGAGGACCGTCGTGCCGTTCGGGACGTCGGCGTGGTCGAGCAGCAGGCCCGCGCCGTAGGCGACGGCGACCAGCCCGAAGAGGCCGACGCCCGCGAGCACCAGCTTGGAGCGTCCACCGGAGGACGCCTCGTCGTCGAAGTCGTCCGAGTCGTCGGCGGCACCCGGGAACTGCGGTGCCGCGGGAGGGCCGGAGCCCTCCGCCGGTGTGCGCGGCGCCCTGCCCATGAGCGTGCCGCCGGCCACGGGGTCGGCCTCGGGGGCGTCGGAGGGGGCCGGGCCGCGCAGAGCGTCGGGAGCGCCGGAAGGGGCGGGACCGCGGAAGGCGTCGGGCAGCAGGTGCTCGCCCGCGCCGCCCGGCGCGAACGGCGCGGCGCCGGCGCCGAGTCCGAGCGTCGAGCCCGCGGGGCCGCCCTCCGCCGGGCCGGGCGCTCCGTCGGGCCTGGGCGGCAGGGGCATGTCGCCGCGCGCGGGGCCGGTGGTCGGCCCTGCCGCGCCGTCGGCCGTGGGGGCGGGGCCGGGCACCGGCCCGTCGGGGCCGAGCGGACGCGGGGCGCCGCCCTGCGGCCTGTCGAAGCCCTCCTGGCGGATCGCCGGCGTGCCGTGCGCCGGCGTACCGCTGCCCGGCAGGGGGTGCGAGCCGGTGTCGTACGGGTCGGCGTTCGGTGCGTACAACTCGCTGACGCCGTAGGGGTTTCCGCCTCCGTACGGGTCGTGCGTGCCGTACAGGGGCTCGGCGCCCGGCGGGATGCCGGGGCCGGACCGGGTGCCCTGGGGCCCGCCGGGCTTGGGGGCACCGGGGCCGCCGGGGCTCGCGGAACCGCCTGAGCCGGCCTTGCCCTTGCGAGGGGCGAACCAGTCGCTCGTCTCCTGGGTGAACTCGCCGCCGCCCGGGCCTTCGCCGGGGCCGCCCGGAGCGGGGGCGCCGCTTGCCGCCCTCGGGCCCGGCAGGGGCGAGGAGGGCGCCTCGTCCGGGGAGAGCGGACGCGGGGCGCCGTCGTCCGGAGTCGCGCCGGCGTCGTCGTCGTTCACCGTCTTGCGCACCACGACGGGCGGGATCGGCCGCGAACCGGGGATCTTGATCCGGATGCGGGTCGTCAGCGTCTTCTCCGTCTTGCTGTCGCCGGAGCGGCCCTTGGCGCCCGCGTTCGGGTCGGCACCCGCGGCTCCTGCGGGGTCGGCGGAGTTCCCGGCGGCGCCAGCGCCGTACGGCTCTGCGCCCCGCGGGTACGGCCCACGGCCCTGGCCCTCTGGCCCGGAGGACGAACGGTCAGTTTCACGACTCAAAGCAGGTACTCCCGGTTGGGTTCGCCGCCCATCATGCTTGCTCACAGCGGCTCGCCGGCGGCCACCACCATACTTGGACCGGCCGTTCCGGGACCCGGTCCCACACAATCCCCTGGACAGCCGTCCCGTCAGCGGTACTTGTGCCCTGGCACCGGTGGTGCCGGCAGCGCGATCGTGGCACACATCACAGCGGCGAGCATCCCGCCCAGGAGAAAGACATATGAGCCGATTCCGGCTCCGAAAAGGAAGTCCCCTTCGGGCCGGGCCGTGGTCAGCAGCACCACCGTGACCGTCCAGCCCGCTGCCGGAACGGCTGCTCCGACCCTGGTACGGCAGAGCTTCCCGCCGCCCCAGAAGAGCCCGACCGCCCCCGCGAGCGCGAGCAGCAACCCTCCGGGGAACCAGCCGCTCTGCACCAGCGAACCGGCGACGCCGGCCACCACTCCGAGCACCAGCAGCACGGCGTAGACACCCAGCCTGGCGGCCCGGCCGGCGGGCACCGGCTGCGGCCACCCGTCGGGTGACTGCCCGCCGCGGGGACGCACCGGGTCACGCCCCCCGTCGCGCTGCTCCCGTCCGGCTCCGCCGTCCGCGCTGCCACCGCTCATACGCCTGCTCCCGCGAACAAGTCCTGCGCCGTGCCGCCGTCATGCCGCCCCGCCGGAGCGGCGCGGCGATAGTACTCCGTGCTCAGCAGCGGCTGCCCGAGTCCGTTGGAGAGGGCGAACGTCCCGCCGGCGACGGTGATCTGCGTCGCGTGCGCGCGCATGGCCGCCTGCTTCGCCTTCGCGTACGCGCGCGCGTCGACGACGACGTCCACCGCGGCGTCGTCCACCACGCCCGGCACGTCGGACACTTCGGCGATCTGCGGGAACGGGCCGGCCTCACCGGACGCGCGCAGCCGCGCGAACCCGTCCTCGACGGCGGAGCGGGGCACGCAGTTCCAGTAGATCCGGGCGACCTCGTGCGGCGGCCCGGCGCCGGGCCCGCACCGCGGATCGGCCGCCAGCTCGGCGCCGCGCATGGCGACCCGGTGCGCCTTGATGTGGTCCGGGTGCCCGTAGCCGCCGTCGGGGTCGTAGGTGACGAGCACCTGGGGGCGGACCTCCCGGATCACGGGGACGAGGTGCAGCGCCGCCTCGTCCAGGGGTGCCTGCCAGAAGCTGCCGGGCCGGTCGTTCGTGGGCAGGCCCATCATCCCGGAGTCGTGGTAGCGGCCCCGGCCGCCGAGGAAGCGGTGGTCGCTTACGCCCAACTCCCGCATGGCACGGGCCAGTTCCTCCGCGCGGTGGCGCGCGAGAGGGGTCAGCTCGCCCGGGGCGGGGGCGCTCTGCGCGGGGTCCGCGTCGTGACGGGGCTCCAGGTGCGCCAGTTCGGGAGGGATCACTTCGCCCTCCTCGCCCAGGGTGCACGTCACCAGCGTCACGCGGGCGCCCTCCGCGGCGTACTTGGCCATCGTGGCGCCGTTGTTGATCGACTCGTCGTCGGGGTGTGCGTGCACCAGGAGCAGGCGGCGGTCAGGGGCTGCGCTCATGCCCCCGACCCTACGGCCACGACGGTGACGTCAGAACTTGATGTCCCCGAGCATGCCGGCCACGTTCGACGTCAGCTCGTTGATGGTCGGCGCCACGGAAGAGCTCGCCAGGTAGAAGCCCAGCAGCACGCAGACCACCGCGTGCCCGGCCTTCAGCCCGGACTTCTTCACGAGAAGCACGACGATGATCAAGAACAGCACGACCGCCGAAATCGAGAGTGCCACGGCGGTTCACCTCCAAGTACGCGCGGTCGGCGGACGGTTCCGGACAGCATGAGCCCATGACACGAGCGGGCCACCGGCTTCATACCCGGCTCCCGCCTCGCGCAATGGATCATAACTATCCGTCAGATGGCATGGGCCAGGTGCACGGGAGCAGAAGAGGGGCGCATATTCGGTTCCGGCCACCGCGCCGAGCGCCGCCCCGGCTTACGCTCTGCCCCATGACCACCTCGTTTCCCCGTCAGTCCGCACGCACCCAACGCTTCACACTCGGCTCCCCGCGCGCGTTCACCGTCTCGCCGGACGGCTCGCGCATCGTCTTCCTACGCTCCGGCGGCGGCACTGACCGGGCGAATCGCCTCTGGGTACGGGACGCGCGGGGGACGCGGGAGAGCGTCGCCGCGGAGCCCGGGGAGCTCCTGGGAGGCGCGGCGGAGGAGCTCTCGCCGGAGGAGCGCGCCCGCCGCGAGCGGAGCAGGGAGGGATCGGCCGGAATCGTCGGATATGCCACTGACATGGCGGTCGAGCGTGCCGTCTTCGCCCTGTCGGGCCGCCTCTTCGTGAGCGATCTCATGTCGGGCGGCACGCGCGAACTGGCCACGCCGACGCCGGTGGTGGACCCCCGCCTCTCCCCCGACGGCCGGCACGTCGCCTACGTCTGCGACGGCGCCCTGCGCGTCGTCGGCGCGGACGGCGCGGGCGACCGCGTACTGGCGGCTCCGGAGGCCGGCAGCGTCACCTACGGACTGGCCGAATTCGTCGCCGCCGAGGAGATGCAGCGCAGCCGCGGCTTCTGGTGGTCCCCCGACAGCGGCAGCCTCCTCGTCGCCCGCGCCGACGACGCGCCGGTCCGGCGCTGGTGGATCGCCGACCCCGCGAACCCGGAGCAGGAACCGGCGGAGGTGGCCTACCCCGCGGCCGGCACGCCCAACGCCGAGGTCTCGCTGCACCTGCTGAGCCTCGGAGGGGACGGCGGCGACGGCGTGGAGAGCGCGGACGCACAGCGCGACGGGCGGCGACACCCCGTCGAGTGGGACTCGGAGCGGTACCCGTATCTCGCCCGCGTCCACTGGTCGCCGGACGGTCCTCCGCTGCTGCTGGTGCAGGCCCGGAACCAGCGCGAGCAGCGCGTGCTCGGCGTGGACGTGGGGACGGGCGCCACCAGGACCCTCCACGAGGAGCAGGACCCCGACTGGCTGGAGCTGTTCCCGGGAGTTCCCTCGTGGACGCCGGACGGGCGCCTCGTACGCATCGAGGACACCCCCGGGGCCCGTACGCTGCACATCGGCGGCGAGGCCGTCACGACGGGCGCGTTGCACGTCCGCGCCGTGCTCGACGTCAGCGCCGGCGGAGTCCTCTTCTCCGCCTCCCCCGGGGCGTCCGCCCCGTCCGGGGAGCGCGGACCCGGGGCGGGGACCAGGGGCGTCGGGGACATCGGCGTCTTCCTCGCCCGCCGCGCCCCGGACGGCTCGTTCTCCCCCTGCGAGCGCGTCACCGCCGAGGACGACGACGGCGCGGCGCACGTCGCGTCCGCGGTGCGCGGCGGACCGACGCTCGTGCTGTCGACCGCCTCGCTGGGCCGCGCGGGCTCGCGCGTCAGCGTGCTCGGCCTGCCCGGCGCGGACGGCGAAGGTTCCCCGGGCGGCGCGGCGGAGGCGTTCAGCCCGCTCGGCACCGTCCCCTCGTACGCGCAGGAGCCGACGCTCACCACGGCGCCGCTCCTCACGCGCACGGGCGGGCGGGAGATCCCCGCGGCGGTCGTCCTGCCCACGGGCCACAGGGAGGGCGACGGTCCGCTCCCCGTCCTGATGGACCCCTACGGCGGCCCGCACGGGCAGCGCGTCGTGGCCGCACACAACGCGTATCTGACGTCCCAGTGGTTCGCCGACCAGGGCTTCGCGGTCGTCATCGCGGACGGCCGGGGAACCCCGGGCCACTCCCCCGCGTGGGAGAAGGCGGTCTCCCGCGACATCGCCGACGTCACGCTCGACGACCAGGTCGACGCGCTCCGCTCCCTCGCGGAGGAGCACCCGCTGGACCTGTCGCGCGTCGGCATCCGCGGCTGGTCGTACGGGGGTTACCTCGCGGCGATGGCCGTGCTGCGGCGGCCGGACGTCTTCCACACGGCCGTCGCGGGCGCGCCCGTCACGGACTGGCGGCTGTACGACACGCACTACACGGAGCGGTACTGCGGCACACCGCAGGACGATCCGGACGCGTACGCGCGCGCGTCCCTCATCACGGACGACGGGCTCTCGGGGGCCGCCGGGCAGCACCGGCCGCTGCTGCTCGTCCACGGGCTCGCCGACGACAACGTGGCGGTCGCGCACACGCTGCGGCTCTCGTCCGCGCTGCTGGCGGCGGGGCGTCCGCACGAGATGCTGCCGCTCTCCGGCGTCACCCACATGACACCGCAGGAGCAGATCGCGGAGAACCTGCTGCTCCTCCAAGTGGCGTTCCTCAAGCGGACACTGGGCATGGCCTGAGGGCCACCGGGGCCCGACCGCACAGCGGGGCGCCGCCGCGGAGACTTCCGCGGCGGCGCCCGTCCTGCCTTACCCCTGGCGTCTGCTTGCTCAGCTCTCCATGGCCTTGAGCGCCGAGTCCAGGATGACGTCCTCCTCGCGGGCGGTCGTCGATCCCTCTTCGGGGAAGTGGCACGCAGTCAGGTGACCGGCGGTGTTCCCGGAGATCTGCACGAGCGGCGGGTCCTCCGTCGCGCACTTGTCCTGCGCCTTCCAGCAGCGCGTACGGAAGCGGCAGCCCGACGGCGGGTTGATCGGCGAGGGCACGTCGCCCGCGAGGCGGATGCGCTCGCGCTCCTCCTCCTCGCCGTCGCTGAGCCTGGCCTCCGGCACGGCGGAGAGCAGCGCGTGCGTGTACGGATGGCGGGGGCGGGTGTAGATGGAGTCGCGGTCGCCGACCTCGACGATCTTCCCCAGGTACATCACCGCGAGCCGCTGCGAGAAGTGCCGCACGATCGCCAGGTCGTGCGCGATGAACACGAACGCGATGCCCATGTCGCGCTGCACCTGCTGGAGCAGGTTGACGACCTGGGCCTGGATGGAGACGTCCAGCGCGGAGACGGGCTCGTCCGCCACGATCAGCTTCGGCTCCAGGGCCAGTGCCCGCGCGACGCCGATGCGCTGCCGCTGCCCGCCGGAGAACTCGTGCGGGAAGCGGTTGTAGTGCTCCGGGTTGAGGCCGACGGTCTCCAGCATCTCCCGGATGCGCTTCTCGCGGCCCCCGGGCGGATTGATGCCGTTGACCTCCATCGGCCCGCCGATGATGGAACCGACCGTCTGCCTCGGGTTCAGCGACGAGTACGGGTCCTGGAAGATCATCTGGATCTCGGAGCGTACGGGCGCCATCTGCTTGCGGTTGGCGTGGGTGATGTCCCGGCCCTGATAGGTGATCTTGCCCTTGGTGGGTTCGAGGAGCCTCGTCAGCAGGCGGCCCGTCGTGGACTTGCCGCAGCCCGACTCGCCGACCAGGCCGAAGCTCTCACCCGGCATCACGCTCAGGTCGATCCCGTCGACGGCCTGGACCGCGCCCACCTGCCGCTTGAAGGGGAAGCCGCCCATGATCGGGAAGTGCTTGGTCAGGTTCTCGACCTCGAGCAGGGCTTCGCCCGAACCGGGTACGGCGTCCTGCGGCTTGGTCAGGGTGAGTTCTTCGCTCATTGTCATTCTCCCTAGCCCAGCCGGGGCTTGATCTGCTCGGTGAAGAAGGTCTGCTTCTGCTCCGCCGTGAGGTGGCAGGCCGCGCCGCGTCCCGGGGGGAGCACGGGCCGGTCGGCGGTGCAGGACTTGTCGCCCGCGACGTGGTTCACGTACTCGCAGCGGGGGTTGAAGGGGCAGCCGGGCGGCGGGGCGAGGAGGCTCGGCGGTGTTCCCTTGATGGGGACGAGCTCCTCGTTGACGTCGCCGGTCAGCCTCGGCATGGACGTCAGCAGGCCCCACGTGTAGGGGTGCCGCGGCTGGCGCAGCACCTCCTTGACGGAGCCCCGCTCGACGGCCCGCCCGCCGTACATCACCAGGATGTCGTCGGCGACGTTGGCGATGACGCCCAGGTCGTGCGTGATGAAGATGATCGCCGAACCGAACTCCTGCTGGAGGTCCTTGAGCAGGTCGAGGATCTGCGCCTGGACGGTCACGTCCAGCGCCGTCGTCGGCTCGTCCGCGATCAAGAGGTCCGGGTTGCACACGAGCGCCATGGCGATCATCGCGCGCTGCCGCATGCCGCCGCTGAACTGGTGCGGGTAGTCGTTGACGCGCAGCTTGGCGTTGGGGATGCCGACCTTGTCCAGCATCTCGATCGCCCGCAGGTGCGCCTCACGCTTCGAGGCCCCGGTGTGCTTGCGGTAGGGCTCCGAGATCTGCCGTCCCACCGTGTAGTACGGCGAGAGCGCCGTCAGCGGGTCCTGGAAGATCATCGCCATCTTGTTGCCGCGCAGCGACTCCAGGGTCTTCTCCCGGGCGCCGGTCAGCTCCTGCCCGTCCAGCAGGATCTCGCCGGAGACGGCGGTCTTCCGCGGGTTGTGCAGGCCGAGTATGGAGAGGTTGGTGACCGACTTTCCGGAGCCGGACTCGCCCACGATCCCCAGGGTGCGGCCGCGCTCCAGGTCGAAGGAGAGGCCGTCGACGGCCTTGACGGTGCCGCCCTCGGTGTCGAAGTGGACGTAGAGGTCGCGCACGGACAGGAACGCACCGGAGGCGCCCGCGTCACGCGGAGCCGGGACGTCCGCTTCCTTGGTCAGGGTGTTCACAGCGGTACTCCTAGGCCAGCCGCACGCGCGGGTCGATGAACGCGTACGCGGCGTCCACGAGGACGTTGAACAGGACGATGAAGGTCGCCGAGAAGAGCATCACGCCCATCACCATGGGCAGGTCGGTCTGCTCCACCGATTCGACCGCGAGCTTCCCGAGCCCCGGCAGCGAGAACGTCCATTCGGTGATCATCGCGCCGCCGAGCAGGGACCCGAGGTCCACGCCGAAGATCGTGACGATCGGGATGAGCGAACCGCGCCAGGCGTAGCGGAAGAAGACGAACTTCCCCGACATGCCCTTGGCCCTGGCCGTGCGGACGTGGTCCTCGGCCAGCTGCTCGATCATCGAGGAGCGGGACAGACGCGTGTAGTTCGCGGTGAAGATGATCTGGATGACCATCCAGGGGATGAGCAGACCCATGAACCAGCCGGCCGGATCCTCGGAGAGGGGCACGTACTTGGGCTGGTCGAGGAGACCGAGGTTGAAGACGAGCAGCGCCATCACCAGGGGCCCGACGAAGTAGATCTGCATCGAGCTGAGCACGAGGGAGGCGGTGCTGAAGACCTTGTCGGCGAGCGTGCCGCGCTTCCAGGCGGCGATCATGCCGGCGCCGAGACCGATGGTGAGGAAGACGACGGCTCCGCCGAGGGACAGCGAGACCGTGGTCGGGAAGCGGTCCAGGATGGTGTCCCAGACGGGGTCCGAGCTGGCGAAGGAGTAGCCGAAGCACGGGGCGGGGCACGAGCCCTGGGCGAAGTCGCGTCCGGTGACGATGCCGGACATGAATTCCCAGTACTGCACAGGCACGGGCTTGTCGATGCCCATGTTCTTGCGGATGACTTCCAGCGCGTCCGGCGTGCAGTTCTTACCGCAGGCGAGCATCGCCGGGTCTCGCGGTATCGCGTAGAAGAGGAAGAACGTGACCGCGCTGATGACCAGCAGGATCACGATCGCGCCGAGCAGCCGGCGGCTGAAGAAACGTAGCATGACGGAACGCAGCTCTCGTGGGCAGCGGAATCGTGGACGGGGCGACGGGCCGGTGGTGCCCGCCCCCTGGGGGAAGACCCCCGGGGGGACCCCAGGGGGCGGGCACCACCTATGGCGCGAGCAACAGCGCTGTGTGTGCTGTTACTTCTTGATGTACAGCTGGGTCGGGTCGATGCCGCTGATGACGTCGTTCAGGACGGCACCGCCAACCTTCGAACCGTGCAGCTGGATCTGCTTGTAGTACATCAGCGGGATGTCGGGCAGGTCCTCCTTGAGGATGCTGTCCGCCAGCTTGCCCCACTCCTTGGCCGCCTGGTCCGCGTCAGTGATCTTGGAGATGCGGTCCATCTCCTTGTTCATCTGCGGGTTGTCGTAGTGCGAGTAGTTCGACGCACCGTCCTGGACCTGACGACCGTCCAGCGTGGGCGGAATGACCGTCGAGGCGCTCGGCCAGTCGGCACCCCACGAGGAGTGGTACATGTCGTACTTGTTCTTGACCTTGCCGATCTGGTCGTAGTACGTGTCGCTGACGATGTCCTTGAGCTGGACGTCGAACCCGGCCTTGGACAGGTTGTCCTTCGCCGCGATCGAGAACTCCTGCCACTCGGGCGAGTTCTGGAAGGCGAAGGTCAGCTTCATACCGGTCTTGCCGGCTTCCTTCAGCGTCTTCTTGGCCTTCTTGACGTCGCCCTGCGGGTTCTTGATCTTCCCGTAGGGGTCGGCGCCCGTGTGGCCCGCGACGGTCGGGCTGAGGTAGCTGCCGCCGAGCTCGCCGCCGCCGGAACCGCCGAAGGCCTGCATCAGCGACTTCGCGGGGAGGGCGTAGGCGATCGCCTCACGGACCTTCTTGTCCTTCAGGCGGTCCATGTTGAAGGAGATCTTGCCGACGTAGGGCTGGTAGCCCGACAGCGAGCGCTTCTTCACATCCGGGTTCGAGCGCACCTCCTGCATGCTGGAGGCGTCGACCTGGTTGCTGTAGCTGACCGCGGTCTGGTTCTCGGCACTGTCGGAGGCGAGCCGCTTGGTGGATGCCTCGTAGGAGACGCCGAACTGGATGTCGTGCGAGTCCGGGTAGGCGTGCCGCACCGCGTCCGTCTTGGCGTCCCAGTGCTCGTTGCGCACCAGCTTCATGCTCTTGCCGGACTTGAAGGACTCGATCCTGTACGGACCGGAAGCCACCGGCTTCTTGTCGTACTTCTCCTGCGTGTCGCCCTTCTCCTGGACCGCGGCGTATCCCGCCATGCCCAGAGCGTAGGGAAGGTCCGGCTGCGGGTCCTTGAAGTGGAAGACGATCGTCTTGTCGTTCGGCGTCTCGAGGACCTTGTCCGGCAGGTGGTCACCCTTGTAGGGGCCGTCCGGCAGGAGCTTGCGGTAGTCCGTGCCGCTCTTGCCCGCCAGCCACTGCTGGATGAAGACCGGGCCCTCCGAGACGAACGGCGCGAACTGCCGCTCGAAGGTGTGCCGGATGTCCTTGGACGTGATCGGGGAGCCGTCCTCCCACTTGATCCCGTCCTTGAGCTCGTACTTCCAGGTCCGGTCGCCGTTGGACGACTGGCCGCTGTCCTTGGCGAGGTCGCCGACGACTATGTACTTGCCGCTGTTGTCGCGCTTGTAGGTGGTCAGGCGACGGTGGATGAGGGTCGACATCGAGCCCTCGTCGCTGACGTACATCTGCGCGGGGTCGAGGTGGGCGAAGCTGTCCCGCTGGTAGACGGTGAGCTTGCCGCCCTTCTCCGCGCCCTTCACGGCCTTCGCGGGCCCCGTCGAGTCCTGCTCGTCGCCGAACTCGTACTTGACCTGCTGCTTGGCGGCGTCTTCCTTGCTTACGCCCCCGTCGTCGCCGCCACCGCCGCTGCTGCATCCGGTGAGGATGAGCGCGCCTGCGGCGAGCCCGACGACGGAGACGCGCGCCGTACGCATCCTGAATCTGCTCATGGTGGTGGTAGCACCTGCCTGTCGGTTGTCCGTTGCTGCCTGACTGATGCGGTGCCGGGGTGGCAGCGCCCCCCTCTTCTCGGTCGTCAACGTCCCGATTTCGGGTCGAAGGCGTCCCTGACCGAGTCCCCGAGCAGGTTGAACGCGACGATGAAGATCACCATCGCGACGCCGGGGAAGATCATGTAAGTGATGTCGCTCTGGTACACCTCGGCACCCGTGGCGAACATCCGGCCCCAGTCGGGCGTGGAGGCCGGCATGCCCACTCCGAGGAAGGAGAGGCCCGCGACGGCGGTGACGAAGTTGGGAAGCATGTAGGTCGACTGCACCAGGATGGGCGTGACCACGTTCGGGAGCAGTTCCTTGCGGATGATCCGCCAGGGCGGGGTGCCGGCGACCTTGGCCGCCTCGACGAACTCCCTCTCGCGCAGGGTCAGAACCTGACCGCGCAGGAGCCTCGCCAGCGTCATCCAGCCGAGCAGCCACATCACGAAGATGAGGACGGCGGCCCGCAGCCCGGTCGGCATCTCGTCCTGGGGGTCGACCATCAGCGCGCCGATGACGGGGACGAAGGCGACGAAGAACAGCTGGCTGGGGAACGACATCATCAGGTCGGTGAGCCGGCCGAGGAGGTAGTCCGTCTTGCCGCCGAGGTAGCCGCCCGCGACACCGATCACGATGGCCAGCAGCACCGACAGGAGCGCGATCACCACGGCCAGCGAGAGGGAGGTGCGCATCCCGTAGACGAGCTGCATGAACACGTCGCGGCCCAGGCCCGGTTCGAGACCGAACCAGTGCTCGGCGTCGATGCCGCCGTTGGGCTTGATCGGGTAGCCGTTGTCGTTGAGGAGGCCCTCTTTGAGCTGCCCGTAGCGCGTCCACGGGTCCTTGCCGTACAGCCAGGAGATCACCGGCGCGAGGGCGGCGACGGCGAACATCGAGAGAACGACGAAGGCCGATATGACACCTGTGCGGTCGCGCTTGAACCGCATCCACATCAGTTGGCCGGGGGACCGGCCCACCTGCTGGTCTTTGCTGCCTTCTCGGCCGACCGGCTCGGTGGTCAGGCCGACGCCGTCGGGATCTGGGGTCTCTGCCCCGGCGATCGCGGCCTGGGATGGACTTGTCATCGTGATTGCGCCCCCGCGCTCGTCATCTATGCGGATAGATCCGACTGTTGGCCGGCTGGCATCGGGTGCCATGGGTTGAGGAGACTTTGCAAGTGAATAACTGCTCAGTCAAGGGGTACCGGCGGCAGCATGTGGACCCCGAGCGCATAGTGAGCGAAGGTTTTGCAGATTGAGGTCAGCGCGTGCTTGACGGCCTCGGCACCTAATAGACATATGGCCATAAGAATGCCTGAAACGCTTTAACACGGCCGCAATCCAGTTGTCGCCGCACCGATATACGAACCCGCCACCCTGAACTTCGTACGGCCCGTGCGGGTGCCGTAGGACCGGGCCGGAGCCGCGCTGCCCCGGCCCGGTCGCCGTGACCAGCGGCAGTAGGCTTGTCCGATGCTGTACCGAATCCGCCGCCTCGACTGCGGCCGAAGAACGGTGCAGCGCACGGACGTCCGTACCGCGGGGGGCGGCACATGAGTCGGTTCGCAACGTTGAGACCCGGTGCGCACAGAGCGGGCGCCGCACTGCTGGCGGCGCTCGCCGCGCTCGACCTCGTCTGGATCGTCCGCGACTTCAGCAAGGCCGCCGACGTCACCGACGCCTGGTGGATGTGGTCCGGTCTGCTCTTCCGCGCCCAGGACGGTATCTGGACCAGCTCGTTCGTGGAACCGACGCTGCTGGTTCTTTACACCGTCTGCGCAGTCACCGCCCTTCTCTCCTCGGCGACCGCGGGCGTCCTCCTCTCGGCGGGCGCCCTGACGATCCTGCTGCGCGTCCCCACCCTGTGGAACCTCAACGCCGGCTGGGTACAGGGCGGCGTCTCGGACGGGCTGCGCACCCAGGTGCTGATCAGCGACATCGCCATGCTGGTGCTGGGAGTGGCGCTCATCGTCACCGTGTTCGCCGGCCGCGGTACCGGCGCCCCCGCCGGAGACGGCCCACCCCCCGCCGGCGGCCGCCACGACGTACCCGCGCGTCCCACTCCCGCGGGCGGCCTCGCCGCGTCGGTGCTGCTGGGCGCGGTGGCCGCGGTGCTGGTCTCCTGGGAGGTCCGCGCGTGGGCTGAGCAGGGCTGGGGCCCGTACTGGGAGCACTTCACCGGTGACGGCACACTCGTCACGCTCCTCGCCGTGCCCGAGAGTTGGTACGCCTGGTCGCTCGCGCTGCTGGCGGCCGGCGGCGCGACCGCCGCGTACCGGGGCTCGCCCTTCGCACGCCCGCTGGGCATGACGGTCTGCGCGCCCCTGCTCGGACTCGGGCTGTTCCGCCTGTCGTTCGCGGCGAAGGCGGGCCTGCTGGAGAGCATCGGCACCCTCGGCCTGCGCGACCGCCTGTCGATGGCCACGTCCCTGTTCGAGGTCCTCGTCTCGCTCGCCGTGCTGGCCGCCCTCGCGGGCCGCGGCGAAGAGGCCCCTGGACCCGTGCCTCAGCCGGGGACGATCCGCTCCTTCTCCTCGGCGTAGTGGCAGGCCGACGGATGGTGCGCCGGCCCCTCGGCGTGCCGGAGGGCCGCGGGCACCTGGAGCGTCGGCTCCTCCTGCGCGCAGCGGTCCGCCGCCTTCCAGCACCGCGTGCGGAACCGGCAGCCCGACGGCGGGTTCGCCGGGGACGGGACGTCGCCCTCCAGCACGATGCGCGTGCGCCGCTCCCCGGCCGAGGGGTCCGGTACCGGCACCGCCGAGAGCAGGGCCTGGGTGTACGGGTGCGTGGGGTGCTCGTAGATCTCGCGCTCCGTGCCGATCTCGACGATCCTGCCGAGGTACATGACGCCGACGCGGTCGGAGATGTGCCGTACCACTGAGAGGTCGTGCGCGATGAAGACGTAGGACAGGCCGAACTCGTCCTGCAGCCGCTCCATCAGGTTCACGACCTGCGCCTGCACGGAGACGTCCAGGGCGGAGACCGGCTCGTCCGCCACGATGACCTCCGGGCGCAGCGCCAGGCCCCGGGCGATGCCGATGCGCTGCCGCTGCCCGCCGCTGAACTGGTGCGGATAGCGGTTCACGTACTCGGGGTTGAGGCCGACGACGTCCAGCAGCTCCTGCACCCGCCTGCGGCGCTCGCCGCGGGGCGCCGCCTCGGGGTGGATGTCGAAGGGCTCGCCGACGATGTCGCCCACCGTCATACGGGGGTTGAGGGACGTGTAGGGGTCCTGGAAGACCATCTGGATGTTGCGGCGTACCGCCTTGAGCGCGCGTCCGGACAGGCGCGTGACGTCTTCGCCCTTGTACAGGATGCTTCCGGAGGTCGGGGCCTCCAGGCTCGTCACGAGCTTCGCGACGGTCGACTTCCCGCAGCCCGACTCCCCCACGAGGCCGAGCGTCTCGCCGCGCCGCAGGTCGAACGAGACGCCGTCGACGGCCTTCACCGCGCCCACCTGCCGTTTGACGACGACGCCCTGGGTGAGCGGGAAGTGCCGGACCAGGTCGCGTACTTCGAGGATCGCCTCACGCGGCGCGTGCGGCGCCGGCGGCTCCTTCTCCGGCAGTACGCCCAGGCCCTCGCCGTCCTGGGGCCGCGCCGTCCCGTCCAGGCTGTCACTCTGCATCGAGCAGCTCCTCCCAGAAGTGGCAGGCGCTCGCCCTGCCCCGGCCCACCTCGTAGAGCGGCGGCTCGTCCGCGTGGCAGAGGGGACGCGCCATGGGGCAGCGCGGGTGGAAGCCGCACCCCGGCGGGATGCGCAGCAGGCTCGGCGGCAGCCCCTTCACCGCGTCGAGTTGCTGCCCCTTCTGGTCCAGGCGCGGGATCGAGTCGAGCAGGCCCTTCGTGTAGGGGTGCGCGGGCGTCCGGTAGAGCTCGCGGACGGGGGCGGACTCCACGACGCGTCCGGCGTACATCACGACGATCTCGTCCGCCACGTCCGCGACGACACCGAGGTCGTGCGTGATCAGGATCAGGCCCATCCGGAACTCGCGCTGCAGATCGGCCAGCAGCTCCATCACCTGGGCCTGGACGGTGACGTCCAGTGCGGTGGTGGGTTCGTCCGCGATGATCAGGCGCGGCTCCAGCGCCAGCGCCATGGCGATCATGATGCGCTGCCGCATGCCGCCGCTGAACTGGTGCGGGTAGTCGTCGACACGCGCCCGCGCGGCGGGGATCCGCACCCGTTCCATCAGCTCGACGGCCCGGTCCCTGGCCTCCTTGCGCGAACTGCCGCGGTGCACGCGGAACATCTCGCCGAGCTGGTACCCCACGCTCAGGACGGGGTTGAGCGCCGACAGCGCGTCCTGGAAGATCATCGCCATGCGCGCCCCGCGCACCGAGCGGCGCTCCTCCTCCCGCAGCGCGAGCAGGTCGCGCCCCTCGAAGAGGATCCGGCCGCCTGTGACCCGTCCGGGCGGCGTGTCGAGGATCCCCATCACCGCCTGCGCCGTCACGGACTTGCCGGAGCCGGACTCGCCGAGAACCGCCAGCGTCTCGCCCTCCGCGACGTCGAGGCTGACGCCGTTGACGGCCTTCGCCACGCCGTCGCGGGTGCGGAACTCCACGTGCAGGTCCCGTACTTCCAGCAGCCGGCCCGGCCCGGACGGCGAAGGCGGCACCGGCTGCGTCTGGGTCTGTGTCACGTACGCCTCCCTCAGCGCAGCTTGGGGTCGAGGGCGTCGCGCACCGCGTCGCCGAGCATGATGAACGCCAGGACGGTCAGGCTCAGCGCCGCCGCGGGATAGAGCAGGATGTGCGGCGCGTTGCGGAACTGCATCCCCTGCGAGGCGTCCGAGATGTCGGCGCCCCACGAGACGGTGGGGGGCTGGAGGCCGACGCCGAGATAGCTGAGGGTCGCCTCCAGGGCGATGTAGGTGCCCAGCGCGATCGTCGCGGTGACGATCACCGGGGCGACGGCGTTCGGAAGGATGTGCCGGACCAGCATCCTGGCGTTGCCGGCCCCCAGCGCGCGTGCGGCCTGCACGTAGTCGTTCTGCTTCGCGGAGATGACGGAGCCGCGGGCGATGCGCGCGATCTGCGGCCACCCCAGCAGCACGATGAACGCGATGACCGTCCACACCGAACGGCTCCCGGTCATCGAGAGGAAGACGAGCCCGCCGAGCATGATCGGGATGCCGAAGAAGACGTCCGTCACGCGCGAGAGGAGCGCGTCCCACCAGCCCCCGAAGAAGCCGGCGAGCCCGCCGAGCACCGAGCCGGCGACCGCGACGCCCAGGGTCGCGCACACGCCGACGGTCACGGACGTGCGGGCGCCGTAGACGACGCGCGTGTAGACGTCGCAGCCCTGGGTGTCGTAGCCGAACCAGTGGCCCGGCGAGGCCGGGTCGAGGGACTTGTCCAGCTGGCAGGAGAGCGGGTTGCGGGTCGCGATCAGCCCGGGCCAGACCGAGATGAGGACCAGGAAGAGGATCAGCAGCGCGGAGACGACGAAGACCGGGTTGCGGCGCAGGTCGTGCCAGGCGTCCGACCAGAGGCTGCGTGCCTGGCCGCTCGGCCCCGGCTCCGGCTCCGTTCCGGGCGGGGCGGCGGGGCCGGGCGTCTGCTCGCCGGGGACGGCGAGTCCGGCGGCCGCGCCTGTCCCCCCGCCGCCTCCCGCCGCTGCCGCCGGGGCTCCCGAGGGGGGCTCGTCGGCGGCGGACGGGCTCTCCGGTGCGCGTTCAACCATGCGGCACCCCCTCGGGCGACGGCTCGGCGTTACGGGACGGCGCGGCTTCCGCGCCTGGACTGCCCGGGCGCACGGCGGCGCCGGCGGGCTCGGGCTCACGCATAGCGGATCCTCGGGTCGAGCACGGCGTAGAGGAGGTCGACGATCAGGTTCGCGAGCAGGAAGACGATGACGAGGATCGTCACGAAGCCGACCACTGTCGGGGAGTTCTGCCGCACGATGCCCTGCCAGAGCTGGAAGCCGACCCCCTGGATGTTGAAGATCCGCTCCGTGACCAGGGCGCCCGCCATGAGGTTGCCGACGTCCGTGCCGAGGAAGGTCACCACGGGGATCAGCGAGTTGCGCAGCAGGTGCCGGACCGTCACGCGCGAGCGGGGCAGCCCCTTGGCGAGCGCGGTGCGTACGTAGTCCGCCCGGGAGTTCTCGCTGATGGACGCACGGGTCAGCCGCGTGACGTACGCCAGCGACAGCAGGGCCAGGACCACCCCCGGCAGCAGCAGTTCACCGACCGGCGCCGCGGGGGAGACGGCGGGCGCGATCCATCCCCACTTCACGCCCAGCAGGTACTGCACGAGCGTGCCGGTCACGAAGGTGGGGACCGAGATCACGATGAGCGTCATCATCAGCACGGAGCTGTCGACGGGACGGCCGCGGCGCAGGCCCGTGATGACGCCGAGGGCGATGCCGAAGACGATCTCGATGACGATCGCGATGAGGGCCAGCCGCAACGTGACCGGGAACGCGGTGCTCATCAGCTGGGTGACGGGCTGTCCGTTGAACGCGTTTCCGAAGTCGCCGGTGAAGATGTCCGCCATGTAGAGCAGGTACTGCTGCCACACCGGCTTGTCGAGGTTGAATTCGGCGCGCAGCTGGGCGGCCGTGGCGGGGTCGGGAGCCCGCTCGCCGAACATCGCGTTGACCGGGTCGCCGACCGCGTACACCATCACGAAGATGAGGAACGTGGTCCCGGCGAACACCGGGACCATCTGGAGCAGTCGCCTGACGACGTAGCGCCCCACCGCCGTTCACGCCCTCACTTGACTCTGATGTCGGTGAACACGGGCACCGAGAACGGATTCAGCCGCACGTCGCTGGCCCTGTCCGAGTAGCCGGCGTTCCCGTCCTGGTACCAGAGGGGAATGGCGGGGAGGTCCTCCAGCACGATCTGCTCGGCCTCCTGGAACTTCTTCACCGCCTCCTGCTCCCCGGATTCGTTGGCCTGGTCGATGAGGCTGTCGACGCGCTTGTCGGAGTACCCGGTGTCGTTCGACGAGGCGCCGGTGTAGTACAGCGGCTGCAGGAAGTTCTGGATGAGCGGGTAGTCCATCTGCCAGCCGGTGCGGAAGAGGCTCTTCAGCTTCTTGTCCGCGATGTCCTTCCGGAATTCACCGAACGTCGGAACGGGGTTGACGCTGCACGCGTCGTTCTTGTCGAGGACGTTGTTGATGCTGTTGCACACGGCGTCCATCCACTGCCGGTGCGAGCCGGTGTCGACGTTCGAGGTGATGCTGACCTTCCCGCCCGGCAGCCCGCCCGCGTCCTCGATCAGCCTCTTCGCCTTCTTCGGGTCGTACGTGCAGGTCTCCCCGCACATCCCGGGCTTGTACCCGCCGGACTTCTTGATGACGGGAGAGGTCAGTTCCGTGGCCGGCTTGCGGGTGCCGTGGTAGATCTTCCGCGCCACCTCGTCACGGTTGATCGCCATCGACAGTCCGCGCCGCACCTGCTTGGCCTTCTCCGTCTGCCACTCCTTCTTGTAGAGCGGAAAGGAGAGGGTCTGCAGAAGTCCCGCGGGCTGGTTGATGTAGCGGCCGTCGAGGTCCCGCTCCGCGTTCTTCAGCTGCCCCGCGGGAAGCTCGTCGAAGACGTCGAGGTTGCCTGCCTGGAGGTCGGTGTAGCCGGTGTTCTGGTCGGTGTAGACCTTCAGCTCGACGCCCTTGTTCTTCGGCTTGTCGGGACCCGCGTACTTCTTGTTCACCGACAGCCGCATGGCCTGGCCCTGCGTATAGGAGTCGATCTTGTACGGGCCGTTTCCGATCGGCTTCTTCAGCCACGCGTCGTGGTCGGTGAAGAATTTCTCCGGCAGCGGGGAGAACGCCGCGTATCCCAGGGTGTCCGGCCAGAGAGAGAACTTCTGGTTGAGCTTCACCTTGAAGGAGTGCTTTCCCGTCACCTTCAGCCCGGACATCGTCTTCGCCTTGGGCTTGGCGTTCTCGTCCTCGGGGTGCACGTCGTCGTAGCCGTCGATGTACTCGAAGAAGTACGAGTTCACCTGCTTGTTGGTGACGAGCGCGCCGTAGTTCCAGGCGTCGACGAAGGACTTCGCCGTCACCGGCGAACCGTCCGAGAACTTCCAGCCCTTCTTCAGCCGGACGTCGAAGTTCTGCTGGTCGTCGGTCTTGACCGACTCGGCCACGGCGTTCTCCGCCTTGCCGGTGTCCGGGTTGTACCGCTTGAGCCCCCGGAAGGTCATCTCCAGGACCTTGCCGCCCTGGACCTCGTTGGTGTTGGACGGCTCCAGCGGGTTCTGCGGGTCGGTCCAGAAGGCACGCACGACGCCGGCCGACGATCCGGCGGCAGCGCCCCCACCCCCTCCCCCGCCGCACCCGGCAGCCGCCAGGGTGACTGCCGTCGCACAGCCGACTGCCCACGTGAGACGCGTGGCTCCGCGCATGGGTGCCTCCTCGGTACCGCAGACGTCTTGCCTTGCGGACCAATTAACACCCTTTGCGCACTTTCATCTCGGCATCCCTCTGGGGCCGTACGCGTGACCCCTGAGCGGAAGCCCCCCGCGCGGCAGGGGATTCCGGGCCTCGGGACGCGACGCGGCACCCGGCAAACCGCGGCCCCCCGTTCGTCCGGGAGGGTTACCGGAGGAGCGAGGGGCCACGGGAGCCGGTCCCGGCGGAGTACCGCGGCGGGACGACCGGTTCAGCGCTTGGCGCGACGACCGGTTCAGCGCTTGGCGCGGGCAGCCGCCCGGGACCGCGCCTTCTGGTCGAGCTCGACCTTGCGGATGCGCACGGTGTCGGGGGTGACCTCGATGCACTCGTCCTCGCGGCAGAACTCCAGCGACTGCTCCAGCGAGAGCTTCCGCGGCGGTACGAGGTTCTCCGTGGTGTCGGCCGCGGCCGCGCGCATGTTGGTGAGCTTCTTCTCCTTGGTGATGTTCACGTCCATGTCGTCGGCGCGCGAGTTCTCACCGACGATCATGCCCTCGTACACCTCGGTGCCCGGCTCGATGAAGATCGTCCCGCGCTCCTGGAGGTTCATCATGGCGAACGGCGTCGCCGAGCCCGGACGGTCCGCCACGAGCGACCCGCTCCGCCTCGTGCGCAGCTCCCCGAACCACGGCTCGTGGCCCTCGAAGAGGCTGTGCGCGATGCCGGTCCCCCGGGTCTCGGTCAGGAACTCCGTACGGAACCCGATGAGACCCCTGGCAGGAACGATCCACTCCATGCGGATCCAGCCCGAGCCGTGGTTCGTCATCGTCTCCATCCGCCCCTTGCGCGTCGCCATCAGCTGGGTGATGGCGCCCATGTACTCCTCGGGGGCGTCGATCGTCATCCGCTCGACCGGCTCGTGCAGCTTGCCGCCGATCTCCCGCGTGACGACCTCCGGCTTTCCGACGGTCAGTTCGAAGCCCTCCCGGCGCATGGTCTCCACGAGGATGGCGAGCGCCAGCTCACCGCGGCCCTGCACCTCCCAGGCGTCGGGGCGCTCCGTCGGCAGGACGCGCAGCGAGACGTTGCCGACCAGCTCGCGCTCCAGGCGGTCCTTCACCAGGCGGGCGGTCACCTTGTGGCCCTTGCCGCCCTTGCCGACGAGCGGCGAGTTGTTGGTGCCGATCGTCATGGAGATCGCCGGCTCGTCGACGGTGATCAGCGGCAGTGCGACGGGGTTCTCCGGATCGGCCAGCGTCTCCCCGATCATGATGTCGGGGATGCCGGCGACGGCGCAGATGTCGCCCGGCCCCGCCTCCTCGGCGGGCTTGCGCGTCAGCGCGTCCGTCATCATCAGCTCGGTGATGCGGACGTTCTGCTCGCTGCCGTCGCGCTTGAGCCAGGTGACGTTCTGGCCCTTCTTCAGCGTGCCGTTCTTCACGCGCAGCAGCGCGATGCGGCCGAGGAAGTTGTCGGCGTCGAGGTTGGTGACGTGCGCCTGGAGCGGCGCGTCCTGCTCGTACGTGGGCGCCGGAACCGTCTCCAGCAGCGTGGTGAAGAAGGGCTCCAGGCTGTCGCTGTCGGCCGGGACGGTGCCGTCCTCGGGCTGCGTCAACGAGGCGACGCCGTCGCGCGCACACGCGTAGACGATGGGGAACTCGATCTGCTCCTCGTCCGCGTCGAGGTCGAGGAAGAGGTCGTAGGTGTCGTCGACGACGGCGGCGATACGGGCGTCCGAGCGGTCCGTCTTGTTGATGCAGAGGATCACCGGGAGCCGTGCCTCGAGCGCCTTGCGCAGCACGAACCGGGTCTGCGGGAGCGGGCCCTCCGAGGCGTCCACCAGCAGCACGACGGCGTCCACCATCGACAGTCCGCGCTCGACCTCGCCGCCGAAGTCGGCGTGCCCGGGGGTGTCGATGATGTTGATGACGACAGAGTCGCCGCCCTTGGGGTGGTACTTGACCGCGGTGTTCTTCGCGAGAATGGTGATGCCCTTCTCGCGCTCGAGGTCGTTCGAGTCCATCATGCGGTCGTCGACGGATTCGAGCTGGTGCGCGGCGAACGTCCCGGCCTGCTTGAGCATGGCGTCGACGAGGGTGGTCTTCCCGTGGTCGACGTGGGCGACGATGGCGACGTTGCGGATGTCATGGCGCGTGGGCATGGCTGGCTGCGCTTCTCCCGGATCGTGGGTGGGGCGCGGTGCGTCGGTGCCTCTCACGCGCCCTGCCGGGCAGATCTCGCCGCGGCTCCGCCGTCCATCGTAAGGGCCGACCCACGTTCGGCCTATTTCAGGCCTCGCTGCGGGCTCCGGGGGCGCCTCGCCAGTGCCCCCGGAGCCCGCAGCGCGCTACTGCTTCTCGTAGCCGATGTCCTGGTACCGCGGCGTCTCGAATCCGAAGGCGCCCGCGTTCGCGATCTTCTCCTGGGCGGCGACGAGCTGCGGGCGCTGGTACAGGGGCACGGAGCCCGCCGCGGCCCAGATCCGGGCGTCGGCGCGCTTGATGAGGTCGTTGCGGGCGCCGTCGTCCAGCTCCTTCGACGCCTGGTCGAAGAGCTGGTCGATCTGGTTCGTCCCTACGCGCGTGTAGTTCTGCTCCACGAGCAGGGAGCCGTCGGCCGCCGCCGCGGGCTTGGCGTAGATGGGACGGGCGTCCGTGGCGGGATAGGCGGTTCCTGGCCACGAGTAGAGCGCCAGGTCGTAGTCGCCCTCCGCGATGTGGTTGGCGAAGTAGTCCTCGTCGGAGACCTTCTTCATCTGCGTGCGGACGCCGATCCGGGTCAGTTCGCGGGCGATGCGCGCCCCGGTGGCCCTGATGGACTCCGAGCCGGGGCCCGCCGGAAGGACGAAGCGCAGCGTGAGCGGCTTGCCCTCCTTGGTGCGCTGCGTCTTCGCACCGCCGTCGGACAGCAGCCGCAGCTCGTCGGCGTCCGCACGCGCGCGCGTGGCGTCCTTCAGCGCGGCGCGCGCCTTGCGGACCCTGCGCTCCGAGCCGCTCTCCTTCGCGCTGCGCAGCTTGACGCGCGCCGCCTGCGTCAGCACGGAGGCCCGCTGTCCGGCCGTGACGGACGAGAGATTCAGGGGCTGCCCGGCGAGACGGGCCGCCTCGGCCGCGGTGACGGGCGCGAGTCCGGGCGCGCCCGCGGCACGGTTCTCCGAGCCGCCGCCGGCGTCGTCCTGGCTGTCCTTGTCCTTCCCGGCGTCCTTCCCGTCGTTGCGGCCGTCCTTCTCGTCGTTGCGGCCGTCCTTCTCGTCGTTGCGGCCGTCCTTCTCGCTCCCGCTCTTCTCCCCGTCCCGCTTGCCGTCGTCGGCCTTCTTCGCGTCGGCGTCGGCCGTGGGCCCCGACCCCGCCGAGCCGTCCTCCCAGCCGGCCTCGGCGAGCAGCGACTGCGCCGACTCCACGTCCTGGTCGCCGAGGGCGTCGCTGTTGTCGGCGTATCCGTCCTGGTCGATCATCCGCAGGTGGCTGCCGAGCGCCTTGACCGGCAGCCCGGTGCCGTGGAGCGCCTTCTTCGCGAGGGCTTCGCGGTCGATGGCGCGGGCGACCGCACGCCGCACCCGCTCGTCCGCGAGGGGGCCCTCGGCTCCGTTGAGGGCGAGCTGGGTGTAGGCGGGCTCGAAGGCGTGGCGGACGGCGATGTGGCGCAGGTTCCGGTCCTGGGCCGCGCGCTTGCGGGCCTCCTTCCCGGACGAGGCCGCGTGCTTGCCGTCGCCGCGCCCGCCGTCGCGCTGGGACTCGCTCTTCGCGTCCTCCCCGCCGGCTTGGCCCTTGTGGGCGGAGACGATGCGGCGGAGCGTCGAGACGTCGATCTCGGCGAGGTCCAGCTTCCCGCGTGCCAGCGCGGACTTCCGCTCGTCACGCGGCACGACGCGCAGCACGATCCGCTTCAGCTTGGCGGTGTCGCCCCACCACTTGCCGTTGCGTACGAGCGTGACGGAGGTGTCGTTCCTGCTGATCCGCTCGACCTTGAACGGTCCCGCCGACACCGGCAGCGAGGACCGGGCGCCCCGCTTGAAGCCCTTCGCGCTCCCCATCACCGACTTCGGGTAGAGCGGCGTGAAGAGCGACTTCCAGTCGGCGTAGGGCTTGCGGAAGACGACCTTCACCTCGTGGGCGCCCTTCCCCCTGGTCACCTGCTTGATCCGGTCGTATCCCGCGTTGCGGGCCGCGCCGAAGGAGTTCTTGCTGCCGCCCAGCGCCTTCCACTGCGCCTTGAAGTCGGCGACGCCGATCCGGCGCCCGCTGCTCCACCGTGCCTCGGGGTTCAGCTTGTAGACGACCGTCTGCCGGGGTTCCTTCTCCGTGACGTCCGCCGCCTGCAGGAAGTCGGTGTTGAGCTGGGGACGCGCCGCCGGATCGAGCGTGAAGAGGGAGGGGAGCGTGGCGCCCGCGACGCGTTCCGTGCTGGCGTCGGCCGAGGGCTGGAACGCGTTGAGCGTCGGGGGCAGCGTGTCGACGGCCCAGCGCAGCGTCCCCCCGGAGGCGACCTGCTCGCGGTCCAGGTGCGGGACGTCCCTGGAGGCGCCGCTTCCGCCGCCCTCCGACGACGGGCCGTCCTCTCCGGACGTGCACGCGGCCAGCGGGAGCAGCGCGCCGGCCATGAGGAGTGCGAGGGATCGCCGAGTGGCTGTGTCGAGGGCTGGCACGGCTTTCATGGCTGACCTCCGAGGCTGACCGCGGACGGGCTGTCCGTACACGCCCTGCCTGCGCGGACACGTTCGGCGGCATAGGCGTTTCATCACATCTATCGACCACTGAAGGCGAGGCCGCCCGGCCTTGCGCGCAGACTCGGCCGCGTGCCACGGCATGCCACCCGTGCGGAGGAGAAGGCCCCGCGCTCAGGGCCTTCCGCCCCGGTCTCCGCGCGCTCGCGACGAAGGCGGGACGTACGGCCGGACACCGGGGATACCTTTGACTCAGTCAAATACTGGGGGATGACGATGCCGAAGGAAGCAGCCCGGGAGATGCGGGCCTTCAACCGCTTCTACACGAACCTCATCGGGGCGCTCGACTACAGCCGCCACCTGCACACCCCGTACACCCTCACCGAGGCGCGCGTGCTGTACGAGCTGGTGCACTGCTCGCAGACGGACGCGGCGGACCTGCGGGCGGCACTCTCCGTGGACGCCGGCCAGCTCAGCCGCATGCTCGGCCGGTTCGAGAAGCAGGGCCTCGTCCGGCGCGAACCTTCCGCACGGGACGGGCGCCGGCTGAGCGTCCGGCCGACGCCGCAGGGCCGGGAGGCCGCCGAGCAGCTCGAAGTGCGCTCGCAGCGGGCGGTGGAGTCGCTGCTCGCCCGCGTCCCCGAGCCCGACCGCGACACGCTGACGGAGGCGCTGCGCACCGCCCGCACCGTACTCGACGGCCACGGCAGCGGCGCCGGGCGCAGGAGCTCCGGGAGCGGCCGCCCGAGGACGAGCGTGCGGGCGCCGCGCCCGGGCGACCTGGGCTGGATCGTCGAACGCAACGCCGCCGTCTACGCCGACGAGTTCTCCTGGGACGGCACCTACGAAGCGCTCGTCGCCCGGATCGTCGCCGACTTCGCGGAGGGGCACGATCCGCAGCGGGAGGCCGCCTGGATCGCGGAGCTGGACGGGCGCAGGGCGGGGTGCGTCATGTGCGTCGCGGACGAGGCGCCCGGCACGGCACGCCTCCGGCTGCTGCTCGTCGACCCGGGAGCCCGGGGGCACCGGCTCGGGGACCGCCTCGTCGGCGAGTGCGTGGAATTCGCCCGGTGGGCGGGATACCGCGAGCTCGTGCTGTGGACGAACGACGTGCTCGCCGCCGCCCGCCGCGTCTACCAGCGCGCGGGGTTCGAGCTCGTCAAGGAGGAGCCGCACCGCAGCTTCGGCCACGACCTGGTGGGTCAGGACTGGCGCCTGAGGCTCTGAGCCCGCCTCCCCCGCGGTCTTCTTCTCAGCTCTTCCGACGTTCCAACTGCAGCCAGGCGGACCGCAGTTGCCGGAACTCAGTGGTGCCCGCGGCCGTCGCCGGCACCACATCTCCGTACGCCGGGCGGGTGACGGGAATCCGTGATCGTGCCCCGGACGAGGTAAACCCGTGCAGCGCCCTTCACAACGGGGAGAGTGACGCGCGACACTCGCCATCGCACCTTGACACGCAAGCCGCTCCTGAACACCGGCCAGCCGCCACGACCAGCGGAGGTAGGCACGTCATGTCACCTCAATCGTCACTGTCCGACGACCTGACGGCGGCCCAGCGCTGCCTCGACGAACTCACCCGCACCGTCGACCGCCTGGAGCGCCAGGTCGGCACGGGGCTGGAGATCCGGCGCGTCCGGAGCGACGCCGAGCATCTGCGGGAGTCCCTGGCACTGCTGCGCGCGTCCTCACCTGCCGCGGGGGCGGCGAGCACGGCCCGACCCGAGATGGTCACGATCCCCGACAAGCCGTACGACCACGTCCTGTGGTCGGACGTCGACGACGAGGGGGTGGGTGCGAAGGACCGGCACGCGCCGTGAGCCCCGCGCGGCCCCACTGACCCTGCCCGGCCACCACCGGGCAGGCAGGCCGGAGACCCCGGACGTCGACCGAGGCCGCCGCACCAGCTATCAAGTCGCCCATACCGGAGAAACCGTTGGCCACTGGCACCCAACCCCAACCGAATACGAGCAGCGCGGGCAGCTCTGAGCCTGCGAGCACCTCACCCGGTGCGACCGGCACCGGAGGCGTGCGGACCGGCACGCGTGCCGCAATCGCCGAGCGCCACCTGCGTACCGACCGGTGGTGGCTCGCCCCCGCGGGAACCGCGTTCGGCCTGTTCGCCTTCATCGTGTACTCGACGTGGCGGGCGTTCGCGAACGCCGACTACTACCACGCGCCGTACGTCTCGCCCTTCTACTCCCCCTGCCTCGCGGAGAACTGCGAGCAGATGCAGGGCGGCCCCAACTGGGCCCTCTTCGGGGAGTGGTGGCCCTTGTCGCCCGCGCTGATCATCCTGATCTTCCCGCTGGGCTTCCGTCTCACCTGCTACTACTACCGCAAGGCCTACTACCGCTCGTTCTGGGCCTCTCCCCCGGCGTGCGCGGTGGCCGAGCCGCACAAGAGCTACTCCGGTGAGACGCGCTTCCCCCTCATCCTGCAGAACCTCCACCGCTACTTCTTCTACGCCGCAGTCCTCGTCGCGGTCATCCTGACGTGGGACACCGTCCTCGGGTTCCGCAACGCGGACTACGAGTGGGGCCACATGGGCCTGGGCACCGTGGTGTTCCTCATCAACATCGTGCTGATCTGGGCGTACACCATCTCGTGCCACTCGTGCCGGCACATCGTCGGCGGGCGGCTGAAGCACTTCTCGAAGCACCCCGTGCGTTACCGCATGTGGAGCGTGGTCGGACGGCTCAACGCCCGGCACATGCAGCTGGCGTGGGCGTCACTGCTGAGCGTGGGACTTGCCGATCTGTACGTCTACCTGCTGGCGACCGGTGCCATCACCGATCTGCAGCTCTTCTGACCACGCTTCTCTGAGAGGGATGCTCCACAAATGACGCAAGTCGAACGCCAGCAGTGGGATGTCGTCATCGTCGGCGCGGGCGGTGCGGGACTGCGGGCCGCGATCGAAGCACGTGAGCAGGGTCTGCGTACGGCCGTGATCTGCAAGTCCTTGTTCGGCAAGGCGCACACGGTGATGGCCGAGGGCGGCATCGCCGCCAGCATGGGCAACGCCAACGAGAGCGACAACTGGAAGGTCCACTTCCGGGACACGATGCGCGGCGGCAAGTTCCTCAACCACTGGCGGATGGCGGAACTGCACGCCAAGGAGGCCCCGGACCGGGTCTGGGAGCTGGAGACCTGGGGGGCGCTGTTCGACCGGACGAAGGACGGCCGGATCTCCCAGCGCAACTTCGGCGGCCACGAGTACCCCCGTCTCGCCCACGTCGGCGACCGTACGGGCCTGGAGCTGATCCGCACGCTCCAGCAGAAGACCGTCGCGCTCCAGCAGGAGGACTACAAGGAGTTCGGGGACTACGAGGCCCGGCTGAAGGTCTTCCAGGAGTGCACCGTCACGCGCATCCTCAAGGAGCCGGTCGAGGGCGGCGCCCCCGGGGAAGAGCGGGTCTCGGGCGTCTTCTGCTACGAGCGCGAGTCGGGCCGCTTCTTCGTCGTCGAGGCCCCTGCCGTGGTGCTGGCGACGGGCGGCATCGGCAAGTCCTTCAAGGTCACCTCCAACTCCTGGGAGTACACGGGTGACGGGCACGCGCTGGCCCTGCTGGCCGGCGCCTCGCTGATCAACATGGAGTTCGTGCAGTTCCACCCCACGGGGATGGTCTGGCCTCCCTCGGTGAAGGGCATCCTCGTCACCGAGTCCGTGCGGGGTGACGGAGGCGTCCTCCGCAACTCCGACGGCAAGCGATTCATGTTCGACTACATCCCCGACGTCTTCAAAGAGAAGTACGCGGAGTCGGAGAGCGAGGCCGACGGCTGGTACGAGGACCCGGCCAACCACCGGCGCCCGCCCGAGCTGCTGCCCCGGGACGAGGTCGCCCGCGCGATCAACTCCGAGGTCAAGGCGGGCCGCGGCTCCCCGCACGGCGGCGTCTTCCTGGACGTCTCGACGCGCATGTCCGCCGACGTGATCCGCCGCCGCCTCCCGTCCATGCACCACCAGTTCAAGGAGCTGGCGGACGTGGACATCACGGCGGAACCCATGGAGGTCGGCCCCACCTGCCACTACGTGATGGGCGGCGTCGAGGTCGACCCGGACACGGCGGCAGCGGTGGGAGTCACCGGGCTCTACGCGGCGGGCGAGGTCGCGGGCGGCATGCACGGGTCGAACAGGCTCGGCGGCAACTCGCTCTCCGACCTGCTGGTCTTCGGACGCCGCGCGGGCCTGCACGCCGCCCGGTACGCGGCGGACCTGAAGGACGCGCGGCCCGCCGTCAGCGAGGAGCAGATCGAGAGCGCCGCGGCCGAGGCCCTGCGCCCGTTCAGCGCCGCGGAGGTCCCCGACGGCGCGCCGGCGGAGAACCCGTACACCCTCCACCAGCACCTGCAGCAGTCCATGAACGACCTCGTCGGCATCATCCGCCGCGAGGAGGAGATGGCCCAGGCGCTGGAGCGGCTCGCGGAGCTGCGCGTACGGGCGACGTACGCCGGCGTCGAGGGGCACCGCCAGTTCAACCCCGGCTGGCACCTGGCGATCGACCTGCGCAACATGCTGCTGGTCAGCGAGTGCGTGGCGCGGGCGGCGCTGACGCGGACGGAGTCGCGCGGCGGTCACACCCGCGACGACTACCCCGAGATGGACCGCCAGTGGCGGCGCTCGAACCTCGTGTGCACCCTCGCCGACGAGCCGGTCTCCCTCGACGCGTCGACGGAACCCGGCGAGGCCGCCGAGCGCGCCGAACGCGGCCGCATCGACCTGCACCGCCGCGACATGCCGCCGATCCGCGCGGATCTGCTGGAGCTCTTCGAGAAGGAGGAGCTGATCAAGTACCTGACGGACGAGGAGCTGACTACCTGATGAGCGCGGAGACCCATGCGGGCGAGGGCGCGGGCACACACATCCGCCCCGCCGCGGAGGACGCAGCCGGCACCGCTCCGGGCACCGGCACACCAGGTGCGGTCGCCGGCGGCGCACCGGACGCGACGAGCACCAGCTACATCGCGCACTTCCGGGTCTGGCGGGGCGACATCGACGGCGGCGGCCTGACGGACTTCGAGGTGGAGGTCCACGAGGGCGAGGTCGTGCTCGACATCGTCCACCGGCTGCAGGCGACCCAGGCGCCGGACCTCGCGGTCCGCTGGAACTGCAAGGCGGGCAAGTGCGGCTCGTGCAGCGCGGAGATCAACGGGCGGCCGCGTCTTCTGTGCATGACGCGGATGTCGGTCTTCGAGCGCACGGAGACGATCACCGTCACCCCGCTGCGCGCCTTCCCCGTCGTGCGGGACCTGGTGACGAACGTGTCGTACAACTACGCCAAGGCCCGCGAGGTGCCGGCGTTCGTCCCGCCGCAGGACCTGGGGCCGGGCGAGTACCGGATGCAGCAGGAGGACGTGGAGCGGCCGCAGGAGTTCCGCAAGTGCATCGAGTGCTTCCTCTGCCAGGACACCTGCCATGTGGTGCGCGACCACGAGGAGAACAAGCAGGCGTTCGCCGGCCCGCGTTTCCTCATGCGTGTGGCGGAGCTGGACATGCATCCGCTGGACGCCGCCGAGGAGACCGGCCTGGACCGCAAGACGACGGCCCAGGACGAGCACGGGCTGGGCTACTGCAACATCACGAAGTGCTGCACCGACGTCTGCCCGGAGCACATCAAGATCACGGACAACGCGCTCATCCCGCTCAAGGAACGGGCCGCGGACCGCAAGTACGACCCGATCGTCTGGCTCGGGAACAAGATCCGCCGCCGTTCCTGAGCCCGTCCACGGCCTCTCGTGAGGCCGTGGACGAGGGATCGTGACACGATGTGACAGCACGTGACGGGAGCTGTCGCGGAACCACTGCCGCGGGCAGCGGCTCTTCCGCGGCAGCTCCCGGCCTGTGTTCATCGCCACTTCCGCGCCGCGCTGCGGCCGGTGCGGAGGGATACCCGGCCGTCGGCGCCAGTGGTCGGACCAACGGCGTCGCCGTCTCCACGACACGAGGACCGTCCCGCTGTATACGCTGAACAGCTCCGGCGTACCGGATGCGGTGCACCGGGCCTCAGCATCCGCATCGTCCTTACCAGTGCAGAGGAACCGCGATGAGACGTCGGCACTTCCTGGGAACCGTGGGCAGCCTCGCCGTGGCGTACGGCGCCGGGCCGAGTTCCGCTCCCGCTCTGGCCGCCTCCTGGAACGGCTCCGGCTCCGGAGGGCCGCCGACAGTGACACCGGACGACCTCGAATTCCGGCCGCACCGTCTCCGCCCCGGCAGCCCGCACCGCGCGGGGCTGCTGCGCGGGCAGGTCGAGAAGATCGTCCCGGCGGCCGAGGAGTACATGCGTCCCGGCCCCGGACGCCCCAACCCCTCGCACCCGGGCTTCGTGCTGCTCGCGGCCAGGAACGGCGTGGTCGTCGAGCACGAGGCCCGCGGCCACGCACTGCGCTACGCCAAGTGGGACGAGGCGACGCAGACGGCGCAGGAGCTGCCGCGCGAGCAGTGGGTCGGGATGCGCCGCGACACGATCTTCGACGTGGCGTCGGTCTCGAAGCTCTTCACGTCGGTCGTCCTCGTGAGCATGGCCGAGCGCGGCGAGATCGACCTGGACGCCCCGGTGAAGCGCTACCTCCCCGAGTTCGCCGGGAGCGACCCCGCCAAGTCCGCGATCGTCGTCCGGCAGCTGGTGACGCACACCTCGGGCATGAAGGCCGACATGGACCTCCAGCCCTACCCGGACAGGGAGGCCCGGCTCGCCGCCGTCTACGCGTCGCCCCTCGACAACCCGCCGGGCGAGCACTACACCTACTCCGACCTCGGCCTCATCTCGGCGGGCGAGCTCCTCGCGAAGGTGGCGGGCAAGGGCCTGGACGAGCTCGTCGCCGAGATCATCACCCGGCCGCTGGGACTGGACGACACCGGATACAACCCGCCGAAGTCGAAGCTGGACCGCGTCGCCGCGACCGAGTACATGCCGTGGACGGGAAGGGGCATGGTCCGCGGCTCCGTGCACGACGAGAAGTCGTACTACCTGGGCGGCGTCGCCGGCCACGCGGGCGTCTTCTCCACGGCGTCCGACCTCGCCGTCTTCGGCCAGATGGTGCTCAACGGAGGAACGTACGGCGGGCACAGAATCGTCGGTGAGAAGTGGATCCGGAAGATGCTCACCAACCAGAACCCGGGCATGGGCGCCGAGGCGGCCCGCGGGCTGGGCTGGCAGCTCGACCAGCGCTTCTACATGGACGCGATGACCTCCCCCGTCAGCTTCGGCCACACCGGCTACACCGGCCCCTGCCTGGTGGGCGACCCCATCAGCGGCAGCCTCTTCGTCTTCATGGCCAACAGGGTGCACCCGACGCGTGAGTGGGGCACCGAGAGCGTCTACCGCCGCGCCCCCGCACGCCGCCTGGCGCGCGCCGTCCCCGTACGCCCGGCGGTCTCGCGGGCCCCCTGGTACTCCGGCCAGCGCGACGGGACGACCAGCACCCTGCGCGTCCCCCTGAAGGAAGCCGTCCGCAAGGACGCCTCGCTCACCTTCCGCCTCTGGTACGACACCGATCCCGCCGACATCTGCACGCTCGAAGCCACCACCGGCGCCGGCGGGGACGCGGAGTGGAAGGCCGTCCCGCTCCGCATGCGGGTGGAGGACCACCGGTGGCGCACCGGCGGGGAGATCTCCGGCTTCTCGGGCCGCCAGTGGCTGCACGCCCAAGCGGCGCTGCCCGACGGCGTGACAGGTGTGCGCTGGCGCTACGTCAACGACGAGGACCAGCAGGGCCGGGGCGTCTACCTCGACGACGTCCGCGTACTCGCGGGCTCCCGCCCCGTGTTCATGAGCGTCCGGCCGCGCGACAACGCCCGTGTCGTGGCCGACGGCTGGGAACTCTCCGGGAACTGAGGCCGCTCGCCGGGGCCGTCCGTCCGCCGTGCGGCGGGCGGCTCCGCGGGCGCCGTCAGAAGAGGCTGAGCAGCGCCTCTGTCGGGTCGACGGGCTTGGAGTCCCGCCCGGGACGGGCGAGTTCGAACCAGACGGTCTTCCCCCGGTGCGTCCGCCTGCTCCCCCACGCGGTGCTCAGCAGCCCGACAAGCTGCAGGCCCCGTCCTCCCTCGTCGGTCGCCTGAGCGCGGCGCCGGCGGGGCTGGACGAGGCCGGAGTCCCATACTTCGCACACGAGCGTGCGGTCCAGCAGCAGCCGTATTCGTATGTCGCCTTCGCCGTGCCGGAGCGCGTTCGTCACCAGCTCGCTGACCAGCAGCTCAGCCGTGTCCGCGAGCCCGTCCAGGTCCCACGCGCCGAGCTGCTCGCGCGTGAGCTCGCGTGCGCGGGCGACCGAGCGGGGTTCCGCCGAGAGGGTCCAGTCCCCGACGGAGCCGTCCGGCAGCCCCTGCACCCTGGCCACCAGCAGGGCGATGTCGTCCTCGCCGTGGTGGACGTTGAGGGTGGTGAGCACCCGGTCCGCGACGTTCTCGAGCTCCTCCGTGGCGTCGGTCAGAGCCGCGCGCAGCGCGCCCAGCCCCTCGTCGATGGGGTGTTCGCGCGACTCGACGAGACCGTCGGTGTAGAGCGCGATCATCGCGCCGTCGGGCAGTTCGGTCTCGATCTCCTCGAAGGGCTCGCCGCCCACCCCGAGCGGCACGCCCTTGGGGACCTCGATCATCAGCGCCGACTCGCCCGGTTCGACGAGTACGGGCGGCAGATGCCCGGCGTTGGCGATCGTGCACCGGCGGGAGACGGGGTCGTACACGGCGAAGATGCACGTCGCCAGGTAGACCTCCGCCAGGTCGTCGCCGCCGCGCTGGGAACCGGGAGCGTCGCCGAGGCCGCGGGCGATCTCGTCCAGCGCGCCGAGCACTTCCGCCGGCTCCATGTCCGTGGTGAGGGCCAGCGTCCGTACGGCGGTGCGCAGTTCGCCCATGGCGACGGCCGCGCGCAGGCCCCGCCCCATCACGTCGCCCACGACGACGGCGGTGCGGTGCCCGGGGAGTTCGATGACGTCGAACCAGTCGCCGCCCACCTCGGTCGCCGGGTTGCCCGGCAGGTAGCGGCAGGCGATCTCCAGCCCGGCGGCCTCCGGGTCGCCCGGCGGGAGGAGGCTCCGCTGGAGGATCAGGGCCCGCTCGTGCTCCCTGCGGTAGAGACGGGCGTTGTCGATGCAGACGGCGGCGCGGGAGGCGAGTTCGGCCGCGAGGGCCGCGTCACGCTCGCCGAACGGTTCGCTGCCCTTGACCCGGGAGAACTGGACGAGCCCCAGCACCCGGTCCCGGGCGACCATCGGCACGGCGAGCGTCGACTGCACGACGGCGCCGAACTGCAGCGGCACCGTGCCGTCCTGGCCGGGTATGTACTGAACCCGCCCGCTGCGCAAGGCGTTCGCGCACGGCGTGTGGAAGGGGTAGCAGTGCGTCGCGCCGACCGACACCGGGCTCGACACACTGGTGGAGCCCGCGCCTTCCCGGGTGAGCGAGGGCGGCGCCTCGGACACCGAACTGGCGAATCCGACGCGGCGCAGCTCGCCGCTGCCGTCACCGGGGCCGACGGGCCGCGGTTCGTCTCCGGCGAGGACGTCCATGTACAGGTCGACCGACGCGAGGTCGCAGAACTGCGGGACGCCCACGTCCAGCAGCTCTCGTGCCGTGGTCTCGAGGTCGAGCGAGTTGCCGATGCGTGCCCCCGCCGCGTTGAGCAAGGCGAGAGCGCGGCGAACGTCGTCCGGCTTGCCTGCCGCCTCCACAGGGATATCGCTCAACGCCGCCCCTTCCCGTGACCAGTGTGGCACCGGTTCCGAGCAGTGTGGCAGGCGTACGGCACCCGGAACACGCTCTTCCCGATCGCTGCACAGATTTCCGCAGTTCCTGTCGGTTCCCACAAACCGTGCGGCCCCACACCTCCGTGCAATCTCCCCCCTGGCATCCGCAGGGACACCAGACTCCTAACCCGGCCAGGGGTGTTCGAACCATTCTGTGCGAGGGCGCACATCAGCGGCAGGGGTGCGGGAGAAAACAGAACCAGCCGCGCAAGCGCACAAAACCGGCCCGGGGCCGGCAGCGTACCCGATGGGACGGTCTGTCCCGATAAGTCGTGCGCCCCGAACACCCCTCAGGGCAGGGCGATTTCGAACCAGACGGTCTTGCCCATGGGGCCGTGCCGCGTACCCCAGCGCCGCGCCTCCCTGGCCACGAGACGGATACCGCGCCCGCCTTCGTCGTCGGGCAGCGCACTGCGCTCCCGCGGAGGGTCGGGAAGCGGATCGGAGACCTCCACGAGCAGCGAGCTTCCGCGCACCATGCGCACGCCGATCGGACCGTGCGCGTACCGCATCGAGTTGGTGACCAGCTCACTCACGAGCAGGACGCTCGTGTCCTCCAGCGGTTCCAGTCCCCACTCGCGCAACGTCCTGCGGACCACCTCGCGGGCCCGGCGCACCGCGTAGCTCTCGGCGGGGAACGTCCAGGAGGCGGCGCTTCCCTGCGGGAGGCCGCCGAGTTTCGCCATCAGCAGGGCGACGTCGTCGATGGGCTGGGCGGCCGTCCTGCCGTCCAGGTCGCCGATGACGCCGTCGCAGGCCTCCTCCAGCGTCGCCGGGGTTTCCGGGTCGTCTCCTACGGGGCCGCCGGAGAGCATCGCGCAGAGCCTGTCGATGCCCTCCGTGATGTCCTCGCCCCGCGCCTCGATGAGCCCGTCCGTGTAGAGGATCAGCACGGAGCCCTCGACCACTTCGAGGTCGTAGGACTCGAACGGGACACCGCCGACGCCGAGCGGTGCGCCCGACGGCAGGTCGAGCGAGCGCGCCTCCCAACTGCCGTCGGCCGTCTCGGTGAGCAGGAGGGGCGGCGGGTGACCCGCCTTGGCGAGGCTGCACCGGCGGGTCGAGGGATCGTAGACGGCGTACACGCAGGTGGCGATGAGCGGCTCGTCAGGGGTCTGGACGAAGTCGTCGGCAAGGTCGTTGACCCGCCGCAGCAGTTCGTCCGGAGGCAGGTCCAGGCCCGCGAGGGTCCGTACCGCCGTGCGCATCCGCCCCATGGTCACGGCCGCGTGCAGCCCGTGCCCCATCACGTCCCCGACAACGAAGGCGACCCGGCCGCCGGCCAGCGGGATGACGTCGAACCAGTCGCCGCCGACCTCGGTGCCGCTGCTGCCGGGCACGTACCGGTAGGCCACGCGGACGCCGGGCGGCTCGGGCACGCGCTGCGGCAGCAGACTGCGCTGGAGCATGAGGGCCCCGGCCCGTTCACGCGCGTAGAGCCGGGCGTTGTCGAGGGAGATGCCTGCGCGGTCGGCCAGCTCCATGGCCAGCGCTATGTCGTCCCGGTTGAACTGGTCGCGCCCTTCCGCGCGGCTGACGACCAGCAGCCCCAGCACGACTCCGCGGGCGCGCAGCGGCACGGCCATCAGCGAGTGGACGCCGAGGTCGAGGGCCGCCTGCATCTTCGGGTCGCCGGGGTAGGTGGCCGCCAGCAACTCCCGCGGAGAGGACGCGAGATGGGGGACGCCGGTGGCGAGCGTACGGCCGAAGAAGGAGTCCGCGAGAAAGGGGACGTCCTGACCCACGCGGAGCATCCGGTTGACGGTCGGGCCCTCCTCACGGGCCGCCACGCCGAGCTGGAAGAGCGGCGTACCCGTCAGGAGTTCGATGTCGGGCAGGTCGCCGCCGTGCGCGGCGGCACCGATCAGCATGACGCCCGCGTAGTCGGCGAGGCGGGGCACGAGGCTGGAGGCGAGCGCCTGCGAGATCGCCGTCACGTCGAACCGGTCCGCGAGGCCGACGCCGACGTCGTCGAGGAGCGCCAGCCGCTCCCGCGCCGCCTCGATCTTCTCCAGCGCCTCGCGCCGTTCCGTGATGTCCATGATCACGCAGCTCACGCCGAGCACTTCGCCCTTGTCGCTCGTGAGCCTGCTGTAGGACACGGAGCGGGAACCGGGGCCGTCGGGCGCCGGCATCACGACGTCCACGACGGGTTCGCCGGTCTCGAGCACGGTCGACTGGACCGCCGAGACCTCCTCCGCCATCCACGGAGGGAAGACCTCGCCGACTTCCTTGCCGATGTGCTGCTCGGGAGGGAGCTGATCGAGCCTGGCCAGCGCGTCGTTGACGCGCACGAACCGCTTGTCGTTGTCGAAGAGCGCGATGCCGAGCGGGGAGGAGGCGAAGAGCGCGTCGAGGGCCGCGAGGTCGTGTTCGACGGAGCGGAGCCTGCTCGTCTCGACGATGTTGGCCAGCACGACGGGGCGGTCCGCGGTGTCGTACAGGAGCGAGACCCTGCCCTCGACGGCGACGCGGTGACCGGCGCTGTGCAGGATGTTCATCGTGCCGCGCCAGCGGCGTTCGCGCTTGAGGGCTTCGTCGCGCTTGCGTTCGCCCTCGCCGTATCCGTCCTCGAGGAAGTCCTGGATGCGGTGCCCTATGACCTGCTCGGCGCGCCAGCCGAGGATCTCCTCCGTCATCGGGTTCCAGAGCAGGATTCGTCCGTTCCCGTCGAGCATGACGGTCCCGACTCGGAGGGTGTCGAGGATCGAGGCCACTCCCTCGGAGGGTCCTGTGCTCACACCGCCCACGTCCCTGATCGGGTAGGTGACCCACCCGGGCATTCCGGATGAGTAGGACTTAATAGTCCATATACCCGATTTTGGGCCTAGTCAGGCGTACTCGCCGCTCGCGCACGTCACGGGCTCGACCAGATAGCGGCCGCTGCCCTTGCCCTCCACGGGCCCCTCTCCGGCCGCGCGCTCTCCGCGGCCGGAGAGGCGGTCGGCGACGCGTTGCGCTTCCGTCCGGGTGGAATAGCCGCCGACGCGGTACCTGTGGCCGTCGCCGTCCTCGCGTATGACGTGCCAAGGCAGTACCGCCTCGCCGTCCGCGCTCACCCTTCGCATATGCCGGAGCTTACGCCCGGCTTTCACTCAGCGCATTCGGCTTTGCACGAAGAGGTACGGTTTTCGGCCATGCGTTCGCCCTGACTCCGCGATGATCGACTACGGAGCGCGGAAGGGGACGGAAACGGGCAGCCGGGGCCCGTGAGCGCCCCTCGGGCGTCACTTCACGGGCAGGTGGTACGAGACCCGGAACCGGTCCGCCGGGACCACCACGTCGGCCGTCTCGACCGGGCGCCCGCCCGCGAAGAACGTACGCGTCACGACCAGGACCGAGTGCCCCGGTACGCCGCCCAGGTCGATCATCTCCTCGGCCAGCCCCGGGCGGGCCCCGACCTCCTCGACGACGTTGTCCACCACGACGTCGATGGCGGCCATGCGCTCCACGACCCCCTTGCCGCCGAGCGGCCCGTCCTCGGGGAGCACCACAGGCGTACGCCCCGTCACCGCGAGCGGCTCCCACGAGGTGGAGATCATCGAGGGCTCGCCCTCGACCCTGAAGACGTACCGCGTGCGCATCACGCGGTCGCCGGCCTCGATGCGCAGCCGCTCCGCGACGAGGGGGCTGGCCTCCTCCTGCTCGCTGCGCGACTCCCAGGTGCCCTTCACGTCCTCGTCGGACTGCTCCTGGCGGAAGGGCGAGGAGTCGCCCAGCGTGCGGTAGCCGGTGCGGGCGACGCGGCGCGGCACCGGGTGCTCGCGGACGTAGGTGCCCGACCCGGAGCGGCCCTCGACGAGGCCCTCCGCCATCAGCACCTTGCGGGCCTCCAGCGCGACGGTGTCGGATACGCCGTACGCGGCCCGGATCTTGGCCTGGGAGGGCAGGCGGGTGTGGGGCGGCAGGTCACCCTCGACGATCTTCTGACGAAGATCCCCGGCGACGCGCAGATAGGCGGGCTGTTCACCGAATGGCACGAGTGCCCTCCCCGTTCCCGTGAGTCACGACAAGTAGTCAAGTTGACAATGGGCAACAGCTTGGCAACTCACGGTTGAGGCTCGCAACGTACGCCCAGAGTTTCACCCGAAGTGATGAGTAGCTGCTCAGAGCCTCCACACAAGGCCGTGAAGCGTTCACATTCGGGGGCGCGGAGACCCGGGGAAACCGCTCCTCGGGAGCCTCGGTTCGCCACCCGGCCCGCCGCCCCAGGACGCCGCGCCGCGGACCGCCAAGTAACCGGCATCGCCGGGCCGTACCGCATGCGGAGTCCATGCCGCATGCGAGCGGCAACCGGAGCGGAACGTGACGGCACATCAGGGCACATCGGACGTTTCCGTTCCGCTCGGCGGTCGCCCTCCGTGCGGCGGCAGCGCTTCCTCAGTGAGGCCGAAGCGAGGCCGAAGCGAGGCCGAAAAAGAGCTACTGGTGAGTACCCGCTCCTGCCGCGGCCGGTGCCGCCCGGGGGCGGAACCATGCGACGGGCGGGGCCTCCTCCTGCGGGGCCACCGGTCCGCGGCGCGCAGGAAGAGTAGTGATTCCTCATGCGCTCGGGCCGTATCCGTTCGAGAATCCTCGCGGCCGTACGGAGGGCCCCCGCTGTCGACCAGGCGGGGGCGGCTCCGCTCCGGCCGTGCCCCGGCGGCGGTGCGATCCGGCGGTCCCGCCGCCACCGGGGCGGTTCCACGGGGGTGCCCCGCCTACGTACGCGCCGCGCGGTGATCGCGGGGCGCGGCGGCGCGGCGGCCGCGCAGGACCCCCCGCACCGACCGGGCGGGGCCGAAGTCCCAGCGAACGCGCCGGCGTTCGAGCGAGGAGTGATGAACGGTGTCGATCTCACGTCGGAGGATGCTGACCTTCGCGGCGGCGGGTGTGGCGGCTGCCGCGATCGATCCCGGAGGCGTGGGACGTGCCGCGCAGGCCGCCGCCGACCTCGTCTCTCCCGGCGGTCCGCGGGCACGTGCCGGGGGTGGGACGACGCTGGAGCGCACCGTCCTGCCGGGTCCACCGGACGCCAAGGGCTACCGGAAGCTCACCGAGGGCGCCGGTGAGAAACACCTCCTGCGCACCGACATCACTTCCCTACGCCCGGAGAAGCCGCAGCCCCTGGTCGCCTTCGGGCACCTCAGCGACCTCCACGTCACCGACGACCAATCCCCCTCACGTGTGGAATTCCTCGACCGCTACAACGACGACCCCGACTCCGGCTACCCCTTCGGCGCCGCCTACCGCCCCCACGAATTCCTCTCACTGCACCTCGTGGACGCCATGTGCCGCTCACTCAAAGAACTCGGCCAAGGACCCCGCACCGCACTCCCCCTGACATTCACCGTCATCACCGGCGACGCCGTCGACAACGCCCAACTCAACGAAGTCCGCTGGTACATCGACCTCCTCGACGGCGGCAAGACCATACGCGCCAACTCCGGATCACCCGACCGCGACGAAAGCATCGCCAACGGCACCTTCGGCAAAGACACCCACTACTGGCGCCCCGAAGAACCCGCCCAGAACGGCAACAAGTACAGCCAACGCGGATTCCCCCGAATACAAGGCCTACTGCACGCGGCACGCCGCCCCTTCACCACCACCGGCCTGGACATGCCCTGGTACGCCGTCTACGGCAACCACGACGTCATGGTGCAAGGAAACATCCGCACCGACACCGACCTCCCCTTCGTGGGCTCCCTCAAGGAACACACCGAAAGCGGATCGAAATGGTCCGAAGGTCCCGAACTCCCCGACAAACTCGAAGACCTGGACCTCATCGACGTCATCAAGGCCGTTTTCGACGGCGTCGAATCCCACAACGTCACCGCCGACCCCTCCCGCCGCCTGCTGACACCCGCGGAGTTCGTCGAGGAGCACCAGCGCACGAGCGGACTCCCCCTGGGGCACGGCTTCGAGCAGGGCAGCGACAAGACCTACTACGTCCTCCCCGCGGAGGAGAAGGACCCCATCCGCTACATCACCCTCGACACCACCAACCCCGCCGGACTCACCAACATCCACAACAACGCCGACGGCGGCATCGACCAGGACCAGTTCACCTGGCTGGAAGAACACCTCAAAGAGTTCAGCAGCACCTACTTCACCGAATCGGGCACCCCCGTCCGGCAACAGGACGTCGAAGACAAGCTCATCGTCATCTTCTGCCACCACACACTCGCGACCATGGACAACACCGCCGACGACCACCACTCCGGCGACGAACTGCGGGACCTGCTCCTGCGCTTCCCCAACGTCATCCTCATCGCGAACGGACACACCCACCGCAACGAGATCACCCCCCACACCCGCCCCGCCGACCACGAAAAGCCCGGCGGCTTCTGGGAGATCTCGGCCGCCTCACACATCGACTGGCCCATCCACAGCCGCGTCATCGAGATCACCGCAGGAAAGAACACGGCAGGCGAAGAAGCCCTCGCGATCTTCACCACCGTCCTCGACATCGACGCGCCACTGAACAACAACGGCGCGCTCGACAACCCCAGAGCACTGGCCTCCCTCGCACGCGAACTGGCCGTCAACGACATCCAACTCGACGAAACACACAGAGGCGAAGAGAACGACCGCAACGCCGAACTCCTCCTCCCCGCACCATTCCCCCTCTCCCCCCTCACCCCGAAAACGCACAAGACACCCACCACGAAAAACACAAGCCGAGCCGCCGGTGAGGAACCCGCTCCGTCCCGGTGAGGGGGCAGCCGCGATACGTAGAATCACGGCATGGAGGACTCGCACTGTGCAGCCCGGACGAGGGCCGACTGGCCCTTGTTCGGGCGGGATGAGGAGCTCGCCTACCTCACGCGCGCACTGTCCGGGAACTCCGGTCTCGTCATCTTCGGCGAGGCGGGCGTGGGCAAGTCCCGCCTCGCCGAGGAGTGTCTGGCCGAAGCGGAGAGGGCGGGCTTCCGCGTCGCGCGGGCCGTGGCCAGCACCGCGGCCCGGACGGTCCCGCTCGGGGCCATCGCCCACCTCCTCCCGATCGGGGTGGACCTGTCCGACCCCGTGAAAGGGTTCGCCGTCGTCGCGGACGCGCTGCGGGGCGACGCCCCCGGGCGCCGGTACGCGATCTTCGTCGACGACATCCATCTGCTCGACGCGACGTCGGCCATGCTGCTGCGCCAGTTGATGGACGCGGGCGTCATCACCCTCGTCGCCACGATCCGCACCGGGGAGCCGCCCACCGAAGCGGTGCAGGCGCTGACGTCCGGGGAGACCGTCCGCCACGTGGAGCTCCGGGCGTTCGGCCTGGACCGGACGGGCGAGCTGCTGCAGCAGGTGCTCGGAGGGCCCGTCGGCCAGGGCACCGTGCGGGACCTCCACCAGGTGTCGGGCGGCAACGTGCTCTTCCTGCGCGAACTCGTCCGGGGCGCGCTGGAGCACGAGGCGCTGACGAGCGACGGCGAGGTCTGGGAGGCGGACCCGTGCGCCGGGTGGGGCACGGTGCGGCTCGCCGAACTCATACGCACCAAGGTCGAGTCCGTCGTCGGAGGCGGCCGGGACGCGCTCGAACTCCTCGCCTGCTGCGGGGCCCTCCCCCTCGCGGCGCTCGAGACGGCGGCACCGCTCGAGGTGCTGGCGGACCTCGAACGCAAGGGCCTCATACAGTTCGACACCGACCGGCGCCGCACGCGCGTCTCGCTGGCCCACCCCCTCTACGAGGAGGTTCTGCGCTCGCGGGTGCCCGCCCTGACGTACCGCACCACCCAGCTCGAACAGGCCGACAGGATCGAGGCGTTCGGCGCCCGCAGACGCGGCGACGCCCTGCACATCGCCACCTGGCGGCTGGACGCGTCCGGCGAAGCCGATCCGGAGCTGCTGCTGCGCGCGGCGTACCTCGCCCACTACGCGCACGACCACCCCCGGACGCTGGCCTTCCTCAACGCCCTCCCCGTAGAGCACCACGACACCGCCACCCGCCTCATGCAGGGAGAGGCCTACTTCCACACGGGACGCCTCGACCTGGCCGACGAAGTCCTCGCCCAGGCAGCGGAGTCGGCGCGCGAGGAGAACGCGCTCGCGGCGGTCACCGTGACGAGGACGACCAACCTCCTCGTGGGCAACGCCCCGATGGACGAGGTCCTGAAGGTCAACGAGACGGCACGTACGGGGACTTCCAGCCGCGTCGTCCGCGAAGTGCTGCTCGTCAACGAGGGGTTCATCAAGCTGGCGAACGGAAGGCCCGTGGAGGGCCTGGAGCTGCTGGACCTGCTCGAACCCGACATCGCCGAGGCCCCCGACAGGCGCATGTGGCTGTGCGCAGCGGCTGTGCGCACCGTCGCCCTGGCCCTGGTGGGCCGGCTCCGCGAAGCCTCCGAATGGGCCGGGCACGCCCACGACGCCCACGTGCGGACCGACGAGGAGGCGCGGCCCGCCCACCCGGCCGTCCAGGAGGGGACGTCGGCCCTCGCGCTGGCGGAGACGGGGCGGCTGGCCGACGCCGTCGCGCTCTGCGAGAGCGTCAGCACCGAACTGAGCCGCCACAGCCCCATCCTGCGGGTCTTCCCCGCGCTGCTGAACGCCCGTACGCACTGGATCGCGGGCCGTCCCGCCACGTCCCGCCGGATGTACGCCGAACTGGCCGCCCTCGTACGCCGCGAGGACCACGTCAAGGCGCTGCGCATCTCTCTCAGCGGGCTCGCCGCCTGCGCGGCCGTGCTCGGGGACCTGGACGCGGCCCGCAGCGCCCTCGACGAGCTGAAGGACCTCCCGGAGGCTCCTCCCGGCTACTTCTCCGTCGGGGAGGAACACCTCGGCGAGGCATGGCTGTTCGCCGCCGGTGGCCACGAGAGCAGGGCACGGGCCGTGCTGCGCGACGCCGCGGAGGCCGCACGCGCCACGGGCCACATCACCTCCGAGGGGCTGCTGCTGACCGACATCGCGAGGCTGGGCGGCGCCAGGGACGTCGCCGGACGCCTGGCCGGGATCGCGGCCGTCTGCGACGGTGAACTGGCGGCCGCGCGGGCCCGGTTCGCCGCATCGCTCGCGGCGCAGGACACCGAGCGGCTCATTGAGTCCGCCGACGAACTGGAGGCGCTGGGCGCGTATCTGCCCGCCGCCGAAGCCGTCGCGGCGGCGGCCGGCCTGTGGCGCCGCCGGGGCGAGGGGCGCAAGGCGACCGCGGCGGCCGTCCGTTCGGAGGCGATGGCCGCCGAGCTCTGCCAGGGGGCCGAGACGCCTCTGCTGCGCACGGTCCGTGCGACCGCCCCGCTCACGGACCGGGAGCGGGAGATCTCCGTCCTGGCCGCCGCAGGCGGGACGAGCAAGGAGATCGCCGCGGCTCTCACCCTCTCGGTCCGCACCGTCGACAACCACCTGCACAAGGTGTACGCCAAGCTCGGCATCGCCACCCGCCGCGAACTCGCCGCCCATCTGGGCCAGTCACGCCCGCCGGGCGCCGCCGGCGCGTAGTCCCGCGCGGCCGGCACGCGCCCGCGACGGCCTCCGCTGCTCCGCGCTCGCTCCGGGTCACCCGCTCCGTCTCACCCGCCGTCCGGGTCCGCGGCCGTCACCGGCACCTCGACGACGAAGAACAGGAAAGCGGCCTTGGCCGACAGGTCCCGGAAACCCTCGGGGAACAGCTCGCGGGCGGCCGGGTCGGGCCGGGGCTCGCTGACGGCGGCGATGTCGAAGCCCGCGGCGGTGAAAGCGTCGGTCATCGCGTGCAGCGGTCTGCGCCAGAACCTCATCGGGAAGAACTGCCCGTCAAAGGCCCAGTCGAAGGTGTAGCTGGTGGTCGCGAAGTAGTCCGGCCGCGGCTCCTGGATCGTGTAGGCCACGAAGGGGTGGTCGACCGACGCGATCAGCCGGCCGCCGGGCCTCAGCACCCGGCGCAGCTCGGCCAGCGCCGGGCCCCAGTCCTCCAGGTAGTGCAGCACCAGCGACGCGACCACGCCGTCGAACGCGTCGTCGCCGAACGGCAGTCGGTCACCCACCTCGGCCAGGTGCAGCTCCGCGTCCTCACCGAGCCGCCGCCTGGCCAGCGCCAGCATCGCGGCACTGGTGTCGACGCCTGCGACGTCGGCGCCCCGGTCGCGCAGCGCGGCGGACAGGGGGCCGGAGCCGCAGCCCACGTCCAGGATCCGGCGGCCGGCGACGTCCCCGGCGAGTTCCAGCATCGCGGGCCGCGCGTAGTACGCGTTCACGAGGTTGTTCCCGGTCTCCGCCGAGTAGGCCCCGGCGAAGCTGTCGTAGTCGTTCGCCCGGGCCGGAACAGCCTGCTCAGCCTGGCTCCCGGGCACGTCCGTCGCGCGTTCCACCGGCGCAGCCTAGTGGCCGCACGCCCGGACGCCCACACGCGGTCAGGCCACTCCACCGGCCTACGCGCCCAACGGCGCCGCAGCGGGCGTCAGTTGACGAGCGCGGCGATGGCGCGTGCGCAGTCCAGCGCCTCGCTCTTCGCCGAGTCGACCTCGACGTCGTAGACGACGCCCTCGTGGACGGAATCCGCCTGCGCGGCCGCCATGCCGACCACCCTGTCGCCGCGGGCGAGCTCCCGCGCCGCTGCCGTCTCGGCCTCGCAGCGCACCCCGGCCCACAGCACTTCGAGCCCGGCGAGACGCCCGCGCGTCCGCTCCTGCGAGGCGCCGCCGCCGAGGAACACGTCATCGATGATCACGCGGGCTCCGGCACGGGCCATGGCGGCGATCCCCGCCGTCCAGGCGGACTCGATCCGCCGGAACTCCGCTCCGACCTCCACCTCGCCCCGCTCGCCGATCGCGATCCCGGAGCCGGACGCCGTCAGTGACGGGGGCAGCCTGGCGACGAGATCGTCCACCCCGAGCGTGATCCACGGAGTCGGGAGGATCGCCTGGAGGCAGCGGCTGATGCCCGTCTTGCCTGAGCTGGAGCCGCCGTTCAACACGATGACCTGGGTGTTCACGTCAGAGATCTCACTTCCGGGATGATGCCTCGGCCCGCCGGGCACGGGCCGCGGCACACGGCCCCGCCCGGGCGGCCCCTTCGGTCCGTCCGCCGCCCGGACCCACACGTTGAAGCGGAACTCCACCACAAGCCGTCTGCCTGCGGAAACGCAGGCGCGTCCCAGCACCGTCCCAGCACGGGACTTGCGACAGGGCGCGAGAGGGCTCGGGGGCGCCAACGCTACACAACACGGCCCCCGCCAAGGGGCCGAGGCCGGTAGGACTTCTCCGCGACGTCAGAAGCCTGATCGCGCTCACCGACTCCCGTACCGCGCCTGCGATTCACCGCTCACAGCGGCCAGGCGGTCAGCAGATCGCCGGGGCCGTAGGTGGCATCGAGGCCCGGGCAGTCGACTCCGCTGCGCGAGACCGCCACGACCGGAACAGGTTCGCCGGTGAGGGCGGCCCGGTGTCGGTGGAGAGCCGCCAGATCATGCCGGTCGAAGGGGGACCGCTCCAGCCACTTAATGGACCCGACGAAGAGCAGCTCCTTGGCGATGGGGGCGCGGTCCGCCCCGACGATGTCGAGCTCGACGTCGTTGGTGCGGGTCCAGTAGCCGCCCACTGCAGGAGCCGCGGGCAGCTCGTCGTCGGGCAGTGTCCGCGCCAGGGCCTCGCGGACAAGGGGCTCGACGGCTCGGCCGCGCCAGCTGGTCCAGTTCTCCCGGATACGCGCCAATGTCAGATCGCCCCGGCCGCGCTCGATCTCCTCCATGGACGGGCCGAGCAGATGGAGCCAGAACCGCAGGTAGGGATCTGTCACCCGGTAGCGGCGATCCTTCGACGGACGCAGCGACACAGGCAGCTCCGCGGCGCCTGCCTACGAAGTCCACCACGTCTGTCGACCTCCGCACACGACACTAACGACGCTGTTACTAACATCGTCGTTAGTAAGACACCTGTCCCAGTTGTCACGCGGCGCGCACGACTCAGCACGGGCGTCTCGTCTCGTCCCGTCCCGTCCCGGCGCGATCCCAGCACGCCGGGGATGACGGGTCAGCCATCCCAGCAGGGGAATGAGTGAAGGGCCCGACCCCGCATGGCCGGACCCCTCTTGACCTGCACGTTTGCCAGATCAGCGATGTGGTGCCACATCGCCCGCTACACGTTGAAGCGGAACTCCACCACGTCGCCGTCGCGCATCACGTAGTCCTTGCCCTCCATGCGGGCCTTGCCCTTGGCGCGGGCCTCGGCGACGGAGCCGGTCTCGACCAGCTCGTCGAAGGAGACGATCTCCGCCTTGATGAAGCCGCGCTGGAAGTCCGTGTGGATGACGCCGGCGGCCTCGGGAGCCGTCGCCCCCTTCTTGATCGTCCAGGCGCGGGCCTCCTTCGGCCCGGCGGTGAGGTACGTCTGCAGTCCGAGCGTGCGGAAGCCGACGTGCGCGAGGGTCGCCAGGCCGGGCTCCTCCTGGCCGACGGTCTGCAGCAGCTCCAGCGCCTCCTCCTCGTCCAGTTCGGCGAGGTCCGCCTCCAGCTTGGCGTTGAGGAAGACGGCCTCGGCGGGGGCGACGAGGGCCCGCTGGTCCGCCTTGAAGGTCTCGTCGGTGAGTTCGTCCTCGTCGACGTTGAAGACGTAGATGAACGGCTTCGTCGTCAGCAGGTGCAGCTCGTGCAGCGGAGCCGCCTCCTCGCTGCCCTGGGCGAGGCCCGCCGAGAAGAGGGTGCGGCCCTGCTCGAGGATGTCCCTGGCCTCCTGGACGGCCTTGACCTGGGGCTGCTTGTCCTTCTTGACCCGGGCCTCCTTCTCCAGCCGCGGAAGCACCTTCTCGATGGTCTGCAGGTCCGCGAGGATCAGCTCGGTGTTGATCGTCTCGATGTCGTCCTTCGGCGAGATCCTGCCGTCGACGTGCACGACGTTGTCGTCCTGGAAGGCGCGGATGACCTGGCAGATGGCGTCCGACTCGCGGATGTTGGCGAGGAACTTGTTGCCCAGGCCCTCGCCCTCGCTCGCCCCGCGCACGATCCCCGCGATGTCGACGAAGTCGACCGTGGCGGGCAGCACCTTCTCCGACTTGTAGATCTCGGCGAGCGTCCGCAGCCGGGGGTCGGGCACTCCGACAACGCCGACGTTCGGCTCGATCGTGGCGAACGGATAGTTGGCCGCCAGCACCTCGTTCTTGGTCAGGGCGTTGAAGAGGGTCGACTTTCCGACATTCGGCAGGCCGACGATTCCGATCGTGAGCGACACGTGGCGACTTCCCGTAGCGAGTATGAGGCGGTGATGGGGACTGAGGGAGCCCGGTGCGGACTCGGGGGCCGCGCCGCCGATCCAGGGGCGCCGGACCTGGCCCGGTGACCGGGCCGGTCCACCAGTCTACGGCTCGAACTGACGGCCAGCGCGTGTCCGTCCCCGCTGAAGGACGGTGACGCCGCCTACGTTGGAGCCGTGGAACAGCAGCACAGCGCACATGCGGGCCGCAAAGGCCCCGGTCAGGCGCGGGGGCAGGGGACCGGTCCGGCGCAGGGCCGGCAGCAGGGGGACCGTGAGCGCCGCCGGAAGGGCACCGAACCGCGGGCAGCGGCGGCTGCGGCCGCTCCTGCCGACCCGGGGAGCAGGCCCGCCGCCCCCGTCTCCCCGAGAGCCCGGCGCCGCGGCGGCACCGACGCGGCGGGAACGGAGGCCGCCGCCCTCTACCACGCGCAGCTTCGCTTCCCGCTCGTTCCGGCCAGACTGACCGACGCCCTCTCCTGGCTGCCCCGTGCCCGGCTCACGGCGCTCGGCGTGGGAACCGTCGCCGTGCTGCTGATGGTGATCGCCGGGGGGACGTCCAGGTTGCTGTTCGACGGCTCCGTCCCCTTCTACGGCGGCGCCTTCCTCGTGACGAGCACGCTCTGCGCGGGGTGGGTACGCCCGGCCGACCTGTGGACGGCGCCCGTGGCCGTCCCTCTCGCGTTCACCGCCGGGCTCCTCCTCATCAGCGGCGGACCCGGCACCCAGGGCATCGCCGAGCAGCTGGCGAGTCTCTTCCCGGCGCTGGCCGTCAACGCGCTCTGGCTCTACGCCGGCACCCTGCTGGCGGCCTTCGTCGTGCTCGTACGGAAGGCCGGGCTCGTCGTGCAGCGGTCGCGTCTGCGGGCTCTGACGAAGGCGCAGGAAGAGGCGGAGGCCGACGAGGTCGCCTGACAGGCACGCCGTCCGCGGCAGCAGAGGGGCCGACCGCCCGGGTGGGCGGCCGGCCCCTCACTGCTTGCCGGCGGGAGATTCCGGAGTCAGCCCGTCCTGCGGGCTGCCGCTTCCGCGCGCAGGTCGCGGCGCAGCTCCTTGGGCAGGGAGAACTGCATGCGCTCCTCGACGGGCTGGACCAGCTCCACGTCCTCCCAGCCGCGCTCCGAGAGCCACTCCAGAACCTCGTCGACCAGGACGTCCGGGACCGAGGCGCCCGAGGAGAGACCCACCGTCGTCACACCTTCGAGCCACGCCTCGTCGATCTCGCCCGCGTTGTCGATCAGGCGTCCGTCACGGGCGCCGTGCGCGATGGCGGTCTCCACCAGGCGCACGGAGTTCGAGGAGTTCCTGGAGCCGACGACGAGGACGAAGTCGGCGTCCCGCGCCACCTGCTTGATGGCCGTCTGGCGGTTCTGCGTCGCGTAGCAGATGTCGTCGCTCGGCGGGGAGAGGAGGTTCGGGTAGCGGCCCTTCAGGGCGTCCACGGTCTCCATCGTCTCGTCCACGGAGAGCGTGGTCTGGGAGAGCCACACGACCTTCTCGGGGTCGCGGACCTCGACGTTCTCCACGTCTTTCGGGCCGTCGACGAGGGTGATGTGCTCCGGCGCCTCCCCGCTCGTGCCGATGACCTCCTCGTGGCCCTCGTGGCCGATCAGGAGGATGTCGTAGTCCTCCTTGGCGTAGCGCACGGCCTCCTTGTGGACCTTGGTCACCAGCGGGCACGTGGCGTCGATCGTCGCCAGCTTGCCGCGCTCCGCCTCCTTGTGGACCTCCGGGGCGACGCCGTGCGCCGAGAAGATCACGATCTCCCCCTCGGGCACCTCCGCCGTCTCCTCGACGAAGATCGCGCCCTTCTTCTCCAGGGTCTTCACCACGTACTTGTTGTGCACGATCTCGTGGCGCACGTAGACCGGGGCGCCGTACTGTTCGAGGGCCTGTTCCACTGCGATCACGGCCCGGTCGACCCCCGCGCAGTAGCCACGGGGTGCGGCGAGCAGGACACGGCGGCGTTCGTCGGGGGCGTCTGTGGCGGGCTGGCGGGAGGGCGTTGCAGACATGCGTCCCATCGTAAGGGCGAGCGGTGCGCCTCGATGTTGACGGCGGGCGACACCCCCCCTTGTGGGGCATCGCGGACATGCCGGGCCGGCTGTCCGACGCGGCCGTTAGTGTCGTCGCATGGCTCTCATCACCTCGCCCGAGGCCCCGGTTCCGGTCGGTGAGATCTCCCGGCTGATCGGCGGGTGGATCGACCGGCTCGGGGCGGTCTGGGTCGAGGGGCAGATCATCCAGCTCTCCCCGCGGCCGGGTGCGGGCATGGCGTTCCTCACGCTCCGCGACCCCTCGCGGGACGTGTCGATCAGCGTCACCTGCTTCCGCGAGGTCTTCGACCGCGTGAAGGACGTCGTCGGCGAGGGATCGCGCGTCGTCGTGCACGCCAAGCCGGTCTGGTACGGGAGGGGCGGCACCCTGTCGCTGCGGGCCGCGGACATACGGCCCGTCGGCATGGGTGAACTGCTCGCGCGGCTGGAGCAGTTGAAGAAGACGCTGGCGGCCGAGGGCCTGTTCGCCGCGGAGCGCAAACGGAGGCTGCCCTTCCTCCCCCACAGAATCGGGCTGGTCACCGGGCGCGCCTCCGACGCCGAGCGGGACGTGCTGCACACGGCCCGCGAGCGCTGGCCCGCCGTCCGCTTCGAGGTGCGGAACACGGCGGTCCAGGGCGTGCGGGCGGTCCCGCAACTCGTCGAGGCCGTGCGGGAGCTGGACTCCCACCCCGAGGTCGACGTGATCATCGTGACGCGCGGCGGCGGCAGCGTGGAGGATCTGCTGCCGTTCTCCGACGAGGAGCTGGTGCGTACGGTCGCGGGCTGCAGCACGCCCGTCGTGTCGGCCATCGGGCACGAGGCGGACTGCCCGCTGCTCGACCTCGTCGCCGACCTGCGCTCGCGTACGCCCACGCACGCGGCGAAGGACGCCGTGCCCGACGTCGGCGAGGAGCATGAGCGGGTGCGGGAGCTGCGGGAGCGGGCGTACCGCGTGATCAACTCCCTTCTGGAGCGCGAGCACCGCGGCCTCACCGAGGTCATGAGCCGTCCCGCGATGGCCGATCCGCACTCGATGCTGGAGGAGCGCGACGCGGAGGTCGCCTCCCTGCTGGAACGCGCGCGCCGCACGCTGGGCCACCGCCTGGACCGCGCCGAGGACGAGCTGACCCACACGCGGGCGCGGGTGCTGGCCCTCTCCCCCGCGGCGACGCTCCAGCGGGGGTACGCCGTGCTGCAGCGTGCCGACGGCACCGTGGTCCGCGCGCCGGAGCAGGCCGGCGAAGGGGAGCAGCTCCGGGCCAGGGTGGCCGAGGGGGAGTTCGGCGTCACTGTCGGTCCGCACGCTTAGGGGGTGTCTCAAAGTAGCGTCGTTCGGCCGTAGGTCGGGGCCGCGGCGTCTGGTGCGTGCGATCGCAAGGCGGAGGGAGGAGAGCGCAGCGGGCTGCGCCGACGACCGACAACGCAGGGAGCGTGCGTGCCAGACGCCGCGGACCAGACGGGACTTTGAGACACCCCCTAGGGTGGCCCCATGACCTCGCAGACGACCTCGGACACGACTTCCGGCGCCGGGCCGGAGACGGCCGCCGCCGACGCCGGGAAGGCGCTGTCCGCGCTCAGCTACGAGCAGGCGCGCGGCGAACTCGTCCGCGTCGTGCAGCAGTTGGAGGCGGGCGGTACCTCGCTGGAGGACTCGCTGGCGCTGTGGGAGCGCGGCGAGGAGCTGGCGCGGGTCTGCAGGGAGTGGCTGGAGGGCGCCCGCGCCCGGCTGGACGCGGTGCTGGAGGCCGAGGCCGGCGAGGAGGCCGAAGAGCCCGGAGCCGGCCCGTCCGCGGCGGAACCGGCCGATGCGGAAGACGCCGAAGAGGCGGACTGAGCGGGACAAAGGCGCGGCATCACGGCAAACGGAAGCCTGCCGGCTGCGGCGGCCCCCATGGAACGGGCGGACGGCTCCGCTTACGGTGGACCGTCCGTACTCGAACAACCGCGCGTAAAGGCAAGGCTTCCGCACATGACAGTCGCCCTCGACCAGGCCGCCCGGGATCTGCTCTTCCGTGAAGCGCACACGGCGCACACGTTCACCGACGAGCCCGTGACAGACGAGCAGATGCGGGAGGTGTACGAAATGGTGAAGTTCGCCCCGACGGCTTTCAACCAGTCGCCGCTGCGCGTCACGCTCGTCCGCTCCGCCGAGGCGCGGGCTCGTCTCGTGCAGCACATGTCCGAGGGCAACCGGCCCAAGACCGGCACCGCGCCGCTCACGGCCATACTCTCCGTGGACCTCGAGTTCCACGAGCGCCTGCCGGAACTGCTGCCGCACGCACCCCAGTTGAAGGACACCTTCTTCGCGGAGGCGGAGACGCGGGAGGCGCACGGCACCTTCAACGCCACGTTGCAGGCCGGGTACTTCATCCTCGGGGTCCGGGCGGCCGGGCTGGCCGCGGGCCCCATGAGCGGATTCGACAGGGACGCCGTGGACAAGGAGTTCTTCGGCGACGGCAAGCAGAAGTCGCTGCTCGTGGTGAACATCGGCAGGCCCGGCGAGGACGCGTACAGGCCGCGCTCCCCGCGGCTGCCGTACCAGGACGTGTGCACGACGCTCTGACGTCTGACGGGTGGGACCGGGCGCCGGCAGCCAGGCGCCGGCAGCCAGGCGCCGGCAGCCGGGCGCTCCGGCTGATCAGCGCGTGCGGCCCTTGCCCTCGCCGTCGCTCAGGGCGGCGGCGAGGCGGCCGAGCTGCTCGAACGAGGCCGTGCCGGTGACGACGACGGTGTGGCTGCGGGCGCCGTCCTTCCGCGCGCCCGTGTCCGCCTCGCCCTTCTCCGCCTCGGCCGGGCGACCCTTCCCGTCGCCTGCGGCGGGGACCTTACGGACGAGCGCGTCGTACTTCTCACCCTCGTAGCGCGTCCACTCGAAGCCGTCGATGCGGCTCGTCCGGCCGGTCTTGCGCGCACCCTGCGTGACGTCCGCCACGTACCGCTCCGAGCGTGCCGCGTCGCTCTGCTCGACGGCCGCGTACTGGGTGTCCGGCGTGACGAAGCCCAGGTGCCAGGTGGCGCTCCTGGAGGGGTCGCCGTCGTACCTCACGGACGTGGCGCGCCAGCTGTCCGGCAGCCCGGCGGGGGCCAGCACGGGGTACGGGGCGGCACGGCGGGCCGACTCCAGCTCGACGTGGTAACCGACCGGCTTGACGGGGTCGATGTCCTCGTCGTGCGGGACGAAGAGGTAGATGAACCCCGCCGCGAGCAGGACGACCGCGAGCGAGGGCGCCATGCCCCGCACCGTCCGCCTGCCTTGCCGCTTCTCTGCTTCTGCTGCCACGCCCTCATCGTCTCGCACGGCCGGGACGGGCCGGACGACGGGTCGGGTCATGGCCGCGGAGGCCACCGCACCGGGCGCTCATCCGTGGGGCCCTCTGCTCACTCTGACGGATGCTGGGTACCCTCGTAAGCACCCTCAGTAGCCCGGCAGACGTCCAGCCGCGCAGAAAGGTGTGCCCCGATGACCGATCATCAGCACCTCCCCTCCCCGCTCGACGTCAGCCCCGAGGCCCCGGACCGGAACCTCGCCCTGGAACTCGTGCGGGTCACCGAGGCCGGAGCGATGGCGTCGGGGCGCTGGGTGGGCCGCGGCGACAAGAACGGCGCGGACGGCGCCGCGGTGAAGGCCATGCGCACGCTCGTGTCCACCGTCTCGATGAACGGCGTCGTCGTCATCGGGGAGGGCGAGAAGGACGAGGCGCCGATGCTCTTCAACGGCGAGCGGGTCGGGGACGGCACGGGCCCGGAGTGCGACGTCGCGGTCGACCCCGTGGACGGGACGACCCTGACGGCCAAGGGCATGGCGAACGCCGTGTCCGTACTGGCGGTGGCCGAGCGCGGCACGATGTTCGACCCGAGCGCCGTCTTCTACATGAACAAGCTGGTCACAGGGCCGGACGCGGCGGAGTTCGTCGACATCACCGCGCCGCCCGCGGTCAACGTGCGGCGCATCGCCAAGGCGAAGGGCTGCACGCCGGACGATGTGACGGTCGTCGTCCTCGACCGTCCGCGCCACGACGGGATCGTCAAGGAGATCCGGGAGTCGGGCGCCCGCATCAAGTTCATCTCGGACGGCGACGTGGCCGGCGCGATCATGGCCGTGCGGGAAGGCACGGGCGTCGACATGCTGCTGGGGATCGGGGGCACGCCGGAGGGCATCATCGCCGCCTGCGCGATCAAGTGCCTCGGCGGCACCATCCAGGGCATGCTGTGGCCCAACGACGACGAGGAGCGGCAGCGCGCGCTGGACGCCGGACACGACCTGGACCGCGTACTGCACACCGAGGACCTGGTCAGCGGCGAGAACGTCTTCTTCGTGGCGACCGGCATCACCGACGGCGACCTTCTGCGCGGCGTGCACTACCGGGGTGAGCGGGCGTACACCGAATCGCTGGTGATGCGCTCGAAGTCCGGGACGATCCGGATGATCGACTCGACCCACAAGCTGTCGAAGCTGCGCGCGTACAGCTCCGTCGACTTCGACCGCGCACGCTGACCGTCCGCCGGCGGCCGCAGCCGACGCCGCTCGCCGGCCGTCAGCCCGACCGCCTGCCGCTCCGGGCACGCCCGGGGCGGCGTCCGCCCCGCGACGAGCCCCCGGGCGATCTGCGTGCCCAGGGGCTGCGAGCGTGCGGTGCGTCAGGCGATGCGCGAGACCTGCCCGGCGTCACCGGCCGCGGCGGCGGCCTCGCGCCGCCTGCGCCGGGCCAGGACGACGCGGCGCTCCGCCGCGGTGAGCCCGCCCCATACGCCGTACGGCTCGGGCAGCACCAGCGCGTGCTCGCGGCACTCGACCATCACCGGGCACCTCGCGCAGACGCGCTTCGCGGCCTGCTCCCGGGACAGCCGCGCCGCTGTGGGCTCCTTCGACGGGGCGAAGAAGAGTCCCGCCTCGTCCCGGCGGCAGACTGCCTCCGAGTGCCATGGCCCCGCCTCGTCCTCGCGCGCGGAGCCGCGTTGCGCGGGGACGGGAGCGGCAGCCTGAAGGGACTGATGCGGCGGTTGCAGCACGGTCTACTCCTGACGAGACGACGAGGGGGTCACTACACCCGACTTGCTGCGCACGGCAGTTCGCGCTGCCGCCGTACGAGAGACGATGCCCCAGCTCTACCCGCTGTACGCACCGGTATGCATACCGTAGGAATGCGCGCGGTCACTCATCGCTCAGCCGTTCGGCGCCCGTTCGCCGCGCCCCGTCGCCGTCCCTCCCAACTCCCTTTGCAGGGCCGGGAGTTGCCTCTTCACCAGGCTCGGAGCCGTCCGTTCACCGGCCCGTCCCGTACTCAGAGTTCCTTGCGCAGCCGGTCGCGGAGATCGCGGATGAACTTGCCGCGCTTCGGCTTCGCCTCGACGCCGCCGAAGACCGCCGCCCCCTGCACCAGCACCACGGGCGCATGCGGGTCGTCGGCCTCCGAGGTCCGCACGTCGAAGCCTCCGAAGATCCCGGCGCCCTTCTGCCGGAGCGTGACGTTCTCCGGGACGCGGATCTCGATGCCGCCGAAGACGGCCGTCGCGTTGATCAGCAGGTGCTGCTGCTCGAACACGGCCTCGGTCAGGTCGATCTCGATGCCGCCGAAGCAGGCGAAGGCGTTGATCTTGCGGGGTGCGCGGTAGCGGCCCTTGCGGGTGGAGCCGCTGAAGACGGCGACGAGATTGTCCTTGGGCCCGGAGTCGGCGTCCCCCGGCGCCTCAGGGGCGTACGCGGGCGCGGGGCCGTGCGCGGCGCGGTGGTGGCTCTGCCCCTGGGGCAGGTCGCGGACCAGCGGCTCCAGCTCGCCGAGCGTCTTGGCGGCGTACACGCTGTCGATGCGGTCCGAGTGCTCCGCGGTGTCGAGCCTGCCTTCCGCCAGGGCGTCGCGGAGGATCTCCGCGACACGGTCGCGGTCGGCGTCCGAGGCGCGTACGGAGGCCACTTCGGCGGAGGGGGCGTCCTTGGCCTCGGGGCTGGTCGCGGGCTTCTTTTCCAGCGGAGAATCTGTCACACGAGCAGCCTACCCAAACGCGATAGATCGCGACTAGGGGCTGTCCGGCAATGGCACCGTCCGCAAGGGCGGGCGGACCTCTCCTCCACGTGCCCGGCCGGGCGTTCTACGCTGGGCGGGCGCTCTCCTCACGGCTCGTGTGCCCGGACCGGCCCGGCCAGGAGGTGCCGCAGCCGAGAGCCGTACGAGAGGAAGACTCCACCGATGGCCGCCAGCCCGCGCTCGTCCCGCCCGGACTTCACCTACACGGATCTGCTTCCGGTGGGCGAGGACCCTACTCCGTACCGCCTCGTGACGGCCGAAGGAGTCAGCACCTTCGAGGCCGGCGGGCGCACCTTCCTCCAGGTCGAGCCGGAGGCCCTGCGGAAGCTCGCCGCCGAGGCCATGCACGACATCTCGCACTACCTGCGGCCGGAGCACCTCGCGCAGCTGCGGCGCATCCTCGACGACCCGGAGGCCAGCGCCAACGACCGCTTCGTCGCGCTCGACCTGCTCAAGAACGCGAACATCGCCGCCGCGGGCGTCCTCCCGATGTGCCAGGACACCGGCACGGCGATCGTCATGGGCAAGCGCGGCCAGCAGGTCCTCACGGAGGGCGGCGACGAGGAGGCCCTCTCCCGCGGCATCTACGACGCGTACACGGAGCTCAACCTGCGCTACTCGCAGATGGCGCCGCTGACCATGTGGGACGAGAAGAACACCGGCACGAACCTGCCCGCGCAGATCGAGCTGTACGCGACCGACGGCGACGCCTACAAGTTCCTCTTCATGGCCAAGGGCGGCGGCAGCGCCAACAAGTCCTTCCTCTTCCAGGAGACGAAGGCCGTGCTCAACGAGGCGAGCATGATGAAGTTCCTGGAGCAGAAGATCCGTTCACTGGGCACGGCGGCCTGCCCCCCGTACCACCTGGCGATCGTCGTGGGCGGCACCAGCGCCGAGTACGCGCTGAAGACCGCGAAGTACGCCTCGGCCCACTACCTCGACGAGCTGCCCGCCGAGGGCTCCCCCGCCGGACACGGCTTCCGCGACAAGGAGCTGGAGGAGCAGGTCTTCGAACTGACGCAGAAGATCGGCATCGGCGCGCAGTTCGGCGGCAAGTACTTCTGCCACGACGTACGGGTCGTCCGGCTGCCCCGGCACGGCGCGTCCTGCCCCGTCGCCATCGCCGTCTCCTGCTCGGCCGATCGGCAGGCCAAGGCGAAGATCACCGCAGAGGGCGTCTTCCTGGAGCAGCTCGAGACGGACCCGGCGCGCTTCCTGCCGGAGACGACGGACGAGCAGCTCACCGAGGAGGCGGGCGCCGACAACACCGACGCCGTGCGCATCGACCTCGGCCGGCCCATGCCGGAGATCCTCGCCGAACTCTCGAAGCACCCCGTCAAGACCCGCCTGTCGCTGACGGGCACGCTCGTCGTGGCCCGCGACATCGCGCACGCGAAGATCAAGGAGCGGCTCGACGCGGGCGAGGAGATGCCGCAGTACCTCAAGGACCACCCCGTCTACTACGCCGGCCCCGCCAAGACCCCCGAGGGTTACGCGTCCGGCTCCTTCGGCCCGACCACCGCAGGGCGGATGGACGCCTACGTCGCCCAGTTCCAGGCCGCGGGCGGCTCGATGGTCATGCTCGCCAAGGGCAACCGCAGCCCGCAGGTCACCGAGGCGTGCGCCGAGCACGGCGGCTTCTACCTCGGGTCCATCGGCGGGCCGGCGGCGCGGCTCGCGCAGGACTGCATCAAGAAGGTCGAGGTCCTGGAGTACGAGGAGCTGGGCATGGAGGCGGTCTGGCGCATCGAAGTGGAGGACTTCCCGGCGTTCGTCGTCGTCGACGACAAGGGGAACGACTTCTTCACCGACCCGGGTCCCGCACAGCCCTTCGTCACCTCGATCCCCGTACGCAGCGGCTCGTAGGCACCCGCCCAGCCTGTCCGCCCGTCTCTCCGTGCCCCTGGCCGTACGCGACGCCTGTTCGCGCCCGGGTCACGGAGAGCCGGTGGACGCTCCGTCGACGAGCCGCTGGAGCTGCGCGACGTGCCCTCGGTAGCGCTCGCCGCCGAGCGGGGTGAGGCGGAACCACGTGCGCGGCCGGCGCCCGACGCCGCCCTTGCGGACCTCCAGGTATCCGGCGTCCTCCAGCGTCCTCGTGTGCTTGGAGATCATCGAGTCGGACAGGCCGGTGGCCTCGCGTACGGAGCGGAAGTCGACCCAGCGCGGCCCCGCGGCCAGCAGCGCGCAGATGGACAACCGGGGCAGGGGATGGATGAGGGGGTCCAACTCCGGGGAACGCTCAGGCACTTCCCGACCGGCCCTCTCGGATGTCGGCCCGGATCTCGCGGTTGACGCGGCGGAGCTGCGCCGTGACCAGGACGCCGTGCAGGACGGCGAACACCAGCGCGGCCCAGGACGCGGCGATCCACCGGTCCCCGAGCAGGTACAGCGCCAGCTCGACGAGGGCCCCGCCGACCATCACGCCGGCCGTGCGCACCTGCTGGCGCTTCAGCGCCGGGTAGGGAGTGCTGCGCCACAGCAGGTGGAGCCCGGACCGGCGCCGGAAGACGACCAGCAGGACGGCGAGGGTCATCCCGGCCACGAACGTGTAAGGGAACTCGGGGATTCCCAGCCGCTCGTGGTCCCGCGCGGCGGTCGTGCCGCCGAGCAGCGCCGCCCAGACGACCGCGAACAGCGCCACGTACCACCACGGCAGGCGCACCTTGGCGGCTGCCGCACCTCTCTGACGTGCGACTTCGGCGAGCGCACCACCCGGATCACTCATCAGCGCACCTTTCGATCGGCAATCACTTTCCAAAGAGAAAGTAGTTGTCGGGCGGCACAAGCGCAAGCGGGCGGCCGCCACCGAAGCACGCCTGCCCCTGCGTCCGGAGAGGCGCGCATCACTGCCTGAGCGCCGGCGGGGTACACGCCCCGCCCGGGAATGTCCTCCCCGCGGAGGACGCTGCCCCGTACGGAGGTGCAGGAATGAGCGACAGCGAGGAGTTCCGGACCGAGCGGGACTCGATGGGCGAGGTGCGGGTGCCCGTGGACGCCAAGTGGCGGGCGCAGACGCAGCGTGCCGTGGGGAACTTCCCGATCAGCGGGCAGCGCCTGGAGCGCGCCCACATCGCGGCGCTGGCCCGCATCAAAGCGGCAGCGGCCGAGGTGAACGGTGAACTCGGCGTGCTGCGGCCGGAGTTGGCGCAAGCCGTGAGCGCGGCGGCGGAGGAGGTCGTCACCGGGCGCTGGGACGGCGAGTTCCCCGTCGACGTGTTCCAGACGGGATCAGGGACCTCCTCGAACATGAACATGAACGAGGTGGTGGCGACTCTCGCGAGCGAGCGTCTGGGTGAGCCCGTGCACCCCAACGACCACGTCAACGCCAGCCAGTCGTCGAACGACGTCTTCCCCTCCTCCATCCACATCGCCGCGGTGTCCGCGATCACCTCCGACCTCCTGCCCGCGCTGGAGCACCTGGCCCGGTCACTGGAACGCAAGGCGGACGAGTTCGCGGACGTCGTGAAGTCCGGCCGCACCCACCTGATGGACGCCACTCCGGTCACCCTCGGGCAGGAGTTCCGCGGCTACGCGGCTCAGGTCCGGTACGGCGTGGAGCGCCTGGAGTCCGCGCTCCCCCGGCTCGCCGAACTCCCCCTCGGCGGGACGGCGGTGGGGACGGGCATCAACACGCCGCCCGGCTTCGCCGCGGCCGTCATCGGGCGGATCGCCGCCTCCAGCGGCCTGCCGCTGACCGAGGCGCGCGACCACTTCGAAGCCCAGGGGGCACGGGACGCCCTCGTGGAGACGTCGGGGCAGCTCCGCACGGTCGGCGTCAGCCTCACCAAGATCACGAACGATCTCCGCTGGATGGCCTCCGGCCCGCGCACCGGCCTGGCCGAGATCTCCCTCCCCGACCTCCAGCCGGGCTCCTCGATCATGCCGGGGAAGGTGAACCCGGTCGTCCCGGAGGCCGTCCTGATGGTCGCCGCGCAGGTCACCGGCAACGACGCGACGATCGCCGCCGCCGGGGCCGCGGGCAACTTCGAGCTGAACGTGATGCTTCCGGTCCTCGCGAAGAACCTGCTGGAGTCGGTCCGGCTGCTGGCCAACGCCTCCCGCCTGCTGGCCGACCGCACGGTCGACGGCATCGAGGCGAACGTGGAGCGCGCACGCGAGTACGCCGAGTCCTCGCCGTCGGTCGTCACCCCGCTGAACAAGTACATCGGCTACGAGAACGCGGCCGCCGTCGCCAAGAAGGCGCTCGCGGAGCGGAAGACGATCCGCGAGGCGGTCCTGGAAGCCGGCCATGTGGAGCGAGGCGACCTCACGCTGGAAGAGCTCGACGAAGCGCTCGACGTCCTCCGCATGACGCATCCGTGACGCGCTTCGGAGGGGCGTCGGCGCGGCTCGGCACCGCGTCCGCGCGGCTTGTCGTCGCGTGGGGCCGCAGCTCACGGCCGTACCAGGCCGGCGCACCTAAGATCTGCGCATGACAGCGGAGACGGCAGGGACGACGGGACCGCTCGGCGCACACGGCGCCGGACGTGCGGACCGCGGCGCGTACGAGGACGGCGGCCGGAGCGCCTCGGACCACCGGGCCGCCCGCCCCGGCGGCAGCGGCGGACCTGCCGGACGCTGGGCGCCGGGCACCCGGGTCCTGTGGCGCTACCGGGCCAACGGCGCCGGTCACGCGCACATCTGCCGTCCCGTCACGATCGTCCGCGACACCCCCGATCTGCTGGCGGCGTGGGTGGCCCCGGGCACGGTGTGCGTGAAGCCGGAGATGGCGGACGGCACGCCCGTGCACCACGAGCCGCTGGAGACCCGCTACACCAAGCCGCGCAGGACCGTGCTGTCGCAGTGGTTCGGCACCGGCGTGCTGAAGCTCGCCCACCCCGGAGAGCCCTGGTCGGTGTGGCTGTTCTGGGAGAGGGACTGGCAGTTCAAGAACTGGTACGTCAACTTGGAGGAGCCGCGCCACCGGTGGGCGGGCGGCATCGACTCCGAGGACCACTTCCTGGACATCGCCGTCTACCCGGACCGCAGTTGGGAGTGGCGGGACGAGGACGAGTTCGCAGCCGCACAGCACGCCGGGCTCGTCGACGACGAGCTGGCCGCCCGCGTGCGGGCGGCGGGACGCGCTGTCGTCGAGCGGATCGGAGCGTGGGCGGCCCCGTTCCGCGACGGCTGGGAGGACTGGCGGCCCGACCCGCGCTGGCCGGTCCCGCGTCTGCCCCACGACTGGAACCGGTGGTCGCCGCCGCCGGAGGCCCGGAAGGAGACGGCCGCGGGGGAGGAAATCCTCGTCGGTGGGCGGGACCTCCCTGCGCACGGCGCGTCCACGGGCCGTGCAGCAAGCCGCGAGGCCGGCGCAGGCAGCCCCGCGGGACGGGCCGGAGACCGGCCGGCATGTCCGTGAAGCGGACCGGGGCACCCCGGCCCGTCCGGATTCCGGTGCGCAGGCGGGCACCCGGCGGTCCCGCGCCGGCCCGTCGTGGCGTCCCGGGCGGGAGCGGACGCCCCGGAGAGGCGGGCGTCGGGTCACGCCGAGCCCCTGTTGTTCCGTACTTGCGGGGATGTGCCGGATCTTTCGGACGACACGCGCCTGCTTCGACCTCCCGTTCCCCCTTGCTGCGCCCCCATACTGCAAACGTAGGATCAACCTCCGTAGGCGCACTGCTGCAACAACTCCCCTCCCCCCTCGGGGATTTGGCGCGTGGCCAGAGAGGAGATCGATCGTGAGCAGCACGAACGGCAGTGGGAACCCCCCGGAGCGGGGCGGAACCGGCGGCGCGTACCGGGACTTCGACTGGGACGGCGTGGACCGTACCGGTCAGGCGGAGGCCTTCGACGCGATCGGCGACCGCTACGACGAGGCCTTCCCGCACAAGGAGGGCCAGGTCGCGGGCGGCAAGTGGCTGGCGGAGCAGCTGCCCCCCGGATCCCACGTGCTCGACCTCGGCTGCGGCACGGGCCTGCCCACCGCCCGCCAGCTCGTGGAGGCGGGGCACCGCGTGACCGGGATCGACCTCTCACCTGAAATGGTGAAGCTGGCCCGCGAGAACGTTCCCGAGGGCGACTTCCGGCGGATGGACATCGCCGACGTCGAGAAGCAGGAGCTGGGGCCGTTCGACGGCGTCGCCGCCTTCTTCTCCCTGCTGATGCTCCCCCGTGTGGAGATCCCCTTCGCTCTGCGCATGCTGCACCAGCAGACACGGGAGGGTGCTCCCCTGGCCCTTTCGATGGTGGAAGCGGACGTGGACGACTTCACACTGCCGTTCCTGGGCAACACGATCCGGGTATCGGGCTATCTGCGGGACGAGTTGCGGAGGATCGTTCAGGACACCGGATTCGAAATCGTCGGGGAGGACGCCTATGCATACGCTCCGGCGAGCACGGACGTACCACCCGAGATCCAGCTTTTCCTGCAGTGCCGGCGACGCCCGTAGCAGGCGCGGAGTGACTGCTACGCGCGGAAGACGCGCAGCCCCGGATGGATGGAAACCGAACGCGTGACGGAGCACGAACAGCCTGCGGCCGGCACAGCAGTGCCGCCGGTCCAGCCCGCCGGCCGGGCCACGCCGAGTGGCCCGGCGACGGGCCCCTTCGGCGTACCGGCGGGCGCGCCGCCCCTCTCCGGCGGCCCGGCGGCGGACAACGCCGGCCCGGGCCCCGGCGACGGTCCCGCGCGGATGGCCGGACTCTCCGCCTCCCCCGGGGGATTCGCCGACTCCGGCACCTCACAGGCCTCGCGTGCCGGCGACGGCGCGCAGCGGCAGGCTGCCGGTCCGGGGGCCGGCGGGGCGGAGCAGGCTCGTCCCGGCGGCCGGCCGCAGACGGGCTCCGCACGGGCGCCCAGGAAGAGGGGCGCCGCCGAGAAGGGCGCCCGAGGCAGTACCGGCAGGGCCGTGCCCGACCCCGCGCCCGGCGCGGACTCCGGACCCCAGCCGTCGCACGCGCCGCAGGAGGCGCGTCAGGCTCCGTCACCACCTACGACCGCGGAGAGCGGTGCCGTGTCACATCCCAGCACCGGCGAGATGACCGCCGCCGGAATCCCACCCGCCACCCCGACGAAGCCGGGCGGGGGCACGCCGGACGACGGCGACGCCGCCGAGCGTGAACGGCGCGGCGGCGACCGTCTGCGCTTCGTCGGCGCCGCCACCCGCCGCATCGCTCGCGGCATGGACCTGGACGAGACGGTGCTCGGCCTGTGCCGGGCCAGCGTCCCCGCCTACTCCGACGCGATCCTCGTCTACCTGCGTGACCCGCTCCCCGTGGGGGACGAACGCCCGACGGGGCCGCTGATGCTGCGGCTGCGCCGGAGCGACCGCATCCCCGACGATCCGGCCGCCATGGTGGCCGCCGCGTCGGCGACGGGCGACCGCGCGCAGCGGGACGGCGAGGAAGCCCCGTCCGGCGGGGGCCCGTCCCTGTCGGCCGTCTCCGACGGCACCGCCGGCGCGGCCGAATACGTGGAGGTGCTCAACGGCGGCCCGCTGGCCGAGGTGCTGCGGGGGGTGCGGCCCGTCTTCGCCGACGCGCCGGCCGCCCGCGACGCGCTCCCCGAACTGCTGGGCACCGACCCGGACGTACCGTCCGGGCACCGCGCGATACTCGCACCGCTGCGGGGGCGGCGGCGGGTCATCGGGGCGGCGGTCTTCCTGCGCAGGCCCGAGCGTCCCGCCTTCGAACCCGACGATCTGCTCATCGCCGCACAACTCGCCACGCACACCGCGCTCGGTGTGGACAAGGCCGTGCTGTACGGCCGCGAGGCGTACATCGCCGACGAGCTGCAGCGCACGATGCTGCCGGACGAACTGCCCCAGCCCACCGGCTGCCACCTGGCCAGCCGGTACCTGCCCGCGGCCGAGACCGCACGGGTCGGAGGCGACTGGTACGACGCGATCCCGCTGCCCGGCAGCCGGGTCGCCCTCGTCGTGGGCGACGTCATGGGCCACTCCATGACGTCGGCGGCCATCATGGGCCAGCTGCGGACGACGGCGCAGACGCTGGCCGGGCTCGACCTGCCGCCGCAGGAGGTGCTGCACCACCTCGACGAGCAGGCGCAGCGCCTCGGCAGCGACCGCATGGCGACGTGCCTCTACGCGGTCTACGACCCGGTCGCCCACCGCATCATCATCGCCAACGCCGGGCATCCGCCGCCCGTCCTGCTGCATCGCGACGGCCGGGCGGAGGTGCTGCGCATACCGGCGGGCGCCCCCATCGGCGTCGGCGGTGTCGACTTCGAAGCCGTGGAGCTGGACGCGCCGGCGGGCGCCACGCTGCTGCTCTACACCGACGGGCTGGTCGAGTCGCGCCAGCGCGACGTGTGGACGGGCATCGAGCACCTGCGGGAGAAGCTGACGGCGACGGCGCGGCTCACACGTCCCGACGCCTCCGCGCCGCTGGAACCGCTGTGCGACGAGGTGCTCGACATCCTCGGGCCGGGCGACCGCGACGACGACATCGCGCTGCTCGCGGCACGGTTCGACGGCATCGCGCCGAGCGACGTCGCGTACTGGTTCCTCGACCCCCGGGCGCAGACGGCCGGGCAGGCGCGCAGGCTGGCGCGCCGCGCGCTCGCCCGCTGGGGCCTGGAGGAGCTGAGCGACTCGGTCGAGCTGCTGGTCAGCGAGGTCGTCACGAACGCCGTGCGGTACGCCGAACGTCCCATCACGCTGCGGCTGTTGCGCACGGACACGCTGCGGTGCGAGGTCGGGGACGACGTGCCGCAGCTGCCCCGTCTGCGGCAGGCACGCGCCACGGACGAGGGCGGGCGAGGGCTGTACCTGGTGAACCGGCTCGCGCGGCGCTGGGGCGCCACCCGGCTGTCGACGGGCAAGGTCGTCTGGTTCGAACTGCCCGTGAACTGAGGGCTGTCCGCGACGCCGCGGCGGCCCGGCCGGTGAGAGCGAACGAGGCGGCCCCCTAATCAGGGGGCCGCCTCAGCCGTTTCCGCGTCAGCCGCGCGTTGGCGTCAGCCGCGCGCACCGCGTCAGCCGGACCGCTGCTCCTCCGCGCCGCCCGTACCCGCGTCGTGGGCCAGGAGGGCGATCTGGACCCGGTTGTTGAGCCGCAGTTTGGTGAGGATGCGCGACACGTGCGTCTTCACCGTCGGCACGCTCATGTACAGCTCCGCCGCGATCTCCGCGTTCGACCTGCCCTTCCCGACGGCGACGGCGACCTCGCGCTCGCGGTCCCCGAGCGCGCCGAGCTGCCTGCGCGCCCAGATCGCGCGCTTGTCGCGGTCGTCGCCGCCCGACACCCGGGTGATCAGCTGCCGGGTGACCTCGGGTGACAGCACGGGCTCGCCCGCGGCGACCTTGCGCACGGCGTCCACGATCAGGGCGGGCGAGGTGTCCTTCAGCACGTAGCCGGCGGCGCCGGCCCTCAGGGCGCGGAGCACGTGCGCGTCCGAGTGGAAGGTCGTCAGCGCGATGACCTCGGGCGGCAACTGGCGCCTGCGCAGCGCCTCCGTGGCCTCCAGGCCGTCGACCACGGGCATCCGGATGTCCATCAGCACGACGTCCGGCGCGTGCTCGTCGACGAGCGGCTGCACCTCGCTGCCGTCCGCCGCCTCGCCGACGACTTCGACGTCCGGCGCCCCGCCGAACATCAGCCGCAGCCCGGAGCGTACGAGGGGGTCGTCGTCGACCAGCAGCACGCGGACGACGGAGGGTGCGGCGGAAGCGTTCACCAATGCGGCCTCGGAATCCGTTCGTTCGGGCAGGACGGCACGTCTCCGCTCACAGGGCGGGGTCCGGTGCCGGAGCGGCCGCCTCCAGCGGGTCGCGTCCCGGCGCCCACGGTAGCCAAGCCCGGACGCGGAAATCAGCGCCGAACCGGCCGTATTCCATCGTGCCCCCGGCGAGTTCCGCGCGCTCGGCGAGCCCGACGAGGCCCTGGCCCGCGCCGGGGACTCCGGACACGGCCGCTTCGGGGACGAAAGCCGCCGACTCCCCCGCGTCAGGCCCCGGTTGGCGGCGCCCGTCGGCCGGGGCGGGGTTGCGCACGAGGACGGTCAGCCCTTCCCGGGGGCCGCCGGAGACCGTCACGGTGACGGGCGAGAGCGGGGCGTGCTTGCGGGCGTTGGTGAGCGCCTCCTGCACGATGCGGTAGGCGGTGCGTCCTACGGCGGCGGGCGGCGCGGCGGGGTCGCCGCGCCGGGTTCCGGCAGCGCCGCGGGAGCCGTCCGCGCCGGCCTGTCCGGGGGCGGTCTGTCCGGGGGCGGTCTCCAGCCGCAGCGTGACGTCCGTGCCCGCCGCCCGCGACTCCTCCGCCAGCCGCCGCAGGTCCGCGAGTTCCGGCTGCGGGCGCGCCGTCTCCGACGACGCCGTCCCGCGCAGCACCCCGATGACCTCCCGCAGGTCCTCCAGCGCCTCATGGGCGCTGTCCCTGATCACGCCCGCCGTGCGCTGCACCTCCTCGGCCGACGCCTCCGGGTTGAACTGCAGTGCGCCCGCGTGGACGCTCAGCAGCGACAGGCGGTGGGCCAGCACGTCGTGCATCTCCCGTGCGATGTCCTCCCGCGCCGTCCGCCGTGCCTCCTCGTGCGCGCGCTCCGCGCGCTCCCGCAGGGACGCGACGAGTTGCCGCCGCGAGCGCACGAACAGCCCCCAGCCGATCGCCGCCGCCAGCAGCGCGAAGTACGTCATGCCGGAGACGGTCCGGGGATCGTCCAGCGCGGGCCCGGAGGCGATGAGGAACGGGACGGGCGCGAACGCGAAGCCGGCCACCAGACCCGTCGTGCGGAGCGGCCGCCCGGCGGCGACGGTGAAGACGGCGACGATCGTCGCCCCCGTGACGAAGTGCGAGAAGACTCCCGCCACCAGCAGCACCACGGCGAGCTGCACGGGCCGGCGGCGCCGCACGAAGAGCGAGACGCAGGCGAGCGCGCCCACGGCCTGGTCGGCGAAGAGCGCGTCCGGGGAGAGGTGTTCGCCCGCGAGGACCGCGTCCGCGGTCAGGACGGCGAAGCACGCCGCGAAGAAGACGAGACCGATGTCGGCGATCCGGTCGCCTGCTGTACCTGCTGTACGGGACACGGTCCGGAATGTACGCCCGGCCCGCGCGGGGCGGCAGGGCCGGACGGCCTCCATGGACCATCGGCGACATCCCCGGCGGCTTCCGCGACTTCCGGCGTACCGGCTCGGGCACCGCCCGGGCGGAGAGGCGTGAGGAGGGCCCGCGGGACTCCCGCGGACCCTCCTCACAATTTCGGTGCTGCCCGGGGGCGGTCTTCGTGCGGTCCGCCCCGCGCCGCGCCTCTCATGCGGCCAGGTGCGCCTCGGCCTCCAGCGTCGTACCGACCGCCTGGACGACGGCCGCGATCTTGAACGCCTCCTGCACCGTCTCGCGGTCGACACCCGCCTTGCGGAGCACCTGCTCGTGCGAGTCGAGGCACTGCCCGCAGGCGTTGATCGCGGAGACCGCGAAGGACCACAGCTCGAAGTCCGCCTTCTCCACGCCGGGATTGCCGAGGACGTTCATCCGCAGGCCCGCGCGGAGCGTGCCGTACTCGGGGTCCGAGAGGAGGTGGCGCGTGCGGTAGAAGACGTTGTTCATCGCCATCACCGCGGCGGCGGACTTGGCCGCCTCGTACGCCTCGGGGCTCAGGTTCTCCTTCGCCTCCGGCTCCAGCGCCCGCAGGACGATGCCCGACCGGGAGGCGATGGCGCAGGCCAGCACGGTGCCCCACAGCTGCTGCCGCGGGAGCTCCGAGTTGCCTATGACGGAGCTGAGGTTGAGCTTGAGGTCCTTGGCGTATCCCGGGAGGGCCGACTTCAGGTCGTCGAGAGCCATCCCGCTCACTCCCCGGCCAGCAGCTCGACGGGGTCGAGGGTGTCCTCGCCCTTCGTCCAGTTGCACGGGCACAGCTCGTCGGTCTGCAGGGCGTCGAGGACCCGCAGGACCTCCTTGGGATTGCGGCCCACGGAACCGGCGGTGACCATCGTGAACTGGATCTCGTTGTTCTGGTCCACGATGAAGACGGCGCGCTGCGCGAAGCCGTCCTCGCCCTGGACGCCGCAGTCCTGCATCAGCTCGTGCTTGGTGTCGGCGAGCATCGGGAACGGCAGGTCGCGCAGGTCCTCGTGGTCCTTGCGCCAGGCGTGGTGCACGAACTCCGAGTCGCCGGAGACGCCGAGGATCTGGGCGTCCCGGTCGGCGAACTCCTCCTCCAGCTTGCCGAAGGCGGCGATCTCGGTCGGGCAGACGAAGGTGAAGTCCTTGGGCCAGAAGAAGACCACCTTCCACTTGCCCTCGTGGGTCTTGTGGTTGATCTGGTCGAACTCCTTGCCCTTCTCCAGCGAGACACAAGCGGTCAGTTCGAACTCGGGGAACTTGTCACCGACGGTGAGCAACGTGCACTCCTTGCGCGGAAGAATGCCCAACTTGCGCAGCATTCCTAGGGTCTTGTCGGGCCCCACAGTGCCACAGGGCGCATTGATCACAAAAATCGCGCCCAGCCCGCTCGTACAGCCCGCGTACCCGGCTGACCAGGGAGAAAGCGGCTCGCCACGCGCGAGGTGGGACACGGACGTGTGGTCTTTCCGACACCTCACGTCTCTGGCGTCCCGTCCGTCCCACCCCATGCACCCCGCGGCGCCCGCTCCGGATGCGCACCGCCGCCGCGTGGAGCACGCTTGGCGTATGGCCGCGCCGATCGTCGTGCATCCCCCGAGCCCGTCCGGCGGGCGCCGCGTCACCGCCGACGGGCGGATCCTCGGCCTCGCCCACGACACCCGGGACCTGGCCGAGTTCCTGCGCCGGGCCGGCGTGGACATGGGCAGTCTCCGGCTCGACGACCCGGAGCTGATCGAGTGGCGCGGCGGCGGCCCCGAGGTCTGGCATTGAACAGGCGGGGCCCCGGACCGCGGGGCTCAGGTTCGCGCAAGTGGCGTGCGCCGGGTTCCGGCGGCGGGGACGGGCCCGCGCCGCCCGCGGCAGTGGAACCCCACCGGGCCGCTCCGCCGCTGCGCGGAGGGGACCTCGCCGTGGACGAGCCGGCCGAGGCGGGTCGGTCACGAGAGCGGCGGGATCCGCGGGATCCGCAAGATCCGCGGACCGAGCTGGAGCAGCTGCGCAGGGCCATGGAGACCCGTCCCGTCATCGACCGGGCGCACGGCGTGCTGATGGCCACCTACGGATGCACGCCGGACGAGGCCTGGCAGGTGCTGAAGTCGGCCTCCCAGGAGACCAACACGAAGCTGCACGCCGTCGCCGTGGAGATCACGGACACGACCCAGGGCCGGGCACTCTCCCGCGCCGTGCGGAAGGCGGTCGGGGCCGCGCTCGCGACGCTCGGTAAACGCTGAACCGCCCCGGGGTTCAGGGCCGGCGCCGGCAGGTCAGGACCGGTAGGCCGGGGACTCGTCGACGGCCTGCCGGAGGACGTCGCACGTGTGCTGGATCTCGTCCATCAGCCGCGTCGCCTCCCCGATGAGGAGTCCGTACGGCTCGGAGGGGTCGGCCAGCGGCAGCGAGCTCTCACCGGCGAAGTCCGCGAGCCTGTCGTGGCTTTCCCGCGCCTCCTCCGAGCAGGTGCACAACTCCTCCGACTGGCGCGGCAGTTGCTCCTCCTGGAGCTGGCTGAAGAGCTCCGTGACGCGCGCGAGGGCGGCGATGAAGTCCCCGTAGCGGGTGAGGAACTCGCGGTGCTCGGAGCTTTCCTGGCCGTCGTGCCACTGGTCGAAGCTGCGCGTCATCGACGCCACCTGGTAGGTCACGCGCTCCAGCGCGTCGACGAGGGCCTGGTAGCCGGTGAAGGAGGCCCGGCCGTGGTGCCTCCGCATCCGGCGGCGGGGGTTGTAGTACGTGCTCTCCCAGGCCGTCCGCACTGAGGACTGCGCCTGTTCCGTCAGCGGGCCCAGATTGGTGGCGCGGTGCCGCCAGTGCTTCGTGCGCTCCTCGTCCAAGTCCCCTTCGCGGAGGGCGGGATGGATGTCGCCGAACAGGTCGCTCAGCGTCTTCCCCAGGATCTGGATGCCGCTCTCCGCGCTGCGGTACCGCATCGGCGGCAGCAGCAGGACGTTGACGAGTACGCCGACACCGCACCCGATCAGCACGAGCAGGACGATCTGCCCGAGTTGCATGAAGCCCTGTCCCGTGCTGGTGGCGGAGATGTAGGTGGAGAAGGAGAAGAAGGCCGCCGTCGCGACGTTGGAGCCCTGCGAGCCGAGCGGCCGCCACCTGCCGATCACGAGCGCGGCCAGCGCCATCAGCACGAACGTCAGCATGTCGGGGCCGCCGAGCAGGCCGAAGGCCCCCTGGAGCAGCACGCCCAGCGCGACGGCGCCGACGTAGCGGAGCGAGTGCAGCAGCGACTGGTAGACGGTCACCTGCATGATCAGGACGGCGGAGAAGGGGGCGAACGCCGGACTCTGCGCATGCATGAGGTCGTTGGCGAGGTACCAGGAGAGGCTGGCGGCCAGCGCGCTCTTGGCGATGGTGATCAGCGCGTCGCGTTCGTGACCGCCCTCTCCCCCTCGCGCTCTGCGGAACCACTGCCGTGTCCTGGCGACCCTCCCCTGAGCCGCGGGCTCCTCCCGCTGCGGCGCCGCTTCCTCGGACACGAATGCCTCCCCTGGGGTCGTGAGATGTGATGTGGACGTGGCCGGGCCGGTCTCTTGTACCCGTCACGGTGGGAACGAAGCCGGGGCGGGGCGGGGAGCGTGCAGTGGACCTCGTCACGGCGGTCCGCACCGGGCCGCGCCGCTCCGGTGACCGCCGGGAGCACGCCGGGCGACGCCGTCCGGGGTTCCTCCGTGGACCGTGCACGGAGGAACCCCGGGGTGGGTGCGGTGCGTCAGGCGGCGGCGAGCTCGCGCTCGGCGGCGCGGTCCGCTTCCGCTTCGCGGCGGAGCTTCTCGCACGTGCCGGAGATCAGCCGCGAGACGTGCATCTGGGAGCAGCCGAGCTCCCGGGCGATCTGGGACTGCGTCTGGCCGCGGAAGAAGCGCAGGAAGAGGAGCCGGCGCTCGCGCTCGGGGAGGCGGCGCAGCAGCGGCTTCGCGGTCTCGCGCCAGTCGGTCAGTTCGAAGCCGGGCTCCGTGCGGCCCATCCCGTCGAGCATGGCGAAGCCGTCGCTGTCGTCGCCGCCCACGGGCGCGTCCAGGGACAGGGACTTGTAGCTTCCGAGCGCCTCCAGGCCGAGCTGCACGTCCTCCTCGCTGAGCCCGCTGTGCTCGGCGACCTGCGCGATCGTCGGCTGCCGCGCGTCCACGCCGGTGCTCAGGTCGCGGATGCTGTTGCGGACCCGGTTGCGCAGGTCCTGGACGCGGCGGGGGACGTGCACGTCCCAGGTGTGGTCGCGGAAGTGGCGCTTCAGCTCGCCCATAATGGTGGGGATCGCGAAGCTCTCGAACGCCACGCCCCTGGACGGGTCGTACCGGTCCACCACCTTGAACAGGCCGAGCGCGGCGACCTGCTCCAGGTCCTCCAGCGGCTCGCCCCGGTTGCGGAACTTGGCGGCCAGTCGGTGCGCCATCGGCAGCCAGGCGGCCACCAGCCTCTCCCGTAGTGCGTCGGCTTCGGGCCCGTCCGGGAGGGCCGCCAGCCTCTCGAAGTCGGCAGCCGTGTCGGGGGCGTCGTCGTGCGGGTGACGGGACTGCGAGCGGAGCGGCGCGACGGTCATGCGGATGCTTCCCTCCCTGGGTACTGCGAACTCGTTTCCGCGGGAGGACAGACCACACCGGTGGAGACTCCCAGCCCAGGGGCGTCGTCTCCCGCGGATGTGCCTGCTGTCCGAAGCACTGGTCGTCCGTTTGTCCATGGCCCCGGCACGCAAACATGCCGATTTCCGCCGGCTGATTCGTACCGGTTCCCCACCGGACGATCCGCACCGGCACTCGCGCCGGCCCGTACCGGTTCCCGCCTGCTGACTCAGGCCAGGACCCGGGCCGGCCGCACGGCGGGAAGCCCGCGCGTCCGCAGCGGAACGCCCGCGTCAGCTCGGCTCACTCGGGCGTCAGTTCGCCTCACTCCGGCGTCAGTCCGGCGCGGCCAGTACCCGCGGGGCGACTTCGCGCGCCCGCGTCCTGATCCATGCGAGCTGCGTGCGGATCTCCTCGTCCAGGCCGGTGACCTCGTCGAGGAGTTCGCTGTCCGGTACGGCCCGCGCGGCCTGCTTCAGCAGCGTCAGATGGACGGCGGCGGGCTGGGCCTTCAGGTGCAGCTCCCTCAAGTCCCTCAGCAGGAGCAGCTCTTGGGGCGGACGGCTGCCGGCGAGCGCGGCGAGCCCCTGCTGGAGCGAGTCGGCCGCCGCGGCCAGGGCCCCGGAGTCGCCGCGGTCCGGGAGCTCCTCGTCGTAGCGTCCGGCGAGCCGGCGGACCCGCCCGGCGCACTGGTCGCACCGCTGGGCGAGGGTCCGGAACAGGCGGCGGGTCCGCTCGTCGGTCTCCTGGCGTCCGGCGACCCTGCGGAAGGCGAGGGCGAGGTCCGCTTCGGCGTCGTGGAGGCCGGCCAGGATCATGACGATCTTGTCCACCGCCGCTCACCTCCCACCGTCGCGCCGGACGCCCGGTCTCTCCCCTGGCTTCACCGCCGGGGCCGGCGCCCCCCGGTCGCAGCGCGGGTGTTCAGGCCGGTTCCCCGGTTGCGGGAAGACAAACGCACGCCGTTCCGGGAGCGGGGGGCTACGCGGCCAGCCGGGCGGCGACCGCCAGGGTGCTGCCGGACGCGAGCGCCTCCACCACCGAGGCGCCCTGGACCTCACCGCCGTCGCCGCGTTGGAAGACGAGGAGGGCGCAGCCCGCCGTGCGGACCATCTCGCACCACTCGGGCGGCGTGGTGACGGTGCCGGTGATGTGGGTGACGCCCATGAAGTCGACCTCGTAGGCGCCGTCTGGGGGAAGGCGGACCGTCCAGTCGGGGTGGGGGACCATCTGGAACCTGCTGAAATCCCTGAGCGGTTCGAAGCCCGCCTGCATCAGCTCCTGCTCGATGGGGGTCGGCGCGCCCCCGGCCTGGACGGCCGTGCGCCGGGGACGCATCCCGACGACGGGGAGGGGCGTCCGGCCCAGCTTCAGCGCTATCGCCTTGGCTCTGAACTCGAGGTCTGCGTCCATGGCGTGAGGTTATGCCAGGCGTCCGGCCGGCGGTCCAGGCCCCTTCACCGTTCGCGCATCACGTCCTTGCCATGCCCTTTGCAGCGCCTTTGCCATGCCCTTGCCATGCGCCCCGATCGACGGCGGGGAATCGACTGCGGCCCCACGGGACCCCTGCTATCGTTCGCGGCGCGACTTAGGTAAGCCTTGCTTTAGTAGCCCTTTCCTGCACCGCCCTCGCTCGCACCCCGACCTGTCCGTCAGCCCCACGGGAGACACACATGTCCGCCTCCAGACGAAGCCGAACTCTCATAGCGGGAGCGGTCGTTCCCCTGCTGGCCTCGGTCGCCCTGACCGGCTGCGCGGAGAAGTCGAAGGCCGGCGGCGACGGTGGTGTGCGGGTCACCGCGGACGACAAGGCGTGCGAGGTCTCGGACGACGAGTTCCCGGCGGGCAACGTGAAGCTCCAGGTGGAGAACAAGGGCACCAAGGTCACCGAGGTCTACGTCTACGCGCCCGGCGACCGCATCGTCACCGAGCGGGAGAACATCGGCCCCGGCACCAAGGCCGAGATCACCACCGAGATCAAGGCGGGCAAGTACGAGATCGCCTGCAAGCCCGGGATGAAGGGCGACGGCATCCGCCAGAAGGTCACCGCGAGCGGCAAGGGCGCGAACGTCGAGCGCGACCCGAAGCTGGACGCCGCCGTCGCCGCGTACCGCACGTACGTGCAGAAGCAGGCGGACGAAACGATCCCCGCCGCGCAGAAGTTCGCGGACGCGGTGAAGGACGGCGACGTGGCGGCGGCGAAGAAGGAGTACGCCGTCTCCCGTATCGGCTGGGAGCGCACCGAGCCCGTCGCGGAGTCCTTCGGCGACATCGACCCCAAGGTGGACGTGCGCGCGGACGGCCTGGAGGAAGGCCAGAAGTGGACCGGGTGGCACCGGCTGGAGAAGTCCCTGTGGGAGGAGGAGAAGCTCGCCGCGGACGACAAGAAGCTCGCCGACCGCCTGATGAAGGACCTCGAGGACTGGCGCGACCGCGTCGGCAGGGCCGAGATCACCCCCACCAGCATGGCCAACGGCGCCAAGGAGCTCCTCGACGAGGTGGCGACCGGCAAGGTCACCGGTGAGGAGGAGCGCTACAGCCACACCGACCTCGTCGACTTCCAGGCCAACGTCGACGGCGCCGAGAAGGCGTACGAGCTGCTCAAGCCGGTGACCGCGAAGAAGGACGCGCAGCTGGCGAAGGACTTGGACAAGCAGTTCACCGCGATCGGGAAGCTGCTGGACGAACACCGCGAGGGCGACGGGTTCGTCTCGTACGACAAGGTCGGAAAGAGCGACCGCAAGAAGCTCTCGGACGGCGTGAACGCGCTGGCCGAACCGCTCTCGCGGCTCGCCGCGGCAGTCACTTCGTAAGGGGCCGGCGGTGACGGAACCCTCCGAGTCCCGGAGCCCCGGACCGGACTCCGGGGAGGACCCCGGCGCAGCGGACGGCCGGGAAGACGGCACGCGCCCCACCGTCCACCCGGGACGCCGCGCCCTGCTCGGCTGGGGCGGCGCGGGCCTGGCGCTCGGCGCGGCCACGGCGGGCGGTACGGCGGCCGCGATGGGATACGGCGGCGACGCGGATGCCGCCGCCACGGACTTCGCAGGAGCCGTGCCCTTCCACGGCGAGCACCAGGCCGGCATCGCCACCCCCGTGCAGGACCGGCTGCACTTCGCCGCCTTCGACGTCCTCACCCGGGACCGTGCCGCGCTGACGGACCTGCTTCGGCGGTGGACGCGCGCCGCCGCCCGGATGACCGCCGGCGAGCCGGTCGGTACGGGAGCGGTCGGCGGCCCGGCCGAAGCGCCGCCGGACGACACCGGAGAGGCGCTCGGCCTCAAACCCTCCCGGCTCACGCTCACGTTCGGCGTCGGGCCGTCCCTCTTCGAGGACGGCAAGGGCAGGGACCGCTTCGGCATCGGGAAGCGGCGTCCCGCCGCGCTCGCCGACCTGCCCCACTTCCCCGGCGACGACCTCGACCCCGGGCGCGGCGGCGGCGACCTGTGCGTGCAGGCGTGCGCGGACGATCCCCAGGTCGCGGTGCACGCCGTCCGCAACCTGGCGCGCATCGGCTTCGGCAGGGTCGCCGTCCGCTGGTCGCAGCTCGGCTTCGGCAAGACCTCGTCCACGACGCCCATGGCCCAGACTCCGCGCAACCTCTTCGGCTTCAAGGACGGCACCCGCAACATCTCCGGCGACGACGAGGCCGCACTGAAACGGCACGTGTGGGCACGGGAGAAGGACGGCGCGGCGTGGATGGCGGGGGGCTCCTACCTCGTCGCACGCCGTATCCGGATGAACATCGAGATCTGGGACCGTACTTCGCTGGCCGAGCAGGAGATGATGATCGGCCGCAGCAAGGGCGAGGGCGCCCCGGCCGGCCGCCGCCGGGAGCGTGATCCCGTGCGGCTCTCCGCGATGGCGCCCGTCGCGCACGTGAGGCTGGCGCATCCGGGCACCAACGGCGGCGTCCGCATCCTGCGCCGCGGCTACAACTTCACCGACGGCACGGACGGACTGGGCCGCCTGGACGCGGGACTGTTCTTCCTCGCCTACCAGCGGGACGTGCGAGAGGGCTTCATCCCTCTGCAACGGCGCCTCGCCCGCGACGACAAGGAACTCAACGAGTACATCCGGCACGTGGGTTCAGCGGTGTTCGCGGTGCCTCCGGGTGTCCGCGACTCCGGCGACTGGTGGGCCCGGCAGCTCTTCTCCTGAACTCCCCCGGAAGGAACACGCCGTGTTCGGCAACTACTTGATCGGTCTGCGCGAAGGGCTGGAGGCCAGCCTCGTCGTCTGCATCCTCGTCGCGTACCTCGTGAAGACGGGCAACCGCGCCAAGCTCCTGCCCGTCTGGGCGGGCGTGGGCATCGCGGTCGGTGTGAGCCTGGCCTTCGGCGCGGGACTCCAATTCGGCACCCAGGAGCTGACGTTCACCGCGCAGGAGGCGATCGGCGGCTCGCTCTCGATCGCCGCCGTGGGCCTGGTGACCTGGATGGTCTTCTGGATGCGCCGCACCGCCCGTCATCTGAAGGCGGAGCTGGAGGGCCGCCTCGACGCGGCCCTGTCCATGGGCACGGGGGCCCTGGTGGCGACGGCGTTCCTCGCCGTCGGGCGCGAGGGCATCGAGACCTCGCTCTTCGTGTGGCGGTCCGTGGACGCCGCCGACGACGGCGTCCGGCCGCTGGCCGGTGCGCTGCTGGGCATCGTCACAGCGGTGGTGATGGGCTGGCTGTTCTACAGGGGCGCGCTCAGGATCGACCTGGCCCGGTTCTTCACGTGGACGGGCGGACTGCTGATCGTCGTGGCGGCGGGCGTCCTCGCCTACGGTGTGCACGACCTCCAGGAGGCGCGCTTCCTCGGCGGCCTGGGGGACAAGGCGTTCGACGTCAGTTCCGCGGTTCCCGCGGACAGTTGGTACGGCGTCCTGCTGAAGGGCACCGTCAACTTCCAGCCGGACCCGACCGTCCTCCAGGCGTGGGTGTGGACGCTCTACGTGGTGCCCGTGCTCGTCCTGTTCCTGCGCAGGCAGCAGCCGGCGCGGGAGGAGGACCCCGGAAGCCCGGCGGGCCGGTCCACGGCCGGCACCGGCGGTCAGGGACCCGTGGGCTGACCACCGCACGCGGCGCCCGTGAGAGCGCCGTCGTGTACGCGCACAAGGCGCGTACACAGCGGGAAGGCGCGTACACAATGAGGGCGTGGCCCCTCCTCCCCGCCGCCGGCGGCCATCCGATCCGGCGGACCTTCCCGACGGCCCGCAGCAGGCGCTCCTGCGGGCCGACCCGGCCCTGGGCCGGGTCCACGCCCCGGAGGAGATCTGCGCGCACCTGTGCCGGCTCGGCCACGCCGCCCGGCACGGACGGGCCGGGGCCACCCACCTCACACTCGCCGGCTGGGACGCCCGCGCCGAACTCCTCGGCACACCCCGCACGGACAGCTCCGCGTTCTCCCCCGCGACCGGCCACGGAGCCCCCGACGACGAGGACGCGCACGCCCCTACCGCCGCCGTACGCGCCTGGGCCTCGCTCCTGGAGATCCGCCGCGTCACAGCCGAGGACATGGCGCTGCCCGCCGCATGGGAGCGGCAACGTCCCCTGCACGCCGTCTCCCTCGCCCTCCAGGCATCCGGCTGCCCGCCCGCCGCCATCGGCGGCGCCCGCCGCTGCCTCCGCAGCGGCTACCAGGTCTCCGAAGGCCCGGCTCCGCGGTCCGTACGCGTCGACTGGCGGCAGCGGCCGGGCGACGACGGCCCCTCCCCCGGCGAGGGCCTGGCCACGTGCCAGGACGTACTGGCCGCGCGGGGCTGGGCGTCCGACCGGTACCTCGGCGCCCGCCACCGCCCCTACCTCGTCTCACGCCCCCGCGACGAGCGGGCGCCGCTCCTCGGCGGGGCCGTCTGACGCCGCCGCGCCGCGCAACCGCAGGCGTCATGTTCGTGAAGACCTCGCAACTACCGCGTGACACATGCCCGTTGGGCGCATCGACGCGGCCGGAGGGGTACCCGCGAGCCCAGGCAGCGCCGTCCGGAAGAGACAACCCGACGAGACAAGGGGTACCGATGATCCTCCCCCTCCTGGTCCCGCTCGCGCTCGAAGCGGTACTGGGTGCCTCAGCCCACCTCCCGCTCCCCGTGGCCCTGGCCGCCGGCGGGGCCATAGGCATCTTCGTGCTCGCCTTCACCGCCCGCGAGCGCGGGCGCAGCCGGCACGCCTGAGACGGGGAAGACGAGGAAGGAGACCCATGGAACTCACCGCCGACTCGCGGGCCCGCACGGGAGGGAGCGACACCGACGGCATGGCCGTCACCTCGTTCGTGCTCGGCCTCGTGGGGCTTCTCGTACTGAACGTCGTGCTCGGGCCCATCGCCGTGGTCCTGGCCCTGCGCTCGCTCAAGCGCGGCACGGGCCGCCGCTCCCGCGCGACCGCGGGTCTCGTGCTGGGCGTCGCCGACGTGGTGGTCTACGCCGTGCTCGTCGCGGCGGACGGCTCGACGGCGCTCACCGGGATGTGACGCCGCCCGCCGCCCAGCGCCCCGCGGAAGCCCGCCGCGGAAACGGTTCGTGAAAAGCGCGCCGTGAAAAGCGCGTCGTGAAAAGCGCCTCGCCGCCGCACTGCCCGGGGCAGGCGGGAGGGCGGTACGCGGCGGATTTGCCACCCGCCGCTCTCACCGTGCAGGGTGCCCGAAGAACCGACCGAAGGAGGCAAGCCATGCTGATGGCCCACTCCGCCGTACTCGGCAAGACGCTCCAGCAGTACGAGATCCTCCGCGAACTCAACGCGGAGGAGGGCACGCCCGAAGCCCGGCGCCGCCTGGACGACGTGGCGTACAGCCTGTGCATCGCCACCGGCACCAACGACATCGACGCGGCTCTCGTCGCCGCCCGGCACCGCCTTCCGGGCGCCCGTCCGCACGACGACTCCCTGCTCACGGCCCGCCGCGCGCGCTGAGCGCCGCCCGTGCCGTGCCGCCGGCCGCCGGCCTTCGGCACGGGCGGACGGAAGGACGGCGGCCGCGTGCCGCGGCGGGCCCCGTAGGAGTGGGCCACCGCCCCAGGGGTAGTCGGGGCTCCGTGGAGAGCGACCTGCCTGTCTACACCTCCCTCGCCCAGCTCGCGGACCTCATCTCGCGGGGCGACCCGGTCTTCGTCAGGTGGTCCCGCGGACCCGGGACGGACCGGTACGGCTGCCCCGGCAGCAAGGACGAGCTGACGGGAACGGAGCTGCCCGGCCTGTCGGCCAACCCCCTGAACCCGGAGCCGTGGTGGGAGGGGCGGCCGACGCTGCTGTGGGTCGCGCGGAGGCTGTACGACTACAGCCACTTGCGGGAGGACAAGGGACCGGACGTCCACCCCTGGGTCCTCGTCGGCGAGGAGGCGGGACGCGGTCCGGACAACGAACCCCTCGTCCGCCGGATCCAGCCCGTCGCCTGGATCGCCGGGAGCGTGATCGAGGAGGCCGAGGCCGAGGTGGCCCGGCAGCGCGGCGCGTGGGGGCCGATGCGCAGGCCGGCCCGTTTCTCGGCCGGTGAACGAGGCGAGGGCACGCAGACGGGGTGAGGTGCGCCGGCGGGCGGGGCCCGCCGTCCGGTGTCGCGCCACTGCTCCGGCCACCCCCCGTCCGTCCGCCTGCCCGGCTGTGCCCGGAGGGCACCCGCCCCGCTGTGCCCTGGCCCGGATTCAGTACTGCCGCCGCCCGTTCGGCGAGGTGTCCTGGTCGGACCAGGCCGTCCCCGACCACTCCAGGCAGAGCACGGTCGCGTCGTCGCGTGGGTCGTGGTCCGTGGCCTTGAGCACGGACTTGGTGAAGGTGCGCACCGCGTCGCGGGGGTGCTGCGCGGCCGTCTCCTCGATCAGCCGGCTCAGAGCCCGCGGGTCCCCGCCCGGCTCCAGCATCCCGTCGGTGATCAGCACCAGCCTGTCGCCTCTGCGCAGGTCGAGCGTCTGGAGCCGGTACTCGTGCTTGGGGTCCACGCCGAAGGGCAGGTCGACGAGGGGCGTGACCTCCCGGACGCGCCCTTCCCGCAGCAGCAGGGGCCACACGTGCCCGGCGTTGACGTACGTGGCGGCGCCCGTCTCGAAGGACACCCACATCATCTGCCCCGTCGCCATGGCCTGCGCTCCGTGCCGGGCGAGCGCGTTCTTCACCTTCGCCGGCTCGGTGACGACCGCGCGGTGCTCCTGCACGGCGTGCTCGGCCACGGCGACATTGGCGGCGGACGCCTGCGCCACGAGGTCGAGGCCGGCGCGGCGCGCGTTGCGCAGGGCGCTGACGACGACGGTGGCCAGCTGCGCCGCGCGCACGTCGTGGCCCATGGCGTCGGTGAGCGACAGGTACAGGCCCGACCGGTTCAGGGCGTAGTCGAAGGTGTCCCCGCCGATCTCGGCTGCCGGTTCCAGCGACCCGGCGATGATGAAGGGGCCCGCGTCGCAGGTGAAGGACTCGGGCAGCAGCCGGTGCTGGATCTCGGAGGCCAGCGACATCCGGGTGCTCCGCCGTCCCCACTCGAAGAGGTCCGTGAACCGCCTGTTGACGACCACGACGTAGGCGAGCGCGTGGGCGGCCTCGGCGACCTGCTGCAGCATCTCGTGGTCGGGGCGGCCGGGGAGGGTGAGTTCGAGCAGGCCGATCGCATCGCCGCGGTCGGAGACGGGCGCGACGATGTGCGACGTCGCAGGCGTGTCCGTGAAGCCCGGGCCCGGCCCCTGCCCGTTCTCCTCCGGGCCGCCGTCGTCGCCCTCCCGTGCGCGCACGCCGTCGTCGACCCAGAGCTGCTGGGAGCGGATCACCCGCTCGTAGAGGGTTCCCGCGAGGGCGAAGCGCTCGGGCTCGCCCTGGCCGATCTCGTCCTGGAAGCCCGTGAGGCGCACCACGGCGTTCCCGCCGAGGTCCGTGATCATGAAGGAGACGTCCAGGGCGGAGAACTTCTCCTTGAGGACGCGCTCCATCACCGCGACCGACTTCACCGGCGGCGCCGCCTGAACCGACGCCAGCAGGTCGCTCATCCACCCTCGGCCGTGGGTCACGGTGCGCGCCCTTCCTTCGCCGCCGGAACCGCCCGCCGAGTACGGACGGGCACGGCACCCGGTGTGACGGCCGGTGACGCGAGTCCGGGATCGTGCGAGCGGTTCTCCTTCCCGCAGTATCGGCACCGGCCGGACGGAGCCGCCACGCTTGGTGGCCTGATCGGATGACTGTCGCCACACAGGGGCGGGCCAGGGGCGGGACGCCTCACGCGGGTGTGCCCCAGGAGAACCCGCGGAGCCGCCCGGGAGGACGTGCGTCCGTCCCGGGCGGCTCACTCGTCGCGGCGCGGGCGGCCTCGCGGCGGATGGGGGCGGGCGTTCCCCGGCAGCCGCCGTGCGTCGGCGAGTGCCTTGCGCAGCAGGTAGTCGATCTGGGCGTTGGTGGAGCGGAGCTCCTCGGCCGCCCATCGCGCGATCGCGTCGTAGATGGCCGGGTCCAGCCTCAGCAGCACCTGCTTGCGCTGCCGCTGAGGCCGGCGGGCAGGTCTCTGGCGCGGCGCGTCCGCGGCGCCGGAGCCGTCAGCCGTGCCGGCGGGGTCCTCGCCGGGCGGCTCTCCGCGGGAGGAGCCCTCCGGCGAGGGCCCCTCCTGAGGCGGCACGGCCGGCTCCGGTTCCGCGGCTTCCGCGCGTTCCGGAGGGTCGGTCACTGGTAGAGGGTCCCCGTGTTCATCACCGGCTGCGGCGAGCGGTCACCGCAGAGCACGACGAGCAGGTTGCTGACCATGGAGGCCCTGCGCTCCTCGTCCAGCTCGACGAAGTCCTGGGCGGCGATGCGCGTGATGGCGTCCTCGACCATGCCGCACGCCCCCTCCACGATGGTCTTGCGGGCGGCGACCACGGCGCCCGCCTGCTGGCGCTGGAGCATCGCGGAGGCGATCTCCGGGGCGTACGCGAGATGCGTGAACCGGGACTCGACGATCTTCACGCCCGCCGCGCTGACGCGTGCCGTCAGCTCGACCGCGAGCTTCTCGGTGATCTCCTCGGCGTTGCCGCGCAGCGACAGGCCGTCCTCGTCGTGCGAGTCGTAGGGGTACTCGATCGCGATGTGGCGTACGGCCGCCTCGGTCTGCGTGGACACGAACTCGACGTAGTCGTCCACGGAGAACGTGGCCTGCGCCGTGTCCGCGACCTGCCAGACGACCACTGCCGCGAGCTCGATCGGGTTGCCGTACGCGTCGTTCACCTTCAGGACGGCGGTCTCGTGGTTCCGGACGCGCGTGGAGATCTTCGCGCGGCTCGTCAGCGGGTTGACCCAGCGCAGGCCGTCCGTGCGGATCGTGCCCGTGTAGCGCCCGAAGAGCTGGACGACGCGGGCCTCGCCCGGCGCGACCATGTTCAGGCCGCACATCGCGAAGATCGAGCCGATCAGGACGATGACGCCCACGACGATCAGCACCGCGCCGAGTCCGGTGTCGCCCTCCGCGGCGAACCCGCCGCCGAGGATTATTCCGCCCAGGCCCAGCAGGAAGCCGATGAGGCCGAGGAGCAGCGCCAGGCCGCCGGGGATGCTGTGCGCGGTGACCTCGCGGACCTCTGGGGCCGGCATGTCCGGCAGGTCCTGCGGGTCGGCCGTCTTGGCGGGTGCGGGTGTGGGTTCTTGAGCGGACATCAGGGTTCCCCCGTTTCAACGTGTGTCGGCGAGCGCCCGCGGCGGCGTGCGCCGCCGCGCAGGGCGTTCTGCCTCTTCCTCGTGCGGCTCCGGACGGACCGGTGGCCCGCCGGACCGTACGAGACTGTCTAGCAAAGTGATATCACTTTAGCGCAGAAGCGCGGTTCCGGCCAGCATGGGGGCCTGGCCGGAACCGCGAGCCCGGGGACCGCCGTACGGTCAGAGCCTCGTGGAGCGGGTATCGGCGCAGGTCACTCCGTGCGCAGCCCGTCGGGCCGCATCATCCGCCACAGGAACGGCAGGCTCACGAGCGTCACCAGCCCGATCACCCCGGCGCCCGCCCCGGCCACCGGCAGGAAGACCAGCCAGTCACCGGCCGGGGCCTTCAGCAGGCGCAGCAGCCCCCAGCCGAGCCCCAGCCCGAAGACGACGGCCAGGCCGATCCCCAGGACGACGGGGACCGCCGTCTGCCACAGCACCGAGGCGCTGAGCGTCGAGCGCCGCGTCCCGAACGCCACCAGGACCGACAACTGCCGCTTCCGCTCCCGCAGCTGCTCCACCATCGAGACGGCCATACTGGCCCCGATCAGCAGCAGCACCGCCACGGCGGCGGCGAGTACCGCCCGCCGGATCGTGACGAACTCCGCGCTCGTCTCCTCGTCCAGCCGCTCGAAGACGCTGTAGGACGGGTCCGCCCTGAACACGGTCGTGCGCAGGTTCTCCAGCGCCGCGGCGGTGTGGTCGGCGACGACCCACCCCTGGTAGTTCGGCGAGCCGAGCGCGTCGACGGGCACGGCCGACGGAGTCGCCAGCAGGCCCTCCACCTTGCCGCCCTCGGGCCCCTCGATCCCCTCGACGGTGCGGGCACGGGGCGTACGCCAGATCTGCTCGCCGCCCTCGCCGAGGACGGCCGTGCCGGCCGGCGGGGCGCCGGTCTCGCCCTCCTCCGGCGGGACCTTGTAGACCTCGCCCTCCCGGCAGTCGTCGATGCGGGCGATGCGCCGCAGCGTCGCGCAGTGGCCGACCGCGATCGTGACGCCGTCGTCGGAGCCCCGCACCTCCTCGTACGCCTGAAGGTAACCGGCCGCCTCCCGTACGCCGTCGGTGCGCCGGAGCTGCGCCGTGAGGGTCTCCGCGCCCCCGACCGTGGCGTGGGTCCCGTAGATGTTCGCCACGCTCCTCTTCTCCGGACCGCCCCGGCCCTGCACCGTCTGGTCGGTCTCCACGGCGGAGAAGAGCATCTGCAGGGCGATGGCCCCCGCCACCGCGATCGTGATGCCGCTGACGGCGCGTGAAGCGTTGCCGCTGCTGAGCTGGAGCCGCCGGGTGGCGAGCTGCCACGACACCGGTCCGCCGCGCAGCCGCCCGACGATCCTCTCGACGAGCCAGGGCAGCAGCAGCGCCACCCCGCCGAGCAGGAGCACCACGGCGGCGGTGATCTGCACCCCGCTCACGGAGGCGTCCTCACCGGCCACCGACCCCGCGAGCGGCAGCAGCAGCGCGGCGCCCGCCCCCGGTGGAACCAGCCGCCACCACAGGCGCCTGGCGCGCTGCTCCGACTTGCGGACGAGACCGAGCGGTTCGATGGCGACGCCGCGCAGCGCGAAGATCGTGACCGCCACGGACGTCACGGGCACGGCGAGGACGATCAGCGCGCCGAGTCCGAGGGAGGGCGCCACGTCGACCGGGTAGACGCTGAGGCCGAAGAGTTCGATCCTCCCTATGAAGACGCGTCCGAGGAGGAAGAACCAGCCCCCCAGCAGCACCCCCAGCAACGCCCCGACCAGGGCCTCGCCCGCGGCCATCCGCCGGGTCGTCGCCGCGTCGGCGCCCACCAGGCGCAGGGCGGCGAGCCGGGCGTCGCGCTGCTCTCCCCCGAAGCGCACCGCGGTGGCGATGAAGACGGCGACCGGCATGATGAGCACCGTGCACGCCACCACGATCAGCAGCACCAGCGCGGGGTCCAGCGGCTGCTCGTCGGATTCCGGCAGGCCGAAGTCCTCCACGCGGTCTGCGCCGTCGGCGGGCGAGAGGTCGTCCGCCCCCTTGTAGAAGGCCAGTTCGGCCGGGCCCAGCAGGCCGTCCTCCCCGATGGTTCCGGTGACGCGCCCGTCCAGCCGCTCCGCGAGCGCCCGGCCCTCCGGGGACTCCAGGAGGTCCTTCAGGGCGGGCGAGACCACCAGTTCGCCGGCGGCGGGGATCTCGTCGAGCCCCGGCGGCCTGACGGGGCTCGACCCGTCCGCCTGCACGAGCCGCCCGTGGAGATCGGTGCCCCGGTAGTGGGTGTTGGCGTCCTTGGTCAGGACGGACCGCTCGGTCGCCTCGGCGTACTGGCGGGCCGCGAGGAGCCCGCCGGAGCGTGCCTCCTCGCGGGCGTCGAAGGCGGCGGCGATCTGCGGCACCGCCGCGGCGAGCAGCAGTACGGCCACGCCGAGCGCGACGCCCACGGCCGTCAGCAGCGTCCGCGTCCACCCCTGCCGGCCGCCGCTGGTGGCGAAGCGCGCGCCCATGGCCAGGTCGCGGGCCCAGTCCGCCGGGCGGGCCCGCCCTTCCGGCCGGTCGCCGGGGCCGCTCCCGTCCGCGACCGGGGCCGGGGCGCCCTCGCGGGTCGCCGTCCCGGCGCTCACAGGGCGCCGGCCATGCTGCGGGCGCGTCCGTCCCGGACGACGACCTCGCGGTCCGAGTAGGCGGCGACGCGCGATTCGTGGGTGACGAGGACGACCGCCGCGTCGGTCTCGCGGGCGGCCTCGGTGAGGAGCTGCATGACCCTCTCCCCGTTGAGCGAGTCGAGCGCTCCGGTCGGCTCGTCGGCGAACAGCACGCTCGGTCCGGCCGCCAACGCGCGGGCGACGGCGACGCGTTGGCCCTGCCCGCCGGAGACCTGACCGGGACGCTGACCGCGTACGTCGTCCACTTCGAGCCGCTCCAGCCACGACGACGCCCGCGACTCGGCCTCCCTGCGGCCGAGGCCCGCGAGCCGCAGCGGCAGGGCCGCGTTCTCCAGGCAGCTCAACTCGGGTACCAGCTGGCCGAATTGGAAGACGAAGCCGAAGTCGCGCCGGCGCAGCGCGCTGCGGCGGGCGTCGGGCATCCGCGAGAGCGCCTCTCCCCGGTACGTCACCGTGCCCGAGTCGGGCCGGACGATCCCCGCGAGGCAGTGCAGCAGCGTCGACTTGCCGGAGCCGGAGGGCCCCATCACGGCGACGATCTCTCCGGCGCGGATCTCGAAGTCCGCCCCGTCGAGGGCGTCCGTCGAGCCGTAGGTCTTGTGCAACCGGGAGGCGGTGAGCAGGAATCCGGTCCCGGCCGAGGCGCCGGGGCCGCCGCCGTCGTGCGGGCCGGTCGGTGCGTGGGTGGTCATGGCCGTACCTCCGAGGCGAGCTTGCCGAGTCGCGCGGCCGTCAGTTCCAGCCATCGCAGGTCGGCTTCGAGGTGGAACAGGGCGTGGTCGCAGATGAGCTGGTCCGCCAGATCGCCGCCCTGCTTGCGCTTGGTCAACTCGCGCATGAGGCGCAGATGTTCGGCGCGCTGCCCGTCGAGCAGCTCGCCGGCGTCCCGGCCGGTGAGGAGGGCGAGCACGACCTTGGTGTAGAGGGTGCTCTGCAGGTAGGGCTCCGGCTTCTCGGGACGGGCGAGCCAGTCGGCGACGTCGGTGACGCCGGCATCGGTGATGGCGTATCGCTTGCGGTCGGGCCCGCCGCCCGCCTCGATGCCGTCGACCTCGACGAGACCGTTCTTCAGCAGTCGCGACATCGTCGAGTAGACCTGCCCGTAGTGCAGCGGGCGGTCGTGGCCGAAGCGTTCGTCGAAGGCCCGCTTGAGGTCGTAGCCGTGGCGGGGACCGGACTCCAGAAGGCCGAGCAAGGTATGGCTGATGGACATGGCGGAGACTATACACACTATGTATACGCCTCGTGTATAGAAAGCGGAATACCGCTCCGGCCTGCGAAGACAGCGGTGACGACCTCCCTCGGCGGCCCGGTCCGGGGCATGCGCCGACCCGGCTGACTTCGCCGGTCCTCCCCTGCCGCAGTCCCGTACCACCCGCCCGGGCAACCCCCGGCCACGCTCCTGCGTCAGCGATACCGGCACCGCTGTGGATGCCGCGCCGTGATCGAGAACCGGGGGGTGCGATCGATGGCACGCACCGCGGAGGAACGCGCTCCCGCTTCCGGGACGTATCCGCATGAACGGGACCGGGCAACCGGCACGCGCGCGGCACCCCCGGACCTCCGCCCCGCCGCGGCGCCGCCCCCGCCGCCGGACACCCCCGCCCCCGCCCACCCGGGCGTCCACGGGCGGGCGCCCGCCCCGCGCGCACGCCGCCTGCTCTCGGTGGTCCGGCGCCCGTACTGGCAGCGCCCGCACCCCACTTGGCTGGTGCGCCGCTGGCCGGACCTGACGGCGACGTGCGCCGCCACCGTCTTCTTCTGGCTCTCCCTCACGCCCTCGCTGGTGCCGCGGCCCTGGCTGCTTCAGGGCGTCATCGGCGGCATCACGGCGGCGATCGGCTACGCGCTGGGCTCGCTGCTCGGCTGGCTGGTGCGCGGCACCCTCGTACGGCTCCGCCGGCGCCTGCCCGCGCCCTCCCGACCGCACGTGGCCCGCCTGCACATGGCCCGGCTGCACGTGGCCCGCCTGCACATGGCCCGGCTGCCGCGCGAACGGGCGCGGGCACACGCCTGGCAGGCGTACTACGTGCTCGCGGCGGGGCTCACCGTGCTGGCCCTCTCGGAGAGCGCCCGCATGCAGCGGGAACTGCGGGCACTGCAGGAGCTCCCGGAGACCCTGACCTGGCACTCGATGATGATCGCGCTGGTGGCTCTGGCCCTGTGCGGGGCGCTGCTGCTCCTGGCCCGCACGGTCCGGCTGTGCACCCGCGAGCTGATACGCGGCCTGTGCCGGTTCGTCCCTCGGCCTCTGGCCGTGGTCGCGGGCGTGCTGATCAGCGCCTGCGTGGTGGTCGTCGGCACCCGCGACGTCGTCTTCGACCGCGGGGTGATCGACGTCGTGTCCCGGATCGCGGCGGCCACCAACGACCGCACCAGGGACGGCATGGTCCAGCCGGGCTCCCCGTACGTCTCCGGCAGCCCCGGCTCCCTCGTCAAATGGGACGAACTCGGTTACGAGGGCCGCAACTTCACCGCCTCGTCGCTCACCGCCCGCCGGATCCGCGAGGTGACACGGCGCCCCGCTGAGGACCCGGTGCGCGTCTACGTCGGCAAGCAGAGCATCGAGGCCCAGACGGCCGACGGCGACGAGGCGTCGACGTACGAGGCGGGCGCCCAGATCGCCGTCGCCGAACTGGAGCGGACCGGCGCCTTCAGCCGCGAGGTGCTGGCCGTCGCCGGCACCACGGGCATGGGCTGGGTCAACTCGGCCGACGCGGAGCCCCTGGAGTACATGCACGGCGGCGACACGGCGATCGTGGCCATGCAGTACTCCTACCTGCCGAGCTGGGTCTCCTTCGTCGTCGACAAGGAGCAGGCGGGCCGGGCGAACCGGGCGCTGGTGAAGGCCGTCCGCGCACGCTGGCTGCGGGAACCGCCGCAAAGCCGCCCTCGCCTGGTCGTCTTCGGCGAGAGCCTCGGCGCCTACGGCATCGAGGCGGCCTTCGACGGGCCGCGCGACCTGCTGTCGAAGGTGGACGGCGCGGTGCTGGCCGGTTCCCCGAACTTCTCCCCCATCCGCCGGGAGCTCACCGCGGGCCGCGACGCCGGCAGCCCCGTGTGGCGTCCGCAGTACGACGACGGACGCCACTTCCGCTTCGCGCAGTGGCCGCGGAAGGACCTCGCCCGGCCGCCCGGCCCCTGGCACGGTCCGCGCGTGGTCTACCTGCAGAACGCCTCGGACGCGATCGTGTGGTGGTCGTGGGATCTGGCGCTGGAGCGGCCGCCCTGGCTGCGGGAGCCGCTCGGCCCGGACATCACGAAGGAGGTCGGCTGGTTCCCGTTCGTCACCTTCTGGCAGACCACGGTCGACCTCGCCGTCTCCTACGAGGTGGACGCGCCCCACGGCCACCGCTACGGCACCGGCTCGGTGGAGGCGTGGGGCGCGGTGGCGCCTCCCGACGGCTGGAGCGCCGCCGATCAGCGGCGCCTGAAGCGCCATATGGACACCCGCGAGGCCCCGTACTGACCGGCGCCGGGCCGGGGAGACACTCCCCGGCCGCGTGCACCGGCGCGGAACCGCCCCTGACGCCTGTCGTTCGGATCTTCAGCCGACGCCGCGGCCCGCGGAGATCCGGACGAGAGGCCCTACGGCGTCCCGCCGGGGTTCCCCGAAGACTCCGGCCCGTCCTGGGGGCGGGCCGGCGGGGCGCCGTCCGCCGACTCCGTGGGAGAAGCGGCGGGTTCCGCGGGCGTGACCCCGCCCTTCTCCAGGGCGGGAGCCTCCGCGGCTCCGGCGCCCTTGCCCGCCGCCGCTCCCCCGGCGGGCCCCTGCGGTCCCCCGGCGACGGCGAGCACGCCCGGGCCGCCCGGATGGGTCCCTTCCGAGAACGCCCGCAGATACCCGACGGCCGTGTTGAGCACGGCCACGAGCGGCACCGCGACGACCGCGCCCGGGATGCCCGCGATGAGGCTGCCGCCGGTGACCGCGAGCACCACCGCCAGGGGGTGCACCCGTACGAGACGGCCCAGGATGAACGGCTGCAGGACGTGGCTCTCGATCTGCTGGACCAGCAGCACGACGCCGAGCACCAGCAGACCCGTGACGGGCCCGTTGGTGACGAGGGCGACGAGCACCGCCAGCGCCCCGGAGACCACCGCGCCCACGATCGGCACGAACGCGAAGATGAAGATGAGCACGGCCAGCGGCACCGCGAGCGGCACGTCGAGGATGTAGATGCCCACGCCGATGAAGATCGCGTCGATCATGGCGACGATCACGGTCCCGCGTACGTACCCGGTGAGCGTGGTCCAGGCACGCGGCCCGGCACCGGCGACCCCCTCGCGCGCCGCCGCGGGCACGAGCTTCAGCACCCAGTTCCAGATGCGGTCGCCGTCGTAGAGCAGGAAGAGGGTGATGAACATCGCCAGCGCCGCGCCGGAGAGGAACTCCAGCAGCACCGTGACGCCTTCGAGCCCGGCGGAGGTGACTTCCTTGCTGTTGTCGCCCAGCCACTGGCTCAGGTTCTTCGCGACGTCGTTGACCTGCTGCTCGGAGACGTGGAACGGGCCCTGCACCGCCCAGCGCTGGCCCTCGTCGATGGCCTGCTGAACCCGCTCGGTGAGGGTGGGCAGGTTCTCGGTGACCTGCCAGACCACGAACCAGCCGACCAGGCCCATCACCACGAAGCCGGTGATGAAGGTGATCGCGGTGGCCAGGCCGCGTCCCACGCGGTGGCGCTTGAGGCGGGCGACGGTGGGCTGCAGCAGGGCCGTCACCAACAGGCCCGCGGAGAAGGCGAGTACGAGCAGGCTGATCGAGCTGATCACCTGTATCAGCACCCAGACGAGACCCGCGAGCACCAGCAGCCGCCAGGCCGACTCGCCCGCGACCCGCAGTCCCCACGGCACGACGGAGGCGGGCGCGGGCCGCCCCCCTCCGGGTGCGGGCGCGGGCGCGGATTCCGGTGCCATCGGCGGCGTAGTACCGGGCCGCGCCTCCGCACCGGCCTGCCCGCCCTGGGAGGCGTACCCCCCGCCGCCCACGCCGGTGATCGCCTCCTGCCGGGCGAGCTGCTCCGCCCGCCTCTCCGCGATACGGGCCCCCAACCGCGCCACGCCGTCGCGCAGCCTGTCCACCCTGCTCGTCATCCCGCGTCCTCCGCCCCCTGCTGAACTCTTCCGGGCCGCCTGCGGGCCGGGAGGCACACCCAAGCCCGGCCGTCACCGCTGCCGTTGGATGACGACGTTACCGGCGCGGAGGTTGCTTGCGTCACGGACGCGCGATGACGTTCACCACCCGGGCACACCGCACGCTCACCCCCGGCCCGTGGATCCGGGCCGGGGGTGAGTCGCTGAAGCTTGTGGAGGTGTGAGGTTCAGCGCGGGGCGCTGCCGCTCAGTACCAGTTGTTGGCCTGCCAGAAGTCCCAGGCACCGCACGGGCTGCCGTAACGGCTGTCCATGTAGTTCAGGCCCCACTTGATCTGGGTGGCGGGGTTGGTGCGCCAGTCGGCACCCGCGGAGGCCATCTTGGAACCGGGCAGAGCCTGCATGAGGCCGTAGGCACCGGAGGAGGGGTTGCTGGCCTGGTAGTTCCAGCCGGACTCGCGCTCGACGATCTCCGAGAAGCACTGGAACTGGCCCGCGCCGACGATCTTCTTGGCCATCGACTGGACTTCGGCCGTCGTGTAGGAGGCCTTCTGCGTGAAGTCCGACGCGTCAGCACGCGCGGAACGGCTCGCCGCCTCCTTCGCCGCACGCTCCTTGGCTGCCTTCTCCGCTGCGGCCTTCTTGGCCGCCGCGGCCTCGGCTGCCTGCTTGCGCGCGGCCTCCTCAGCGGACTTCTTCGCCTCCGCGTGCGCGGCGGAGGACGCGGAGTCCGCCTGCTGCGTCAGGGAAGCGGTCTGAACCTGGGCCTGCTGACCCGCCGGTATGTCTGCGAGGAGCGTCGCGTCAGCAGCGGTGGCCTCGACGTCGTTCGTCGTCTGGCCCTGCTGGCTACCGGAAGCCACACCGACGACGGCGCCGACGGTGGTGACCGCGGTGGCGGACGCCACGGCGAATCCCCGGACGGAGATCCGAGTCACACGTTTTCCTTCCAACGTGCCCGCTTGAGTGACCGCGCGGGCGCAATCGTGCCCCTGGCACTGACCCCCTCGGAACTTGGTCACCGGAGGTACTGGCCCGGTTGGGCTTCCCCGTCGAACGGGAAGAGCCCGCGTGGTGCTCGGGCGGCATACGGCGTGACTGCTGTTCAGTTCTGTACTGCCGTGCGGTGCCGCACCTTTGGGGGTGCCGCTGTGCCGTATGCGGGGCCTGACAGGAACCACACCCTGCCGGACGCGAGCAGTCCGAGGCAATTCCGCACCGAGTGGGATAGGTCACAGGGAGTTTGACTGTCACATTCCCCGGAAAGCAGGGCGTACCACGGGACGTCCGGCTAGGCTGCTGGACCCTCTCACGACTCCCCCGCCAGTGGTGCGACCACTGGCCAACTCCCTTGTCGTCGCCGCAGGTCAGGGCGGTATGCGGGGAGAACGGAAGGAGAGCGCGGACCGGCGGCGAACGTCACCCGCACGAGGTATCCGCAGTCTGCCCGCACCCGCGACCCGCACGCCGACGCGAAGGCGCCGGCCGCCCCGTGGGGACGACCGGCGCCAATCGCCTCAACTGCCGTCAGATATTCACCTCTTCGAGCATTTCGGTCACAAGCGCCGCGATGGGCGACCTTTCGGACCGGCTGAGCGTGATGTGCGCGAAGAGCGGATGGCCCTTCAGCTTCTCCACGACCGCGACCACCCCGTCGTAGCGTCCGACGCGGAGATTGTCCCGCTGCGCCACGTCATGGGTGAGTACGACCCGTGAACCGGAGCCGATCCGGGAGAGGACCGTCAGCAGGACGTTCCGCTCGAGCGACTGGGCCTCGTCCACGATCACGAAGGCGTCGTGCAGCGAGCGTCCCCGGATGTGCGTCAGGGGCAGCACTTCCAGCATCCCGCGCTCCACGACCTCCTCGATCACCTCGCGGCTCGTGACCGCCGAGAGGGTGTCGAAGACCGCCTGCGCCCAGGGGTTCATCTTCTCGGCCTCGGTGCCCGGGAGATAGCCCAGATCCTGACCGCCGACCGCGTACAGCGGCCGGAAGACCATGACCTTCCGGTGCTGCCTGCGCTCCAGCACCGCCTCCAGGCCCGCGCACAGCGCGAGGGCGCTCTTGCCCGTACCGGCACGCCCGCCCATGGACAGGATGCCGACCTCGGGATCGAGCAGCAGGTCGAGAGCGATGCGCTGCTCCGCGCTGCGGCCCTTGATGCCGAACGCCTCGCGGTCGCCGCGTACGAGCTTCACCCTCCCCTGCGGTGTGACCCGCCCGAGCGCCTTGCCCTTCTCCGACTGGAGCACCAGGCCGGTGTGGACGGGCAGTTCGGCCGCTTCCGGGACGAAGACGCTGTCCGCGGCGAAGAGTTCGTCGATGTCCTCGCCGGCGAGGGTCAGCTCGGACATGCCGGTCCAGCCCGACTCGGTGATGGCGAGCTCCGCGCGGTACTCCTCGGCGAGGAGCCCGACGGACGACGCCTTGATCCGCAGCGGCAGGTCCTTGGAGACGACCGTCACGTCGTACCCCTCGGCCTGCAGGTTGCGGGCCACCGCGAGGATCCGCGAGTCGTTGTCCTCCAGCCGGAAGCCGGCCGGCAGGACACCGGTGTCGGAATGGTTGAGCTCCACGCGCAGGGAGCCGCCCACCTCCCCGATCGGAATGGGAGCGTCGAGCCGGCCGTACCGGACGCGGTACTCGTCCAGCCTCCGCAGCGCCTGACGTGCGAAGTAGCCGAGCTCCGGGTGGTGCCGCTTTGCCTCCAACTCGGTCACGACGACGACGGGGAGCACCACTTCGTGCTCCTCGAAACGGTCCATTGCCGTCGGGTCTGCGAGCAGCACGCTTGTGTCGATGACATACGTGCGCCGGTCGGAATCGTTGCGCTTCTTGCTTGTCACCACGGGTGGACGAACCCCCTCGGAAGAGGTCGGGGTGCGACGGCGTCGCAAGGGAAGAGACCGGTCCGGACCCGCGCGGGGCGGGCCGTGCACCGGCCCTCCGCGACATCCGCGTCGCCCGCAATGCCTCTGCGGTCGTCCGTGGTCTGCAATCGGGCCTCCCGGCGCCGGAGCCTGTGGAGGGCCCCGGCCATGAGGCTGATATTCCCCCGGGCGGCGACAAGCATGCAACGGCATATGCGGTGGTCCACGGGAGGGTGACCAGGGGGACCCGAAACGGGGATTTCCCTGCAGCTCCCGGCCCTGACCGCTTTCGCAGAGCCCGCATATCCCTTACGCGCTCCCCTGGGCGCCGTGCGCGCCCGGCGGGATCAGTTCCCGTAGCGCCGGTGGCGGGCCGCGTAGTCGCGGAGGGCACGGAGGAAGTCGACCTTGCGGAAGGCCGGCCAGAACACTTCGCAGAAGTAGTACTCCGAGTGGGCGCTCTGCCAGAGCATGAAGCCCGAGAGGCGCTGCTCGCCGCTGGTGCGGATGACCAGGTCGGGGTCGGGCTGGCCGCGGGTGTAGAGGTGCTCCGAGATGTCCTCGACGGTCAGGCTCTCCGCGAGGGCGTCGAGGCTCATGCCGCGCTCGGCGCGGTCCGCGAGGAGCGACCGGACGGCGTCGGTGATCTCCTGGCGGCCGCCGTAGCCGACGGCCACGTTCACGAGTATCCCGTCGATGTCCCCGGCCTTCTGCTCGGCCTTCTTGAGCACCTGCTGCGTACGGTCGGGCAGGAGGTCGAGCTGGCCGACGTGGTGGACGCGCCAGCGGCCGTCCGCCGCCAGGTCGCGCACCGTGTCCTCGATGATGCCCAGCAGCGGCAGCAGCTCCCGCTCCGGCCTGTGCAGGTTGTCCGTCGAGAGGAGCCACAGCGTGACGACCTCGACGTCCGTCTCGGCGCACCAGGTCAGCAACTCCTGGATCTTCTCCGCGCCCGCCTGGTGGCCCTGCTCCGTGGTACCGCCCGATGCCCGCGCCCAGCGCCTGTTCCCGTCCAGGATGACGCCGATGTGCTTCGGCACCTGGTCGGTGTCGAGTCGGTCCTCCACCCGGCGCGCATAGAGCCTGTACACCAGGTCACGAAGCTTCATGGGAATGGCCAGCCCCTCCTTGGCGAGTCCGGGATTCTTGAACCTTACTGCCGGTGAAGGCCCCGGACGAAGCCGGGCGGCTCCCGGGGCCGGGCCGTAGGGAAACTGATAGTAAAGGCCCATGACGCACGACTCCTCCCTCCCCTCACAGTCCTCTCTTTTTCCCTACAGCGCCGACGAAGACCGCTACGACTCCATGGTCTACCGGCGCACCGGACGCTCCGGCCTGAAGCTGCCCGCCGTCTCTCTCGGGCTGTGGCACAACTTCGGCGACGACCGTCCACTGGAGACCCAACGGGCCATCCTGAGGCGGGCGTTCGACCTTGGCGTCACGCACTTCGACCTGGCCAACAACTACGGACCGCCGCCCGGTTCCGCCGAGCTGAACTTCGGCAAGCTGATGGCGCAGGACTTCCGCCCTTACCGTGACGAGATGGTCATATCGACCAAGGCGGGCTATCTCATGCACCCGGGCCCGTACGGCGAGTGGGGCTCCCGCAAGTACCTGCTGTCGTCCCTGGACGCCTCCCTGCGGCGCATGGGGCTCGACTACGTCGACATCTTCTACTCCCACCGCTTCGACCCGGAGACACCGCTGGAGGAGACGATGGGGGCGCTCGCCTCCGCCGTGCGGCAGGGCAAGGCCCTGTACGCGGGCGTCTCCTCCTACAACGCCCGGCGCACGCGCGAGGCGGCGGGCCTGCTGCGGGAGATGGGCGTTCCGGCGCTCATCCACCAGCCGTCCTACTCGATGCTGAACCGCTGGACGGAGGAGGACGGGCTCCTGGACACCCTGGAGCAGGAGGGCATGGGGTGCATCTCCTTCGCCCCGCTCGCGCAGGGCCTGCTCACCGACAAGTACCTGGACGGCGTCCCGGAGGGCTCGCGGGCCGCGCAGGGCAAGTCGCTGGACCCGGGGCTGCTGACCGGGGACGTCGTGAACCGTCTCCGCGGACTCGACGGCATCGCCCGGCGGCGCGGGCAGACGCTGGCCCAGCTCGCGCTGCGGTGGGTGCTGCGGGACCCGCGGATGACGTCGGCGCTGATCGGCGCCAGCAGCGTGGGGCAGCTGGAGGCGAACGTGGCGGCGCTCGAAGGGCCGCCGCTCACGGAGGAGGAGCTGCGCGAGATCGACTCCTACGCCGTCTCCGAGCCGGGGACCAACATCTGGTCGCGCAGCAGCGAGAGTTGAGCCTCGGCTGACGTGCGCCGGACCGGGGCGGCGGGCCCGCAGAGGGGCGCCGGAGCCTCGGCTCACGGCGCGGGAGAAGAAGGTGGAGAAGAAAACGGGCCGGTCCGTGGGGGGATACGGACCGGCCCGAGGGGGGGTTTCCACCTTAGCCCCTCACGCAAGGTCGTCCGGACAGCAACTACCCCTTCGCCGTGTCGCGGCAGCGTCCGGACAAGCCCGAGCCGGGTGCCGACGCCGGGCGGCGACGCGGCCTCTCCGCGGGCGGTGCCGTCAGACTCCGGGAGCCGCCGCCAGCATCCCCAGCAGCGCGCCCATCAGCAGAAACGGCCCGAACGGCAGGGCCGTTCGACGGTTCGCACGGCCGGCCGCGATCAGTGCGAAGCCGAAGAGAGCGTGCAGCAGGAACGCGAGGAAGGCGCCGGCGAGCAGCGCCTCCCAGCCGTACCACCCAAGAGCGACGCCCGCGGTGAGCGCCAACTTGACGTCGCCGAAGCCGAGTCCGCGCGGATGCACCAGGAACAGCACGAAGAAGCCGCCGGCCAGCGCGGCTCCGCCGAGCAGCGCCCGACCCCAACTCCCTTGCGCGGCAGGCGAGATGGAGGCCACGCCGAGCAGGCCGGCGGTGAGTGCGGCCAGCGGGAGGGTGAGGACGTCGGGCAGGCGGCTCACGCGTACGTCCACCGCCGCGAGCAGCAGGCCGAACGGCGCCGCCGCCAGCCAGACCGCCGACTCCGGACGCGGACCGCCGATCAGGGCGAGCACGGCGCAGACGAGGGCACCCGCGAGCATCAGCGGGCCCGTGCGCGGCCCGGACGCCGGGACGGGGGCGCCGGGGAGCGGAGGCTCCACGGAGGCGGCGTCGGGAGCCGCGTCGGGAGCCGCGTCGGGGGCGGGGGCCGGGTCGGTGCCCGCGGCGCTCTCCGTGGCGCCTTCCGGAGCGGCCTGCGGGGCGGCGCCGTCCGGAACGCATTGCAGGCATCGCGCCGGGCCCACCCAGCCGCGCCACGAACCCGGCAGCGGGTGGCCTCCCGGGCAGTCCCGGGGCAGGGACCGCTCACGGGGGACCGCGAACCGGTAGACGGCGCGCGGCAGAAGCGCTCCGGCCACCGCCCCGTAGCCGGCCGCGGAGAGGACGAGTGTCGACGTCAGCAGCACACCGCGAGCCTAATTGCGAAAAGGCGCTGGTGAGGGGCCGACCGAACATCACGAAAGCGCTCCTGCGGCCGGGTTTACAGAAGTTGAGCAAACGTCACGTGACCTAAATCGCCCATTATTTGGCCGTGGATGTCAGTGGGAGGCTCTAATCTTGAGTCATGTCCTCGTCTTCGACTTCCCAGCCCTCTGGCCGCGGCGACCGCGCCGCCGCAGAGGCGAACGAAGCGATCCGTCGCTACGTCGCGGGTCGTACGATCTGGTCGCAAGCGGATCTCGCAGAGCTGGACCGTTTGCGTACCGACTGGAGGCGCGCCCTCCAGTCCGACGTCACTTCCGCGGCCTGACCCGTTTCCCCGCCCACCTCAGGTGGCCGAAAGCGGGAGTGCCGCAGAGGCGGGAAGCGCCTCATCGATGAACGAATGACGGTCCCCGCGGATCAACTGGTCGCGGGGACCGTCTCGTTATGCGTGCGGCCTCGTTTCAGCCGCTCAGGCGCCCGTTCTTCACGGCGGAGACGAATGACGACCAGCCGCTCGCGGGGAATGCGATCACCGGGCCCCGCGGGTTCTTGCTGTCACGTACGGGAACGACGGCGGCGAAGTCGTCGGAGATCTCGACGCACGCTCCGCCGTCCTGATTGCTGTAGCTGCTCTTGCGCCAGGCGGCGGCGCTCAGATCGAGGGATCGCACGGCACTTCCTCCAGAATGCGCAGGACGGCTTTCCGCGACTCGGCAGGGGACAGTGCCATGTCGCGGACTGCATCGTACGTCCGTTGCAGACGCTGAACTGGTCCGATCTCCTCGATGAGTTCGCCTCGGTAGCCGTTCTCGGTGTAGGCCACAGTGCGCCCGTCCGGAAGCAGCAAGAACCACAAGTCGGCGCCCATCAGCCCATGCAGTCCGGCGCTCTGCGGCAGCACGTGGACCGTCACGCCCGGCCTCTCCGCGACCTCGCTCACGTATTCCAACTGGGCCCGCCACTCGTCCGGGTCCCGCAAGGGAGTCCGCAGCACGGCCTCCGACAGGATCGTCCTGAACGGCGGCGCGTCCTCACCGTCCAGGAGGACGCGGCGGCTCATGCGGGCCTCGACCTGCTGCGCCAGCTCCTCTCCCCTGAGGCCGCCCACGGCGAGGACTTCCCGCGCGTACCCCGGCGTCTGCAGCAGGCCCGGCAGAACGCTCACCGCAAAGTGCCACAGGCTGGTGGCCTCCGCCTCCAGAGCCATGTAGCGCCGGTACCGCTCCTTGAACTGGGTCTGGTCGCTCACCGCCAGCTCCCACAGGGCCAGCAGCAGGCCCGGCGTCCCGTAGTGCTGGTCCAACGCCTCGACGACCTCCGGCCCGCCCAGCGTCTCCCCGTTCTCCATCTTCCCGAACAACGACCAGTCCCAGCCCAGCCGTTCGCCCAGCTGCCGCAGGCTGTCGCCCCGTCCGGCGCGCAGTGACCGCAGCTCCTCCGCGAACCGCGCCCGCGGCTCACGGCTGCGGCCGGTGACCGTTCGCCTCGTCGGCATGAGCCCTCCGTGGAAGGTGTGGAACTTGGACTGCTCCGCGGGGAACCAGGTCATGTCCGCGGCGTGGCCGTGCCGTTCCTGCCGCATGCTCGTAATCCCCTCATCACGCACGGTAGTTCAGGACGCGTGACGAAGGCATGGAAACCGGATGAAGAACGGCCGACGGAGCATCTCCATGAGCACTCAGCGACACATCAGCCACGACGACAGCCCGGCCGGAGCGGCGAAGATCAGGGAAGTGGTCCAGGCGCGCGACGCGCTCGCCGACGCCCTCCTGCGCGCCGGCGTCCAGCTGCCCGCCATGGACGTACGGACGCCCTGGCAGGACGTGGTCGACGGAGACAACAGCGCCGACGACGTGGACTTCGGGCGCGCCGCCCGATACGCCCTCGTCCACCTCGGCGTCTGCTCCGCGCCCGTCGCCTTCGCGCTGGCCGCCGTGATCAACAAGGGCGCCGGAAGGTGACCACCGGCGCACAGCCCGGCCCCCTGGCCCCACCGCCGGAACCGGCCGTGGGCGCCGCTGTCCGCGACACCCGGCAAGGGCGCGTCGGCATCGTCATGGCGCACGACGGCCCCTACGTCCAGCTCCGCCCGCTCAACGGCGGACGCGAATGGGACGCCGACCCCGGCCGCGTCCAACTACTCAGCCCCGCCGAGCTGTTGAGCGCCCGCCTGGCCGAAGTGAACGAACGCAGCCGGAGGCGGGAGCGGTGACGGGCAGACGGGCACGGCCGGGCGGCGGGCAGCTCACTCCTGGCGGGGGAAGGACACCTCGACGCGGCGGTTCTTCTTGCGGCCCTCTTCGGTCCTGTTGTCCGCGATCGGATAGTCCTCGCTGTAGCCGCGGACGTTGAAGGTCACCGACGAGCCCAGCTTCTCCGCGAGCGCCTTCTGCACTGCGTTCGCGCGCTCCTTCGAGAGCTTCTTGCCGTGGCCGTACGAGCCGAGATCGTCGGTGAACCCGAACACGTTGATCTCGTCGGCCTTCTGCTTCTCGATCTCCGAGGCCAGCTCGTCGATACGCGACTGGGCGCCGCCGTCGAGCTTCGAGCTGTCCTTCGGGAAGAGCACCTCCGCCTGGAGCGTGAACTTCGTCTTCGCCGTGCTGTCCTCGCGCCGCTCCTCGCCCCCGAGGTCCTCGGTGACGAACTTGATGTCGAGCACCTTGGACGGGGCGAGCGCCGCGCCGTCCGCGAGCCTCAGCCCGGCCGCCTGCGGATCGAGCTTGACCGGCGGCTTGGAGCCGCCCGCGATGTTGTCCGGCGGCTCGCTGTACTTGGGGGCGGGAGCGCCACCCTCGCCAGGCAGGGAGGGCGCCTCGGTGGGGATGGTGGTCGGGTCGTCAGCGCCGGGGAGCGTAGGTGGCGGCGGGGGACTGGGCAGCGGCGACGGGTCGGCTTGTGCCGGTGCGGAGCTGAGCACGGTGAAGAGCACGACGGAGACCGACGTACAGGCGGCCCATCGCATGGCGCCCGGGTGCGGACGGATCATCTCGTCAGCTCACCCTTCCGAGATTTCGATGCTGGCGGGTGGCATGTCCGCGATCTGGAAGTCGACCTTTGCAGTGTTCTCCGGGGGCGAGGGGAACTGCGCGTACCACGTCATCGTGTCGCCGCTCTTGACGCCTTTCGTGAAACGCGTGCAGAGGCAACGTCCCTCCGTGTCGCGCAGGATGTAGTAGCGCTTCTTGCCCTTCTTGTCGACGAGCTTCGCTCCAGCCATGGAAGAGTCGTTCTTGAGAGACAGCTCGGACTCGTCCCCGGCCCACCCCGGGGCGCTGAAGATTCCGCTGCCTCCGTTCGTCACCTTGCCGGTGACGGTGACGAATCCCCCCTCTTCGCGTTTCGCCGAGTCGATCGTCAGCGTGATGCTTTCGCCGCCCTTCACCTCGGCGATCACGCCGCCGTTCTGGCCGTCAGGCTTGTCCTCCTTCTGGCCAGGGGCTGTCGAGGAGTCGGCATCACTCTTTCCGCCGTCGTCGCCGCTGCAACCGGCCGTCATCAGCAGCAGTCCAGTTGCGAGCGCTGCTACGGCCATCCTCGGGCGTGACTTCCTAGAGTGCTGAAAGATCATCGGTCGTTGTCCTTAGTCTGTCTTTCATTCATCATCCGACCAGCACCACCGAGAAGAGATCCGACGGCTTCAGATCGAGGTCGATGTCGTCCGGGTCGATGGTGAAGTCCTCACCGTCACACGTGATTTCGATGAGTTCAGCCTCGTCGTCGAAGTCGCAGCGCGGTTTGATCACGGCAGTGGCGCTCGCTTGGGCCTTCTTGTTGCTCGCACCGGGGACGATGGAGTGGCCCGTATCGAATCGCGTCCGGATTTCCACCGTGTAGCCGTCGTCGCCGTCCTCCGTCACCGCATCGCAGGCGAGCACGTCGGCGCGGTTCCGGTCGGCGTAGTACTCCGCTTCGCCGCATCCGTCGCCGGTGAGCGAACCGAGGCCGTCGAGCCAGTCCTGCCAGTCGTCCCCGTTGTCGAGGTCGTCGAGGAAGCCGTCGAAAAGCTCATCGCGGTCGTCTTGGGCTGCCGCGAGGGCGGCTGCGTCAGCGGCCGTCTGCCCGCCGTTGCGTACGGTCCCGGCTTGAGCCACTGCGAAGAACGCGAAAGCGAGAAACAGCAGTCCGGCGATCACAGCGCCGTAGAGAACGACGGTCTGCCCCTCGTCCTCGCGGACTCTGCGGGCGATCATCAGCTGCCGACGATCGCGCTGATCCACTGGTCGAGAGCCCCCGAGATCTGGGCAGGAAGTCCGAGAGCCCGAATCGCCAGAATGATGCCTGCCACGAGAATGACGATGCCCGCGTACTCGATGGCGCTGGCGCCCCTGTCCCCCTCGCGGTCGTGCATGCGCTCCATGACGCGTCGGCGCCAGTTGCGAATGGCTCTCGACATCGCGGTCTCCTTCAGTGGTGACAGGCTCGGTGTAGTTCTTGTCCGCCGTGGCCTCAGCCAAACGGTGGGCTCTGCAGCGGAGTTGAAAGGGGCACAGACGGGACCGTCGCGCATTCGCTCCCCCCTCCCGCGGCCCGCCGCCGTAGTCCGAATGCTGACTGTGCCACATCGGTCGGCGCCGACGAAGGGGGCGACTGGCCGCCCCTCGAGTTTGGCGTAAACGGCCGCTGTGCGCCGGGTGTTGGTCTCGTACGTCATGCCCTCATCCGTTCAGGACGGAACCGAAGTCCGTGTCGGAGCCCAGAACGAATGTGGCGACGATCAGCAGCAGCGTTCCCGGCAGCAGAAAGGCGATGGTCGTCATCGTCGCCTTGGGCACGGTCTTGGCCGCCTGCCGGCGGGCGTTCTGCGCGTCGGTGCGGCGCATGTCGGTGGCGATCTGGATGAGGGTGTCCGCGATGGGCGCGCCCAGTTCCTCGCCTTGCTGTAGGGCGGTGACGAACTGGTCGACCTGGTCACTGGAGTTGCGCTTGCGCAGCTCGTCGAAGGCCTGGCGACGGCCGACTCCGAGGTCCATCTGACGCAGAGTGATGCGCAGTTCGTCCGCCCAGGGGCCTTCGTAGTGCTCGGCGACGCGTTCGAGTGCCTGACGGAAGCTCAGGCCGGCGGAGACGACGACCGCGAGCACGTCGAGGAAGTCGGGCAGGGTGCGTTCGATGACCCGCTTGCGGTCGCGGATGGCCTGGAGGATCGCCAGGTCGGCCGCAGTGAACCCGAACGCCAGCACGATCACCGCGAAGAGCACGCTGTCCGCCGCGAGCCCCACGAGGGCCATGAGGACGCCGAAGACGCCGTAGGCGGCGCGGCGGGCCGCGTAGCGCTGGACGGTGAGACCGCCGGGATTGCCGGCCTGGTCGATCTTGCGGCGCTTCCTGTCGACGCGCCGGCTGCCCATCAGGCGCAGGACGAGCGGCGCGAGCGGCATGCCCAGCCTGTCGACCGCGGCTTCCCGCGCGGTCGTGCGGGTCGCTCCGACCTCGAGTGCGACGGCGAGGTCGCTGGGCAGCTGCGTCTCGGCCCGGTACATCCGTATGCCCGCGATGGCTCCGTACACGGCGAGTCCGACGGCGGCGGCGAGGAGAAGGGGCAGCATGGCGGTTCGGACCTCCTTCTCAGATCTCGATCTTGCCGAGGCGGCGGATGACGAAGAAGCCGGTGGCGAAGAGCGCGACGGCGGCGAGGATCGCGATCTGCCCGAGCACGGAGCCGGTGACGCGGGCGAGGGCGCCGGGCATCATCGAGTTCATCATCAGCATCGCTCCGAGGCCGAGCACCGGGACCGTGAAGGCCGTCGCGTTGACCTCGGCGAGCATCGTGCGCACCTCGCGGCGGGTCTCCTTGCGCTCCTCCAGCGTGTCGGTGAGGTTCCGCAGGGACGCGACGAGGGTGCCTCCGGCGCGGTTGGCGAGGACCAACGTCGTGACGAGTACGACGAGTTCGCGCGAGGGCAACCGTTCGGCGAGCTCGCCCAGGGCGTCGTCGATGGAGCGTCCGACGGCCAACTGGTTGGTCACCAGCGTCAGTTCGTCGCCCGCAGGTGCGTCGAGCTCCTCCGCGGCCATGCCGAGGGCCGTGCGGAGCGCCAGTCCCGCCGAGGTGGCGTTGGCGAGGATGCGCGACAGCTCGGGAAGCTGGTTGATGAACTGCTCGGTACGGCGCCTGCGTTGGTGGCTGAGGAAGGCGTTGGCGGAGATCGCTCCGAGGAGGCCCGCGATCGGTCCGAAGAAGGGGGCGAGGAGGGAGGCGGCCACCAGCCAGAGCCCCGCGATCGCGGCGATGACGTAGACGGCGAACTCCCCCGGTGTGATGTCCAGGCCGGTCGCCGCGAGCTTGAGCTGGACCCGGCGTCCCAGACGGGTGCGGCGCAACCGGCGGTCCACGCCGGTGAACCGCCTCCGGCGGCCCGGGGGCAGCTCGCGGACGGCGCCTTCGCCGGAGAGGCGTTCGATCACCGTCTGCCGCTGCGCACGTCCGGCCGCGTAGGTGAGGACTCCCACGACGGCGAGCGTGCCCGCCAGCAGGAAGGCGCCTAGCGCGAGTTGTGCGGTGGTGTCCATGGCGGGGTCCTGGGCTCCGAGGTCATGTGTCTGCCGGTCTGTCTCGGCCGCGGACCGCCGCTCTCCTCGTACGGGGCCGGGGCGGCGGGCGCGGTACTCGTGGTTCGTTCGTGCCGTACGGGCGGCGCGCTACCCCGCCTCTCTCGTCGTCAGCCGTTCGGCGTCGTCCGCGACCCCGAAGACGGGCGGCACGGTCTCGCTCGCCATCTGGAGTCTGACGGCGGCGCGACGCGGCACGGGCAGGTGCTCGAAGCTGCCGTGCACCTTGCCGTCGGCGGACATGGGCCGGGAGTCGAACCGCGAGACGGAGGCGATGCGGAAGGTCTCACGGCCGTGCGAGGCGAGCAGGACGATCTCCACGATCTTCCTCGAACCGTCCGCGAGGCGCGCGAGCTGGATGATGACGTCGACGGCCGAGTTGATCTGGTCCTGCAACGCCGCATAAGGGATCTCGACCTCCGACATGGAGGCGAGGGTCTGCAGCCGCATCAGCGCGTCCTCCGCACTGTTGGCGTGCACGGTCGCGAGCGATCCGTCGTGGCCGGTCGACATCGCCTGGAGCATGTCCAGCGTCTCGCCGCCGCGTACCTCGCCGACGATGATGCGGTCGGGTCGCATGCGCAGCGAGTTGCGGACGAGGTCGCGGACCGTGATCTGGCCCTTGCCCTCCACGTTGGGCGGGCGGGTCTCCAGGCGGATGACGTGCTGCTGCTGGAGCTGGAGTTCGGCGGCGTCCTCGACGGTGATGATGCGCTCGTGCTCGGGGATGAGCCCCGAAAGCGCGTTGAGGAGCGTGGTCTTGCCGCTGCCCGTGCCGCCCGAGACGATCACGTTGAAACGGGCGCGGATGAATGCCGAGAGGAGCGAGAGGATGTGCTCGTCGAGCGTGCCGAGCGCTATCAGCTCGTGGAGGGCGTACGCGCGGGGGAAGCGCCGGATGGTGAGGGTGGGGCCCGTCAGGGAGAGCGGCGGGACGATGACGTTGACGCGCTCGCCGGACGGGAGCCTGGCGTCGACCATCGGATTGGACTCGTCGACACGGCGGTTGACGGTGGAGACGATGCGCTCGATGGTCTGCATGAGCTGCTCTTCGGAGGCGAAGCGGACCGGCACCTGCTCGACGCGTCCGCCACGCTCGACGAAGACCTGCTCGGGCCCGTTGACCATGATCTCGGTGACGGTGGCGTCCTCCAGCAGCGGTTCGAGGACGCCGAGGCCGAGCGCCTCGTCCACGACGCGCCGGATGAGCAACTCCCGGTCGTCGGTGGCCAGTACGGGCCCCTCACGGCTGATGAGGTGGCCCAGCACGCGCTCCAGGCGCGCCCTGCGCTCCTGCGGCGCCAAGGCGGACATCTCGGCGAGGTCGATCTCTTCGAGGAGCTTCTGCCGGTAGACCGGCACGAGGTGGCTGGTCCCGTCGGCCGGGGCGGCGCCGTTGCGCGCGCGGGACTCCGGGGTGGTGATGCGGGCCCTCAGACTCATCTCCGGCCTCCTCTCTGTGCGTTCGGCTCGGTGCGTGTGCTGCTGTGTCCGTGTGCTGTGCCTGCGCTGCTCGTGTGCGGTGTCGGCGGTGCGGTCTTCGGCTGTGCGGCTTCGGCAGTGCGGCCCGCGTACGTACGTCCCGTCAGTCGCGGGGCATGGTGGCCGAGCGCGAGGCGTCGCCGAAGTCGTCGACTCCGGGTATGACGGACGGGATGGTGACGGTGGCGGTGACCTCGACCTCGTCCGCGCCACCGCCGAGGTCGAAGCTGCTTCGGGAGGCCGTCCAGCCGGACATGGCCGCCCTTCCGGTAGCGGCGTAGGCGTCGGCGAGGTCTTCCTGGCTGGCCGTGCGGGCCGCGGCGCGGGCGCCGGTCCCGGCCTGCTGGACGGCGTAGCCCGCTATGCCGAGCTGGATCGCCGCCACGGCCACCAGCAGGAGCAGCGGCATCATGCCCGCCAACTCCAGGCTGGACGCGCCGCGCTGGGGGTCCTGGCCGCGGGCGGCACGCCGCAGGAGGGCACGTGCACCGGGCCTGTCCCGTGAGCCCATGCCGCTCACCCCTCCTCCGCGGCGCCGGCCGTGCCGCTGACGGTGAAGGGAAGCTTGCCCGCGCCGGGGAAGAGGACCGGTGCGCTGAGGTCGACGTCCGCCTTCCAGAGGTGCCCGGAGAGGCTGCAGTCGACCGCCGAGGACTCGCGCCACTTCGCGGGCAGGTGCTCGGTCGCCGCCTCCTGGCAGGCGCTCTGCGCGTCGCCGCCGGACGCGGCCGCGGTGGCGGCCCGTGCCGCCTCGTCGGCCGCGTTGCCCGCGAGCGAGAACGTGTAGCCGATGAGCACGCACTGCCACAGCACGGCGAGGACCACCAGAACGATGGGGGCGATCCCGGCGAACTCCACCGTCAGGGCGCCCCGATCGCCCCACACACTGGGTTCGCCGTCGTCGTCATCCGCCTCGTGGCCGCCGCGGGCGGCGCCCGGCGGCGGGCCGAAGACGGAGTCCGTACGGGCCGGTCCGATCCCGTGGGTGCGGTCGGGGCGGGGAGCGGCGTCCGGGCCGGTGCGGCCGTACGCGGGCGCCGGCCTCCCGTAGGTGTCGTTGAAGGAGGTCCCCAGTGTCCGGCTCGAAGCCCCGGTGGGGGACGGCCCCGGCGGCAGCGCCTGGCGTTCGGCGCCGGTGCCCGCCTGCTGCCCGCCGTTGTACGCGCCGTCCCCGTAGGTGCCGCCCGGTCCGGTGCCGGGTGCGGGGCCGGGTGCGGGGCCGGGGACACCGCCGGGTGCCGGGCCGGGTACGGAGCCTCCGGCGCCCCCGGCCGGGCCCGTCCCCTGCGTGCCCTGGGTGCCGGCGCCGCCCGAGCTGCCCGATCCGCCGGCCGGCAGCGCCCGGCTGCCCGGGGCCTGGGCTATGCCGGCGGGACCCGCGCTCTGCGCCGGTCTCTGCTGCTTGCCCGCGGACTTGGCGCTCCGGGCGCCCTTGCCCTGCCTGCCGCCGGGTCTGCCGCCGGCGGGCGTCTCCGCGCCGGTCACCAGGCCCAGTTCACCGGCGAACCCCCAAAGGGCCTGCCGCACCTGCCCCTTGGGGTCGAGGTCCTGTATGCGCCCGGCGTCGACGGCGCTCTGCAGCTCCTTGAAGTTGGCGGGGACGGCGGAGCGGGCCACCGGCGTGCCGACGATGCGGGAGACCAGCGAGGGCTGGATCTCGCTCATCTTGGAGGTGCGGTTGACGAGGGTGACGGTCTCCTCGGCCTTGCGGATCTGCAGCCGGTCCCACATGCGGACCATGCGTTTGGCCGCGCGCACGGCCACGACGTCCGGCGTGGTGAGCAGCACGGCGAGGTCGGCCGTCTCGATGGCGGCGGCGTTGGCGGCGTTGAGCTGCGTGCCGCAGTCGACGACGACGATGTCGTAACGGGCCCTGAGCGCCGCGACGATCTGCCGTGACGCCCTGTCGTCGACGTCCTCGCCGCGCTCGCCCTCTCCCGGGGCGAGGAGCAGGCCCAGACCCGACTCGTGGGTGTAGACGGCGTCCTGCAGTACGCGTGCGGAGATGTCCTCGATGCCCGCGAGGTCGGCGACGGAGCGCCGGAACTGGACGTCCAGGTACGAGGCGACGTCGCCCGACTGCAGGTCCATGTCGACGAGGGCGCTGCCGCGGCCCGACGTCTGTGCGGCCAGGGCCAGTTGCACGGCGGTCAGGGTCGTGCCGACGCCGCCCTTGGCGCCCGTGACCGCGACGACCGTGCCGCCGGGCCCTGCCGGCTCCTCCCCTCCCCCGCCCAGGTGGCGGCGTACGCCGGCCGCCCACGACGCGGCCGCGCCGACCCGCGCCGCCAACTCGTCGTAGCTCAGCGGCAGTCCGAGGACGCCGCGGGCGCCGGCGTCCATGGCCGCCGAGTAGAGCGGGGGGCTGGTGTCACGGGTGATGAGGACGACGCCGACCGCGGGGAAGCGGAGCGCGACCTCGCGGATGAGCTCCAACGCGGGCTGCGGGCCGATGAGTTCGTGCACCAGCACGACCTCCGGCAGATCCGCGCCCGTCCCCCCGCCCGCCTGGGCGAGCGCGTCGAGGAGCTGTGCGGAGTCGACCGCGGGCGGCATCGGTTCGCTGTCCGGGAGCTGGCGCAGCAGGCCGACGAGGGACCTGGCGGCGTCCGGGTCGCTGACTGCTGGCTGGATGCGGGTGACCATCGGCTGTTCCTGCCTCACTTGTCCCCGGTGAGCGTGTACGTACGGTCGCTGTCGGGTATGTCGGCCGCGTCGCCGGGGGCCACCAGCGCGAGCCTGACGTGCTCGGCGAACGATTCGGCGTAGGCGACGCGCTGGGCGTCCGCCGCGGAGAGGGCGAAGGTGATCGGCACGCCGTCCCGCTCGCGCCGGCGGGTGCGCTCGTCGTCGTCGCCCTCCTTGAACGGGGTGAGCTTGCCGACGTCGATAACCTTGGCGTCGCTCACGATGACCTTCGACTGGTTGGGCGCCCGGCCCTTGCCGCCGCTCTGCTGCTCGCCTTCGAAGGTGGCGAAGATGTTGACCCGGCTGCCGGGGTTGATCTTTCCGGCGACGCCCGTCTCCGCGTCGATCATGATGGCGATCTCCTGCTCGCCCGGCTTGAGTTCGGGGCGTTCGGACACCATGTCCGCCTGCAGGAGCGACCCCTTGCGGAGTTTGCTGGTGGCGACCTTGCCGCGCAGGTCGTCGAGGTCGGTGACCGCCGTCTCGGGCAGCCACCGCTCGGGGATCTCGACCTTGTCGAACTCGGCGCCGCTCAGGGAGGCGTAGGCGGGGACGTCCGACGTGAGCTTGTAGGCCGTCGTCTCCGGACCGACCTTCGATTCGACGTCACGTATGAACGCCAGCACGCCGGCGAACGCCGCCAGCGCGCACAGGACGGAGACGATGAGCAGGAGGACGCCACGGCGCTGGCGTGAATTCATGGACTACAGACCTCGGGGATCGGCGACGACGGCGTGACGGGTGTGCGGGGCGGCGGGAGGGCCCGCGGATGCGCGGCGGTAACCGCCGAGGCCGCTGCCGCCGCGGCCCGCTGCGGCGGGGCGGGCGGTGGCGTCCTGGCGGGTCGCCACCTGGGGGCCGGGCGCGCGGCGGGACGCGGGCGCGGGCCCGTACGAGGCGGGTGCGGCGCAGAACGCGCAGCGGTCGCCGATGAGTTCGAGGCCGCACCAGTGGCATTCGTCGCGCCGCACGGACGAGACGAGCTGGTAGAGGACGGAGACGTCCGGGATGGCGGCGGCGAACTCGATGAGCTTTCCGGTGCCCCACCAGCGGGCCGACTCCCCGGGCAGCTGCGCCTCCTGGACTCCCCGTACGTTCCACTGGGCGGCCAGCGTGCCGTTCACCCACTCGGAGTTGAGGGCGCCTCGGGCGACCGTGAGGTGCGTGGGGAACTGCGGTCCCGCCAGGCTCGCTTCGCTTCCGCCGCCGCCCGCCGCCCCGTTCGCGTCGAGCCGTACCAGCTGGGTACCGGGGGCGGCGAGGACTGCGAACTGGGACCTGGACATCCAGGACTTGGCGTGGGCGGTGAGCGGTACGGAGACGTGGTCGAGCTTGGCGACGGAGTTGAGCAGTGCACCCGCGTAGACGTAGTGGGCGAGCAGCCGCGCGGCGGCGGCGAGCACGCCGGGGCTGAAGTCGCACAGCGAGAGCTGCCTCAACTGCCGTACGAGGACGGCCGTTCCGAGCGGCGGCAGCCGCGTCGGCAGCAGGGCGATCCGGTCGCTCTCCAGCACGGAGCGGATGGTGTGCAGCCGGTGCACGAAGGGCTTGTCCAGCGTCGCCGGATACACGACGACGAGGTGGCCGTGCTGGTTGACCAGGCGCTGCGTCTCGGCGAGCGCGAGCTCCAGCGGCTGGTCGCCCGGCGGGCGGAACACGTGCGCCCGCGGGGTCTGCCGGTCGGGCGGAGGCAGCATGTGACCATCGCTGGTGACTGCCAGCGCAGTTGGCATCCCGCCCTCCCGCCCCCGGAATCCGTGCCGGGCCGACGACACGCAAGTTGTCGGCCGTCATGCTGATCTGACGACATCACACCTTACGGCGGAGCTGTGGCGCCCGACACCTCGTCACGGCATCCGGCCGGGCCCCGCTCCCCCTGCCATACCCCGGGCCGGGAGCGCGTCAATCGGGATCGGACGTACGGGCCGATCGGGATCGGACGTACGGGCCCGCGCGGCGACGGCAGCGCAACGCCCCCGCCCCGGAGGGGCGAGGGCGCCGCAGGACGGACCGGTGGGCTGGTCAGCGGGGTGTTCCGCGGCTCACCAGGGCAGCTCGCGCACCTGCTGTACGCACAGCACGATGAAGAGCATCCCGGAGAGGAAGAGCATCACGTTGCTCAGGATGCCGTTCCGCCATTCCCGGGGCGTACGGCTGGAGTTGAGCAGCCACATGAGAGTCAGCGCGAGGAACGGCATGAAGAACGCGCCGAGTACGCCGTAGGCGACGACGAGTCCGAAGGGCTGGTCCAGCCACAGCAGCGTCATCGGCGGGAACGTCAGCCAGAGCAGGTAGGCGCGGAAGGGCACCGAACGCTCCCGGCTGCCGCGGGCCACGGCCGCCACGGGCCCCTCGTCGCTCCCGCCGCCCTTCCGGGCCGCCTGGAGGCGTTCGACGAAGTCGGCGAACATCAGGCTCACGCCGTGCCACACGCCGATCAGCGAGGTGAAGGAGGTGGCGAAGAAGCCGATGAGGAAGAGCTTGGCGGTGAAGCCGCCGAACCGCTCCTCGAGGACCTTGCCGAGGTCGGCGAGGCCCTTGTCGCCCTCGGCGATGGCCACCTGCGAGGCGTGCAGCAGCTCGGCCCCGACGATCAGCATCGCGACGACGAAGACACCGGTCGTGATGTAGGCGACCCGGTTGTCGAGCCGCATCATCTTCATCCAGCTGCTGTCGGTCCACCCCTTGGCGTTCACCCAGTACCCGTACGCGGCCATGGTGATCGTGCCGCCCACGCCGCCGATCAGGCCGAGGGTGTAGAGCAGGGACCCGTCGGGGAGCACGGGGAGCAGCCCGGCGAAGCTGGCGCCGATGTCCGGCGACACGCGGATCGCGACGTACACGACGATCACGAACATCACGCCGATGAGCACCGTCATGACCTTCTCGAAGACGGCGTACCGGTTGAACCAGACGAAGGCGAGCCCCACCAGTCCGGTGATGATCGCCCAGGCCTTGAGGTTGAGCACGCCGGGGAAGAGGGCGTCCAGCGGCAGTCCCGAGGAGGACATGGCCGTGCCGCCGTACACGAAGCCCCAGACGACGACGTAGACCGCGAAGTAGACGGTGGTCCAGGAGCCGAGCGAGCGCCAGCCGTCGAAGATCGTCCGGCCGGTCGCCAGGTGCCAGCGGCCCGTCGCCTCGGCCAGCGCGATCTTGACTATGCAGCCGATGACGGCGGCCCACATCAGCGTGTAGCCGTACTTGCTGCCGGCGATGAGCGTGGCGACGAGGTCGCCCGCGCCGACGCCGGTCGCCGCGACGACGATGCCCGGCCCCACCAGCTTCCAGCTGGCCTTCCGGACGGGAGGCGCGGCCGGGGCGGACTCCCCGCTGTGCGTGCTGTCTTCGGTTGCCATCTCCTACCGCCTCTGTACTCGTCCCCTAGTCAGGTGCTGCCCGGCGAATCAAATCCCCCCATGGACGATCAGCACAAGGCCTCGTCCGGCTGCCGGAAGCCTTGACAAGCGCATTGGTCTGGACCATGTTGTCTGCGACGCGACGGGCCCGGCGCGCCATGCTCCGCACCGCTTTCTCCCATCTCCCCCCACCACGGAGGCAGTTGTGGCACGCGCAAAGACCCGATCCCACTTCCGCGGCGGCCCGCGCACGCTCGGCGCCGTCACAGCAGCGGCACTGACAATCTGCGGACTGCTCACAGGAACCGCGGCCGCCGCCGAGGCGCCGGCCGTCTCGGAGCAGCCCGCGGTAGGCGCCTCGGCAGTGCCGGCGCACGCGGTGACCGGCTACTGGCAGAACTTCGACAACGGGGCGGCCAAGCAGAAGCTCTCGGACGTACCCGGCGACTACGACATCATCGCCGTCTCCTTCGCCGACGCCACCGGCACTCCCGGCCAGGTCGACTTCACCCTCGACCCGGCCACGGGCTACGGCTCCGAGGACGAGTTCAAGGCTGACATCGAGGCGAAGCACGCGGCGGGCAAGTCCGTGATCGTCTCGGTCGGAGGGGAGAAGGGCGCCGTCAGCGTGGCGGACGACGCCTCCGCCACGGCCTTCGCGGACAGCGTCGTCGGCCTCATGGACGAGTACGGCTTCGACGGTGTCGACATCGACCTGGAGAACGGCCTCAACTCCACGTACATGACGAAGGCGCTGGACAGCATCCACAGCCGGAAGAGCGACGTCGTGGTGACGATGGCGCCGCAGACCATCGACATGCAGTCCACGTCGACCGAGTACTTCAAGACGGCGCTCAACATCAAGGACTACCTGACCGTCGTCAACATGCAGTACTACAACAGCGGTTCGATGAACGGCTGCGACGGCAAGGTCTACTCCCAGGGCTCGGTGGACTTCCTCACCGCGCTCGCGTGCATCCAGCTGGAGGGCGGACTCGACGCCTCGCAGGTCGGCATCGGCACCCCGGCCTCCTCCAGCGCCGCCGGCTCCGGCTACGTCGAGCCCGGCGTCGTGACGGCCGCCATCGACTGCCTGGCCAAGGGCGAGAACTGCGGCAGCTTCAAGCCCTCGCAGACCTACCCGGGCCTGCGGGGCGCGATGACCTGGTCCACCAACTGGGACGCCTCCAACGGCAACAGCTGGTCCGGCACGGTGGGCCCGCACGTCGACGCCCTGGGGTGAGACCGCGCACCACGCCAGCCGCTGCGGGGCGTCCCCACCGCCCCGTACGCACGCGAAGCCCCCGGACGGCATGTCCGGGGGCTTCGCCCGTGATGAAGCGGACGCCGGCCTGTCGGGCCTCTCCCGATGACCGACCCGGTGTCGTGGCACCGCCGCGCCACGACACCGGCCCGCCCAAGCAGGAGCTCCGCTTACGGCTTGGGCAGCTTGCAGTCGGGCAGGCTCAGGTCGACCTTGTTGCCAGCGGCGATGCAGCTGGTCAGGGTGTGGGTCTGCTGACCGTACGCGGTGCCCTCGTTGACGGTGACGTTGCCGTTCTCGTCAACCTCGCAGGGGTTGTTGAGCGTGCACTCCTGCCCGTTCTCGTTACGGGTGTTGTTCACGCCGACGATCTTCCCGGAGGCGTCGTCGATGACCGGCGACCCGGACGTACCGCCCTTGGTGTCGCACTCGTTCGTGTAGCGCAGGGAGTCCTTCATCGTCCAGCCGTCCTCGCGCAGCTCGTGCACGAAGCCGTCGATGGAGCAGCTGTAGGTCTCCTTCCAGTAACCGGAGACGACGGTGATGGCCTTGCCGGCCTCGGGGTGCGCGGCCTGGACCTCCAGCGCGTCGATGCCCGTCTCGCTCTTGATCTCCTCGTACGTGGCGTCGAGTTCGTAGAGCGAGACGTCGGTGTCGGTCATCGTGGCGTAGCTGATCTTGGTTGAGGTCAGCTGGCCCGCCTCGGCGCCGGAGGCGTCGAGAAGGGAGAAGCTGCGCTGCGACGGCTGGTCGACGACGACCTTGCCGGGCTCCGGCATGCCCTCTTCGAGACAGTGCCCGTTGGACAGCACGAGACCGGGGTCCGTGTCCTTGGACTCGGGCATCTTCACCAGCGAGCCCGAGCAGTTGCTGAGCGCGACCGTGCCCGCGAAGTCGGGGGCGGCGGCCGGCACCGCGGACTTCGCGGAACCGGAGGACTGCTGCTCGGCGGCGGCCGCCGGCGTCGCGGCCGCTCCGGTGACTGCGACGGCCGCGAAGAGCGTCGCTGCCAGGGAGCCGACGAGAGGTCGTTTCATGGTGGGGGGTTCCTCTCCTTCACCGAATATCGAAGCGATGATTCGTGGGGGATGACGCCGTGCATTCTTGGCGCAGGAGAGGTGCCTCCACAAGACCCCACAGGACCACAACGGCGCCCCCAGAACCGGAAGATGAGGTTCCAGGCGGGCCGGGCGTCCCTGCGGGGCCGGAGGTACCCCCTAGACGACCAGGCTCACCAGGGCGGCCACCGCGAAGCCGGCGACCGACAGGACGGACTCCAGCACGGTCCAGGACTTCAGGGTGTCCCGCTCCGAGATGCCGAAGTACTGCGAGACGATCCAGAATCCGCCGTCGTTCACATGGGACGCGAAGATGGAGCCCGCCGAGATCGCCATGATGACCAGCGCGGCGTGCGGCTGCGAGAAGTCCCCGGCCGCCAGCAGCGGAGCGACGATGCCCGCGGTGGTGACGATCGCCACCGTCGCCGAGCCCTGCGCCACCCGCAGCACGAGCGAGAGCAGATACGCCAGCACGATCACCGGCAGGCCCGCGTCGTCGAAGGTGTCCGCCAGCGCCTGCGCGACGCCGCTGCCCTCGAGGACCGCCCCGAAGACACCGCCCGCGCCGACCACCAGCAGGATGTTGCCGATGGGCTTCAGCGAAGCGGTCGAGACGGTCTCCAGGGACTGGCGGGACCAGCCGTGCTTGAGCCCGAGCTGCCAGTACGCGAGCAGCAGTGCGATCGTCAGCGCCACGAAGGGGTGCCCGAAGAACTCCAGGACGGAGCGGAGCGTCGAAGGGTCGAGCGCGATGGAGGAGAACGTCGCCATCAGGATGAGCAGCAGCGGCGTCCCGATGATGGCGAGCACCACGCTCAGCGAGACGGGCTTCTCCCCCGTCACGCCTGCGGCCTTCTTCTCCGCCTCGACGGCCGCCTTGGACTCCTCGGCGGCCTCGACCATGTCCTGCGGGACCTCGACGAAGAGCCGGTTGCCGATCCACGTCGAGTACGCCCAGGCGGCGGCGACGGCGGGGATGCCCGTGACGACGCCCATCATGATCACCCAGCCCAGGTCGACCTTGAGCAGTCCCGCGGCCGCGACCGGGCCCGGGTGCGGCGGCAGGAAGGCGTGCGTCATGGACAGGCCGGCCAGCAGCGGCATGGCGTAGAGGATGATCGACTTCCCGGAGCGCTTCGCCGCCGCGTAGACGATCGGCGCCAGGACGAAGATGCCGACGTCGAAGAAGACGGGGATACCGAAGATGAGGCCTGTCAGGCCCATGGCCAGCGGTGCGCGCCTCTCCCCGAAGAGGTTCAGGAGCCGCCGTGAGAGCGCCTCCGCGCCGCCGCTGACCTCGAGTATCGCGCCCAGCATGGTGCCGAGGCCGATGATGATGGCGACGTGTCCGAGGATGCCGCCCATGCCCTCCTCGATGAGGGAGACGGCGTCCGACTTCTGCACGGTGCCGAAGAGTTCGGTCACCGAGAGGCCCGACGCGAGGCCCACGGCGATCGAGACGCCCAGCAGGGCCACGAAGGGCTGCAGCCGGATCTTGATGATGAGGAAGAGCAGCAGCAGGATGCCCAGCGCGGCGACGGTCAGCAGACCGCCGGTGCCGCCTATGAGTGCGAGCAGACCGCCTGTGTGCGGCGGCGCCTCCTCCGGCGCCGGAGCGGTGAGCAGCATGGTGGACCTCGTGGTTCTCGTGTCAACTGCGGGGGTGGGCTGGGGGGTTCGGGCATCGGGGGGTGCGGCGTCCCGGGGAGGGGGGCCGGGCGCCGGAGGGGCGGCGGCTTCTCAGCCGAGGACGGCGAGGGCGTCGGCCTCGACGAGCAGCCCCGCGGGAAGGCCCACGTAGACGGTGGTGCGCGCGGCCGGGGCCTCGGTGAGGTCCGCGAAGTACTCGTCGTAGACCTCGTTGAACTCGGCGAAGTGCGCGGTGTCGGTGAGGTAGACGCGGATCATCACCACGTCCTCCCAGCTCGCGCCGCCCTCCCTGAGGATGGACTCGACGTTGGCGAAGGTCTGCAGGGTCTGCTCCCGCAGCCCGGGGCCGACAGGCCGGGGCGCCTGCCCGGGCTCGGCCGGACCGAACCCGACCTGCCCCGCCACCTGCAGCAGGCCGCCCTTGCGGACGCCGTGCGAGAACTTCGCGGGCGGGGTGGTGTGGGTCGGCGGGGTGAGGGCCGTCTTGGTCAGCTTCTCGCTCATGATCGGGCTTCCTTGGGTGGGGTCTTTCCGGAGTACTCGGTGCTGACGGCGTCGGCGGTGCGGCGCACCAGCGGGAGCAGTTCGAGGAGTTCGTCCGCGCTGACGACGACGTTCGGCGCGGAGACCGACATGGCCGCGACAGCGCGCCCGTCGGGCCCGCGCACCGGAGCGCCGACGCAGTTGATGGACTCCTCGTGGCCACCCAGGTCGGTGGCCCAGCCCTGTTCCCGCACCCTGGCCAGCTCCTCGAGGAAGGCGGCGGCGCTGGTGAGGGAACGGGACGTATAGCGGGGATATTCGAGCCGCTCGGCGAGCAGGCGCCTCTCCGGCTCGGGCAGGTCGGCCAGGAGCAGTTTCGCGACGGCGGCCACGGTGATCGCCACGGGCTTCCCGATGCGCGAGTACATCCGCACCGGGTAGCGGCTCTCGACCTTGTCGATGTAGACGACCTCGTCCCCCTCGTGCACGGCGAGGTGGACGGTGTGCCCCGTCCGGGCGTTGAGCTCCACGAGATGGGGGTGGGCTATCTCCCGTACGTCGAGGTTCTCGGCGGCCTGCTGGGCGAGGGCGAAGAGGCGCGCGCCCAGGCGGTAGCGCTGGTCGGGCTGGCGGTGGACGATGCCGTGCTCGTGGAGGGTGCGGAGCAGCCGCAGAGCCGTGGACTTGTGGACGCCGAGCCGCGTCGCGACCTGCTCCAGATTCGCCGGACCCTCGGCCAGCAGCGGCAGGATCGTCAGGGCGCGGTCAACTGTCTGGCTCATGGTTCGTTCGCCTTCTGTGCGTTCGCGGTGTCCCACCCGGGGCCGAGGCGCAGTCTCCCCCACGCCTCGTCGTCCAGGGCGGCCAGCCGGTCCGCGAACGGACGGGCGGGGGGCTCGGCGAGATCACCGGGCACCGTGAGGGCGGCCGCGGCGGTGAGGTGCCCGTGCCGGAGCCGCTCACGGACGGGCAGGCCGCGCAGCGTCGCGGAGATCACACCCGCGGCGAAGCCGTCCCCCGCGCCGACGGGCCCCACGACGTCGACGCGCAGAGCGGGCACGGTGACGACGTACTCCGCCCCGCATCCGCCGCTCCCGGCCTCTCTGCCCCCGTCCCCGTCCCCGCCGCGCCGTACGAACGCCGTCGCGCCCTTCCCGCCCTGCTTGACGATCAGCACGGCCGGCTCGGGAAGCGCCGCCCTGACGGCCGCGGGGCCGTCGGTGACGCCCCAGGCCGCCGCCGCCTCGTCCTCGCCGACGAAGACGAGGTCGCAGCCGCGGGCGAGATCGAGCAGCACGGCCGGGTCGCGTCCCGCCCGCTTCCACAGCCCTACGCGGTAGTTGACGTCGAACGAGACGAGCGGACGTCCCGCGCGGGGCGCCGTCAGGACGCGCATCAGCTCCAGGCAGTCCTCGGAGAGCGCGGCGGTGATGCCGCTCACATGCAGCACGGCGGTGTCGTCGATCGCCGCGACGTCCACGGTGCGGGGCGACATGGCGGAGGCGGCGGATCCGGCGCGGTAGTACAGGACCTCGGCGACGCCGCCCTGCGAGGCGTCCATGGTGGTGGGCCGCTCACCGTCCGTGCGGAAGTAGATGCCGGTGGAGCGGGCGCGGTCGCGTCCGACGAGTCCGACATCCACGCCGCGAGCCGCGACCGCCTCCACGAGGTGGTCGCCGAAGCCGTCCACGCCGACCCGGCTGACCCACCTCACCCTCCACCCCGAACCCGCAAGCGCACAGGCCACGTTGGACTCGGCACCGCCGATGGCGCGCTCGAAGGACGGCACGTCGGCCAGCCGTCCGGGCTGCGACGGCAGGAACGTGACCATGGATTCGCCGAGACACACGACATCGGTGCTCGCCACTGTGCGCACCACTTCTCATCGATTGACGGGTATTCGCCGGGATGCTAGACAGCCGTAAGCGAAATACGCAATGCGGATTGCATTACTTGCAATGAATCGGAGTCGCCATGTCCAGCGCGGACCCGCAGGCCGCTCTCGCCGCCCTCGCCGAGGAGCGCGTCGACCACCGCTTCAAGGGGCTGCCGCCCGACGCGTCCGGCACCACCGTCGGAGCCCTCGCCGCGGAAGGCCGCAACCTGTTCACGGGCGGCTTCACCACACCCGTGCTGGCGCTCTCCGCGGAGCGTCTGGAGCACAACCTCACGCTGATGAGGACCTACACCGAACGCCACGGCCTCGCGTTCGCACCGCACGGCAAGACCTCCATGGCCCCCCAGCTCTTCGCACGCCAAGTCGCCCACGGCGCCTGGGGGATCACCCTCGCCGTCCCCCACCAGGTGCGTGTGGCACGGGCGTTCGGGGTCCGGCGCATCTTCCTCGGCAACGAACTCGTCGACCCCGCGGCCCTGCGCTGGCTGTCCCGGGAGCTCGACTCCGACCCGGACTTCCGCTTCGTCTGCTACGTCGACTCCACCGAGGGCGTCGCCCAGATGGACAGGGCGCTGCGCGGCGCGCAACGCCCTGTCGACGTCGTCGTCGAACTCGCCGCGGGAGCGGAGGCGCGCACAGGCGTCCGCACCGAGGCCGAGTGCGCGGCGGTCGCCGACGCCGTCGCGGCCGCCTCGTCCCTGCGCCTCGTCGGCGTCGCGGGCTACGAGGGCGAGGTGCCCGGCGCCTCACCCGCCGCGGTCACCGCATGGCTCCGCCGACTCACCGCCCTCGCCGCGGAGTTCGACGCGGCGGGCCGCTTCGGCGACGTGGACGGGATCGTCGTCAGCGCGGGCGGCAGCGCCTGGTTCGACGCGGTGGCCGAGGTCTTCGAGGAGATCCCCGTGCTGTCGAAACCCGTGCTGAAGCTCCTCCGCTCGGGGGCGTACGTCTCCCACGACGACGGCCAGTACCGCGACAGGACGCCGTTCAACCGCGTCCCCGAAGAGGGCGCGCTCCAGGCGGCGTTCACGCTCTGGGCGCAGGTGGTCTCCCGTCCGACGCCGCACCAGGCGTTCCTCAACGCGGGGAAGCGCGACGCGGCGTTCGACCTCCACCTTCCCCAGCCCCACACGGTCCGCGGACCGGACGGCGCGACGCGACCGGCCGACGGCATCACGGTCACCGCCCTCTCCGACCAGCACGCGTGGGTGAGCACCGAGAGCGCCGGCGACCTGGCCGTCGGGGACTGGGTGGGCCTCGGCCTCTCCCACCCCTGCACGATCTTCGACAAGTGGCAGCTCATCCCGCAGGCGACCGCGGACGGCACGGTCACGGACTACATCCGCACGTTCTTCTGACCGACCCGAGCCGGGAGGGTAAGCCATGGACAGCCTGCTGATCCGCGACGCCACCGTCGCCGACGGCTCGGGCGAGCCCGCCTACCGTGCGGACGTCGCCGTCGAGGAGGGACGCATCACGGCCGTCGTCGCCGAGGGGACCGGCCCGCGCCCGGTGGGCACCGGCCGCACCCTCGACGCCGCGGGCCTCACCCTCGCGCCCGGCTTCATCGACATGCACGCCCACTCCGACCTCGCACTCCTCCGCGACCCCGACCACTCGGCCAAGGCCGCGCAGGGCGTCACCCTCGAAGTCGTCGGGCAGGACGGGCTCTCCTACGCCCCCGTCGACGACCGCACCCTGGCGGAGGTGCGCAGCGCCATCGCCGGCTGGAACGGCCCCGGCGACGACGTCGACTTCGACTGGCGCACCGTCGGCGAGTACCTGGACCGCATCGACCGCCAGGGCACCGCCGTCAACGCGGCGTACCTCGTGCCGCAGGGCAGCGTCCGGATGCTCGCCGTCGGCTGGGACGACCGGCCGGCGTCCGCCGAGGAGACCGCCGAGATGCGCCGCCTCGTCGCCGAGGGCCTCGAACAGGGCGCGGTCGGGATGTCCTCGGGCCTCACCTACACGCCCGGCATGTACGCCTCGGACGCCGAACTCACCGAGCTGTGCCGCACGGTGGCCTCCTACGGGGGCTACTACTGCCCGCACCACCGCTCCTACGGCAGGGACGCGCTCCAGGCGTACGAGGAGATGGTCGCCCTCTCCCGGGACGCGGGCTGCGCTCTCCATCTCGCCCACGCCACCATGAACTTCGGCGTCAACGAGGGCAGGGGGCCGGAACTGACCGCCCTCCTCGACCGCGCCCTGGACGGCGGCGCGGACATCACCCTCGACACCTACCCGTACACCCCGGGGTGCACGACCCTCGTGGCGATGCTGCCCAGCTGGGCGAGCGCCGGCGGCCCCGAGGCGGTCATGGACCGCCTGTCCGACGACGCGACGTGCGCACGCATCCGGCACACCATGGAGGTCGAGGGCGCCGACGGATGCCACGGCGTGCCGATGGACTGGTCGACGATCGAGATCTCCGGTGTCTCCGACCCCGCCCTCTCCGGCTACGTGGGCAGGACCGTGGCCGAGTCGGCCGCGATGCGCGGCGAGGACGCCTTCGCCACGGCACGCCGACTGCTGGTCGAGGACCGCCTGGGCACGACGATCCTCCAGCACGTCGGCCACGAGGAGAACGTCCGGCACATCATGCGGCACCGGGTGCACACCGCGGGCAGCGACGGCATCCTTCAGGGCGAGAAGCCCCACCCGCGGGCGTACGGCACCTTCCCCCAGTACCTCGGGCGCTACGTACGGGAGTTGGGCGTCCTCACCCTGGAGGAGTGCGTCGCGCACCTCACCTCGCGGGCGGCCGCCCGGCTGCGCCTGCCGGACCGCGGCCTCGTCCGCGAGGGCCACCGCGCGGACCTCGTCCTCTTCGACGCCGAAACGGTCGCGCCGGGCTCGACGTTCGACAACCCGCGGGCCCTGCCGGACGGCATCCCGTACGTCTTGATCGACGGCCGGTTCGTGATGGACGAAGGCCGCCGCACGGACGTCCTCGCCGGACGCTCCGTCCGCCGCACGCCCTGACTGACCGCCGCACGTCCTGACCGGCGGCGCTCGGCCCGGCCCTGGCGCGGACGTCTCCGACCACCGTCGCTCGGCCGGAGAGCCGGACGGCGGACCGGGTCGTTCAGGCTTCCCCCGGAGGGGCGGGGCGCTCTGTGTCCCGCCCGTCGACGCCCTTGATCCTGGCGGGAGTTCCCTCCGGGGTGAACGGCTGCCGGAAGGTGAAGGCGTGCGGCGCGGGGCGGTGGCCGTGGAGGTGCTCCAGCCTCGACACCCCGTCCTGCCACGTGGGGGTCGCGCCCTCGGAGACCCACCAGAGGACGTGGTTCGGGTGGCCCGTCCCCTCGAACCAGTCGTGACGCCGCTTCAGCGCCTCACCGTGCAGACCGGTGTAGACGGCGTCGAAGGCGGCGCGCAGGCCGGTCCAGAGCGAGAGAGTCGCGGCCAGGGCGGCCGTCTCCGCCGTACGGCCCTTGCCGTACCAGGCGGGTACGGCGAACTCCCCCCATGCGCCCCAGTCCGCCTCGAAGAGCGCGCCCCGGCCGCCTTCCGCGGCTTCAGCACGGGCGAGGTATCCGGGCTGCCCGCTCATCCTCCGGTAGACGGCCTCGCCGGTGTCGTAGAACTCGCGCGTGAGAGGCGCGGGATCGGTGAGAGGCGACTTGAGGACGCCGAACGTGTACAGCGCGACATGGGGCATACGTCTCTCCCTGGCCAGAGGTGCATGGTGAGGTGCCGCTTCGGCGGCGCACGCCTGGGAGTGGAGACTGCCGGGGCGCGGCCCGCTCCACCCGTCGCGGGCGGCTCAGCCTGAACGAACCGCCGTGCGGCCGAGGGCGATCGCCGAGGACCAGGTGAAGGTAGCCGCCCCCACGGGCCCTGTCGAAGTTGCGTTTTCGCTGCTCACATGGCCTCTTGCAGGGAGCGTGCGCGCCCCCTGTCCCGCAGTCCCGGGGTGCCGCGGCAGAAGCCCTGCGGGACGCGCGACTTCGCGGTTCCGACGGTTCCGCGGTCGAGCGGTCCGCGGTCGAGCGGCTCCGCGGCCACGCAACTACGCGTGCTGGTACGCGACCAGCGAGATCCCCACGTAGTGCACCACGAAGGCCGCAAGCGTGAGCGAGTGGAACACCTCGTGGAACCCGAACCAGCGCGGCGACGGATTCGGCCGCTTGATGCCGTAGACGACGCCCCCCGCGCTGTAGAGCAGCCCGCCCGTGACGACGCAGACGAGCACGGCGATGCCCCCCTCGCGCAGGAAGTCCGGCAGGTAGAAGACGGCTGCCCAGCCCATCGCGATGTAGCACGGCGTGTAGAGCCACCGCGGGGCGCCGACCCAGAAGACGCGGAAGGCTATGCCGAGTACGGCGGCGCCCCACACGCCCCACAGCAGCGGGGCACTGTGGCTGCCGGGCAGCAGCAGGATCGTGAGCGGCGTGTAGGTGCCGGCGATGATCAGGAAGATGTTGGCGTGGTCGAGGCGCCGCAGCACGGCGTACGCGCGCGGCCCCCAGTCCCCCCGGTGGTAGAGCGCGCTGACCCCGAAGAGCAGGCAGGCCGTGAGCGTGTAGACCGCGCAGGCGATGCGGCCGCGGCTGCTGTCGGCCAGCGCCGTCAGGAAGACGCCCGCGGCGAGGACGGCGGGGAACATCCCGGCGTGCAGCCAGCCGCGGAGCCGCGGCTTGATGTACGCGGGCAGCGCCGCGGCAGCCGAAGTGACGGACGCCGCGGCCGATTCGAGGGTGGCGGCGGCGGACGAGCCGGAGCGGTCCCACTGCTCGGACCCGCCGGTGCCGTCCGCGGGTTCCGCGGAGCTCACGGGCTTGTTCGACCGGGAGGCGTCAGTCATACGGCCCATCGTAGCTACGGGGCCGTAACCCAAGAATGGCCGGTTGAACACCGATGCCGGTCGATCGAGTGGCGATGGACACATCCTTTCCATCTGGACATGCAGCCGATACGCTCCCATGCTCAGAGGAGCAAGGGTGGCACCGGATGAGCGAGCCGCACGCACGCACCAGCACAGCAGCACCCGCCACGAACGCATCCGGGCCGCGGCCCCCAAGGGGCAGAAGAGACGAGTCAGACCATCAGCGGATCGACGTGCACGGTCCGCACGAACCCTCAAAGTCTGGAGAGATCGTGGCGCGCAGTTCTGCGGCTCCTGTCATCAACACCGTTCCGACCCGCCACCAGGAGCTGGTCTCCTGGGTCGAGGAGATCGCCGCCCTGACCGAGCCGGAGCGGATCGTCTGGTGCAACGGCTCCGAATCCGAGTACGAGCGCCTGTGCGAAGAGCTCGTGGAGAAGGGCACGTTCACCAAGCTCGACCCGGTGAAGCGGCCGCACTCGTACTACGCCGCCTCCGACCCGACCGACGTCGCCCGCGTCGAGGACCGCACGTTCATCTGCTCCGAGAAGGAGGAGGACGCCGGGCCGACCAACCACTGGAAGGCCCCCGCCGAGATGCGGGAGCTCTTCCAGGGCGAGGACGGCACCGGAGGACTCTTCCGCGGCTGCATGCGCGGCCGCACGATGTACGTCGTCCCCTTCTGCATGGGCCCGCTCGGCTCCCCGCTCTCCGCGCTGGGCGTCGAGATCACCGACTCCGCCTACGTCGCCGTCGCCATGCGCACCATGACCCGCATGGGACAGCCGGTCCTCGACGAGCTGGGTGAGGACGGCTTCTTCGTGAAGGCCGTGCACAGCGTCGGCGCCCCGCTGGCACCGGGCGAGCAGGACGTGCCGTGGCCGTGCAACAGCACCAAGTACATCTCCCACTTCCCCGAGAGCCGCGAGATCTGGTCCTTCGGCTCCGGCTACGGCGGCAACGCCCTGCTGGGCAAGAAGTGCTACGCCCTGCGCATCGCCTCCGTCATGGCGCGCGACGAGGGCTGGCTCGCCGAGCACATGCTCGTCCTCAAGCTGACGCCGCCGCGCGGTGAGGCCAAGTACGTGGCCGCCGCGTTCCCTTCGGCCTGCGGCAAGACGAACCTGGCCATGCTGGAGCCCACCATCAAGGGCTGGACGGTCGAGACCATCGGCGACGACATCGCCTGGATGCGCTTCGGCGAGGACGGACGGCTCTACGCCATCAACCCCGAGGCGGGCTTCTTCGGCGTCGCCCCCGGCACCGGCGAGCACACCAACGCCAACGCGATGAAGACCCTCTGGGGCAACTCCGTCTTCACCAACGTCGCCCTGACCGACGACGGCGACGTGTGGTGGGAGGGCATGACGGAGGAGACGCCCGCCCACCTGACGGACTGGAGGGGCAACGACTGGACTCCCGAGTCCGGAACCCCCGCGGCCCACCCCAACGCCCGCTTCACCGTCCCGGCCGGCCAGTGCCCGATCATCGCGCCGGAGTGGGAGGACCCGAAGGGCGTGCCCATCTCGGCGATCCTCTTCGGCGGACGCCGCGCGACGGCCGTCCCGCTGGTGACCGAGTCCTTCAGCTGGCAGCACGGCGTCTTCCTGGGCGCGAACGTGGCCAGCGAGAAGACGGCCGCCGCCGAGGGAAAGGTCGGCGAACTCCGCCGCGACCCCTTCGCCATGCTGCCCTTCTGCGGCTACAACATGGGCGACTACTTCGCCCACTGGGTGAAGGTCGGGAAGAACGCCGACCAGGCCAAGCTGCCGAAGATCTACTACGTCAACTGGTTCAAGAAGGACGAGGACGGCAAGTTCGTCTGGCCGGGCTTCGGTGAGAACAGCCGCGTCCTGAAGTGGATCGTGCAGCGGCTCAACGGCGAGGCCGAGGGCGTCGAGACGCCCATCGGCGTGCTGCCGACGAAGGAGTCCCTCGACCGGGACGGCCTCGAACTCTCCGACGAGGAGCTGGACTTCATCCTGAAGGTGGACAGGGAGGTGTGGCGCGAGGAGGCGGCGCTCGTGCCCGACCACCTCAACACCTTCGGCGACCACACGCCGAAGGAACTGTGGGACGAGTACCGCGCCCTGGTCGAACGCCTGGGCTGACGCCCGGACTTGACGCCCTCCCCCGGCCCGCGAGAGTGCGGGCCGGGGGAGGGCGTCGTGTGCTGGATGGGGACGGCGGCGGCCGCCGTCCCGTCTCTCCCGGGCCGGTCAGGCGGCCGTGAGCCCGAGCGCCGAGGCGTGCCTGTCCCGGCACTCGGTGGCCAGGCGGACGGCTTCCTCGTCGTCCCGGTACGTGGCGATCACGACGGCGTGCCCGGCGAGGGTGTGCGCCCGGTGGTGGAGCGAGTCGATGTGCTCGGGGTCGGCCATGCGCACGGACGGGGCCGCGCGCAGCGGTGCGGCGCCGTCCCGCAGGCGGGTCACCTGCTCCGCCAACTCCGCGCCCGCCTCGTCCAGTTCGGGGCTCGGAGTGAGGGCGCGCAGCTCGTCCGTCACCGTGAGCAGAGCAGTGAGGTGCCCTGCCAGCCGGATCTGCAGCTCCTCGGCCCGCGTACGGTGCGGGAAATCCGCGTCGGCAGCCATGGAGTGCACCGACTTGGCGCGGATCGGTTCGTACATGATCGGCCTCCTGGGTGACGTGGCCAGAAAGCTATCCTAACTTGGACCAGGTCTAAAGTTGAGCCATGTACATGAAAGGCTGCCGCCGCTTTCCGGGGAGGCCGCCGCGACCAGGGGCGCAGCGTACAGAACGGCGTCGACTCGCCACTGCGGTTCTCTCGTACACCCCGGGCACACCGGACGTGCTACCGCGCGCGTAGTGAGGGCCCCCGCCCCGTCCGGCTCAGCGGACAGGCAGGCGGACAGGCAGGCGGGCAGCCCGGAACGGCCCCTTCACCTGGGGCGTCACTCACCGGGTGGCCGACGTGCTCCCGTGCCGCGCCTCGGCGGAGGCCCGGACAGCGGGGAACGGGCGCACCATGCGCGGCTGCGCGGCCCCGCAGCAGACAGGACGACAGCGTGGCGCGATCCTGCCGCTACGGCTGCCCGTAACCGTCGAGGAATGCACCGATACGGGTGACCGCGTCCTCCAGCTCGTCGACGGGCGGCAGGTTGACGATGCGGAAGTGGTCCGGTTCAGGCCAGTTGAAGCCCGTGCCGTGGACGATCATGATCTGCTCGGCCCGCAGCAGGTCGAGCACCATCTCCCGGTCGTCCTTGATCTTGTAGACCTTCGGGTCGAGCCGGGGGAAGGCGTAGATGGCGCCCTTCGGCTTCACACAGGTCACGCCCGGGATCTGCGTCAGCAGCTCATGGACGGTGTCGCGCTGCTCCAGGAGCCGCCCGCCGGGCAGGACGAGGTCATTGATCGACTGGCGCCCTCCGAGCGCCGCGGCCACGGCGTGCTGTGCGGGCATGTTCGCGCACAGGCGCATGTTCGCGAGGATCGTGAGGCCCTCGATGTAGCTCTGGGCGTGGTGCTTCGGACCGCAGACGGCCATCCAGCCGCTGCGGTAGCCGGCCACGCGGTACGCCTTCGACAGGCCGTTGAAGGTGACGGTGAGCAGGTCGGGGGCGACGACCGTGGTCGGCGTGTGCGTCGCGCCGTCGTAGAGGATCTTGTCGTAGATCTCGTCCGAGTAGACGATGAGGCCGTGCCGGCGGGCGATGTCGGTGAGGCCGCGGAGCATCTCCTCGTCGTAGACCGCACCCGTGGGGTTGTTCGGGTTGATGACGACGAGCGCCTTCGTGCGGTCGGTGACCTTGCGCTCCACGTCGGCCAGGTCCGGCATCCAGTCGGACTGCTCGTCGCAGCGGTAGTGCACCGCCGTACCGCCGGACAGCGAGACGGAGGCCGTCCACAGCGGGTAGTCCGGTGCGGGGACGAGCACCTCGTCACCGTCGTCGAGCAGGGCCTGCATCGACATCTGGATCAGCTCGGAGACGCCGTTGCCGAGGTAGATGTCCTCGACCGACAGTTCGACGCCCTGCGTCTGGTAGTGCTGCATCACCGCGCGGCGGGCGGAGAGCAGCCCCTTCGCGTCCCCGTAGCCGTGGGCCTCGCCCACGTTGCGGACCATGTCCTCGAGGATCTCCGGCGGGCACTCGAACCCGAAGGCCGCGGGGTTGCCGGTGTTGAGCTTGAGGATGCGGTGACCCGCCGCCTCCAGCCGTGTCGCCTCCTCAAGAACCGGACCGCGGATCTCGTAACAGACGTTGGCGAGCTTCGTCGACTGGATCACCTGCATATCGCCACCATACGGGCGGGTCCGGTGCGGCGCCTCGTGTTATTGCTCACCCCGGGGCAGGGACCGGGCGGCACGGCGGGGGCCCGCCCGGGTGCCGACCGAGCGGCACGGCGGAGGCCCTGGCCGCGCCGGAGGGGCCCGGCGGGGTTCCGGACGCTCGCCGGCCGCCCCGCACACGGTGTGCCCGGCCCGCCGCAGCGGCCTCAGCCCCGCAGGGCGCGCTCCAGCACCGCCCGGTCCGAGGTCGGGGCGTCGCACGTGAAGTTGCGGCAGACGTAGGCCGTCGGCCTGCCGTCCAGCAGCGGACGGTCCCGCAGCAGCGGAACGTCCAGCGCCGCCGGGGAGTTGGGCTCGCCGAGCGCGACGACCGCGCCGGGAGCGGTGGACAGCAGGGCCGTCCGGTGCAGCTCCGAGGTGACGGTGTCCGCACTCGGCCCGACCACGGCGACCTCGCGGGGGCCGTCGAGTGCGGCCTCCGCCGCGGCGAGGCCCCAGCCGATGAAGCGGGGCGCACGGGCCGCCAGCGCCCGCACGATGCCCAACGCCCGTTCCGCGGCCTCCCGGTGGCGACTGCGGCCGGTGAAGGCGGCGTAGGAGAGCAGGGCCTGCGCGGCGGCCGTCCAGCCCGAGGGGGTCGCGCTGTCGGTGGGGTCCTGGGGGCGGCGGATGAGGACCTCGGCGTCGTCGGCCGTGTCGTAGAGCGTGCCGTCGGGCGCGGTGAAGTGGACGAGCACCGTCTCCAGCAGCGCTCCGGCGCGCTCCAGCCAACTCGCCTCGCCCGTCACGGAGTAGAGGCTCATCAGGCCTTCCGCCACGTCGGCGTAGTCCTCCAGGACCCCCGCGCTCGGACCGGCCGTCCCGTCGCGCGAGGTGCGTACGAGGCGGCCGTCCCCGTTGACGTGCACCTCCGCGAGCAGGCGCGCCGCGGCGGTGGCGGCCTCGACGAGGTCCGGGCGCCCGAAGTAGGCGCCGGTCTCCGCGAGGGCGGCGACGGCCAGGCCGTTCCAGGCGGCCACGACCTTGTCGTCACGCTCGGGCCGGGGGCGCTCCTCACGGGCGCGCAGCAGCCGCTCCCGTACGGACGCGGCCCGCTCCTCGTCCTCCTCGCCGCCCGGCTCGCCCTCCCCCGCGGGGAGTTGCAGCACCGAGGCGCCCTCCTCGAAGGTGCCCTGCTGCGTCACTCCGTACCGTTCCGCGGCCCACCGGGCGTCCTCCTCGCCGAGCACCTCGCTCAGCTCCGCGGGCGTCCACACGTAGTACGCGCCCTCGCGGTGGCGGCCGCTCCCGTCGTCGCTGTCCGCGTCCAGGGCCGAGGCGAAACCGCCCTGCGCGGTGCCCAGTTCGCGCACCATGAAGTCCGCGGTCTCCAGCGCGACGCGGCGCGCCAGCTCCGAACCGGTGGCCCGCCAGACGTGGGCGTAGACGCGGCACAGCAGCGCGTTGTCGTAGAGCATCTTCTCGAAGTGCGGCACGACCCAGCCGGCGTCGACGGAGTAGCGGGCGAAGCCCCCGGCGAGCTGGTCGTAGACGCCGCCGCGCGCCATGGCCTCGCAGGTGCGCTCGACCATCTCCAGCGCCCCCTCCGCACCGGTGCGCGCGTGGTGGCGGAGCAGGAACTCCAGCGCCATGGACGGCGGGAACTTCGGCGCCCCGCCGAACCCGCCGCGGGAGGAGTCGAAGTCGCGGGTCAACTCCAGCAGCGCGCCCGCCAGTTCCTCCGGTCCCGGAGGCTCGGGCTGCTCGTAGCGGATCCCGCGGTTCGCGAGGTCCCGCGCGATGCGCCCGGCGACGTCGGCGACTTCCTGACGCCGCTCGTCCCACGCCGTGGCGACGCCCTCCAGCACCTGCCGGAACGAGGGCATGCCGTGCCGGGGCGCCGGCGGGAAGTACGTACCGAAGTAGAAGGGCTCGGCCTCGGGGTTGAGGAAGACCGTCATGGGCCAGCCGCCCTGGCCGGTGGCCGCCTGCACGGCCTCCATGTAGACCGAGTCGACGTCGGGACGCTCCTCCCGGTCGACCTTGACGGAGACGAAGTGCTCGTTGAGGTACTCGGCGGTCGCCTCGTCCTCGAAGCTCTCGTGCGCCATGACGTGGCACCAGTGGCAGCTCGCGTACCCGACGCTCAGCAGCACCGGCACGCCGCGACTGCGGGCCTCGGCGAACGCCGCCTCCGACCAGGGCCACCAGTCGACGGGGTTCTCCGCGTGCTGCAGCAGGTAGGGGCTGGTCTCGTCCGCGAGTCGGTTCGCCATTCCTCCATCGTGCACGACACACGTCCGCGCGTGCCGCCCCGGCCGCCCGCGTCCCCTCCCCTACGGGCCCGCGCCCGGTCAGAGCTGCGCGTGCGCGCCGCCCGACGAGGCGAACCCCGCGGCTCGCCCTCTGCTCCTCCTGGCGCTCTTTCGAATCGGGCACACCCACATCACAGGGCAGTAGGCTGAGCCCAGCAGTGCTGGGACGTCGAGTTCCTCGAAGGAGGTACGCCATGACCGCCGAGATGGTGGCGCCCGCGTGGATGCATACGCAGATCAGCGCGGAGCAGTACGACTCCTGGTCCGAGGAGCAGTGTGCCGACATTGAGGTCGTGGACGGAATGGTCGTCGTGAGTCCGAGTGCTTCCAAGCGGCATAACCGGTTGGCCCGGACCCTGGCCAATGCACTGGATGCTGCCGCAGGCTCGGACTGGAACGCCGATACGGACTTCGATGTCCGCCTGCAGGACGTCCCGCTCACCAATCGTCGTCCGGACATCATCGTCTACCGGGCAGAGACCCTCGACCTGGCACCTACTCGCCCCGAGCACGTGCTCTTGGTCGTCGAGGTCGTTTCGCCCGGCTCGGAGACCACCGACCGGGTCGTAAAGGTAGACCAGTACGCCAAGGCAGGCATCCCCTTCTACTGGCGCATCGAGCAGGCCGCGACTGGTGTCCCCATCACCTACACCTACATTCTCGACCCCGCCACCAAGACCTACAGGGACAGCGAGATGTTCACCGGCGTGATCAATGCCTCCGCGCCCTTCTCAGTCATTGCCGATCTGAGAGCTATCTGACAGCACGGGAAGATCATTCCCTCCTGGCAGGGGGCGCCCCCGCTCCGTGGATTTGAAGCACCCCATGAGCCAGTGCGCTTACGCGCTGTTGAGAATGACACTGCCGATCATCGGGATGGGTTCGAAGCGGAGCACGCACTTCATTCACGGCCATACGCCCAACGCGCCGACTTCCAGGCACCTTTGGCGTCCCGCCCGCCCCCTCTTGTTTTACGGGGAAAGAACAGAACAGCCAACGACGTACAAGCAGCTTCCCATTCAAGGAAAGTACGTCCGGGGCAGGCCTGTCTGTCAGGCACCACCTACCCGACAGTCACGGAGAACGTGCACGGCTGATCGCGGTGAGCACAGGCGCTCCCGCCCGCGCCCGGTCAGAGCTGCGCGTGCGCGCCGCCCGACGCCTCCCAGCCCGCCACCGCCAGCGCCCGGTACGCCGCGTAGTGCTGCGCCGGGTCGCCCGAGTCGGCCCACGGCATCGCTCCCACGTAGCCGTCCACCACGCGCAGCGCCTCCATCGCCTCGCCGTACCGCTCGGCGCGTACGAGGAAGCAGACGAGCATGTGCAGGACGTGCGGCCGTACCGGATGACGGTCTTCCACCTGGTCGACGGCGTACTCAGCCGCCTCCACCGCCTTCTCGACCTCCTCGCTCTGGTACAGCCCCCGCACGACGTTGACCTCCGGCAGATGCTCGTACACCGCGAAGAGCGGCAGCGCGGGCAGGAGAGTGCCCTCGGGAGCCCGGGCGGCGGCCGCCTGCGCGAAGGCGTCGGCCTCGGCGCGGGAACCGCACCCCTTCTCCGACCAGTAGGGCAGCGCCGCCAGATGCGCGCCCATGTGGTGCGGCGCCTTCCGCCGCACCGTGGCCCACAGCTCCTCGAAGTCCGCCCGCCGGTACGAGAGATGGCGGGCGACAAACAGTTCGGTGATGTGCGGCGTGGGGTCGGCGGGGGCCAGCCTGGCGGCCTCCTCGCAGACGGTGCGCGCCTCCTCCAGGATGATGCGGTGGTCCGCGGACGAGGGGTCCGTCAGCGCCTGCCAGACGAGGAACTGCGCGTACACCTCCGCCCCGCCCGCGTCGTCCGCCTGCTGGGCGCGCCACTCGCGCAGCCAGCGCGCGTCCCTCGCCGCGGCGTCCTTGCGGAAGGAGACACCGCCGCTCGCGTCGCCCGCGGGGGCGTCCGGCACACCCAGTTCCCGGGCCCGCGCCAGCTCCATCGCGGCGGCGCCCGCCAGCGACTGCACCCGCTGCCAGCGCAGCTCCCACTCGTCGCCGGTGAGCGCGAGCATGCGGGCGACGGGCTGCCAGTCCTGGGTGCGCTGGGTCTCCTCCAGCGCTTCGACGAGCTCGTCGTCCGGGCCGGGCAGCCGCACGTCGAGATGCTCCGCGGGCACGAATCCGTAGCCGCCGCCGGGGTCGAGGGCCCGGGCGTAGCCCTGGGCGCCCTCCAGCCGCTGCCGGCGCCGGCGTATCGCGGGTGCGACGAGCACGCCGAAGATGGCGGTCAGTGCAACGAGTACGAGCAGGGCTTCCATGGGTGCGTTTCTCCCCGTGAGTACGCGTGTGCCGCGTTTGAGGCGGCGCTCGGAGGACGCGGTTCGTCGTAGCCGCTCCGCCTCCACCGTACGGCGCATTACCCTTCGCCCCATGACCGACCAGCACCTCGACGGGCCGACGCCCCAGAACTTCGAGACCCTCGCGATCCATGCGGGGCAGACCGCGGACCCCGCCACCGGGGCGGTCGTGCCGCCCATCTACCAGGTGTCCACGTACAAGCAGGACGGGGTCGGGGGGCTCCGCGGCGGCTACGAGTACAGCCGCTCCGCGAACCCCACCCGCACCGCCCTGGAGCAGAACCTGGCCGCGCTGGAGGGAGGACGCAACGGCTTCGCCTTCGCCTCCGGCATGGCCGCCGAGGACTGCCTCCTGCGGACGCTGCTTGTGCCGGGCGACCACGTCGTCATCCCCGACGACGCCTACGGGGGCACCTTCCGCCTCTTCGCGCGGGTCGCCGAGCGATGGGGCGTGGAGTGGTCGGTCGCCGACTCCTCCGACCCCTCCGCCGTACGCGCCGCGCTGCGCGACCGCACGAAGGCCGTGTGGATCGAGACGCCCTCCAACCCCCTCCTCGGCATCAGCGACATCACGGCGCTCGCCGACGTCGCACACGGCGCGGGGGCCCGGCTGGTCGTCGACAACACCTTCGCCAGCCCGTACCTGCAGCAGCCGCTCGGCCTGGGGGCGGACGTCGTCGTGCACTCGACGACGAAGTACATGGGCGGGCACTCCGACGTGGTCGGCGGCGCCCTCGTCGTCGATGAGGCGGAGCTGGCGGCGGAGATCGCCTTCCACCAGAACGCGATGGGCGCCGTGGCCGGGCCGTTCGACTCCTGGCTGGTGATGCGCGGGACGAAGACGCTGGCCGTGCGGATGGACCGGCACAGCGCCAACGCGACCCGCGTCGCCGAGATGCTCACCGCGCACCCGAAGGTGACCCAGGTGTACTACCCGGGGCTCCCCTCCCACCCTGGGCACGAGACCGCCGCGAAGCAGATGCGGGCCTTCGGCGGGATGGTCTCCTTCCGCGTGGCGGACGGCGAGGAGGCCGCCGTGCGCGTGTGCGACAGCACCGAACTGTTCACGCTCGGGGAGTCGCTCGGCGGCGTCGAGTCGCTGATCGAACACCCGGCACGCATGACGCACGCGTCGGCGGCGGGCTCGGCGCTGGAGGTCCCCTCCGACCTGATCCGGCTGTCGGTCGGCATCGAGTCCGCGGAGGACCTGCTGGCGGACCTGCGTCAGGCGCTGCAGAAGGCCCTGGGCTGAGGAGGGCGGGGGCCGCCTGCGGCGGTCCCCGCCAGCCGCCTCGTACCGCCCGCCCTCGCGGCCCCGCTCCGCTTTCACGGGGCCCGCCGCCCGCCGCTCGCGAGCGGCGGGCGCCACTACCAGCCGAGGGGCGGCGTCGTCTGCTGCGGCGGCCCCAGCCAGGGTTCGGTGACCGCCGCCCACACCGCGAAGGCGACGGCGGCGGCGAAGAAGATCCACAGCAGCCACTGCGCCGTGCGGCGGCGGTGTGCCGTGCGGAGCCCGAGCAGCATGGCGCGCTCGGCGAGGTCGGTCGGTACGGGGTCGGGCGTGCCGCTCTCCAGCATGGCCCGCACCTCGGTCTCCTTGCGGTCGGGAAGTCTCATGCGACGCCCTCCGGATCCCGTCCCGCCGGATCCCGTCCGGCACGCTCGCCTCTCCCCGCGCCGCCCCGGCCGCCGGACTCCGGTGCCCCCGCCCCGCGGAACACCGTGCCGGCCACGAGGCGCCGGATGCCGTGGCGGCCGCCGGCGCCCCCCTCCGCGCTGCTCAGCATCGCCGCCATCCCCCTCTTCGACAGCTCCCGCACGCGCTCGACCGGAAGTCCCAGAACGGCGGCGACCTGCTCCTCCGCCACGCCCTCGTAGAGCCGCAGCACCAGCATCAGCCGCTCCTGCGGCGGCAGCCGCCCCAGCAGCCCGCCGCGCGGGCGCCGGTACCGCCAGGCATGGTGCGCGAAGTGCACCGCCAGGTCGTGCCGCGTGTGTTCGTACGGATCCTCGCCGCGCAGCCGGTCCCAGTCCGCGTACGTACGGGACAGAGCCCCCACGAGGAGCTGCTGCGCGGACGGCGCGGCTCCGGGCGGTTCCGCCGTGAGCAGCGTGGCGGCATGCAGCAGCCTGCCTGCCGCGCCCGCGACGAACGACTCGAACTCACGGACGCGGCGGCGTTCCCGTCGTTCCCGCCGGTCACCCACCGTGTGCGCCTCCCACCCGCCCTGCGGCGCCTATGGCCATAGGACGGCAGCGGGGCTGATCAAATCAAGAGGCGGGCGGGCCCGGAACGGCGGCGGGCTGTATCCCCTCTATCGCCGCGTTGAAGCGGGTCAGCAGCAGGCAGAACGTCTCCCGCTCCTCCTCGCTCCACTCCTCGGTCAGCAGCGCCATCAGCTCGCGCCGCGAGGACCGCACCTGCTCCAGGCGCGCCGAGCCGTGCGGCGAGAGCCTGAGGACGACGGCGCGGCCGTCCTCCGGGTGCGTGGTGCGCGTGACCAGCCCGGCGTCGACGAGGGGCGCGACCTGCCGGGTGACGGTGGAGGAGTCGATGCCCATGCCCGAGGCGAGGGCCTTGACCCCCATGGGGCCGACCTGGTCGAGCCTGTTGAGCAGCAGGTACGCCGCGCGGTCCATCGAGTTGCGCGCCTGCCCGAGACCGCCGAGCCGCGTCTGCTCCGCGCGCCGCGCGAAGACAGCGACCTGGTGCTGCATGGCGTCGAGGACGGGGCCCGCGGTCTCGTGTTCCCCGGAGGCACCGTCCGGGCTGTTGTGTGTCATCGTGTCCGGTTGCGTGGGCATGGCCGAGGTGCTCGCTTCTTAGGAAGGTCCAAGGGCACGTAACGAACTTGGCTGACGAGTTCCTGACCGACTTCGCTGACGTACTCGGTCTGTGCTGACCAGCCTACGCGGCGGCGGCGCGGGCCGTGCCTCCGCTGCGTGAACCCGTGCGGGGAGGTATCCTGCGGGGCTCTTCCGGCGGCGAGCTGCGAGACTGGCCGCATGGTCTCCCCCTCCGATGCGCCCGCGCTGTCCGTCGAGGACGTACGGGCCGCACAGAAGACGCTCTCCGGCGTGGCCCGGACGACGGCGATGGAAGGCAGCCGCCACCTCACGTCACTGGTCGGCTCGCCCGTCCACTTCAAGTGCGAGAACCTCCAGCGCACCGGCTCCTTCAAGCTGCGCGGCGCCTATGTGCGCATCGCGGGCCTCACCCACGAGGAGCGCTCCCGCGGCGTCGTGGCGGCCAGCGCCGGCAACCACGCGCAGGGCGTGGCTCTGGCGGCCTCGCTGCTCGGCGTCGCCTCCACCGTGTTCATGCCGGAGGGCGCGCCGCTGCCGAAGGTCGCGGCGACCCGCGACTACGGGGCGGAGGTCCGGCTGCACGGCCAGGTCGTCGACGAGACGCTGCACGCCGCGCGCGAGTACGCCCAGCAGACCGGCGCCGTCTTCATCCATCCCTTCGACCACCGCGACGTCGTGGCGGGGCAGGGCACGCTCGGGCTGGAGATCCTCGAACAGTGCCCGGAGGTCCGCACGATCGTGGTCGGCGTGGGCGGCGGCGGGCTGCTCGCGGGCATCGCGGTGGCGGTCAAGGAACTCCGCCCGGACGTACGGCTGGTGGGCGTGCAGGCCGAGGGCGCGGCCGCCTATCCCCCGTCGCTGTCCGCGGGCGCGCCGGTGACGCTGGAGTCGGTCTCGACCATGGCCGACGGCATCAAGGTTGGCCGCCCCGGGGACGTGCCCTTCAAAATCATTGGCGACCTCGTCGACGAGGTCCGTACGGTGTCCGAGGACGCGCTGTCCAGCGGGCTCCTGCTCTGCCTGGAGCGCGCCAAGCTCGTCGTGGAGCCCGCCGGCGCGAGCCCGGTGGCCGCGCTGCTCTCCCAGCCGGACGCCTTCGAGGGGCCCGTGGTGGCGGTGCTCTCGGGGGGCAACGTCGACCCGCTGCTGATGCAGCGGACCCTGCGGCACGGCATGGCGGCTGCGGGCCGCTACCTGTCGCTGCGGCTGCGGCTGACGGACCGCCCGGGGGCCCTGGCGGCCCTCCTCCAGGAGTTGTCAGTGGTGGACGCTAACGTCCTGGACGTCAGCCATGTACGGACCGATCCGCGGCTCGGGCTGGACGAGGTGGAGGTGGAGCTGCACTTGGAGACCCAGGGTCCGGAGCACTGCACCGGCGTCGCGGACACCCTGCGCGCGGCCGGTTACACGGTGGTCCCGACCCGCTGAGACACCCGCCCGCGGCCATCCGGAGAGCGCGCCGGACCGAGGGGAGTTCGCGCCACACTCGCGACTGTCGCGAGCGCTTGACGCGATGTATCGCGTTCGCGGATACTGCTGCTCTGCGTAGTCCGCAGAAAAAGCGGTTCACCCTGCATGCCGGACATATCCGGTGCGCACCAGCCACCACTCGCCTCTCCACACCTGGGAGCCCACTTATGCCAGGCGCCATTTACGCCGAGGGTCTGGTCAAGACCTTCGGCGAGGTAAGGGCACTGGACGGCGTCGACCTCGACGTCCCCGAGGGCACCGTGCTGGGTCTGCTCGGCCCGAACGGCGCCGGCAAGACCACAGCCGTGCGGGTGCTCACCACCCTCCTCACGCCCGACAGCGGCAAGGCCGTCGTCGCCGGACTCGACGTCCTCAAGCAGCCGCACGAGGTGCGGCGCTCCATCGGCCTCTCCGGCCAGTTCGCCGCCATCGACGAATACCTGACCGGCAGGGAGAACCTGCAAATGGTCGGACAGCTCTACCAGCTCCCCGCGCGCCAGGCGAAAGCACGCGCGGCCGAGCTGCTGGAGCGCTTCAACCTCGCGGACGCGGCGGACCGCACGGCCAAGACGTACTCCGGCGGCATGCGCCGCCGGCTGGACCTCGCCGCCGCCCTGGTCGTCCGCCCGCCCGTGATGTTCATGGACGAGCCGACCACCGGCCTCGACCCCCGCAACCGGCTCCAGCTCTGGGAGGTCATCGAGGACTTGGTGGCCGGGGGCACGACCCTGCTGCTCACCACGCAGTATCTGGAGGAGGCCGACCGCCTCGCGCACGACATCGCCGTCGTCGACCGCGGCAAGGTCATCGCCCGCGGCACGTCCGACCAGCTCAAGGCCCAGACGGGCGGCGAGCGGATCGAGGTCGTGGTGCACGACCGCGGCCAGATCTCCACGGCCGAGACGCTGCTCGCCGCGCACAGCGTGCAGGGCTCCGCGCAGAGCGGCGTCACCGTCGAACAGCACACCCGCAGGCTCACCGTCCCCGTGGCCGGCGGCGCCAAGCTGCTCGCGGAGGTCATCCGGGAGCTCGACTCGCGCGGCATCGAGATCGACGACATCGGGCTGCGCCGTCCCACCCTCGACGACGTCTTCATCACCCTCACGGGACACGGAGCCGAGGACGAGGAGACCGCGTCGGCCGAGGGCGACGCCGCCGAGGCGGCCGGCGGCAAGAAGAAGCGGAAGTCCAGGAAGCAGAAGAAGGAGGCCGTCAAGTGACTGCCACCAGCACGGCGCCGACGGCCCCCCGTCCGGCCGCCCCGGCCGGCGGCGGCCTCCGCCAGTCCGTCACCGACTCGCTGACCATGGCGAAGCGCAACCTCATCCGCATGGTGCGCATCCCCGAAGTGGTCATCTTCGGCCTGTTCCAGCCCATCATGTTCGTGGTGCTCTTCAGCTACGTCTTCGGGGGCTCCATCAACCTGCCCGGCGCGGGCCTCGACCCGGGCCTCTACCGCGAGTTCCTGATGGCCGGGATCTTCGCCCAGACCGTCACGTTCGCCACCGCGGGGGCGGGCGCGGGCATCGCCGAAGACATGCACAAGGGGCTCATCGACCGCTTCCGCTCGCTGCCCATGGCGCGCGGCGCGGTCCTCACGGGGCGGACGATCGCGGACCTCGTCCAGACCGCCCTGACCCTGATAGTGCTGGCCGTCGTCGCGGCGCTCGTCGGCTGGCGCACCCATGAGAACGGGCTGAAGGTGCTCGCCGGGTTCGGCCTGCTGCTTCTCCTCGGTTACGCCTTCACATGGATCGGCGCGCTGATCGGCCTGTCGGTCCGCACGCCGGAGGCGGCGACCTCGGGCGGGCTCATCTGGCTCTTTCCGCTGACGTTCATCTCGAACGCCTTCGTGCCGTCGCAGAACATGCCGACGGTCCTGCGGCACATCGCCGAGTGGAATCCGTTCAGCGCCACCGTGCAGGCCTGCCGCGAGCTGTTCGGCAACCTCCCGCCGAACTACCCGGTGCCCGACGCGTGGCCGATGCAGCACCCGGCCTGGGCCTCGCTGATCTGGTCGGTCGCGATCGTCCTGTTCTTCCGGACTCTCGCGGTGCGCAAGTACAAGTCCGCCACGGCCTGAGCGGCCGGTTCGCTGCCCGGGCGTTCGCCCCGCGCACGGAGGCCCCGACCGGGCACGGCAGTGGGCCCCGACCTCGAAGGCCGGGGCCCACTCGCGTGCTCCCGGGCGACCGCCCGGGGGCGCTCAGCCCTGGTAGGGCTTGGCCTGGAGGATCTTCACCGAGGCCATCTTGCCGTTCGGGAGTTCGTACTCCGCTTCCGTACCGACCTTCTTGCCGTTCACGCCGCTGCCCAGCGGCGACTGCGGGGAGTAGGTCTCGATCTCCGAGCTCGCGTACTCGCGTGAGGCGAGCAGGAAGGTCACCGTGTCGTCCTCGTCGCCGTCGAAGGCGATCGTCACGACCATGCCGGGGGCCACCACACCGGTGTCCTCGGGAGCTTCGCCGACCTTCGCGTTCTCCAGGAGCTGCTCCAGCTGCCGCACGCGCAGCTCCTGCTTGCCCTGCTCCTCCTTGGCCGCGTGGTACCCGCCGTTCTCGCGGAGGTCACCCTCCTCGCGAGCCGCCTCGATCTTCTTGGAGATCTCGGTGCGTGCAGGACCCGACAGGTACTCCAGCTCGGCCTTGAGCTGGTCGTACGCCTCCTGGGTGAGCCAGGTGACGTTGTCGCTGGTCTGGGTCACAGGTGCTCCTCGTCGGTACTGGGAATAAAAACATCGCCCTGCCCATGAGGCTGCGCCTTCAGGGTGGGGCGGAAACTACGAGCCTAACAATTCAGGCTCAAAAGGGAAGAAGGGCGGACGCTGCGTGCGGCCTCAATGACCTTCGGTTCCCCGGGGTTCGCACCCCATGAGTTCGGCGCTCGTCGCGCGCGTCGTGGTGCGCACGGAGGCCACGGTGTCCACGCGGTCCTCACCGGCTGCGAAGGGGACGTCCTTCCGCCCCACCTCGGCACCGTCGGACGACAGCGCCCGCAGCGTGCAGACGCCCTCGATCTCCGCGTCCTTGCGGACCTCGACGTGTACTTCCACCGTACGTCCGGAGACCACCTTGAACTTGATCATCTCGCCGCTGACCTTCTGCGAGGAGATGTAGCCGAAGCCGATCCAGGCGAGGACCGCCAGGCCCAGCACCCCCAGCACCGCGCCGACGGCCTTGAGCCTGCGGTCCGTGCGCGCGTCCCGCTCCGCGGCCGTTCCCGTGCTCCCGTACCGGCCCGCGGGCGGCACAGCCGAACCGGGGGCGCGCTCTCCGCCCGCGTCAGCTCGCAGGTCAGTCATGGCCGGGTCCACTTCCGTCGCTCGGGGGCGGTCAGCAATCGGGAATACATCGGGGTGCCGATTCGGTCACTATAGGAGTCGCCTGCCGTGACGAGTTGACGAGGATCGAGTCTTGACTGACCAGCTGCGACTGATGGCCGTGCACGCGCACCCCGACGACGAGTCGAGCAAGGGCGCCGCCACCATGGCCAAGTACGTTTCCGAGGGGGTGGACGTGCTGGTCGCGACCTGCACAGGAGGCGAGCGGGGCTCCATCCTCAACCCCAAGCTCCAGGGCGACCCGTACATCGAGGAGCACATCCACGAGGTACGGAAGAAGGAGATGGACGAGGCCCGGGAGATCCTGGGCGTGAAGCAGGCCTGGCTCGGCTTCGTCGACTCCGGCCTCCCCGAGGGCGATCCCCTTCCGCCGTTGCCGGAGGGCTGCTTCGCCCTCCAGGACGTGGACGTGGCGGCGGGCGCCCTGGTGCGCCTCATCCGCGAGTTCAAGCCGCACGTGGTGACGACGTACGACGAGAACGGCGGCTACCCGCACCCCGACCACATCATGACCCACAAGATCTCGATGGCCGCGTTCGAGGCCGCAGGAGACCCGGACGAGTACCCGGAGGCGGGTCCCGCCTGGCAGCCGCAGAAGATCTACTACAACCAGGGGTTCAACCGCCCCCGCACCCAGGCGCTCCACGAGGCACTGCTCGAGCGCGGCCTGGACTCGCCCTACGGGGAGTGGCTGGAGCGGTGGAAGTCGATGGGGCGCGAACGCGAGATCACCACGTACGTGCCCTGCGGGGACTTCTTCGAGATCCGCGACAAGGCCCTGATCGCCCACGCCACCCAGATCGATCCCGACGGCGGCTGGTTCCGGGTCCCGATGGACGTGCAGCGGGAGGTCTGGCCGACGGAGGAGTACGAGCTGGCGAAGTCGCTCGTGGAGACCTCGCTACCCGAGGACGACCTCTTCGCGGGCATCCGGGAGAATTGAACGCATGACCCTGATGAGTCCGACGCACAACGCCGCGGCCCAGCTCCTCCCGCTGGCGAAGGAACTGGACGAGAACAAGGTGACGCCGGGCGTCCTCGGCTTCCTCGTCTTCGCCGCGATGGGCCTCGCGGTGTGGATGCTGATGAAGTCGATGCACCGGCACATGAACAAGGTCGACTTCGAGGAGCAGCCGGTGCGGGCGGACCAGGCCGAGCGGCCCTCCGCCTCCGCCTCCTCCCCGGCGTCCGCGGGCCCGTCCCCCGCCCCGGCTTCGCCGTCCGGGAGCGGGGAGCGGCGGAACCCGGACGCCTGACCACGAGATCGCGTACGTACGACGGGAGTTCCGCCATGTTGTTCGGCAGCCGAAACCATCACCTCCCGACGGCCGAGGAGGCCCTGCCGGGCCGCCCGGAGCGGGAGTTCGCCGTTCCCGACCGCCACACGGTCCTCGGCAATCCGCTGCTGGGCCCGTACCCGGAGGGCCTGGAGGTCGCGGACTTCGCCATGGGCTGCTTCTGGGGGGCGGAGCGCGTCTTCTGGCGGGCGGACGGCGTGTGGACGACGCTGGTCGGCTACCAGGGCGGCCACACCCCGAACCCGACGTACGAAGAGGTCTGCTCCGGCAGGACGGGGCACACCGAGGCAGTACGCGTCGTCTTCGACCCCGCCCGCATCTCGTACGAGACGCTGCTCAAGCTCTTCTGGGAGTCGCACGACCCGACGCAGGGCTTCCGGCAGGGCAACGACACCGGCACCCAGTACCGCTCGGCGATCCACCCGCACGGCCCGGCGCAGCAGGCAGCGGCGGAGTCCTCGCGGGACGCCTACCAGAAGGTCCTCACCGCGTCCGGGCACAAGGCGATCACCACGGAGATCCTTCCGGCGCTCGACCGGCCCTTCTACCCGGCGGAGGGCTACCACCAGCAGTACCTCGACAAGAACCCGGCGGGCTACTGCGGCATCGGCGGCACGGGCGTGAGCTGCCCGGTCGGGGTCGCGCCCGCGGACGACTGATCCGTCCCCCTGCGGCCGCACCGGTGCCCGGCTGGGAAACCGGATTGCCGGAGCGGACCGATCCACGCTAATACGGCGTATGGCCGATATTCAGGGCTCCTACGACGACCTGTTCACCGCTGTGCCCAGCGCGCTGGCCCGGCTGCTGGACGAGGGGGACGCGGGCGGTTCCGTGGCCGTCTTCGTGGACGGCGAGCCGGTGGTGGACGTCTGGGGTGGATACGCCGACGCGGACCGCGCGCTTCCGTGGCAGCGGGACACGATCACGAACGTCTGGTCCGTCACCAAGACGATGACAGCCCTGTGTGCGCTGGTCCTGGCCGACCGCGGGGACCTCGACCCGGCCGCTCCGGTATGCCGGTACTGGCCCGGGTTCGCGGCCGGCGGCAAGGAGAACGTGCTGGTGCGTCACCTGCTGGCGCACACCGCGGGGCTGCCCGACTGGGACTGGCCCATCGAGGAGCTCTACGACTGGCGGACCGCCACGGCACGTCTGGCCGCTCAGGCTCCGCAGTGGGAACCGGGCAGCGCCGCCGGATACCACTCGCTCACCCAGGGGTTCCTCGTGGGCGAGGTCGTACGGCGGATCACAGGCCGGAGCCTGGGCGGGTTCTTCGCGGACGAGGTCGCCGGGCCGCTGGACGCCGACTTCCACATCGGGCTGCCCGCCGAGCACGACCACCGGGTGGCGCTGACCGTACCGCCGCCGTCCCGGGACGAGGACTACTCCGCGAAAGCGCCCCAGAGCAGCGGCTCCCCCGGCGGCGGCACCGCCGTACGCGTCCGTGACGGGAACAGCGTGGCCTGGCGCCGCGCGCAGATCCCCGCGGCGAGCGGCTTCGGCAACGCCCGCTCCGTCGCCCTCGTGCAGTCCGTGACGGCGTGCGGAGGAGCGCTGCGCGGGACGCGGCTGCTTTCGCCGTCGGGCTGCGCACGTGCGGCGGAGGAGCAGTTCAGCGGCACGGACCGCGTCCTCGGCATGCCCGTCCGATACGGCCTGGGCTACGGGCTGTTCGGCAACGCCTACGGGTGGGGCGGCTGGGGCGGCTCGATCGTCATGGTCGACCCCGATGCCCGGATGGCGGTGGCGTACGTGACCAGTCAGATGCGGGAACCCGCGAACGACACCCGGGGGCTGGATCTTGTGACAGCCGCCTACGACGGGCTCACGGGTCTGCGGGCCTGACAGCCAGGTGACCGGAGCTGACAGCCGGGGTGACTGCCCCGGTTCGCGGGCAGGGGTGTGAGCTGCCGTCGCAGGATCGCGTCCCACGTCCGGGCATGCGGGTGGACCGACCGCGTGCCCGGACGCAGACGCGAAATCCCGGACGCAGACGCGAAGTCCCCGGATGGCGACGCGGAACCGGAGCCGGTGACGCGGCTGCGGACGTCCGAAGTTGCCGACACGGCAACGGAATGCGGGGGCTCCTCGGCTTCTGCCACATGCTCGTGTCCGAGCCCTGGGGCACGCGGGCCGCCGTGACCGGCGGGCGGCCCTCGGCGCCGCCAGACCGACCGTCCTCGGGAGGAAACATGCCGCAGCCCGTCCGCGTCACCGGCGCCGAACACCGACTGGTCCCCTCGCCCGCGGGCCGGACCCACCTGGTGGAACAGGGCGCCGGGCCCCTGGTGCTACTGCTCCACGGCTTCCCGGAGTCCTGGTACTCGTGGCGCCATCAGCTGGGGGCGCTGGCCGCGGCAGGATACCGCGCTGCCGCCGTCGACGTGCGCGGGTACGGGCGTTCGTCGAAGCCCGCCGACGCGGCCTCGTACGGGATGCTCGACCTCGTCGAGGACAACGTCGCCGTGGTGCGGGCGCTCGGTGAGACGACCGCCGTGGTCGTCGGGCACGACTGGGGCTCCACGATCGCCGCGCACTCGGCCCTCGTCCGGCCGGACGTCTTCCGCGCGGCCGGACTCCTCAGCGTCCCCTACGCACCGCCCGGCGGCCCCCGGCCCAGCGAGGTCTTCGCGGAGATGGGCGGCGACGACGAGTTCTACGTGTCCTACTTCCAGGAGCCCGGCCGGGCCGAGGCCGAGATCGAACCCGACGTCCGGGGCTGGCTCGCGGGCTTCTACTCCGCGTTCTCCGCCGGCACCATGCCCGGGCCCTCCGCGCCTGACCCGCACTTCGTCAGCCGCGGAGGGACGCTGCGCGAGCGCTTCCCGTCCGGGCCGCTTCCCGCCTGGCTCCGCGAGGACGATCTCGACGTGTACGCCGGGGAGTTCGAGCGGACGGGGCTGTCCGGAGCGCTGAACCGCTACCGGAACATGGACCGGGACTGGGAGGACCTCGCCCGCTTCCGCGGCAGCCCCCTCACCCAGCCGTCCCTGTTCGTCGGCGGGGCGCTGGACGCCTCCACCACCTGGATGGCCGAGGCGATCCAGGCGTTCCCGACGACGATGCCCGGGCTTGTCTCCTCGCACGTCCTCGACGGCTGCGGCCACTGGATCCAGCAGGAACGCCGCGACGACGTCAACGAACTCCTCACCGCGTGGCTGGCCTCTCTGCCCCTGCCCGCCTGAGCCGGGCGCGCGCGGCTCAACGTCCCGCAACAATCAGCCATATCCACGCAACGAGGAGTAAGTTGCCGCCGTCCGGCACATACACGGAGGCATGGGTGCGCCGACCCGCCCGCGGACCGGCGCCGGCACGACGACAGGCAGGAGCGAGCACACCGCATGTACCGGCTGACCGTCCTCTACGGACACCCCGAGGACCCCGCGGCCTTCGACGAGTACTACGCCGAGACGCACATTCCCCTGGCCCGGAAGATGAAAGGGCTCACAGGGTGGACGATCGGCCACTGCGAGGCGGCCGAGGACGGCGGGAAACCGCCCTACTACATGATCGTCGGCCTCTACGCGGAGTCCCGTGAGGCCCTCGAAGCGATCCTGGCCAGCCCGGAGGGCCGGGCCACCGTCGACGACGTGCCCAACTTCGCGACCGGTGGCGCGTGGTTCTTCTTCGACGACGAGCAGCCGATCATCCCGGTCAGCCTGAGCTGAGCGGGACGCCCCTCCCGCCCGGAACGCACTCCGGGTGCGACCAGGGCACTTCAACTACTGTGCGGTCGTGCGGCGTTCCACGAGAAGGTGGTCAATTCGGTGCGGCGGCACGCGCCCGGCGCGGCGATCGCCTTCAGCAGCAGGCGTGAGGACTGCGCCGACGCCGCCCTGCGAGTGCTGCGCGAACCGTGACCGGGACGGCGGTCGGCGGGCCGGCGCACCGGGGCGAGGTGCCCAACGCGTGGGCTTGCCGGACCAGTTGGAGCACAGGACGGTTCAGGGACGGGGCTTCGGGGGCCTGCCGGGCGGGGTAGGAGCAGACGGACACGCGACCGGGTCGCTCCCCTGCCGCCGGGCCGCACCACAGCCCACCGCCCGCTGCCCCGCCGCCCCGGTGACCTGCTGCCCCCGCACGCGACCTTCGACGGAGATGCCATGCTGAGCGACTTCACCCTCCGCCTCCCCGGCCCCGGGGAGGCGCTGCCCGGGCGCAGCGAGCCGATGTTCTCCGTCCCGGAGCGCCACGCCGTGCTGGGGACCCGGCTGCTGGGCCCCTATCAGGACGGCCTGGAGGTCGCCGAGTTCGCGCTCGGCTGCTTCTGGGGCGCCGAGCGCCGTTTCTGGCGGACGCCCGGGGTGTCGACGACGCTGGTCGGCTTCCAGGGCGGCAGCACACCGCACCCCATCTCGGAGGAGGTCGCCGGGGGGCGCACCGGTCACGCCGAGACGGTACGGGCGGTGTTCGACCCGTCCGAGGTGGCGTACACGGCCCTGCTCAAACTCTTCTGGGAGTCGCACGATCCCACCCAGGGCTTCCGTCAGGGCAACGACATCGGCACCCACTGCCGGTCGATGGTCTTCTGGCACTCACCCGCCCAGCGGGAGGCGGCGGAGGAGACCCGCGCCGCGTACCAGGAGGCGCTGCGGCGGGCCGGTTACGGCGACATCACCACCGAGATCGTCCCCGCCGGGTCGTTCCCCTTCTACCCGGCGGAGGCCCGGCACCAGCAGTATCTGGAGCGGAATCCGGGCGGATACTGCGGCCTCGGCGGGACGGGTGTCGAGCTGAGGTGATCCGCGGCGGGCGTACGGGAAGCGGAGACTGCTTGAAGCGGCGCGCCCGGACGCGGCGTGCGCCGTTCAGGGGCAGTCCGCCGTGACCGCCACCGTCGTGTAGCGCATCGTGAAGCTGCCGCCCACCACGTCGACGGCGGACCCCGCGCCTTCGAGCACCTGCGCGACCTTGTCCGGAGGCAGCGAGGTGAGGAGCCCGAGGGTCGGCAGCTGGTCGAGCCACGCGTCCCTCGTGCAGTGCCACTCCCAGTCGAAGCGCCACTCCTCCGGTTCACTGAACGCGCCCGTCTCCCAGAGCCCGTCGGCCACTTTGGCGAACATCGTCTCGTACCCGCTCATCAGCTGCTCCGCCGACGGGGGTTCGGCCGGGGCGTGGGGCACGGCGCGCTGGTAGGCGGCGGCGAAGCCCTCCGCGACCTCGGGCGGAAGCTGGAAGACGTGCCAGAACGCGGCGAACCGGCCGCCGGGCCGCAGCACGTCCACGGCCTTGTACGCGCCCTCGACGGGGTCCACCCAGTGCCATGACTGGCCCGCGACGACCGCGTCGAACAGCCGGCCCGCGGGGTCCCAGCCCTCGAACGTCGCGACCTCGGTCTCGAGTCCGCGGTTCCGCGCCGCCGCGGCCATGCGCGCGTCCGGCTCGACCCCGAGGACCCGGCAGCCCGCGCCCTGGAACTGCCGCGCCGCGATGCCGGTTCCGCAGCCCACGTCGAGGACGTCGGTGCCGGGGCTCTCGGCGACGATGCGCCGCACCATCCCCTCGGGATAGCGGGGACGGGCCCGGTCGTAGCGTTCGGCGTCGACGCCGAAGGACCCCGCGAACTGGGGGTGGGATTCGTTCCCGGAGTGGGGGAAAGTGGGCACCCGCCCACTATCGTGGGCGGGTGCCCACTCGTCAACAGGCGCTCTGGGGACGGGAATTGGCCCTGGACCAGGACGAAGGGTGTGCGGCATGCCGACCGGCGTGGCCATGCGGGACGTGCGCCGACAGCTCTTCGCCGCCACCGAGCGCGTCCTCCTCCGGGACGGCCCGAACGCGCTGACCAGCCGGGCCGTCACAGCCGAGGCGGGATGCGCCAAGGGGGTACTGCACCGGCACTTCGCCGACTTCGACGAGTTCCTCGCGGAGCTCGTCCAGGACCGCATCGCCCGCATGGACGGCCAGGCCGCCGCGCTGCGCGGCTCGGCCGGGACCGGCACCGTCGCCGGGAACCTCTCGGCGGCGCTGACGGCCCTGTTCGAGCCGGTCGCCGTGGCGATCGTCGCCCTCGTCACCTCCCGCGACGGGCTGCGCGCCCGGCTGCGGACGGCCACGCCGGCGGGCGTGCCCGTCCTGACGGAGGCCGCCGCCGCGCTGGCCGCGTACCTCGGCGACGAGCGCGCCCTCGGCCGCGTCGCGGCGGACGCCGACGTCCGCACCCTCGCCTCCACGCTGATCGGCGCGGTGCATCTGCTCTTCGCCGACAGGGAAGGGCCGCTTCCGGAGCAGGCGGCGGTGCACAAGGTGGTGACCGCGGTCCTCGCGGGCACGGCGGACACGACGGGTACCGCCGGTACGGCGCCGGGTTCGCGGCCCTGAACGGCGGCGGCCGGCGGGGCCTGCTCGCCCTGCTGCCGCCTTCCGCATCTGCCTGTTGACCTTCTCGTTGCGTCAGGGTCTTCAATCGGGACATGCGAATAGGCGAGCTCGCCGCCCTGGTGGGTGTCTCCACCAGGACAGTGCGGCACTACCACGGCCTCGGCCTCCTCCCGGAGCCCGTCCGGCTGTCCAACGGCTACCGCGACTACCGGCTCCGCGACGCCGTCGCTCTCGCACGCGTACGGCGCCTGGCGGAGCTCGGCCTCTCCCTGGACGAGATCAGGGACGTACTGGCGGACGACCGCGGCCGCGAACTCCGCGAGGTGCTCATGGAGCTCGACGCCGACCTGGCGAGGCAGCAGGAGACGATCGGTGCGCGCAGGGAACGGCTCGCCGTCCTCCTCGCGGAGGCAGAACCCCGTCCGGACGCGGCGGTCTCCCCGGAGATGGCCGCGGTGCTGCGCGAACTGCCCGCCGGGGGCTCGCAGTTCGCCGAGCTCGACCGCGAGATGCTGACCCTCGTGTGCGGCCTCGCCGGGCCGGAGGAGCAGGAAGGGCTGATCGGCATGCTCCGCCCGCTCACCGAACCCGCAGCTGTCGCACGGGCCCAGGCCCTCTACGAGCGGCTCGACGGACTCGCCGGAGCCGCGCCGGACGACCCGCGCGTCGCCCGGCTCGCCGACGACCTGGCCGCGCACATCCCGGAGGAAGCGGCGGACGTCATGAGGCAGCAACTGGCGGACGGGGCCTTCGGCGACGCCGGGACGGAGACGCCCCGGCGCGGCGGGCCGTCCACCGGAGGAGCGGCATGGCTGGAGAGCCTGTCCGAGGAGCTGGCCCCGGCCCAACTCGAGGTCCTCCGCCGCTTCGTGGCCAGAATTCTGGAGGTGGCATGATGCCGCGGCTCTCCCGGGCGGTCCTGCTCGCCGTACTCCCCGTGGAGCTGCTCCTCGGGGTCCTGCTCGTCTCGGGAGTCCAGCTTCCGGCCGCGGCGACCGTGGCGGCCGAAGCGGTGGTCGCACTGGTGCTCCTGGCCGAACTGGCGGCCGGCTGGCGCGAGTTCACCCGTGCCCGCCGACGGGGCGAGGACCGCGGGGCGGCGCTGCGGACCACCGTGCGTCAGCTCGTGCCGGTGCAGGTGCGCAGGATCCTGTCCTTCGAACTCAAGGGGATCGGCGCCCTGTTGCTCTGGGCCGCCCGGCGCCGGAACGGGGTGCCTCCCGGCACCGTGGCCGTGCCGTACGCGAAAGAGCAGTTCTCCACCCTGCTCGCCTTCGCCTTCGTGATGGCGGTCGAGGCCGCCGGCGTCGAGGTCCTGCTGCTGGAACTGGACGCACCGGCCGGACTCCGCGCCGTCTTCCTGCTCCTCGACGGCTACTCGCTGCTCGCGGTCCTCGCCCTGCTCGCGGCCCGGGTGACCCGTCCGCACGTCGTCTCCGCACATGAACTGCGCGTCAGATCAGGGGTGTTCGTGGATCTGCGCATCCCCCGCGCACTGATCTCGTCCGTCCGGACGTCGCGCAAGTACGACGAACGGGGCATGGCCTCCGTCGAGGACGGGCGGTGTGCCGTGCCGGTCGCCTCGCAGACCAACGTCACGGTGGAACTGACCGAGCCGGTCACCGTCGAACGTCCTCTCGGCCGCAGGGCGCGGGCCACCACTGTCCGGTTCTTCGCCGACGCGCCGACGGCCGCCGTCGAGGCCCTGAGGACTCCGGTCACCGACCGGGCGCGACCGTGAAGCCTGCCTGCGGCCGCACCCCGCGCCGGGGAGCCCCCGAGGTCCTGTGAATCCGCCGGTCAGGGGCGGGTAGACGCCCGGCCACAGCCTCCGGCACGGACAGGACGGACGACCATGACACTCCAGCATCCCGCTGAGCGCGGGGGCGACCGGCGGGGCCGCTTCGAGCGCATGGCCGAGTCGGCGTCGAACGTCACCGGCTCGCCTGCCTTCTACTGCTTCTGCGTGCTCCTGATCGGCGCCTTCGTCGCCGTGCACTTCGTCGACGTCCCGGTGCCCTGGATGATCTTCGTGGGCGACATGATGGCCGCGGTGAGCCTGCTGCTGCTCGCCCTGCTGAAGAACACCGAACGGCGGGCCGAGCACGCTCTGCAGCGCAAGCTCGACGCGATAGCCGCTGTGCTGCTCGAACTGGACGAGGACGGGCCGAACTCCCGCAAGGCGCACGAGAACCTGAGGTCGGCCATCCGCATGGACGAGGACGTCTGACAAGGTGCGGGGCCGCCCGACGGGGGGCCGGCCGTCCGGCTGGCGGCACCGGCCGCCCGGCGATACTCGCCGGGCGGAGGCGGCCCGCGGCCCCGTCCCGCCCGCGCACCGAGCCGCGGGCGGGACGGACACGCGCCGCCGTCGCGCAGGAGGGGGACTCGCGTCTCCCCGCCCCGGGTTCACGCGCTCCCGGAGTTCTCACGCTTCCCGCCCGCCGGCCGCCGCCCCGGGCGGGTGCCCGGCCGGTGAGCGGTACCGGCCGGGCGGGAGAGGGCTCCGGGGTCAGCTGCCCGCGGCCTCGGCGATCATCTCGCGAGCCTTGCCCTCGGCCTGGTCGTAGCGCTCGGGGAAGGCGGAGCGCTGGACGCTCTGCGCGAGCTCACCGGCGGTGAAGCCGGGGTTGTTGGCGTCGTTCGGGATGGCCTGGTCCAGGAACGCGTTGGTGGCGTAGACCGGGTCCAGGATCTGCTCGGGGGTGCCCCAGCCGGCGCTCGGACGCTGCTGGAAGACGCCGAGGGAGTCGCGGTCGCCACAGTTCAGGTTGTGCATGTGGGACTCGACCCAGCCGGCCTCGAAGGCGGCGAGCATGACCTTCTCGGTGACCCCGCGCTGCGTCGCGACGTCGTGCACCGTGTTGATGATCGCCGGGTCGTGGTTCGGCGGAACGGCGCACTTCTCGTCGAGGATCTGCGCGTTGGAGCGGTGCTCCTTGGCGGGGGTCTCGCCGGCGGAGGCGTTGACCGCCAGCCCGCCCGTGACGAGCACGCCCACCGCGAGAGCGGTGGCGCTCCGGATGACCGTCTTGCGTCTGATCTTCGTGGTGATCGACATGGGGATTCTTCCTTCCAGGTGGGGACAGGTACGCGCGTAGATACGCGTCCCTGCTGGTGCGGAACCCTGTAACGCTCGCCACTCCGTCGGCCTTGGGATGACCGGCGACCGAGCGAGCAATCGATTTCGTGCGGGACCGTACAAGCCTGACGCTGACACGTCAATGAACGCCGGTTTTCCTACTCTGCGCACAAAGGTGCAGGTCAGAGAATCCCCTAACTGAAGGGGACAATTACGCCTTTACACCCCGCCCGACGGAACCGCTCTGGACCACTGAAAACTCAACAACGTGCAAACTTCTTCACGAAATCGATTTCAGAAAGTCGGTCCCCGTACTACCCGATCCGAGCCACCCCTCCCGCACTTCCGCCGCCCTCCCGCCGCAAATCGGCGGGGCGGGAAATTGAATAGATGTACTGGCCACCTATATATTCCGTTGGTGCATACACACATATGCGCGGCCCCCCGCCGGTCCCGACGGCGGGCACCCATGACGTCGAAGGGACGCCCCTGATGCACAGGCCGGAGACCTCCGCCCCCGGGCCGGCCCCGGACATCGCCTCTCCCGCCCCGCACGGCGCGGACGCGCAGTCGCACCCCGAACCTCCGCAGAGTCCGCAGAGTCCACCCAGCCCGCTGAGTCAGGGGCACTCGCAGAGCCCGTTCCGCCAGCCGAAGGCCGTCTGGGCAGTGGCCTTCGCGTGCGTGATCTCGTTCATGGGCATCGGGCTCGTCGACCCCATCCTCCCGGCGCTCTCCAGCCGGCTCGACGCGACTCCCAGCCAGGTGACTCTGCTGTTCACCAGCTACCTCGTGGTGACAGCCGTAGCGATGCTGATCACCGGATGGGTCTCCAGCCGTCTGGGCGCCAAGCGGACACTCCTCGTGGGACTCACCCTCATCGTCGTCTTCTCCGCCCTCGCGGGAGCGGCCGGCAGCATCGACGGGATCATCGGCTTCCGCGCGGGATGGGGCCTGGGCAACGCGCTGTTCATCGCGACGTCCCTCGCCGTCATCGTCGGCTCCGCCAGCGGCGGCTTCGCGGGCGCGATCGTGCTGTACGAGACGGCACTCGGCGTCGGCATCGCCACGGGGCCGCTGCTGGGCGGGCTCCTCGGCGACGTCAGCTGGCGGGGCCCCTTCTTCGGGGTCGCCGCCCTCATGGTCGGGGCGCTCGTCGCCACGGCCGTGCTGCTGCCCGCCTCCCGCACGGCGGAGCGCCCCGAATCCCTCAAGGAGCCGCTGGCCGCGCTGCGCCACCGGGCGCTGGCGACGACGAGCGTCACCGGGCTGCTCTACAACTGGGGCTTCTTCACGATGCTCGGCTACGCGCCCTTCCTGATGCACCTCTCCGCCATCGAACTGGGCTGGGTCTTCTTCGGCTGGGGTCTGCTCGTCGCCGTCTTCGCGGTCTTCGGCGCCCCTGCGCTGCGCGGCCGCTTCGGCACACCCCGCACCCTCTACGGGAACCTCGTCCTCATGGCGGCCGACCTCGCCCTCATCGGCCTCTTCCCCGACGAGCGGTGGGTCGTCGTCGGGGCGGTCGTCGTGGCGGGGGCGTTCATCGGCGTGAACAACACCCTGGTGACGACGGCGGTGATGAGCATCGCCCCGGTTCCGCGTCCCGTCGCCTCGGCCACGTACGGCTTCGTGCGCTTCATCGGCGGCGGACTGGCGCCGTTCGCGGCGGGCAAGCTCGTCGAGCACTACAACGCCCATGTGCCGTTCCTGCTCGGGGCGGTGAGCGTCGCGGCCGGTGCGGTGCTGATCGGCACCGTGCACCGGCCGCTCGCCGAGGCCGACCGTACGGCCTGAGCCGCGCCGCGCCCGGCTCGCGCTTCCGCAAGCCGGGCGCGCCCTCCCTGCATGAGCCCTCCCGTGCTGGGGACCCGGGACGGGAAAGTGAAACGACGTTTCGCGCCGAGACGCGTGGAGGGAAGTGGCGAGAGATGCGCATCGCCTTTCTGGTGGCCCCCGAAGGAGTCGAGCAGGTCGAGCTGACGGACCCGTGGAAGAACGTGGAGCACGCGGGACACACCCCGCGCCTCGTCTCCACGACAGCGGGCCGCATCCAGGCCTTCAACCACCTCGACAGCGCGGACACCTTCCAGGTGGACCAGACCGTCGACGAGACGTCGGCCGACGAGTACGACGCCCTGCTGCTGCCCGGCGGGGTCGCCAACCCTGACGCGCTGCGGATGGACGACGACGCCGTACGCCTGGTGAAGACGTTCTGCGAGTCCGGCAAGCTGGTCGCCGCGATCTGCCACGCCCCGTGGACGCTCATCGAGGCCGACGTCGTGCGGGACCGCACGCTCACGTCGTGGCCCAGCCTGCAGACCGACCTGCGCAACGCGGGCGCCCACTGGGTCGACGAGGAGGTCGTCGTCGACGACGACGGACCGTTCCCGCTGGTCACCAGCAGGAAGCCGGACGATCTCAAGGCGTTCTGCGAGACCGTCGTGAACCAGCTCGGCGGCTGACGGCGGCCACCCCGCCGCACCGATCCGCCGCACAGGCCCGCGGGACCGCGCCCTCAGGGGCCCGCACCCGCGAGGCTGTGAGAGGGACCTGCGGCCACGCACGAGGGCGGGGTACGGGCTTGTTCGGCCCGTACCCCGCCCTCGTCGTCCGGCTCGTTCAGCTCGTCACGCGGCTCAGACCGCGGAGCCCGCCTTCCACTCGGCCCAGCTCATGTTCCAGCCGTTGAGCCCGTTGTCGGGCTGGACGGTCTTGTCGGGCGAGCCCTTGACCTCGACGACGTCGCCGATCATCGAGTTCTCGTAGAACCAGGCGCCGTCGGTGCCGGCGTCGTTCGCGCCGCGCTTGTCCTTCAGGCCGACGCAGCCGTGGCTGGTGTTGCCCGAACCGAAGGGCGCGCCCCAGTAGTTGCCGTGGATGAAGGTGCCGGACGTCGACAGCCGCATCGCGTGCGGGACGTCCTTGATGTCGTACCCCTCGGCGCCCTTCCGGCCGAAGCCGACCGTGTCGCCGTCCATGCGGGTCTCCTTGTGCTTCTCGGAGATCACCATCTTGCCGTTGTACGTGGGGTTCTTCGCGCTGCCCGCGGAGATCGGGATGGACTTGAGCTCCTTGCCGTCCCGCACGACCGACATCTTGTGGCTCTTGACGTCGACGGTGCTGACCTGCGAACGGCCGATGTTGAACGTCACCGTCTTGTCCTGCACTCCGGTGATGTTCTGGGCGCCCTTCACACCGTCGAGCTTGAGGTCGAGGGTGACCTTGGAACCGGACTTCCAGTACTCCTCGGGGCGGAAGTCGAGGCGCGTGTCGTCGAACCAGTGCCCGACGACCTCCTGGCCGCTGGTCGAGCTGACCTTGATCGCGGACTGGACGGCCTTCTTGTTGCTGATGGCCTTGTCGAAGTTGATCGACACCGGCATGCCGACGCCCACGGTGGCGCCGTCCTCGCCGGTGTAGGTGCCTATGAAGCTGTTGTTCGGCGAGACCGTGGTGAAGGTCGAGTTCTCCACCGACTTGCGGCCCTCGCCGTCCTCGGCCTTCGCGGTGATCTTGTACTGCGTCGCCCGCTCCAGTTGGTCGTTCGGCTTCCACGTGCGGCGGTCGCCGGACATCGTGCCCTCGACGGTCGTGCCGGACTGAACGGCGGTCAACTTCACGTCGGTGAGCTTGCCTTGACTGACGACCACCTTGCCGGCGGTGTTGATGCTCGCGCCCTCGGAGCCGTCCTTGCCGGCGATCTTTATTCGGGCCACCGAACTCTTCTTGCCGCGCGCCTCGGACTTGGCCTTCTCCGCTCCGCCACCGCCGTCCGACGTGCTGCAGCCACCCAGTGCCAGCACCCCGCCGAGCACCGCAGCAGTCACGGATATCGCTTTGCGGTGCGTACCCAGCGTCGTCACAGACTTCTCCATCGCGTCAGAATCCAAGCTCCCCGAATGACCGCGCACTCCCCCGTGCCGGACCAAGGGGACATGTGCGGACCCAGCTCTACGGAACAGAACGCACTGAGGCTGGTGACCGGTTCCACACGTGATGAAACTGTGGCCCAGCACACGTGGCCCTGGGGATGAAGCCTGCCACCACACCGCACCCAACGGCGAAACGCCTGGTCAGAGGGGGTGGAGAAGGGCGCTCCGACGCGTGTTCGGGCTCCGGCGCCGCGTTTCAGCCCCGGTGCCCGCCCGAGGCGTATCCGGCGGCGTCGACGGCCTCGCGGATTCCGCCGTCCTCGCCCGGGTCCTGCTCCGGCTCGCCGTCCACGTCGTCTTCGAGATCGCCGTCCATGTCGTCGTCGAGATCGCCGAAGGGCGGAATCGCGCCGAGCCCGTCCTGCCGGACCTCCTCGCTGCCCCAACTGGCGTGCGCCAGCTCCACTCCCGGCAGCTCGCGCACGAGGTCGAACGGGTCGACGAGGTAGGCGATGGCCTCGCCCGCGTCCCCGGCGACGGACTCCCTCGCGTGCTCCCGCTCCTCGTCCGGCATCAGCTCGTCGCCTTCCACCCGGGCGAGGGCGGACCTGGTCAGCGCGCGCGAGTCGGCGATCTCGACGACCAGGTCCACGTGGAGCCGGATGTGCGGCCCCGAGCCCGTGGGGTCGGTGCGCGGTGTCTCGTCAGCGTCCATGTACGGAGCGTAAGCGCAGCGGAGGCGCGGGTTCCGTAGGACCCGCGGCGGTCTATAACATCGGCCACCGCGCCGTCAGTTCGTGGCGTGCGCACCGCTCGTCGCTCGTCGCACCACAGCACTCGGAAGGGGCTATCCAGTGCCCGCAGCCGGACTCTCCACCGTGTCCGCACACCGCCGGTCCCTGATGACCGCGACTGCCTCCGGCGCGGTGCTCTGCGCCCTCTGGTTCGTCCCCACCGCCAAGGCGGTCCCGGACGGTACGGGCACAGACGTACGGCACGCCGGCCACTCCGCCGTGACACACGGCGCGGCCCTGGACGGCGGCCCCCACTCGGGAGCCGGCGCGATGGAGAGCACCGCGGGACGGCCCGCGGGCGTCAACTCCTCGGACCCGGGGGCCATCGGCTCCCCTTACGTGCTGGGCGGCCTGGCGCTCGCGGGGGCCGGCGGCGCGCTGGTCATCCGTTCGCGCCGCCGGGCGGCCGGTCTCCGCGCGGCGTCTCAGGCGAGTGCGCCCGTCACCGACTGAGCCGCGCCCACCAGGGCCCCCGTCCTGACGAACTCCTCGCACGCCGCCAGGTCGGGTGAGAGGAAGCGGTCGGGGCCCGGGCCCTCGACGCCCGCCCCGCGGAGCGCTCGCAGGATCGCCGTCGCGGCGCCGCCCGGGGTCAACCGGCCGCCCTCCGCCCGCAGTTCGACCGCACGCGTCGCCGCGTAGAGCTCCACGGCGACGACTCGCGTCAGGTTGTCCACAGCTGTGCGCAACTTGCGCGCCGCGGACCAGCCCATCGACACGTGGTCCTCCTGCATCGCCGAGGACGGGATGGAGTCCGCGGACGCCGGGACCGCCAGCCGCTTCATCTCGCTGACCAGGGCCGCCTGCGTGTACTGGGCGATCATCAGCCCCGAGTCGACTCCCGCGTCGTGCGCGAGGAAGGGCGGCAGGCCGTGCGAGCGGTTCTTGTCCAGCAGCCGGTCGGTGCGGCGCTCCGCGACGGAGGCGAGATCGGCCGCGGCGACGGCGAGGAAGTCCAGCACGTACGCCACGGGGGCGCCGTGGAAGTTGCCGTTGGACTCCACGCGCCCGTCGGGCAGCACGACGGGATTGTCGACGGCCGCGTCCAGTTCCCGCTGCGCGACGGTGAGGGCGTGCGCGAGGGTGTCCCGTCCGGCGCCGGCGACCTGGGGCGCGCACCGCACCGAGTAGGCGTCCTGCACGCGGGGCGCGTCGTCCTGGTGGTGCCCCGTGAGACCGGAACCCGCGAGCACCTTCCGCATGTTGGCGGCCGACGCGGCCTGCCCCGGGTGCGGACGTATGGCGTGCAGCTCGGGCGCCAGGACCTTGTCGGTGCCGAGCAGCGCCTCCAGGGTGAGGGCCGCGGTGATGTCGGCCGAGGTGAAGAGGCGCGCGAGGTCGGCCCCCGCCAGGAGCAGCATGCCGAGCATGCCGTCGGTGCCGTTGAGGAGGGCCAGTCCCTCCTTCTCGCGGAGTTCGACGGGGGCGAGGCCGTGTTCCTCCAGCAGTGCGGCGGCCGGGGCCACCGTGCCGTCGGGTCCCTCGGCGTCGCCCTCGCCCATCAGGGCCAGCGCGCAGTGCGAGAGGGGGGCGAGGTCCCCGGAGCAGCCGAGGGAGCCGTACTCGTGCACGACGGGGGTGATCCCGGCGTTCAGCAGGTCGGCGATGGCCTGCGCGACCTGCGGGCGCACACCGGTGCGGCCCGAGGCGAGCGTCTTCAGGCGCAGGAACATCAGCGCCCGCACGACCTCGCGCTCGACGCGCGGCCCCATGCCCGCCGCGTGCGAGCGGACGATGTTGCGCTGGAGCTGCGCGCGGAGTTCGGGGCTGATGTGGCGGACGGCGAGGGCACCGAAGCCGGTGGAGACGCCGTAGACGGGTTCGGGCTTCGCGGCGAGGTCCTCGATGTGGCGCCGTGCGGCCTCCAGTGCCGCCACGGCCTGCGGCGACAGCTCCACGCGTGCGCCCTCACGGGCGACGGCGATGACGTCCTCGGGGGTCGTGCCGGACTCACCGAGCACCACGGTGTGCATAGTCATATTCAGGCACCCTAGAGAGTGAATCGATTCCTGTCACGACCGGGGCCTCGAACCGCTTCCCCCGCCGGCACGCTCCCAGCCCGCCTCCGCCACAGGCCCGTGGCCCGCCCGGCGTCCCGCTCAGCGACGCCCGCCGGCCCGCCCCGGCACGTCCGGCCCGCCGGCGGCCCCCGGCTCCCCGGGCTGCGCACGGGCCTCCCCCGCGTCGTCCGGCAGCCCGTCGCGGTCGGCACGGTCTCCGTCAGCGGTGCGGGACCCGCCGTCCCTGCCCGTCCCCTCGCCCGGGGACGGCTCGTCCGCACCGCTCGGCGCGTGCCCGCGGAAGTGCCGGCGGTCGCCTGGCGGCGCCGCGGCCACGGGCGCCTCGTCTACGGCGCTCCCGGCCGCCGCCTCGTCCGCCTCGTCCGCCTCGGACGCGTCGGCGAGCCGTACGACCGGGCCGGAGACACCCCCGTCCCGCCCCGCCACCACCGGACGGCGGGCGCGCGCCGCCTTCGCCCGGTACTGCGCGGCGTCCGCGAGCCGGAAGAGGCGCGCCGCGGAGCGCACCGGCCCGATCGGGTCCCCCGTCGACGCCACGCCGCAAGCCACCCCGTCCCCCGCTTGGAGCCCGGCGGCCATGCGGCAGACCTCCTCGGCAGCCCGCACCACCCGGTCCGCGTCCGGTCCGACCGTCAGCAGGCAGAACTCGTCGCCGCCCAGCCGTGCCGCGAGTGCGCCCGGCAGGGTCGCCCCGCACAGCGAGAGCACTATCCCGAAGCGCTCCAGCAGCCGGTCGCCGGCGGCGTGCCCGAGTTCGTCGTTGACGCGTTTGAGGCCGTTGACGTCGCAGACGACGAGGCTGACGACCGTCCCGTCCTCGCGGTGCCGCTGGAGGCCGTCCTCCAGCTTCCCCTCGATGGCACGGCGGTTGGCGAGCCCGGTCAGCTGGTCCGTGAAGGCGAGCCGGCGCACCTCTTCGAGCTGCTCGTTCTGCGCGATCCCGGCGGCGATGATCTCGGCCAGTATCGTCGCGAAGTGGGCGTCCGACTGGTCGAATACGGGTTCCCCCACCCCCCTGGCGACGTACAGCTCGCCCCAGGCCCTGCCGTGCAGCACGATCGGCGCCACGACGCAGCAGCCGCGCCCCCGGCGGCGCAGGGCCTCGACCCGCGGATGGACGGGTATCGCACCGCCGGCGGGCCCGTCACCGGCGTTCCCCTCGCCCGCGGTCTCGATCCAGGCGTGCGGCTCGTCCTTGCCCTCCACCCGCCAGCGTTCGCGGAGGGACTCGGTGATCTCGGGGAAGTCGTGCACCGGATAGGACTCGGCGTCAGGGAACTCGCTCTCACCCGCGGCCAGCTTCCCGACGTTGACCAGGACGTCCAGCCGCCCGCGCGCCCTGTCCCAGGCGGATATCGCCGCGAACGCGCCGTCCATCGCCGCGCACGCCCGCACAGCGGCGGCGTGCGCGACCTCGCGGTGCGCGGAGTCGCGGGGATGCGCGTCGCAGAAGCGCTGCGCCGTCGTCATGGCCTGAGCCAGCTCGACGACCGCCCGCAACCGTGGGTCCTCTCCCATGAGTGCCAGGCTAGAAGCGTTCCGCCCGGCCCGCCGTCCGGCTTGCTCCCGGTACGGGCCCTCCGCGGGACCGCTCCGCGGCGGCCTTCCCCCGGGGGATCGCGGGCCGGGGCGGCCGTGGCGCCGCCCCGGCGCGGTGGACGTCTTTCACTCCCCTGGCCACTGCGGCTTCCGCTTCTCGTTGAACGCCGCGACGCCCTCGGCCCGGTCCCCGGAGAACGCGACGGTGCGCCAGGCGGCGTCCTCGATCTCCAGACCGGCGCTCAGGTCCAGCCCCCAGCCCGTACGGAGCGCACGCTTGGCGGCCCGCAGCCCGACCGGGGAGTTGCGTGCGATGCGGCCGCCCAGGGCGAGCGCCTCCTCGCGGTCGCGACCCTCCTCGACCAGCTCGTCGACGAGGCCGAGGCGGTGGGCCTCGGCGCCCTCGACGCGCCGGGCGGAGAAGATCAGTTCGGCGGCCCGTGCCGCTCCCACGCGGCGCGGCAGCAGCTGCGTACCGCCGCCGCCGGGGATGACGCCGACCGAGACCTCGGGCAGTCCGACGACGGCGGTGGGATCGGCGACGATCACGTCGCAGGAGAGCGCCAGCTCGAAGCCGCCCCCGAGCGCGTAGCCGTGCACGGCCGCGACGGTCGGCATCGGAAGCTCCAGGACACCGGTGTAGGCGGCGCGCGCGGTCGGCCGCTGGCGGCCGAGTTCGGCGTCGCTGAGCGAGTTGCGCTCCTTGAGGTCGGCCCCGACGCAGAAGGCCCGCTCGTGCGTGGAGGTGAGCACGGTGGCGCGTACGCCGCGGTCGGCGGCCAGGTCCGCGCACGCCTCGGCGAGACGGGCCGCCAGCTCGCTGGAGACGGCGTTCATGGCGCCGGGCCGGTCCAGGACGAGTTCGGCGACGTGGGTCTCCGCGTCCTTGCGGACGGCGATCCACTCCCCGTAACGCTCTTCGCTCACGCTGCTCATCGACGCCTCCGGTTAACGCTCGCTCACCTGTGTCCGTGGGTCACTGTACGGTCCGCCCGGAGGGCCGGGACGCCCGCCCTGTCAGACCCTTCTGCGACGCTCCCGGGCATGGAAGCGACACTGCAGCTGACCGTCGACTGCGCTGATCCGCAGCGGATGGTGGCCTTCTGGACCAGGGCTCTGGGCTACGTGCCCGAGCCTCCTCCCGGGGGCCACGCCACGTGGCGCGAGCACTGGGCTGCCATGGGTGTGCCGGAGGAGGAGCTCCCCGAGGGCGCCGGTGAGACGCCGGAGTCGATCGTCGACCCGGAGGGCCGGGGGCCGCGCCTGTGGTTCCAGAGAGTCCCCGAGGCCAAGACGGTCAAGAACCGGGTCCATCTCGACGTCCTGGTCGGCGGCGGCCGCGGCACCCCGCTTCCCGACCGGACCCGCCGGATCACATCCAAGATCGAGGAGCTGACGGAGGCGGGCGCCACGGTCATCCGGATCATGGACGAGCCGGGCATGGAGTACTACTGCGCCGTGCTGCGGGACCCGGAGGGGAACGAGTTCTGCGTCGGCTGACGCGGCCTGCTGCTGCGAGACGCACCAGCGCCGGGAGAACCAGCCGCGGCCCGCGTCCCCCGCGGCCCGGAGCCCGCTGCCGCCCGGCGGCGCGAGCAACAGGGTCAGCGGCGCGCCAGCATCCAGGGTTCGACGACGCCCAGGCCGCGGACGGGCCGCTGGTACAGCGGCTGGAGCGCGAAGCGGTAGCCGGAGAGGTCCTCGGTCTCCTTCTCCGACTCGGGGGCGTCGCCGGCGCCGACGAGCTCCGCCCGGAAGGCGCCGTCCACGAGCACCCGGTCCTTGGGAGCTATCGACGTCAGCCTGCTGGCGAGGTTGACGGTGTTGCCGAAGACGTCGCCCATGCGGGTCGTCATCGTGCCGAAGGCGATGCCGACGCGCAGCTCGGGCATCGTCGGATCGTTGGCCATGGTCTCGATCAGGCGCAGGCCGATCTCCGCGGCGGTCCCCGCGTCCTCCGCGACGTAGAGGATCTCGTCGCCGAGCGCCTTGATCAGACGTCCGCCGTTGGCGGCGACGAGGTCGGCCGCCGTGGTCTCGAAAGCCTCCACGAGTTCGCCGAGTTCGTCGTCCTCCAGGCGGCGCGTGAGCCGCGTGAAGCCGACGAGGTCGGCGAAGGCGATGGCCTGCCGCCGGTCGACGGTCTCCTCGTCGTCGAGGGCCTGGACGACGCGTCCGGTGGCCGCGGCGAGCTGCCGCCGCCACACGTAGACGAGGAACTCCTCGAGCTCCGGGAGGAGCAGCTGCACCAGCGGATAGGTGACCTCGTTGCGGGTCATGCCGGGCTCGGGGGGCTCCGTCAGCCCCATCAGGAACGAGTCGATCTGCCAGTCCGCCAGCCGCGACGTGGTCTGCCCGGTGGACCGGGCGACCTGAACGGCCGTCGCCTCGCTGAGCAGCCCGGCCTCGACGAGGCCCGCGAGGCGGCGCAGCGCCAGCACGTCCGCCTCGGTGAGCGCCCGGGCCTGGCCGACGTCGGCGAAGCCCATGGCCCGCCAGAAACGCGACGCCAGCTCCATGGAGACCCCCGCGGCCCGGGCCGCCTGGAACGGGGTGTACTGCCGGGACGAGCCGAGGATCAGCTCCTCGATGCGCAGGGCGCTGGGATCGTCGTCGCTCTCGCCGCTGCCGCCCTGCACGCGGGGCAAGGGCTGGCCTGAAGGCTGCGGCGGACCGGCGGGACCGTCGGATCCGGGTGCGGTCGCCTCGGCGGGACGGGCTGCATGAGCGGTGGGCGCCGCTCGTGGAACCGGCCGCTCCGGTGGCTGCGCCGCGTCTCCCGGCTCCGCGTCCGATGCCGGCTGCGACTCGGACGCACGTGCGGGCGTGTCCGGTTCATCGTCGGCCACTGTCCGCCCCTCGCCAGGCCCGGTCGTACCTGCGCACTGCCCTTCCGTTCTCTTGTCGAGATCTTCGGGGATCACCGGGACGCGCCGCATCCGCATCCCCTCCGCCGCGTGCCAACAATACGGCAGCAGTCCGCTGAACAGGCCCCTCTGTGGACGCTCCGGCGCACTCGTGCCACCGACTCGGCACATCGCCCGCCCGCCCGTCACCGACGGCGATCCGGCGTGCACCCACCGCCGATCCGCGCGCCTTCGCGGGGCCCGCTCCGGCAAGATCGCACGGCCCCTCGGCACGGCCGCGCCGGATCACCGCCGCCCCGCGGTCACGCCCCCGTGCCCCCGGCCCCGCGCAGATGCACGATGTCGCCCGCGGCGACGGGGCGCTGCACGCCCTCCTCCGTGCCGATGACGAGCCGCCCGTCGCTGTCGACGGCCACCGCTTCGCCGACCAGTTCCTCGCCCCCGGGAAGCTCCGCCCGCACCGGGCGTCCGAGCGTCGAGCAGCCCGCCGCGTACGCCTCCAGCAGGCCGCTGCCCAGCGGATCGCCGTCGGCGGCGCTCCAGCGCCCGTACCAGTCCTCGACCGAGCGGAGGACCGCGCGCAGCAGCGGGTCCCGGTCGGTGCACCGCGCGCCCGCGAGGACGAGCGATCCGGCGGCGGGGACGGGCAGTTCGGAGCCGCTGAGGGAGACGTTGACGCCCATGCCGAGGACGACCGCGCCCGGCCCCTCCGGCGTGCGCCCCGGGCCCCCGCCCTGCTCCACCGCGGGCAGCGAGGTGCGCTCGGCGAGGATGCCGCCGATCTTCCGCTCCGTGCCGCCGGTCCCGACGAGGATGTCGTTCGGCCACTTCAGGCCGGTGTCCACTCCCACGGTACGGGAGAGCGCGCTCGCCACGGCCACCCCGGCGAGGAGCGGCAGCCAGCCCCAGCGCTCCTGCGGGGCGGGGGGCTGGAGCAGCACCGAGACGAAGATCCCGGAGCGCGGCGGCGCGTTCCAGCTGCGGTCGAGCCGGCCGCGGCCGGCCGTCTGCTCCTCCGCGACGAGTACGGCGCCCTCCTGCGCTCGGCCGTCTCGTGCGCGCTCCACGAGGTCGGAGTTGGTGGAGCCGGTGCTCTCGACGACGTCGACCGAGGTCCACAGGCTGTCGGCCCTGGTCAGCGCACGGCGCAGCGAGGCGGCGTCGAGAGGGGGGCGGTCGAGGTCCGACCAGCGGCTGCCTGAGCTGTCGGGCGAGTTGGGCGTCATGACGTCAGCGTAGATCCGCGGGCGGGGGCGCCGCCCCCGCTGCGGGAGCGGGCCCCGGCCGGGGCGTCCCGCGGGCGGCGGAGACGCCCCGCGCCTCGCGCCCGGGGGTTCGGCCCGCCGTTCGCAGGCCGCGAGTGTGGCCAACGCCGCACCGACGATGGCCTGCTTCGCGGATAGCCTACGAACCGGTAGCCGCACGCGACGAGTAGGAGCCGCACGCTGATGTCCGAGCAGTCCGAGCAGGCGAGCCCTGACATCCACACGACCGCGGGGAAGATCGCGGATTTCGAGCGCCGGGCCACGGAGGCGACGCATGCGGGCTCGCAGCGGGCGGTCGAGAAGCAGCACGCGAAGGGCAAGCTGACGGCTCGGGAGCGGATCGACCTGCTGCTGGACGAGGGGAGCTTCACCGAGCTGGACGAGTTCGCCCGGCACCGCTCGACCAACTTCGGCCTGGAGAAGAACCGCCCGTACGGCGACGGCGTCGTCACCGGCTACGGCACCGTGGACGGACGTCCCGTCTGCGTCTACTCGCAGGACTTCACGATCTTCGGCGGTTCGCTGGGCGAGGTCTACGGCGAGAAGATCGTCAAGGTCATGGACTTCGCGCTGAAGAACGGCTGCCCGGTCATCGGCATCAACGACGGCGGCGGCGCGCGTATCCAGGAGGGCGTCGTCGCGCTGGGCCTGTTCGCGGAGATCTTCCGCCGCAACGTGCACGCCTCCGGCGTCGTGCCGCAGATCAGCCTCATCGTCGGCCCCTGCGCGGGCGGCGCCGTCTACTCCCCGGCGATCACCGACTTCACGGTGATGGTGGACCAGACGTCGCACATGTTCATCACCGGCCCGGACGTCATCAAGACGGTGACGGGCGAGGACGTCGGCTTCGAGGAGCTGGGCGGCGCCCGCACGCACAACACGACCTCCGGCGTGGCGCACCACATGTCGGGCGACGAGAAGGACGCCATCGAGTACGTCAAGGCGCTGCTGTCGTACCTGCCCTCCAACAACCTCTCCGAGCCCCCCGCCTTCCCGGAGGAGGCGGACCTGGAGACGTCGGACGAGGACCGCGAGCTGGACACGCTGATCCCCGACTCCGCGAACCAGCCGTACGACATGCACTCCGCCATCGAGCACGTGCTGGACGACGGCGAATTCCTCGAGACGCAGGCGCTGTTCGCGCCGAACATCATCACCGGCTTCGGCCGGATCGAGGGCCGGTCCGTGGGCGTCGTGGCCAACCAGCCGCTGCAGTTCGCCGGTTGCCTCAACATCGACGCCAGCGAGAAGGCCGCGCGCTTCGTGCGCACCTGCGACGCGTACAACGTGCCGGTGATCACCTTCGTGGACGTGCCGGGCTTCCTGCCGGGCACCGACCAGGAGTACGACGGCATCATCCGGCGCGGCGCCAAGCTGATCTACGCCTACGCGGAGGCGACGGTGCCGCTCATCACCGTCATCACGCGGAAGGCGTTCGGCGGCGCCTACGACGTCATGGGCTCCAAGCACCTCGGCGCCGACCTCAACTTCGCCTGGCCCACTGCCCAGATCGCCGTCATGGGTGCTCAGGGAGCGGTCAACATCCTCCACCGCCGCCGGCTCGCGGCCGTCGAGTCGGACGACGAACGCGAGGCGCTGCGCGCCGAGTTGACCCAGGAGTACGAGGACGCGCTGCTGAATCCGTATGCCGCGGCCGAACGCGGGTATGTGGATGCTGTGATCATGCCGTCGGAGACGCGCCGGCACATCACTCGTGGTCTGCGTACGCTCCGCTCGAAGCGCGAGCAGCTGCCCCCGAAGAAGCACGGCAACATCCCGCTGTAAGGAGGCCGTCGCATGCTCGACTCGACGTCAGGGGAGCACCCGCCGTTCCCGCCCATCAAGGTCGTACGGGGCAACCCGACTCCGGAGGAGCTGGCCGCCGCCCTGGCGGTGGTCAGAGCGCGCGCCGCCGCGATGGTGGAGACCGGGCCGGCCTCCGTGGCCGCCGACGAATGGTCCGACCCGGCACGCACCGTGCCGCGCAGGGTCCCGCACCCGGGGCCGAAGGCGTGGCGCACGACGTACTGGCCCGCCTGACCGCCCGCGCCGCACGCGGCGGAACGAACCGAACGAGCCGGATGAACCGGACACGGAACGCCCTGCCTGGCAGCCTCGCCCGGCAGGGCGTTCCGATGCCCGTTCGGGCACCCCTCCAAGTGCCCGATCTGCACGAATGAGTACGCGTACTCAGGTGCTCACCGCCGCTCCGCCGCACCATGGAATCCATGCTGTGGACCGACCCCCGCGACGAGCCTCCCAAGGAGATGCGCGCCACCCTGGCGATGCTGGGACGTCTCAGCTGGCTCCTGCCGATCGTGGTCGTGACCCTGCTGCTCCTCGTCAGCGTCCGCTGACGCAGGCCCCCGGGCGCCCGCAGCGGGCAGACGAGCCCTCCGGCGGCCCCTGCCGGGTCCCTACGATGGCGTCATGACCTCTGAACCCTCCCCCTCTTCCCAGCCGCCGGCCCCCGCCGGCTCCGGCGAGTCCACCGCGTCCGGCCCGGGCCGGACCGTCCGCCGGCTCGTGCTCGCCTCCGCCTCGCCAGCGCGGCTGGGGCTGCTGCGGCAGGCCGGGTTCGACCCCGAGGTGGTCGTCAGCGGCGTGGACGAGGACCTGCTGGACGCGCCCACCCCGGCCGCGCTGGCGAAGGTCCTGGCCGAGGCCAAGGCCGCTGCGGTCGCGGGCCTTCCGAAGGCGGAGGACGCTCTCGTCGTGGGCTGCGACTCGGTGCTGGAGCTGGACGGCAGGCCGCTCGGCAAGCCCGTGGACGCCGAGGAGGCGGCAGCCCGCTGGAAGGCGATGCGGGGGCGTTCCGGGGTGCTGCAGACCGGTCACTGCGTGATCGACGGCCGCACCGGTGCGCGTACTTCGGCGACGGCTTCCACGACCGTCCACTTCGGCGAGCCGTCCGACGAGGAGGTCGCCGCCTACGTGGCGTCGGGCGAACCGCTCCACGTCGCGGGCGCGTTCACCCTCGACGGCCGCTCCGCGCCGTTCGTCGAGCGCATCGAGGGCGACCACGGCAACGTCATCGGCCTGTCGCTGCCGTTGCTCCGCAAGCTGCTGGCCGAACTGGACGTGCGGATCACCGATCTGTGGACGTGAGCCGCCGAAGCCCGCAGGCGCGGCGGACGGCCCCGTCCCGAACTGCCCTGCGGGAGCAGCCGGTTCAGGAAGCGGACGGCCTGGGGTCCGGCGCCGCGGGGGCGGCGGGCCCGCCTGCCGGGCCCGGCGGAGGGCCCTCCCGCTCGGCGGCCTCCTCGACGCTGTAGGAGACGAGCGACCAGACGATGAGGCCCAGCACGACCATCATGAAGAGGAACGCGGCCCAGCCCACCAGTCCGACCGTCGCCGCGCCGAGCAGGCCGTGCACCACGGCCGCGCTGATCAGGACGATGCGCAGCAGTCCGGTGGGCGCACGGTCGCGCACGGCCGTACGCACCAACACCGCGGCGCACAGCAGCAGATAGCCGCCGAAGAGCCCCCCGGCGACGACCGCGGAGAGCGACATCGAGCGGGGTTCGAGTCCCGCCATGGACATCTGCTGCTCGTCCACGACCATGCTCAGGAAGATATGCAGCAGAACGATGCCGACCGCCTCGACAGTCAGTATCAGCGCCGCGGCCCCGGCCACCCAGCGTCTGAGCCCCACCCCGCCCACCCTCTTCCGCTCCTCTTATGTCCGCCGCCACGGCGATGCTCCCGGTTACCTGGAGTACGTCGCTATGGCACCGCGAACGCTACTTACGGGTATCACGGCGGGCAAGAGGATCGACGCGAAGCAAAGTTTCCCTCCCGCTTTCATAGGGATCCCACAAAGACCTGCCGCCGCGGCCCGCGTTGCGGGGCGGAGACCTTGCCCACATCGCCGGTTCGCCGAGCTTCCCGGGGAACCCGGCGTACCTTGGGGTGGCAAGGCACACGGAGGCCCGTGACGACCGCGGGTAACACTGCGTGTGGGCAAGCTCACGCCCGAGGGCGACTCGGCCTGGGGTGTCGTCAGTACCTAAACTTTCACCACTCAGCACATCGAATCTTGTTGCGGAGCAGCGCCAAGTAGGGAGACATCGTGCGCAAGGTGCTCATCGCCAACCGCGGCGAAATCGCTGTTCGCGTCGCCCGCGCCTGCAGGGACGCGGGAATCGCCAGCGTCGCCGTCTATGCCGAGCCGGACCGGGACGCGTTGCACGTCCGGGTGGCCGACGAGGCATTCGCCCTGGGCGGTGACACTCCGGCGGCCAGTTACCTCGACATGGACAAGGTGCTGAAGGCGGCGGCCGATTCGGACGCGGACGCCGTCCACCCCGGATACGGATTCCTCTCGGAGAACGCCGACTTCGCGCAGGCCGTCATGGACGCCGGGCTGACCTGGATCGGCCCCCCGCCGGACGCGATCCGGGGCCTCGGCGACAAGGTCGCCGCCCGGCACATCGCCCAGCGCGCCGGCGCTCCGCTCGTCGCGGGCACCAAGGACCCCGTCTCCGGCGCCGACGAGGTCGTCGCGTTCGCCGAGGAGCACGGCCTCCCCATCGCCATCAAGGCGGCGTTCGGCGGCGGCGGACGCGGCCTGAAGGTGGCCCGCTCGCTGGACGAGGTCGCGGAGCTGTACGACTCGGCGGTACGCGAGGCCGTCGCGGCGTTCGGCCGCGGCGAGTGCTTCGTGGAGCGCTACCTGGACCGCCCGCGCCACGTCGAGACCCAGTGCCTGGCGGACAAGCACGGCAACGTCGTCGTGGTCTCCACGCGTGACTGCTCCCTCCAGCGCCGCCACCAGAAGCTCGTCGAGGAGGCCCCCGCGCCGTTCCTGACCGAGGAGCAGAACGCGGAGCTGTACCGCGCGTCGAAGGCCATCCTCAAGGAGGCCGGCTATGCCGGCGCCGGCACCTGCGAGTTCCTCGTCGGGCAGGACGGCACGATCTCCTTCCTGGAGGTCAACACCCGTCTGCAGGTGGAGCACCCCGTGACCGAGGAGGTCACCGGGATCGACCTCGTCCGCGAGATGTTCCGCATCGCCGACGGCGAGGCCCTGGAGTACGACGACCCTCAACTGCGCGGCCACTCCTTCGAGTTCCGCATCAACGGCGAGGACCCGGGCCGCAACTTCCTGCCCGCGCCCGGCACCGTCACCACCTTCGCGCCGCCCTCCGGCCCCGGCGTCCGGCTCGACGCGGGCGTCGAGTCCGGCTCGGTCATCGGCCCCGCCTGGGACTCGCTGCTCGCCAAGCTCATCGTCACCGGCGCCACCCGGCAGCAGGCGCTGCAGCGGGCGGCCCGTGCCCTGGACGAGTTCACCGTCGAGGGCATGGCGACGGCGCTGCCGTTCCACCGCGTCGTCGTACGCGACGAGAAGTTCGCTCCGGAGGTCAACGGCCGCCCGGACGGCCCCTTCGACGTGCACACCCGCTGGATCGAGACGGAGTTCGTCAACGAGATCGAGCCCTTCGCCGGTGCGGGTGCCGATGCCGACGAGGACGAGTCCAGCCGCGAGACCGTCGTCGTCGAGGTCGGCGGCAAGCGCCTCGAGGTCTCCCTCCCGTCCTCGCTGGGGGTGACCGCGGCCCCGGCGGCGGGCGGCAGCAAGAAGCCCAAGCGCAAGGCGTCCAAGAAGGCGGGCAGCGCCGCCTCCGGTGACGCCCTCGCCTCCCCCATGCAGGGCACCATCGTGAAGGTGGCCGTCGAGGAGGGGCAGCACGTCGAGGAGGGCGAACTCGTCGTCGTGCTGGAGGCGATGAAGATGGAGCAGCCTCTGAACGCGCACCGCTCCGGCACGGTCAAGGACCTGCGGGCGGAGGTCGGCGGCTCGCTCTCGGCGGGCACCGTCATCTGCGAGATCAAGGACTGAACCTGACGGGCTGCCGGGGGCGTATGCGTCCGGCAGCCCGTCAGGCGAAGGAAGCGTTACGGCTGCTCGCCGTGGCGGCGCTCGTTCAACGGGCGCCCCACGGCGAGCAGTTCCACGTCCGGACAGCTCCGCGTCCGACGGGACCGCCCCGCGAACGGAGGGCCGCTCAGCGGCGCCTGGGAGCCAGATCGGCCACGCGCCCGCCGCCCTGCGCCTGGTCGGGCAGTGACGGGGCGCTGCGCAGCTGCGGCGGACCCGACGAGGCGCCCGGAGGACCCGAACCTCCCCCGCCCTGCGGGTGGTTGCGCCGCTGCCCGGGCATCGGCATCTCCCGGCGGCCCTTCTCGCCGCCGCGAGCGGGCTCACCTCCGCGGCCTCCCGGGCCGCTCCCGCCACCGCCTCCTCCATGCGCCTGCGCGGCGCCCTCGGCGCCTCCGGCCTGGGCCGTCCCGGCCACGGTGATCTGCACGCCCTGGTCCGCGAGCGCCTGCAACTCCGTGCCCGCGCGGTCGTGCTGGGGCGGGGGCTTGTCCGTCACCAGGCGCGTCATGACGTCGGCCGGAACCGTCTGGAACATCGTGTCGCGGCCCAGCTTCGTGTGGTCGGCGAGCACGACGACCTCGGCAGCGGCCTGCACCAGAGCCCGGTCGACGCTCGCCGAGAGCATGTTGGACGTCGAGAGGCCGCGTTCGGCGGTGAGGCCGCTTCCGGAGAGGAAGGCGCGGGAGACCCGCAGGCCCTGGAGCGACTGCTCCGCACCACTGCCGACGAGCGCGTAGTTCGAACCGCGCAACGTGCCGCCGGTCATCACCACTTCGACGCGGTTGGCGTGTGCCAGCGCCTGTGCGACGAGCAGGGAGTTGGTCACCACCGTCAGCCCCGGGACGCGCGCGAGTCTCCGCGCCAGCTCCTGCGTCGTCGTCCCCGCGCCGACGACGACGGCCTCGCCCTCCCCGACGAGCCCGGCGGCGATGTCGGCGATGGCCGTCTTCTCCGCACTCGCCAGGTGGGACTTCTGCGGGAACCCGGACTCGCGGGTGAATCCGCCCGGCAGGACGGCGCCGCCGTGCCGGCGGTCGAGCAGCCCTTCTGCCTCCAGCGCGCGGACGTCACGGCGCACGGTCACTTCGGAGGTCTGGACGACGCGTGCGAGCTCACGGAGCGACACGGCTCCGTTCGCGCGGACCATTTCCAGGATCAATTGGCGACGTTCTGCAGCGAACACGGAACTGACAGTAACCCCAACGACCGTCTGCTTTCAGCAGTTTTCGTCGATTATTGGAAGTTGTCCATAGCTGCACGGGCCGCATGGTATACCCACGAAGCGGACGAACCGGTCGGCCGGTTTATGCGTCCTCGGCGGTCTTCCGGGTGTGCAACTGCCGTGCCACCTCGCCGATCGAGCCGGTCAGCGACGGATAGACGGTGAAGGTGTTCGCGATCTGCCCGACCGTCAGGTTGTTGTCGACGGCGACGGAGATGGGGTGGATCAGCTCGCTCGCCCGCGGCGCGACGACCACGCCGCCCACCACGATCCCGGTGCCCGGGCGGCAGAAGAGCTTCACGAAACCGTCCCGGACGCCCTGCATCTTCGCTCGCGGATTGCGCAGCAGCGGCAGCTTCACGGACCAGGCGTCCATCCGCCCGCTGTCCACGTCGGCCTGGCTGTAGCCGACCGTGGCGATCTCCGGATCGGTGAAGACGTTCGCCGAGACCGCCTTGAGATTCAGCGGCGTGACCGTCTCCCCCAGCACGTGGTACATCGCGATGCGGCCCTGCATCGCGGCGACGGAGGCGAGGGCGAAGACGCCGGTGCAGTCGCCGGCCGCGTAGATGCCGGGAGCGGAGGTGCGGGAGACCTTGTCGGTCCAGATGTGCCCGGACTCCTTCAGCCGGACGCCGGCCTCCTCCAGGCCCATGTCCGCGGTGTTGGGCACCGCGCCGACCGCGACGAGGCAGTGGCTGCCGGTGATCGTGCGGCCGTCCTGCAGCGCCACCTCCACGCGGTCGCCGACGCGCTTGGCGGAGGCCGCGCGGGAACGGGACATGACGTTCATCCCGCGGCGCCGGAAGACGTCCTCCAGCACCGCCGCAGCGTCCGGGTCCTCTCCCGGCAGCACCCTGTCACGGGACGAGACGAGCGTGACGTTTGAGCCCAACGCCCGGTAGGCGCCCGCGAATTCGGCGCCCGTCACACCGGAACCCACGACGATGAGCTCCTCGGGCAGCTCCTCCAGGTCGTAGAGCTGCTTCCAGTTGAGGATGCGCTCGCCGTCCGGCTGGGCGTCCGGGATCTCCCGCGGGTGCCCTCCCGTCGCCACCAGCACGGCGTCGGCGGTCAGCCGCTCCTCGGCCGCAGGCTGCGCGGACGTGCCGCCGGCGCCGGAGGAGCCGTCACCCGTCGGCGTGACGACGACCTCGCGTGAGCCGCCGGGGCCCTGGCCGGGCTCCACGCGACCCCGGCCCCGCAGCACGCGCACGCCCGCGCGCGTCACCGACGCGGCGATGTCGTGCGACTGCGCCAGGGCGAGGCGCTTCACGCGGCGGTTGACCTTGCCGAGATCGACGCCGACGACGCGGGCGGGGTCGTCCGGGTCGTGCGTGCTGTCCTCGACGCGGATGCCCAGCTCCTCGTACGAGGAGTCGAAGTTCGTCATCACCTCGGCGGTCGCGATGAGCGTCTTCGAGGGGACGCAGTCGGTGAGCACCGACGCACCCCCCAGACCGTCGCAGTCGACGACGGTCACCTCCGCGCCGAGCTGCGCCGCCACGAGGGCGGCTTCGTAGCCGCCCGGTCCGCCACCGATGATCACGATCCGAGTCACATACCCCATTGTCCCGCACGTGCATGCGACCGGTCCCGCACCCCCCTCCGAGCCGCTCCGGGCAGGACGGCCGGGCCGTGCCGGGGTCCCGCCACGGTCGCTCCCGGTGGTACTCCGCGCTCCCGCCGCGGCCGTCCTCCGCCGCCCCCACTTGCCCCACGCCGGACGCCGCATCCCTCAAAGAGCCCGCTTCCGCCCCGGAGCGGGCAACCCTCCAGGCCCCCTGCGCCACCGCCGGCGCGGCGGTGGACTCCCGTACCCTCGTCGTCATGTCGCTCTACGCCGCTTATGCCGCGAACCTCGACGCGCGGCTGATGTCGCGCCGCGCCCCGCACTCCCCGCTGCGCGGCACGGGCTGGGTGACCGGCTGGCGGCTCACCTTCGGCGGCGAGCAGATGGGCTGGGAAGGCGCGCTGGCGACGGTCGTGGAGGCACCCGTCTCGCAGGTCTTCGTCGCGCTGTACGACGTCGCCCCGATGGACGAGGACTCCCTCGACCGCTGGGAGGGCGTGGGCCTCGGCATCTACCGCCGCACGCGGCTGCGCGTCCACACCCTGGACGGCGAGGCGACGGCCTGGTGCTACGTCCTCAACGGCTACGAGGGCGGCCTGCCCTCCGCCCGCTACCTCGGCGACATCGCGGACGCGGCCGAGTCCGCCGGCGCACCGCACGACTACGTGATGGAGATCCGCAAGAGGCCCTGCTGATCCGCGCCCGGCCCGGCCCCTCGCACAGCGCCTCCTCCGGCTCCCCGCCCCCACGCCTGGCCTCCCCCTCCTCTCCGTCCCGCCGCGGCGCCGTGACCAGGCCCGCAAGCCGGAGCGCGGCGGGCGCCGGCCTCCCGTCCCCGGTGTTCGAGGGACGTGTTCCGGCGCGGTACCACCCCTGTGTGGATCCCGGGTAATTCCGGGGGCCGTCTACGCGCGTAGGGCCATAACCGCTACGCTCAACGCGTGAACGCATCAGCCTCGAACACCGCCGACGATCCGTACCGTTCCGCCGACAGCGCAGCCGAGCGGCTACGCGAGTTGACCGGTGCGGACAGCCACGACGTGGTCCTCGTGATGGGCTCCGGCTGGGTGCCCGCCGCCGACGCGCTCGGAGAGCCCGACCGCGAGTTCCCGGTGACCGAGCTGCCCGGCTTCCCGCCGCCCGCAGTGGAGGGGCACGCGGGCACGGTGCGTTCCCACGAGCTGGGCGACAAGCGGGTCCTGGTCTTCCTCGGGCGCACGCACTACTACGAGGGCCGCGGAGTCGCCGCCGTCACCCACGGCGTCCGCACGGCCGTCGCGGCAGGATGCAAGACGGTCGTGCTCACCAACGGCTGCGGCGGCCTGCGCGGCGGCATGGTGCCGGGCCAGCCGGTGCTGATCAAGGACCACATCAACCTGACCGCCACCTCCCCCATCGTCGGCGCCAACTTCGTCGACCTCACCGACCTCTACTCCCCCCGGTTGCGCACCCTCTGCCAGGAAGTGGACTCCTCCCTGCAGGAGGGCGTCTACGTACAGCTCCCCGGTCCGCACTACGAGACCCCGGCCGAGATCGGCATGGTCCGGGCCATCGGCGGGGACCTCGTCGGGATGTCCACCGTGCTGGAGGCGATCGCCGCCCGCGAGGCAGGCGCCGAGGTGCTCGGCATCTCGCTCGTGACGAACCTCGCCGCCGGCATGACGGGTGAGCCCCTGAACCACGAGGAAGTCCTCCAGGCCGGCCGCGATTCGGCCGCCCGGATGGGCTCGCTGCTGGCGCAGGTGCTGAACCGGATCTGAGGGCGCAGGGTGGGCACAGGCCCGCCCGCCCCGCGGGTCGCGTACTGGGAGAGAGGCTGGAGCCGTGCAGGACGTTGTGAGTGAGCCGACCGACCGTGCCCGGGCCTGGCTGGACGAGGACCCCGACCCGGAGACCCGCGAGGAGCTCGCCAAGCTCATCGAGGCCGGGGACGGGGAGGAGCTGTCGGCCCGCTTCTCCGGCACCCTCCAGTTCGGTACGGCCGGGCTGCGGGGCGAACTCGGCGCCGGGCCCATGCGGATGAACCTCGCCGTCGTGATCCGCGCCGCCGCCGGACTGGCCGCCTACCTGCGGGACCGCGAGCAGCACGGCACTGACTCGGCCCCCGGCCTCGTCGTCGTCGGCTACGACGCCCGGTACAAGAGCTACGACTTCGCCCGCGAGACGGCGTCCGTCATGACGGGGGCCGGTCTGCGGGCGGCGCTGCTGCCCGGGCCGCTGCCCACGCCCGTGCTCGCGTTCGCGATCCGGGAGCTGGGCGCCGTCGCGGGGGTGATGGTCACCGCGAGCCACAACCCGCCCCGCGACAACGGCTACAAGGTCTACCTCGGCGGCGGCTCGCAGATCGTTCCCCCCGCAGACGCGCAGATCGCGGCCCGCATCGACGCCGTCGGCCCGCTCGCCGGCGTGCCGCGCCCCGACTCCGGCTGGGACGTGCTGGACGAGGACGTCCTCGACCGGTACCTGGCCCGCACGGGCGCGGTGCTGACGGAGGGCTCCCCGCGCGGCGTACGCGTCGTGCACACCGCCATGCACGGCGTCGGCTCCGGCACGCTGGACGCGGCGTTCCGCCGCGCGGGCTTCCCGGCTCCCGTCCAGGTGGCCGGGCAGGCCGAGCCGGATCCGGACTTCCCGACCGTGGCCTTCCCCAACCCCGAAGAGCCCGGCGCGATGGACCTCGCCTTCGCCACAGCCCGCGAGGCGTCCGCGTCCGAACCGGTGGACCTCGTCATCGCCAACGACCCGGACGCGGACCGCTGCGCCGTCGCCGTGCCCGACGCGACGTCCGCGGACGGCTGGCGGATGCTGCGCGGCGACGAGGTCGGCGCGCTCCTCGCCACCCATCTCGTGCACAAGCGGGCACGCGGCACGTTCGCTTCGACGATCGTCTCCTCGTCGCTGGTGTCCCGGATCGCGCGCGCGGCCGGCCTCCCGTACGAGGAGACGCTGACGGGCTTCAAGTGGCTGGCCCGCGTCGAGAACCTGCGCTACGGCTACGAGGAGGCTCTGGGCTACTGCGTCGACCCGGACGGCGTACGCGACAAGGACGGCGTCACGGCGGCCCTGCTCGTCGCCGAACTCGCGGCCGAACTCAAGCAGGCGGACCGGTCGTTGACGGACCTGCTGGACGACCTCGCCGTGAAGCACGGGCTGCACGCGACCGACCAGCTCTCGGTGCGTGTCGAGGACCTCTCGCTGATCAGCTCGGCCATGCGGCGCCTGAGGTCGGACCCGCCGAAGGTGCTCGCGGGGCTCTCCGTCCTCGCGGCGGAGGACCTGGCAGGGGGAAGCGAGAGCCTGCCGCCCACGGACGGACTGCGGTACCGGCTCGCGGGCGACCCGGAGGCGGGCGTGGAGCAGGCCCGCGTCGTGGTGCGCCCGAGCGGGACGGAACCGAAGCTCAAGTGCTACCTGGAGGCCGTCCTGCCGGTGCGCGACCAGGCGGCGCTCGCCGAGGTCCGCAGCCGGGCGGCCACCGTACTCGCCGCGCTGAAGGCCGACTTGGCGGCGGCCGCGGGGGTGTGAGCGCGCACCGCTCGGGACCCGGGTGACGCGACCGGCCGGCCGGTCGGCGGGCCGGACGCGTCACCGGAGCCGCGGCCGTCAGGTGCCGGCACGCTCCAGATCGGCCCGCAGCGCCCTGCCGAGCCAGGCCAGGTCGTCGTGCCGCGGTGGCCGCGGCCCGTGACCGCGGACCTCGGCCATGAGCAGCCGGAACCGCTCGGCCTCCGCGTTCAGTCCCGCCTCCAGGCTCTCCAGCAGCTCGGCCCGGTCCGTCTCCCCGAACAAGCCTGCCAGCACGGAGGACGCCTGCCCGGACTCCGGGCCGATCCCCTCCTCGCGGGCCTCCGCGACGGTCGCGGTCACGTGGCCCGCCCACCAGATGGAGCCTCCGGGACGTCCCGGCACGGTGAGTTCCAGCATCCGGCGCATCCGGGAGCGGAAGCCGGGATCCTGGATCAGCTCCGCCAACTGCAGCCAGGCGTCGACCTGTTCGACGGTGGGGTTCTCGGGCAGCCGGACCGGGGAGCGCCGCAGCTTCTCCTCCATGTCCGGGCCGTCGTCGATCCCTCCGGCCACCTCCTTCATGAAGTCCTCGATGATCTGGGCGCGTTCGTCGACCGAGAGCCGGGCGAGCCTGTTCATCAGCGCTGTCTCCTCTGCGGTGGAACCGCGTTCCGCGACGGTGGACAGGACGGCCCGGTTCAGCTTCAGGGCACGGATGCGGGCGTCGATCGCGGCCACGTGCGTGGCGGCTGTCTCCGCCAGCGTCGCCTCACTGCTCAGCACCCGCCTGATCTCCTCCTGCCCGAGACCCAACTCGCGCAGGGTGCGGAGCAGTTCGAGACGCGCGACGGCCTCGGCCCCGTACAGCCGGTAACCGCCTCCGCTCCGGCGTCCGGGCGGGAGCAGGCCGATGTCCGACCAGTAGCGGACGGTGCGTACCGCCACACCGGTGCGGTCGGCGAGCTGTCCGATCGTGAGTGGCTCCGGTTCGTCCTTCATGGGGCGAGTCTCGGCCTTCCAGCCGCTGGAGACTCAAGCCTTTGCGACGGCGGACTTGCGCAGGGCGACCGCGCAACCGGCACGAAACGGCCGGGCCCGGAAGTCCCGGACCCGGCCGTGCGGTCGTGCACCGCGGTCCCGTTCTGCTGAAGTCCCCTCGGTGACCCGGTGGTTCAGCTTTCGGACCGCTCGTCGTTCAACTGCTCACGGGCTCAGCGGCCCCAGGCGCCGCCGTCCATGGCCTGGCTGCCGACCGGGCACGTGATGCGGACGCGCTTCGCACCGGCCAGCGGGCCGACGACGTAGCGGCGGTCGTTCGTGCAGTCGGTGTAGACGTAGTACCGGGAACCCGAGCACGAGACGGCGAACGAACGGCCCGAGAGAGACGGGTTCCAGCAGCGCAGGCTGGCGGAGGCGGCCGGCGGCAGCTCGTCCGCCGTGCTCAGGGAGCGCCGTGCGATCCCGTGCTGGACGGCACCGGTGTTGAGGCTGGTCGCCGAGTAGGCGGCGTGGCCGCCCCACCGCGGAACGTCCGCCTGCGCGGCGGGCGCCATCGCTCCGCCGAACCCGAGCGCCAGCGTGGCGCTTGCCCCCAGAACTGCCAGAGACTTTCGAATCTTCACTCTGAGTTCTCGCTTTCTCTGTTCTCGGCCGGCTGGCCGATCGCCCGTTGACGGACGACGTCAGCAAGATTCGCCAGATGACGCTTCAGGGACAAGAAGATTCGACTCTCATGAAGATATGGATTCCGCTGGGAAATCTGGCGATGACCTGCGTCAACGCAGAGAGAATCGATTCGCCAGGCGGTCTTTCCCGTTCGGGGAATTCACCCGTGCGAGCCAGCGCACAATACGGCTCGTTTCTTCGCTGAACGAGCCGCGGACGGAGATCCGATTTCCCGTGCGGGAAATCGGCGGGCCTTCCCGGTCAGGCCGTCCGATCAGAAGACCGCGAGCGGAGCACCCCGTCAGAGCACCAGGGCAGAAGCCTTCGGCCGGAACGCCCCTGCCGGAACGCCGCGGTCAGAACACCCCGAGCAGGACCGCCAGGGCGATGCCGCCCGCGAGCGCCGGAACAGCGATCTCGTACGCCCACCGCACGGTCACCTCGCCCTGCGCCGCACCGCGTTCGCCGTTCTCCAGGGCGAGGGCGCGCAGTTCGTCGATCGCCTGATCGGACGGCGCCCGCTTCGACATCGCGTCGTCGTTCCCGCCGGAGACCCCGCCGAGTCCGAACAGACCGGTGGGCCGCGCCGGGGCGGAGCCCTTCGAGGCGGCGCGCTCAGCCCGCTCGACCTGCCGCGCGGCGCGCTTGCGGGCACGCAACGACACGGGAATCGACCACAGTTGGTACTTGGTGCCGTCGGCGACGACCTCGCTGGAATATCCGGACTGCAGGGACTCCACCGTCCCCCACGGGACGGTGATGGTCCGGAACGGATTGCGCACGCGCATCCGCTGCGCGTTCGCGTAGACAGCGGGCCGCAGCGTGAAGGCGACGACGAGGGGGACAGCGCAGAGGAGCCCGGAGAGGGCGATGACCCGCGTGCGGCTCACCCCGTGGAGCAGGGCGTCCGTGCCGAGCCAGGCGGCCAGCAGGAGCAGCATCACGCCGCCCGCGAGAGCGGCCGGTGAGCGGTAGCAGCGGTCGGCGTAGACGGGGCCCTCGGGCTCGCCCCCGGCGGCCGTCCCGGAAGCGGCTCCAGGAGCCGGCGCGGACTCGTCTGCCGCAGCCTTTGCCTCCGCTGACCCGGCCTCCGCAGACTCGGCCGTCGCGGACCCCGCCTCCGCAGACTCGGCCGTCGCGGACCCCGCCTCCGCGGATTCGGCCGTCGCGGACCCGGTCTCCGCGGGCTCGGCCTCCGGCTCGCGTCGCTGCTCGGGCTCGCGTTCAGGTCGGGACTCGCTACTCATGGGGGTTGATTCTGCCGGAGGGTCCGGAGGGCCGACATTGCGGCTCGGCATCGATCTGCCGCGGCGCCGCGGCGCGCGCGGAGGCGACGGCCCCGGATACGGGCGTGACCGTCGCATCCTGGCCGCTCTCTCCCCTACCGACGAAGCTACGCGTGTAGATATGCTCCTCTGGTGACCATGTCTTCTGCCTCCACCGCACCCGCCTTCGCGGACGTCACCGCGTCGGACGCCGCGTTGCGCCGCTACCTGCACGGCCTGCCCGGAGTCGACGCGGTCGGACTCGAAGCCCGCGCCGCCACTCTCGGCACACGCTCGATCAAGACCACGGCCAAGGCGTACGCCCTCGACCTGGCCATCTCGATGATCGACCTGACCACGCTCGAAGGGGCCGACACCCCCGGCAAGGTCCGGTCGCTGTGTGCCAAGGGCAGCAACCCCGACCCGACCGACCGCACCACGCCCCAGGTCGCCGCGATCTGCGTCTACCCCGACATGGCGTCGACGGCGAAGGAGGCGCTGGCCGCGAGCGGCGGCGCCGGGGTCAAGGTCGCCTCGGTGGCGACCGCCTTCCCGTCGGGGCGTGCGCCTCTCTCCGTCAAGCTGGCCGACACCCGGGAGGCCGTCGCCGCCGGCGCCGACGAGATCGACATGGTGATCGACCGCGGCGCGTTCCTGGCCGGCCGGTACGGCAAGGTCTTCGAGGAGATCCAGGCGGTGAAGGAGGCGTGCCGTCGTCCCGTCGGCTCCGGGGACGGAGGGTCCGCCCACCTCAAGGTGATCTTCGAGAACGGCGAGCTGTCGACGTACGACAACATCCGGCGCGCGTCCTGGCTCGCCATGCTCGCCGGGGCGGACTTCATCAAGACCTCGACGGGCAAGGTGGCCGTGAACGCCACGCTCCCCAACACGCTGCTGATGCTCGAGGCGGTGCGCGACTTCCGCGCGGCCACCGGCACGCAGATCGGCGTGAAGCCCGCCGGCGGCATCCGCAACGCGAAGGACGCCCTGCGCTACCTCGTGGTCGTCAACGAGACCGTGGGCCCCGACTGGCTGAGCCCCGACTGGTTCCGCTTCGGCGCCTCCAGCCTCCTGAACGACCTGCTCATGCAGCGCCAGAAGCTGAACACCGGCCGCTACTCCGGTCCCGACTACGTGACGGTGGACTGAGGCAGAGATGACAGACCAGATTTTCGAGTACGCCCCCGCTCCCGAGTCCCGCGCGATCGTCGACATCGCCCCGTCCTACGGGCTGTTCATCGACGGCGAGTTCCGCGAGGCGGCGGAGGGCAAGGTCTTCAAGACCGTCTCCCCCTCGACCGAGGAGGTCCTCTCCGAGGTCGCGCAGGCGGGCGCGGCGGACGTCGAGGACGCGGTACGCGCGGCGCGTGCCGCCTTCACCGGCTGGTCCGCGCTGCCGGGCACCGAGCGGGCGAAGTACATCTTCCGCATCGCCCGCATCCTCCAGGAGCGCGCCCGCGAGCTGGCCGTCCTGGAGACGCTGGACAACGGAAAGCCGATCCGTGAGACGCGGGACGCCGACCTGCCGCTGGTCGCGGCCCACTTCTTCTACTACGCGGGCTGGGCGGACAAGCTGGAGCACGCCGGGTTCGGGCCCGCGCCGCGGCCTCTCGGAGTCGCCGGGCAGGTCATCCCGTGGAACTTCCCGCTGCTGATGCTGGCCTGGAAGATCGCCCCGGCGCTGGCGGCGGGCAACACCGTGGTGCTCAAGCCCGCCGAGACGACCCCCCTGTCCGCCCTGTTCTTCGCGGACGTCTGCCGGCAGGCGGGCCTGCCCAAGGGCGTCGTCAACATCCTCACCGGGGACGGCGCGACGGGCGCCGGACTCGTCGCGCACCCCGGCATCGACAAGGTCGCCTTCACCGGCTCCACCGCCGTCGGCAAGGAGATCGCCCGCACGGTCGCCGGCACGCGGAAGAAGGTCACCCTCGAACTCGGCGGCAAGGGCGCCAACATCGTCTTCGACGACGCCCCGATCGACCAGGCCGTCGAGGGCATCGTCAACGGGATCTACTTCAACCAGGGGCAGGTCTGCTGCGCCGGCTCGCGACTGCTGGTGCAGGAGTCCGTGCAGGACGAACTGCTGGACGCGCTGAAGCGGAGGCTCGGCACGCTGCGCGTCGGCGACCCGATGGACAAGAACACGGACGTCGGCGCGATCAACTCCGCCGAACAGCTCGCCCGCATCACCGAGTTGGCCGACTCCGGTGAGGCGGAGGGCGCCGAGCGCTGGTCCGCTCCCTGCGAACTCCCGTCGAACGGCTACTGGTTCGCGCCGACCGTCTTCACCGGTGTCAGCCAGGCGCATCGCATCGCGCGCGAGGAGATCTTCGGACCGGTGCTGTCCGTGCTGACCTTCCGCACCCCGGACGAGGCGGTGGCGAAGGCCAACAACACGCCGTACGGCCTCTCCGCCGGGATCTGGACGGAGAAGGGCTCGCGCATCCTGGCGATGGCGAGCAGGCTCCGGGCGGGCGTCGTCTGGGCCAACACGTTCAACAAGTTCGACCCGACCTCGCCGTTCGGCGGCTACCAGGAGTCGGGTTACGGCCGTGAGGGCGGTCGTCACGGTCTGGAGGCGTACCTCGATGTCTGACGAGTCCCGGAAGAAGGCGGACAAGACCGCGGCGGCGCAGAAGGCGGCCGGTTCCAGGAAGCCCGCGGCCTCGCGTACGCGCAAGCCCGCGTCGCAGGCGGCCGGCGCGTCGCGTATCCCGGCGCGCGTCGACGTGCTGAAGACCTACAAGCTCTTCGTCGGGGGCAAGTTCCCGCGCAGCGAGAGCGGACGGGTGTACGAGGTGACCGACTCCCAGGGCCGCTGGCTGGCCAACGCCCCGCAGTCCTCCCGCAAGGACGCCCGCGACGCGGTCGTCGCCGCCCGCAAGGCGTTCGGCGGCTGGTCGGGCGCCACCGCCTACAACCGCGGCCAGATCCTCTACCGCGTCGCGGAGATGCTGGAGGGCCGGCGCGCGCAGTTCACGGCCGAGATCGCCGCCGCGGAGGGGCTGACGGAGGCGGCCGCGGCAGCCCAGGCCGACGCCGCCGTCGACCGCTGGGTCTGGTACGCGGGCTGGTCCGACAAGGTGGCCCAGGTCGCCGGCGGCGCCAACCCCGTGGCGGGGCCCTTCTTCAACCTCTCGACGCCCGAACCGACGGGTGTGGTGGCGGTGCTGGCACCGCAGGAGTCGTCCTTCCTGGGCCTGGTGTCCGTGCTCGCGCCGGTGATCGTCACCGGTAACACGGCCGTGCTGGTCCCGTCCGAGAAGGCGCCGCTGCCGGCGCTGTCACTGGCGGAGGTGCTGGCGACGTCCGACGTGCCCGGCGGCGTGGTCAACGTCCTCTCCGGACGTACCCGCGAGGTCGGCTCGACGCTCGCCGCGCACCAGGACGTCAACGCGATCGACCTGACGGGTGCGGCGGGCGATCCCGACCTGGCGAAGGAGCTGGAGATCGCCGCGGCGGACAACCTCAAGCGGGTGCGCCGCCCGGAGGAGGCGGAGACGGACTGGTCCGCCGACCCGGGCACGTCCAGGCTGCTGTCCTACCTGGAGACGAAGACCGTCTGGCACCCGATGGGCGTCTGACGGGCTGAGAAACCCAGCTGACGGGCCGCTGTGTGCATCCCCCGCCCCGTGCGGGACGCACACAGCGGCCTCGCGCTGAGCGCAGTCGTGCACGCTTCCAGACATGAGCGACGCCTCTTGTCCCCTGAGTGAAGCCCGTGCCCAGTTCGGCACCCTGGTACGTCGTGCAGCTCACGGCGGCCGATGCCCGGTGCCCGCCGAGCGCATCACACTCCCCGCCGGGTTACGCCGGCGGCGGGATGACCGACAATGGTTCCTCGTGACCGACCCCCACGACATATCCCGCTCGCCTCGCGTCATCCTGCTGACCGGACCGTCCGGCGCGGGCAAGTCCCGCCTCTCCGCGCGCAGCGGCCTGCCCGTCATGCGTCTCGACGACTTCTACAAGGAGGCCGGGGACCCGACCCTGCCGATGCTGCCGCACGGCACGGGCGTGGACTGGGACTCGGCACGCTCATGGGACGCGGAGGCGGCCGTCGCCGCCGTGCAGGAGCTGTGCGTGAAGGGGCGCACCACGGTGCCGCTCTACGACATCTCCCTCAGCGCCCGCGTCGGGACGGAGACGCTCGACCTCGACGGTGCGCGGCTGTTCATCGCCGAGGGGATCTTCGCCGCGGACATCGTCGCCCGCTGCCGCGAACTGGACCTGCTCGCCGACGCGATCTGCCTGCGCGGCCGCCCCACGACGACGTTCCGCAGGCGTCTCCTGCGCGACCTGCGCGAAGGACGGAAGTCGCCGCCGTTCCTGCTGCGCCGCGGCTGGCGGCTCATGCGGAGCGAGGGCGCGATCGTGCAGCGGCACCGGGCGCTGGGCGCCCACCCCTGCGGACGGGACGAGGCGGCCGAGCGGATCAGGCTGCTGTCCGCGGCGGGTGAGGCCCGTACGGCCCGGTGACGGCCCGTCGTCCCCGTGAACGAGCGGCAGGACGGGCTGAGACGGCGGGCTGAGAAGCAGACCGGCACGGGGCCGGTCCGGAGTGGAAGCGGAGCGGGAAAAGGGAGAGCGGGTCAGGCAGACCCCCCGGTTGCCCGAACCCGCTCTCCCGGCCCCGTCCCCCCGGACGGGTCCCCGTTCCCCCGTGTTCCCCCGTTCCCGTTTCCCCCTGATCCCCCCGTATTTCCCCCGCACCCGGGACGACCCGTGTCCCGTCCTGCGGCCCCCGCCGAGGGCCCCCAGCCCTCGCCTCAGGCTTCTGTGAAACTCCGTGCTCGTGAACTCGGTGCTCGTGAACTCCGTGCTCGTGAGAGGCCGTCAGGCGACCAGTTCGCCGAAGGACTCCTCCTGGTCCCTGCCGAAGCTGAGCACCTCGTCGTCGCGCAGCCGGCGCAGCGAGCGCCAGATGCTGCTCTTCACGGTGCCGACGCTTATGCCGAGGACCTCCGCGATCTCGGGGTCGGTACGTCCCTCGTAGTAGCGCAGCACCAGCATCGTGCGCTGCAGTTCGGGGAGCCGGGCGAGCGCCTGCCAGAGAACCGTGCGCAGTTCGGTGCCGCGCATCGCGTCCTGGTCGCCGGCGGTCTCCGGCAGCTCCTCCGTCGGGTACTCGTTCAGCTTGCGGCGGCGCCACGCGCTGATGTGCAGATTCGTCATCGTCCGGCGCAGGTAGCCGCCGACCGCTGCCTTGTCGCTGATGCGGTGCCAGGCGCGGTAGGTGGAGAACAGCGCGCTCTGCAGCAGGTCTTCCGCTTCGAAGCGGTCGCCCGTGAGGTGGTAGGCGGTGGCGTACAGGGAGGCGCGGCGCTCACGTACGTAGGCGGTGAACTCAGCCTCGGCTGAGGCTGAAACAACTGCCTCGGCTGAGGCTGAATCAGCTGCCTCGGCTGAGGCTGAAACAACCGCCTCGGACATGCCCTCGTGCCGCGCTCCCGGCTTCTCCCTGTACTCACCGTCCCCCGTGCGGGCCTCCCCTCGAAGGCCCTCAACCGCAGCGATGTGCTGCGGACGCACGCGCCCCGCGCTTCCCCCTCGGCCGGCCGTGTGGCCGGTGCCACCGGCGCACCCCCGGCCGCCGGCGGCGCTCGTCTTGCTCTGGCCCTTGGTGAAGGCGCCGGGCATTTCAGCGTGACCGGACGGAACCGCCGGGGTGTGCAGACGCGTGTGAATGACTGCGCTGACGTTGCTGCTGTGCAGTGTGTTCATCCCGCGCCCCCCTCGGGCCGACCTGTCGCCTGCTGATGACGTACACACTGCACGGCCAGTTTCATCGCCGCGTCCCCCGTCTGTCACAGCGGTGTCACAAGGGTCGGGCAGGGCGTGTCCTCCCCTTTGAGCTGCGGCCGAGCACTACGGGGAGCGCCCCGCGAGGCCCGCCCGGACCGCTCTCCGCGGCCGGTGGCGCGCGACGAGCGTGCAGGGCGGCCGGGCACCGTGACGCGCAGCACGGTCGAAGTAGAAGGGGGGCATGGGACAGAATGGCCGGTGTGGCTTTCCTGTTGCTGATCGAGGACGACGACGCTGTACGTACAGCCCTGGAGATGGGTCTCACCCGCCAGGGCCACCGCGTGGTGACCGCCGCGTCCGGCGAGGACGGTCTCAAACTGCTGCGCGAGCAACGGCCGGACCTGATCGTGCTGGACGTGATGCTGCCGGGCATCGACGGCTTCGAGGTGTGCCGCCGCATCCGGCGCACGGACCAGTTGCCGATCATCCTGCTCACCGCCCGCAGTGACGACATCGACGTGGTCGTGGGGCTGGAGTCGGGCGCCGACGACTACGTGGTGAAGCCCGTGCAGGGACGGGTCCTGGACGCCCGCATCCGCGCGGTGATGCGGCGCGGCGAGCGCGAGTCCAACGACGCGGCGACGTTCGGCTCACTCGTCATCGACCGTTCCGCGATGACCGTCACGAAGAACGGCGGGGACCTCCAACTGACGCCCACCGAGCTGCGGTTGCTGCTGGAACTGAGCAGGCGCCCCGGACAGGCCCTGTCCCGGCAGCAGTTGCTGCGGCTGGTGTGGGAGCACGACTACCTCGGCGACTCCCGGCTCGTGGACGCCTGCGTCCAGCGGCTGCGCGCGAAGGTCGAGGACGTGCCGTCGTCGCCCACGCTGATCCGCACGGTACGCGGCGTCGGATACAGGCTGGACGCTCCGCAGTGAACGACCCGGCGCAGCCGAGGTCGCGGGAGGGCGGGGGCAGCGGGGTGCGTGGAACGCGTCACGACGAGGGCGACGCGCCGCACCGGGCCGCGCAGGGCGGCGCCCCGGACAAGGGCCCCAACCGCCAGCAGAAGGCGCGGAGTTGGTTCGCAGGCGTGCTGCCGACGCTCCGTCTGCGGCTGGTCGTCGTGTTCGCGCTGGTGGCGCTGACGGCGGCCGTCTCGGCGTCCGGCATCGCGTACTGGCTCAACAGGGACGCCGTGCTCACCCGCACCCAGAACGCCGCGCTCAACGACTTCCGCAAGTCGATGGAGGACAACGCCGGCAGCCTGCCCCGGCGTTACGACTGCCGCCAACTGCGGGACGCGGCCGAGAAGATGGCCAGCACCTCGCAGAACTACGAGGTGATCCTCACCGGTGAGGACGCGCGGGGCCTGATCTGCACCGCGACGTCCGACCAGGACGCCTTCACCACGTCGGACGTCCCCGCCGAGCTGCGCAACGCCGTCGCCAAGCGGCGGCCGGTCGACGACGGCAACAGCCATCCGTACCACCTCTACTGGCAGCGGACGTCCGAAGGCGGCGGCAGCGAGCCGTTCCTGGTGGGCGGCGCGAAGATGATCGGTGAGGGGCCCACGCCGTCGGGCTTCATGCGCAAGTCCCTGGGCCCCGAGCGGGACGATCTGAACTCCCTGGCCTGGTCGTTGGGCATCGCCACGGGGCTCGCCCTCGTCGGCGCCATGCTTCTCGCGCAGGCCGCGGCGACCACTGTGCTGCGCCCCGTGAGGCGGCTCGGGGACGCGGCACGGCGGCTGGGCGAGGGGAAGCTCGACACCCGTCTGAAGGTCTCCGGCACGGACGAACTGGCCGAACTTTCCCGCACGTTCAACAGGGCGGCGGAGTCCCTGGAGAACCGTGTCGCGGACCTCAGCGCCAGGGAGGAGTCCTCGCGCCGGTTCGTCGCCGACATGTCGCACGAGCTGCGGACCCCGATGACGGCGATCTCCGCCGTGACGGAGGTGCTGGAGGAGGAGCAGGACAACCTCGACCCCATGATCGCGCCGGCGGTGCAGCTGGTCGTCAGCGAGACCCGGCGGCTGAACGACCTGGTCGAGAACCTGATGGAGGTCACCCGCTTCGACGCGGGCACGGCGAAGCTCGTCCTTGACGACGTCGACGTCGCCGACCAGGTCACCGCCTGCATCGACGCGCGTGCCTGGCTCGACGCCGTCGAACTCGACGCGGACCGCGGCCTGATGGTGCGCCTCGACCCCCGCCGGCTCGACGTCATCCTGGCCAACCTCATCGGCAACGCGCTCAAGCACGGGGGTTCGCCCGTGCGGGTCTCCGTACGGACGGAGGAGACGGCGGACGGCAGGGGCGAGCTGGTCATCGAGGTCTCCGACCGCGGCCCGGGCATCCCTGAGGAGAAACTGCCGCACGTCTTCGAGCGGTTCTTCAAGGCCAGTGCCTCCCGGCCCCGTTCGGAGGGCAGCGGGCTGGGCCTGTCCATCGCCCAGGAGAACGCCCACATCCACGGCGGCTCCATCTCGGCCCGGAACGACCCCTCGCCGGAGGGCGGAGCGGTCTTCACCCTCCGCCTTCCGCGCGACACCGACGCCCGGCGACCCGGGGAGGCGGACGGCGGGACGGCGGAGAGCGGCGGGAACGGAACGGCCGGCGGAGAAGACGACGGCAGGAAGGACGGGCGGTGAAGCGCGCGCAGTTCCTCGCGGCGCCCCGGCGGAAGCAGGGCGACCGTACGGACCGTCCGCGGCGTCCCGGCACCTCGCGGCACCGCCAGGACCGGCGGCTGCGGCTGCCCGCGTCCCTGCTCAGGCGGCTGCGCGCGGCCTCGGGGGCCTTCGTCGGGCTGGCCGTCCTCGGCGGCCTCGCCGCCGGCTGCGGCATCCGCTCCACCTCCGTACCCGTCGACGCCGGAGCCGCGCCGTCCCGGGTCGGCTGCGTACTGCCGGGCGACGGGGAGACGGCCGGACGCGGCGGCAAGGGGAACCTGCCGGTGCGGGTCTACCTCGCCTGCGGCAAGAGGGTCTCCCCCGTGGAACGCCATGTGGCGCTGCCCGACGGGGACGACTCGGAGAAGCTGCCCGTGGCCCGCGGCCTGCTCAACGCGCTGCAGGCGGAGCCCGACTCCGAAGAGGAGTCGGCCGGGTTCCGGACCGCCGTTCCCCGCGACCTGAAGGTCGAGGGCCCCGCCGAGGGCGATCCCCCCGGCGCGCTGCGGCTGAGTTCGCCTCTGAAGGATCTGCCGTCGTTCGCGCTGGCGCAGATCGTCTGCACGTACGCCGACACCGCCGCGAGCGGCAGCGACCGCTCGGTGATCCTCGGGGGCCCCGCGCGCGGCGCCGGGGACGGGGAGCAGCTGCGGCGGTACGAGTGCGGGCCGGCGCTGCGGACCAGTCCGGAAGCCGCCGAGACGGCGGGAACACCGGCCTGACCCGGTACGCGGCGTGCCGTCCGGAACCGCCGGACCCTGCCGTCGCGTCCGTGCTGGTGTGCAGCACCATGGCCGCGGCGGCGGAACCGCCGCTCCCACATCCCGCTTCCGCGTCGCAGGAGCCGTCCTGCTGACCGCGTATCTGGCGTTCGCCGGATGGGTCTCGCTGCGCCCGCTGTCGGTGCCGTGGGTCGCGCCGGCCAATCTGCAGCCCTTCGCGACGATCCGTCCCGCTCTCGTCAGCGGCTCGCCCGGCGCCTTGGCGGGGCTCGCCGAGGGGCTGCTGCTGCTCGCACCCCTCGGGGTGCTGATGCCGCTGGCGGCGGGACGTCTGCACCGCTCCCTGCCGGGGACCTTCGCCCGCACCGTCGCCGGCGGGGCGCTCCTCTCGTCCCTGCTGGTGGTGCTCCAGTCGGGCGCGCCGGGCCACGTGGCGGACGTCGACTCGGTGCTGCTGAACACCGCGGGGGTCGCGCTCGCGTCGCTTCTGGTCTTCCCGCCGGTACGCGCCGCGCTCCTCAGGCGCTGCGAGGAGGCGCCGGCGCTTCTCCTGGAGGTCCCGGCGGGGCCGGGAACCTACGAGGCCCTCCACCGACGGGAGGAGACGGGTCAGGGTCCGACCCCGAGGACAGCGGGGGTCGGAATCGCCCCGTAGCCCGAGGCCGGGAGTGTGAAGGGCCCCTAGCCTGGAAACACGAGACGTCGTAACGATCCGGAGTGAAGGAGTCGCGTCATGGCTGCACTTGCCCGTCCGCGTCAGGAACGGATGATCGGCGGTGTGTGTGCCGGGCTGGCACGCCGCTTCGGAATGAAGCCCAACACCATGCGACTGATCTTCGTGGTGTCCTGCCTGCTGCCCGGACCGCAGTTCCTGGTCTATCTCGCGCTGTGGATCCTGCTTCCGAACGAGGGCGAGCGGACGGCCTGGTAGCGGAGCCGTCCGGGAACGGGACGCGAAGACGGCGGGCCCGCGCATCGAGTCGATGCGCGGGCCCGCCGTTTCGGGGTCCTGTCAGAGACCCAGCCCGGAGGTGAGCGGGGAGCTGATCGGAAGGCCCAGCGGGCCCTTCTGGCTCTGCGGCTTCTGCGGGGCCTGAGGCGACTGCGGGTTCTGCGGCTTCTGCTGGAGCGCCCCCGCCGGGTTCTGCGCCTGCGGCCGGCCCTGCTGACCCTGCGGCTGCGCTGCCTGTCCCTGCGGCTGGGCCTGCTGTCCCTGCGGCTGGGCCTGCTCGCCCTGCGGCTGGGCCGTCTTCCCCTGCGACTGCACCGCCTGGGTCTGCGGCTGGCCCTGGCCCGGGCCCGAGGGGGTGCCGGAGGTGTCGGCGGAAGCGACGCCCATCCCGGCGACGACGACGGCGGCGCTGATCACAGCGACGCTGAGGAGCTTCCTGGTTACCTGCTGCATGAGTTTCCGTCCTCATCGTTGGGGCTTGTTCAGCTCGGCGAACGTAGCGATCACCGCAGAACGCCACAAACACCCAGGGATGCGCGGAAGTCGGGCAGGTGATCCGATGAGCTTCTGTCACCGGCGCCGTGCCCGAACCCCCGCGACCGGCCGCCCCGGCGGCTACAGCGGAAGACTTCGCAGGTCATACCCTCCGCGAGGTCAGTTGCTGAAGAGCCACTCGGACTTCAGCTCGGCATAGCCGGGCTTGATCACCTCATTGATCATGGGGAGACGTTCATCAAAAGGAATGAACGCTGACTTCATCGCATTGACGGTGAACCACTGCATGTCGTCGAGCGTGTAGCGGAACGTCTCCACGAGGTGCTCGAACTCCTGGCTCATGCTGGTGCCGCTCATGAGCCGGTTGTCGGTGTTGACCGTCGCCCTGAAGTGGAGCCTGCGCAGCAGACCGATGGGGTGCTCGGCGTACGAAGCGGCCGCCCCCGTCTGCAGGTTGGACGAGGGGCACAGCTCCAGCGGGATCCGCTTGTCCCGGACGTACGAGGCGAGGCGGCCCAGCTTCACCGACCCGTCGTCGTCGGCCTGGATGTCGTCGATGATGCGCACCCCGTGGCCGAGCCGGTCCGCGCCGCACCACTGGAGGGCCTGCCAGATCGACGGCAGCCCGAAGGCCTCCCCCGCGTGGATCGTGAAGTGGTTGTTCTCCCGCTTCAGGTACTCGAAGGCGTCGAGGTGCCGGGTGGGAGGGTGGCCCGCCTCCGCGCCGGCGATGTCGAACCCGACGACGCCCACGTCGCGGTACCTGTTGGCGAGTTCGGCGATCTCCAGGGCACGCGCCGCGTGCCGCATCGCGGTGAGCAGCGCGCCGACGCGGATGCGGCCGCCCGCGGCACGGGCCCGGCGCTCGCCCTCGCGGAAGCCCTCGTTGACGGCCTCCACGACCTCTTCGAGCGTGAGGCCCTTCTCCAGGTGCTGTTCGGGCGCGAAGCGGACCTCCGCGTAGACGACGCCGTCCGCCGCCAGGTCCTCGGCGCACTCGGCCGCGACGCGGAAGAGCGCGTCACGTGTCTGCATGACGCCGACCGTGTGCGAGAACGTCTCCAGGTAGCGCTCCAGCGAACCGGAGTCGGCGGAGGCGCGGAACCAGCTCTCCAGCTTGGCCGCGTCGGTCTCGGGGAGGGCTTCGTACCCCGTCTCCCGGGCCAGTTCGACGATGGTGGCGGGCCGCAGGCCACCGTCGAGGTGGTCGTGCAGCAGCACCTTCGGGGCCCGGCGGATCTGCTCGGGTGTGGGAACGGTGTTGAGGGTCTGGCTCGTCATCTGCGTACTGTAGCTCCTACGCGCGTAGATGGCATCTGCACCACAACTCCCTTTTCGCCGCCCCGGGTTGTGGCCGCGGGAAGCCGTTCGATACCCAATGGTGATCCAGTAGCGCCGTTCGTCCACTCGCGCTTCTGCCATCGTCTTCCCCATGGCTCAGCAAGCTTTGCCCGAGCGGGAGGCCCGACTGGGGCGGGCGATGGGCGCGGACGAGGACGGCACGGCGCCGCACGCCGTGGTGGTGCTGCTGCCCGGGAGCGGGCTACCTCGCAGCACCCGGCGGCCGTCGGCGTTCGCCGCGGCGGCGTTACGGCCTTTCGCGCGGCGGCTGGTACGCGCCGCACAGCAGGGCGAGCCGGACTCCTCCCTGGTGGTCCACACCCTGCACTACCGCTACCGCGGCTGGAACGGGCAGGCGGCGCACCCCGCGCACGACGCGGAATGGGCCGTCGCCGAAGTGGTGCGCCGCTACGGGGACGTTCCCGTCTGCCTGGCCGGTTTCGACGTCGGCGCGCGTGCGGCGCTGCGGGCCGCCGGACACCCGACGGTGGAGTCCGTGCTGGCCGTCTCCCCCTGGCTGCCGGAGACGGAGGACGGACCGCCCGGCGGGACGAAGGAGCCCGGAGTCCGGACGGCGCCCTGCGGTACCGGTGCCGAGAGTCCCGTCGGGGAGGCGGGGCCCGCCGGCCAGGGGGCCGCGGAGCGGCCCGGGAACGTCGCGGCGGACGGCGCCGGCGCGGAGCCGGACGGCCCACCGCTCGGCCCCCGGACCACGGACCGGGCCGCGTGCGAGTCCGAGCCGGTCAGGCAACTGATCGGCAGGCACGTGCTGATGGTGCACGGCTCGGACGACGAGCACACGGCTCCGGAGCTGTCGTACAGGCTGGCGGAGCGGGCGAAGAAGTCGAACGCGAACGTGTGCCGCTTCGAAGTCCACACGGACGGCCACAGGTTGCGCCACCACCAGGCCGAAGTCGCCGCCCTGGCCGAGAACTTCGTACTCGGCACGCTGTGCGGCAGGGAGTTCGCCCGGCCGCTCGTCGACGCTCTGGCGGCGCCGCCCCCGCTCGGCCTGCGGATGCCGCTCGCCACGGGCTTCGGGCGCAGCCTCCGCCGCTGACGGACCCGGCGGGACAGCCGGAGCGAGCAGCACCGGTCCGTCCGGCAGGTCCCGGCCGCGGCCCGGACCTGCCGTCAGGACGGCCGCGTTGCACGGATCAGGACGCGCGGCCCGTATGGACGGTGGTCGCCGTCAGGTAGAAGGCGTCCGGGCGGTGCATGATCCCGGTCGGGGCCTCCTCGTCGAGCAGGGCGTCCAGGGTGCGCCTGTCCTCGTCGTCCAACTCCTCCTCGAAGGAGGCGCGTTCGCGCGACAGCTTCGCGTGCAGATGGCTGCGGGCGGCCTTGCCGAGCGGGGCGGGCAGCTCCGTGAGGAAGCTGCGGGTGCCCGCGGGGGTGAGACCGGCGCGGGCCAGCATCGCGGGCCAGTCCTCGACGCTCCGCGTGTGGTCCGGCAGATCGGCGCGCATCGCACTGAACCAGTCCTCGGTCAGCGCCTCCAGGCGTGCCGGCAGTCCCGGGCGTCCGAAGCCGAGGTCCCGGGGCAGGTAGCGCGGTGCGAGCCCGCGCTCGACGACGGCCAGCAGCCCGCCGGGGCGCAGGGAGGCCGCCAGCGCGTCCAGCGCCGCCTGCTGGTCGCCGATGTGGTGCACGACGTGGCTGGTCCAGATGACGTCCGCACTGCCCAACCGGCCGAAGTCCTCGGGAAGTTGCGCCTCCAGCGTCGTCACGCGGCTGCCCACGCCCTCGTGTTCGGCGCGGACGCGCGCCCGCTCCAGCAGGGCCGGGGTGCCGTCCACGGCGACGACCTCCGCCTGCGGGAACTCACGGGCGAGCAGCGCCGTGTAGACGCCGGGGCCGCTGCCCACGTCCAGCAGCCGCCGGGCGATCTCGGGCCCGCACCCGCCCTCCAGCAGCAGGCCGCGCAGCCAGGCCGCGGCCTCCTCGGCGAAGGGGATGCGCATCTCCCCTTCCTGCTCGATGTAGTCGGCCATCGCCTCCCAGTCGATGTCCTCCTCGCCGTGTCCGTGCCCCTCGGCGTGCCCGTGCCCGTGCCCTGCGTGTGTCCCGGTTCCCACGTCGTCCTCCTCGTCGCTGCGGCTCCGTTCGGCTGCACTGTTGCGGAGGGTGCGGCGTGCCGCCCGTCGGTGACAACTCGTGTTGCCGTTTCCGGGAAATAGAGCGATGAGATGACGGCCCCGGCCCCGTGACGGAGCCGGACCTCGGCCCCGCCGCTCGGGCCCCCGGCCACGGGACGCCAGGGCCGCCTCAGCCCGAGAGCAGCCGGCCCCGCCGGCTCAGCAGGAAGTCCCTGAACGCCGCGACCGGGGGCGTGTCCGGCCGCCCCGCGGCCCAGGCGAGCCCGATCTCGCGGACGGCACGCGGTGCCGAGACGGCCAGCTCCCGCACCCCCGGACGCGGGACCGCCGGCGGCGGAAGCAGGGCGACGCCCAGGCCCGCCGCGACGAGACCCCGGATCGTCTCCGCCTCCTCCCCCTCGAAGGCGACCCGGGGCGTGAACCCGGCCTGCGCGCACAGGGTTTCGAGGATGCGCCGCATCCCGTACCCCTTCTCCAGGGTCACGAAGTGCTCGTCGGCCGCCTCGGCGAGCCGGATGCGGCGCCGCGAGGCCAGCGGATGGTCCTCCGGTACGACCAGGCGCAGCCGCTGCTCGTCCAGGCGGCGGGCGACGAGGTCGGGGGCGTCGGGGACGGGCGAGGTGAGGCACAGGTCGAGGTCGCCCGCGCGCAGCCGCTCCAGCATGGCCTCGCCGTAGTTCTGGACGAGAGCGAACCGCACTCCCGGATGGTCGGCGCGGAAGGCCCGGATGAGGCCGGGGACGGTCTCCCAGCCGAGCGTGTGCAGGAACCCGAAGGCGACCTTGCCCTTCGACGGGTCGGCGTCGGCCCGTACCGACTCCGCCGCCTGCTCGACTGCGGCGAGCGCCCGCTCCGCGGACGCCAGGAAGGTCCGGCCCGCGGGCGTGAGGGCGAGCGCGCGGCCGCGGCGGGCGAACAACGCGACGCCGAGGTCGCTCTCCAGGCGGGCGATGCCGCGGCTCAACGTGGACTGCGGTACGCCGAGTTCGGCCGCCGCCCGGGTCAGGTGCTCGTGCCGTGCCACGGCGGCGAACTGCGCCAGGCGCGGGGTGAGATGCGCACCCCAGTCGGATGTGACCGGGATGTCTTTCTCGTTACGTGCTGGTGACATGTCCCGTCCTAGCTGCTGTGATGCATGAGGGGAACGATTATCGCCGTTCTGTGCATTGGACGCATCAACGCCCCCGTACGTAGCTTCGAAGCATGCCCACTGCCGATACCGGGGCGCTCACCAGGGTGAGCGCCTCCTCCGAGACCGCCGCGGCCACCCCCGCACCGGTCACCCACGACCCCGACGCGACGAAACTCAGCCCCGGAGACCCCGGGCACAGCCGCATGCGCCTCGCCCTCTTCGCCGCCGGCCTGGCCACCTTCGCGCTGCTGTACTCCACGCAGGCGCTGCTCCCCGAGATCTCCCGCGACCTGCACGCCGACCCCGGCCTCGCGAGCTGGACGGTCTCGGGCGCGACCATCGGCCTCGCCGTGGCGGTGCTCCCCCTCGCCGCGCTGTCGGAACGGTTCGGGCGCCGCCGCCTGCTGACGATCTCGATGGCCGTGGCCGTCGCGCTCGCGCTGGTGATCCCCTTCGCGCCGGACCTCGGCACCCTGATCGCGCTCCGCACGCTCCAGGGCGCCGCCGTCGCGGGCGTCCCCGCGTCCGCGATGGCCTTCCTCTCCGACGAGGTGCGCGGAAAGTACCTCGTCGGCGCGACGGGGCTCTTCGTGGCGGGCAACAGCGTGGGCGGCATGAGCGGCCGCGTCCTCAGCGGCTGGGTGACGGAGGCGTGGGGCTGGCGCGCGGGTCTGGCGTCGGTGGCACTCGCCTCGCTGCTGTGCGCGGTGGCGTTCCTGCTGCTCGTCCCGGAGGCCCGGCACTTCCGCCCCTCGCCCCTGAACGCGCGGGGTCTCGCCCGTACGGTCTCGGCGCATCTGCGCAACCCGCTGCTCGTGCGGCTCTACGCCATCGGCATGCTGTTCATGATCGTCTTCGGCGCGGTCTACACGGTGATCGGCTACCGGCTCGTCGCGGGACCCTTCGGGCTCTCGCAGGGCCTCGTCGGCTCGGTCTTCGTCATCTACCTGGTGGGGACGGCCACTTCGGCCGCCGCGGGCAGGATGAACGCCCGGCTGGGACGGCGCGGCATGCTGTACGTCGGCATCGGCACGGCCTCGACGGGCCTGCTGCTGAGTCTGGCGGACAACCTGGGTGCGGTGGCCGCGGGGCTCGTCCTGATCACCGCGGGGTTCTTCGCCGGGCACGCCGTCGCGTCCGGCTCGGTCAGCCACACCGCGACCGAGGGACGCGCCCAGGCGTCGGCGCTCTACCAGATGGCGTACTACACGGGCAGCTCGCTGGGCGGGGCACTCGGCGCGATCGCGTTCGCCGCGGGCGGCTGGAGCGCAACCGTCGCACTGACCCTGACCGCGATGGTGCTGGCGGGCGCGGTGACGCTCTACGGTTCGCGGGCAGCCGCCGTACAGCGCCGCCGCCCGGTCGCCGCGCGGGCCTGACCCGGGCCTCGTCCGGTCGGGGCCGACCGGGCCCGGCCGTCAGTCCAGCGGGAAGTCCGCCGTCTCCAGGGTGAGTTCGAAGGGGGCCGGAAGACGGACGTCCTCGCCGGCCTTCACCGCCGTGTGGACGCGGTAGACGTCGCCCGTCGGCTCCCCGTACACGGTGACGGTCGGACCGGCCGGGGCGTGCCCGTCCACCAGCAGGTAGAGCGGGACGCCGGCCTGGGCGTAGCCCGCGGGCTTGCTGATGCGGTCGTGCCCCGCGTTGGAGGGCGAGGTGATCTCGACGATCAGCTCGGCCGCGGCGGCGGGGATGTAGTTGCCGGGTTCGCTGAGAACAGCCCTGGGAGCCACCACCAGGTCCGGGATGTAGAGGCCGCTCCGCGACGGGACGGCTACCCCCAGCGTCTGGTAGATGCCCCAGTCCTCCGGAATGACTGTGTAGAGACGGCGCTGGACCAGGTCGGCGATGCTGTTGTGGTTGTTGGCGGGTGGCGGCGACACGGTGACGATCCCCTCGATGATCTCCACCCTGCTGCCCTCGGGCCCGTCGGTCCGGTCCCAGATCCGGACCAGATCGTCCCAGTCCCGGCCGTCAGCCGGGCCGTGGTCGACGGTGAGTGCGCTCATGGCGGTCTCCTTCTCGGTACGTCACCGACTCCAGCATGCCCAAGAGCTCCGCCACGGCGCTACGGACAAGCCGTCACCCGAAAGGGGTTGCGAGGCCAGCGGGGTCACACCACTCGTTCCAGCACGATCGGGGTGACCGCGAACTCCGTGCCCTGCGGGGCGATGTCGTACGCCCCCTCCAGCGCCTGCAGCGCGTAGGCGAACCTCTCCGGGGTGTCCGTGTGCAGCGTCATCAGCGGGCGGCCCGCCGTGACCGGGTCGCCGGGCTTGGCGTGCATCTCGATGCCCGCCCCCGCCTGCACGGGGTCCTCCTTGCGGGCCCGGCCCGCGCCGAGCCGCCAGGCCGCGAGGCCCACGGCGTAGGCGTCGAGCCTGGTGACGATTCCCGACGCGGGCACCGTGACGGTGTGCTGCTCGCGGGCGGTGGGCAGCTCCGCGTCGGGGTCGCCGCCCTGCGCGGTGATCATCCGCCGCCAGTGGTCCATGGCGCGGCCGTCGGCCAGGGCCTTCGCCGGATCCGCGTCGGGGAAGCCGGCGGCCGTGAGCATCTCCCTCGCCAGGGAGAGCGTCAGCTCGACGACGTCCGCGGGGCCGCCGCCCGCCAGCACCTCGACCGACTCGCGGACCTCCAGGGCGTTGCCCGCCGTGCCTCCCAGCGGGGTGGCCATGTCGGTGATCAGCGCGCGGGTGCGCACGCCGTGGTCGTTGCCCAGCCCGACCATGGTGGAGGCCAGCTCGCGGGCGTCGTCCAGCGACTTCATGAAAGCGCCCGATCCGACCTTCACGTCGAGGACCAGCGAGCCCGTGCCCTCCGCGATCTTCTTGCTCATGATGGAGCTGGCGATCAGCGGGATCGACTCGACGGTCCCGGTGACGTCGCGCAGCGCGTACAGCTTCCGGTCGGCGGGGGCCAGCCCGTCCCCGGCGGCGCAGATGACGGCCCCGGTGTCGCGGAGCACGCCGAGCATCTCCTCGTTGCTGAGCGCCGCCCGCCACCCCGGGATCGACTCCAGCTTGTCGAGGGTGCCGCCGGTGTGGCCGAGTCCGCGGCCGGAGAGCTGCGGTACGGCCGCGCCGCAGGCGGCGACGAGCGGGGCGAGCGGCAGGGTGATCTTGTCGCCGACGCCGCCCGTCGAGTGCTTGTCGGCCGTGGGCATGCTGAGGGAGGTGAAGTCCATCCGCTCGCCGGAGGCGATCATCGCCCCGGTCCAGCGGGCGATCTCGTCCCGCGACATGCCGTTGAGCAGGATCGCCATCGCGAGCGCCGACATCTGCTCGTCGGCGACCTCGCCACGCGTGTACGCGTCGATCACCCAGTCGATCTGCTCGCTGCTGAGCGTTCCGCGGTCGCGCTTCGTACGGATGACGGAGATGACGTCCATGGACATATAGCGGGAGTCTCCTTCACGCGGGGGCGGGAAACCGGACGGGGGCGAATGTCACGGACGTGGGCGTGGCGGGCGTCCGTTGCGAAAGGGATGGGGGAGGCGAGCCCGCGGGCCGGCCGGATCCCTGGGTGGGGCGGCCGGCCCGCGGGCGTCGCGTCAGCGTTTCAGATCGGAGGCGCCGAAGGCGCCGGGCAGCAGGTCGGCCAGCGTGCGGATGCCGTCCTCCGTCTCCATGAGGAGCTCCGGGCCGCCGTGCTCCCACAGCAGCTGACGGCACCGCCCGCACGGCATCAGCACGTCCCCGTGCCTGTCGACGCAGGTGAAGGCGGTCAGCCGGCCGCCGCCCGAGGCCATCAGCGACGAGATCAGCCCGCACTCCGCGCAGAGGGCCACGCCGAAGGCGGCGTTCTCCACGTTGCAGCCGGCGACCGTACGGCCGTCGTCGGCCAGAGCCGCCGCCCCGACGGGGAAGCCGGAGTAGGGGGCGTAGGCCCGGGACATCATGTCCCGGGCCGAGGCACGCAGCGCGGCCCAGTCGACGTCCGTACCGCCGGCCGGGTCGTGCGTCATGTGCCCTGCCCCCGGCGGTAGGAGCGTCCGATGGCCTTGGGCGGCCTGAGCCGCTGCGCGGCCAGCGAGAGCACCAGCAGTGTGGTGATGTACGGGCTCATCTCGACGAACTCCAGGGGGACGGTGTCCGTCACCAGATACCACACGAGCAGGCCCGCGGCGGCCACCCCGGAGAGCGCCGCCTGGATCACGCCGCCCTTGCGCAGCTTCCACAGCGCGAGTGCCGCGAGCAGCACCGCCACGAGCAGGAGCAGCGCGTGCACGGTCGGGCCGCCGCCGCGGAGCTGGAGCGCGTCCATGAAGCCGAAGAGACCGGCGCCCATGGCGACGCCGCCGGGCCGCCAGTTGCCGAAGATCATGGTGGCCAGGCCGATGTAGCCGCGGCCGCCGGTCTGCTGGTCCTGGTAGATGTGCACGCCGATCGCCAGGAAGGCGCCGCCCAGGCCCGCGAGCGCGCCGGAGACGACGACGGCCGCGTACTTGTAGCGCAGCACGTTGACCCCGAGGGTCTCCGCGGCGACGGGGCTCTCGCCGCAGGAGCGCAGCCGGAGCCCGAAGGACGAGCGCCACAGCGCGAAGAAGCTGCCCACGAAGAGCCCGACGGCCAGCAGCGCGAGCCACGAGACGTTGCTCACCAGGGCGCCGAGGATGCCCGCCAGGTCGGAGACGAGGAACAGGTGCTGCTTCTCGACGGCCTGAAGTCCGTCGGCCAGGCCGGGCACGCTGAACGTCGGCATGTCCGCCATGGGCGGCGACTGCTTGTCGTTGCCGCCCGCCTGCGCCGCCGCGCTGCCCTCCGCGCCGAACCACAGCTTGGCCAGGAACTGCACGACGCCGAGCGCCAGGATGTTCACCGCGACACCGGAGACGATGTGGTCGACGCCGAACGTCACCGTCGCGACGGCGTGGATGAGCCCGCCGAGCGCGCCGCCGACGATCCCGGCGAGGGCCGCGACCCACGGGCCGTGCTGCCAGCCCATCCAGCCCGCGGCGAAGGCGCCGAGCATCATCATGCCTTCCAGGCCGATGTTGATGACGCCCGCGCGTTCCGACCACAGCCCGCCGAGGCCGGCCAGCCCGATGGGGATGGCGGCGCCCAGCGCGGCCGAGTACTGGCCGCTGGAGGTGACCTCGTTCGAGCCTGTGACGATGCGCAGCAGGGAGAGCGTGACGAGCCCGACCGCGATGATCAGCAGGACCACCGGATAGGACAGCTTCCGGCCGCCGGTGAGCTTCTTCTTCAGCGAGGGGCCGTCGCTCTTCCCGCCGCCCCGGCCGCTCCGCTGCTTCTGCGTGCCGGGGGCCGATCCCTCTGCCTCGGCAGTGATGTTCGTGCTCATGCGGACACCTCCGCCTTCTTCTCGCGCTTACGGGCCTGCTTGGCGAGCTGCTCGCCGACTTGACGCTGCTGCATGCGGAGCCCGTAGCGGCGCACCACCTCGTAGGCGATGACGACGCAGAGGACGATGACGCCCTGCATCACGCCGACGATCTCCTGCGCGTACTCCTCGAACTCCAGCTGCGTGCCCGTACGTTCGAGGAAGCCCCAGAGCAGCGCGCCGAGCGCCATGCCGATCGGGTGGTTGCGCCCCAGCAGCGCGATGGCGATGCCGGTGAAGCCGATGCCCGCGGGGAAGTCGGTGCCGTAGTTGAAGGACTTGTTCAGCAGGGTGGGCATTCCGACGAGGCCCGCGACCAGGCCGGAGAGCACCATCGACGTGACGACCATCCGCTTCACGCTGACGCCGCTCGCGGAGGCCGCCGACTCCGAACGCCCCACCGCCCGCAGGTCGAAGCCGAAGCGGGTGCGGCCCAGCACGAACCAGTACGCGGCGCCCGTGACGACGGCGAGGATCAGGGTGCCGTCGATCGGGTCGGGCGTCGTCGGGATCGTGAAGAAGTGGCTGGACGCCGGGATGTCCGGCGTGTGGAAGAGGTTGCCGTCCTTCACGGCCAGCCTGCCGTCCTGCAGGAAGTAGCCGATCGTCGAGGCGGCGATGAAGTTCAGCATGATCGTCGTGACGACCTCGCTGACCCCGCGGTTCGTCTTCAGCAGACCCGCGATCCCCGACCACACGGCGCCCACCGCCATCGCGACCAGGAGGATCAGCGGGATCTGGACGAAGCCGGGAAGGGTGAGCGCCCCGCCGAGGACCGCCGCGCAGAACGCGGCGATGCGGTACTGGCCGTCGACGCCGATGTTGAACAGGTTCATGCGGAAGCCGATGGCCACCGCGACGGCCGCCAGGTAGTACGGGATCGCCTTGTTGATGATCCAGACCTGGCTGTCGCTCTTGATGCCGAAGTCGAGCATCACGTAGAAGGCGTGGAACGGGTCCTTGCCGGTGACGCCGATGACGCCGGAGGTGATGACGAGCGCGGCGACGAGTGCGAGCAGGGGCGCGCCGATCGCCAGGATCACCCGGTCCTTGTCGAACTTCTTCACCGCGCGTCGCCTCCTTCCGGTGCGTCGGAGCCCTCGGAGGCGTCCGCGGACGCCTTCCGGGTCCCGTCGGGTATGGCGTCCTGCCGGGGAACGGCGGCCTCGGCGGCCGGCCGGGGGGCGTCCTGCGCCGCGCCCGCGCCGTCCCCGCCGTGTTCGAGGTGGCCGCTGGCCGCGCCGGTCATGGCGGAGCCCAGCTCCTCGGGGGTGACGGTCGCGGGGTCCGCGTCGGCGACGAGCCGTCCGCGGTACATCACGCGCAGCGTGTCGGACAGGCCGATCAGCTCGTCCAGGTCCGCGGAGATCAGCAGGACCGCCAGGCCCTCACGCCGGGCGTCGCGGATCTGGTCCCAGATCTGCGCCTGCGCGCCGACGTCGACACCGCGGGTGGGGTGCGCGGCGATCAGCAGCTTCGGGTGGTGGCTCATCTCCCGGCCGAAGATCAGCTTCTGCTGGTTGCCGCCGGAGAGCGAGGCGGCCGTGACCTCGATGCCGGGCGTACGCACGTCGTACTCGTGGACGATGCGCTGCGTGTCGTTGCGGGCGCCGCGGAGGTCGAGCAACTGGCCCTTGCTGTTGGGGTGTTCGCTGACATGCCCCAGGATGCGGTTCTCCCAGAGGGTGCCCTCCAGGAGCAGCCCGTGCCGGTGCCGGTCCTCGGGGATGTAGCCGATGCCGCCCTCGCGGCGGGCCCGGGTGGACAGCGCCGTGATGTCCTCGGCGTCGAGCGTGACCGAACCGCTCTCCAGCTCGCGCATCCCCATGACGGCCTCGACGAGTTCGGCCTGCCCGTTGCCCTCGACGCCGGCGACGCCCAGGACCTCGCCCTTGTGGATGGTGAACGTGATGCCGTCCAGCACGGCACGTTCCGCCCCGTCGGTGTCGGTCGCGGTGAGACGCAGGTCCTTCACACGCAGCACGGGCGTCGACGTCACCGTCGACTCGCGGGTCTCCGGCGACGGCAGTTCGCTGCCGACCATGAGCTCGGCCAGCTGCTTCGGCGAGGTCTCCGCGGGCTTCACCGACGCGACGGTCGTGCCGCGCCGGATGACGGTGATGTCGTCGGCGACGGAGAGGACCTCGCCCAGCTTGTGCGAGATGAACAGCACCGTCAGGCCCTCGGCCTTCAGCTCCCGCAGGTTCTCGAAGAGCGCGTCCACCTCCTGCGGCACCAGGACGGCCGTCGGCTCGTCGAGGATGAGGGTCCGCGCGCCCCGGTAGAGGACCTTGAGGATCTCCACGCGCTGCCGGTCGGCGACGCCGAGCTCCTCGACGAGGACGTCCGGGCGTATCCCCAGCCGGTAGGCGTCCGAGAGCTCCATGATCCGGTCGCGGGCGCGGCCGCTGATCCCGTACAGGCCCTCGGCCCCCAGCACGGTGTTCTCCAGCACCGTCAGGTTGTCCGCGAGCATGAAGTGCTGGTGCACCATGCCGATCCCGCGGGCGATGGCGTCACCGGGAGTGGAGAAGGAGACCTGCTCGCCGCCGACGGCGATGGTGCCCTCGTCCGGCTTCTGCATGCCGTAGAGGATCTTCATCAGGGTCGACTTGCCGGCGCCGTTCTCACCGACGAGGGCGTGCACGGTGCCGCGCCGGACGGTGATGTCGATGTCGTGGTTCGCCACGACGCCCGGGAACCGCTTGGTGATGCGGCGCAGTTCGACCGCGGGAGCGGAATCCGTGCCCTTCGCCGGGTCCGCCGCCGCGCCGGCCGCCGGTGGGCTGCTGCTGGACGTTGAAATGACGCACTCTCCTGAAACGCCGCTGCTCGGTGGGGGGTTCGGCGGGCCTCGGACACGCCGGGCCGGCCTCGGAGTCGGTTCCTCGTGCCCGGGCCCGGCGCCGCGGCCGGGCCGTGGGACGTGATCGGGCGCATCCGCAGGCTGCCGCCTGTGAACGCGCCCGGTCACGGACTCCCGGCCGGCCCTCCCGCGGACGGGGGCCGCAGCCGACGGCCGGTCCCCGCCCTCGGACGGGGACCGCCGGCGGTCCTGGTCACTTCTTCGGGGAATCCGCGACCTTGATCTTGCCGTCGACGATCTCCTTCTTGGCCTTGTCGATGTCCTTCTGGATGTCGTCGATGAAGCCGCCGGACGTCGCGAGCGAGACGCCGTCCTCCTTCAGGTCGAAGGAGGTGGTGCCGTCCATCGGCTTGCCGTCCTTGACGCTCTTGACGAGGTCGTAGACCGCGACGTCGACGTTCTTCACGGCCGAAGTGAGGATCGCGTCCTTGTACTTGGCGAGGCCGGGCTGCTGGTACTGGTCGGAGTCGACGCCGATCGCCCAGGTGCCCTTCTTCTTGCTGATGACCTCGATGGAGCCCACGCCCGACTGGCCGGCCGCGGAGTAGATCACGTCGTTGTCCGCGTCGAGCATGCCCTTGGCCTTGGCCTTGGCCGCGGCGGGGTCGTTGAAGCCCTTGGTGTTGGTCGGGTACAGGTACTGCGAAGTGACCTTGACCTTGGGGTCGGTGTCCTTCACGCCCTGCGCGAAGCCGGCCTCGAACTTCTGGATGAGGGCGTTGTTGACGCCGCCGATGAAGCCGACCTTCTTGGTCTTCGTCTTCTTCGCGGCGGCGACGCCCGCCAGGTAGGACGCCTCGTGCTCGGCGAACACCAGGCCGGCGACGTTCTTCTGCTTCGACGGGGAGTCCACGACGCCGAAGGTGGTCTTCGGGAACTTCGCGGCGACCTTGTTGATCGACTTGCCGTAGTCGAAGCCGACGCCGATGACGGGGTTGAAGCCCGCCTCGGCCAGCGAGGTCAGCCGCTGCTCGCGGTCCGCCTCGGTCTCGTCGTTCCCGGCGGTCATCTCCTTGGACTTGACCCCGAGTTCCTTCTCGGCCTTGTCCACGCCGCGGGCCGCAGCCTCGTTGAAGGAGTGGTCGTCACGGCCGCCGACGTCGAAGGCCAGGCCGACACCCTTGTCCTTCTTGCCGGCGGAATCAGTTGAACTCTCACCGCACGCGGTGGCGGTCAGGGCGAGGGCCGCGGTGGTGGTGACCGCGGCAGCAAGCTTGGTTACCCGACGCAAGAGGACGTCCCCTTCGGCTCTTGGAAGCGCCTCTTCCGGCGCTGGTTTCCGGCACACATTAACGCGCGTAGATTTCACGTAAAGACTTGCCGGAATGCTGTTATCGGATCGGTGCCAAGGGGCGCTTCACACCCGCCTCCGGACGGGCTCCTCGCTGCTCAGCGTGTACGCGCACGCGCCCCGTGTGACAGTCGCGGGGGCGTCGACGGCGGGCCTCAGCACGTCCGGCGGGCGGGACGATCGGAAGGCGGCGCGTAGGGCAGGCGGCACGTAGGGCAGGCGGCGCGTGCGGCCCGCGGGAGGTTCGGCGGTGCGGCCCGTCCGCGACGCACCGCACCCGGCGAGATCTGGGCGCCCGGCTGGGGGACCGGGCGCCGGAGCGGGCGGGGGTGCGGCCGGTCAGCGGCCGGCGCGGTGCGGCTCCGGAGTGTCGAGCAGGGCCGCCGCGGTGAAGAGTTCGACGCCGACCTTGATCGCGTGCTCGTCCGCGTCGAAGTCGCCCTGGTGCAGGTCGCGCGCATGACGCTCGCCGGGCGTACGCACGCCGAGCCGCGCCATCGCACCGGGAACGTGCTCCAGGTACCAGCTGAAGTCCTCGCCGCCCAGGCTCTGTTCGGTGTCCTCGACGGCGGGGGTGCCGCGGCGGGCCGTCATCGCCGTGCGCAGCAGTTCGGTGGAGCTCTGCTCGTTGACGACGGGCGGAACGCCACGCACGTAGGTGATCTCGGACTTCGCCCGGTGCAGCGTGGCCGTCTCGTCGATGGCGGCGTGCACCAGGTCCGGTGCCTCACGCCAGGTGTCCAGCTCCAGGCAGCGCAGGGTGCCGGAGAGTTCCGCCCGCTGCGGGATGACGTTGCAGGCGTGACCGGACTCGATGCGCCCCCAGGTGAGGGCGAGCCCGGCGCGGGCGTCCACCCGGCGGGACAGCAGGGCAGGCACCTCGGTGACGAGCTTCGCCGCGGCGGTGACCAGGTCCGTGGTCAGGTGCGGGCGGGCGGTGTGGCCACCGGCTCCGTTGAGAGTGACCTCGACGCGGTCGCAGGCCGAGGTGATCGGACCGGGTCGCAGTCCGATTCGGCCCGCGTCGACGCGGGGGTCGCAGTGGACGGCCAGGATGCGGCCGACGCCGTCGAGGGCGCCGCCGTCGATGGCATCGGTGGCGCCTCCGGGCAGCACCTCCTCGGCGGGCTGGAAGAGGAGCCTCACGGAGCGCGTGAGATGTCCGCCGCGGGCCAGGTCCGCGAGCACGAGCCCGGCGCCGAGCACGGCCGTGGTGTGCACGTCGTGTCCGCAGGCGTGGGCGCGGTCGGGGACGGTCGAGCGGTAGGGCACCGTCTTGGTGTCGGGGATGGGCAGCGCGTCGATGTCCGCGCGAAGGGCCAGCATGGGACGTACGCCGTCCCACCGCTCCGCGAGTCCGGGGTGGACGTCGCAGACGAGGCCGGTGCCCATGGGCAGGATGCGGGGTTGAAGTCCAGCCTTCTCCAAACGTGACTTGATCGCGGCTGTCGTACGGAACTCCTGGTTGCCGAGTTCCGGGTGCATGTGCAGGTCGCGTCTGAACGCGACCAGCTCCTCGCGAAGCTCTTCGGGCAGTCTGCCGGGCAGCTCAGGTACCACACCCAGCAGGGCGGCCTCGACTGCTGCTTCGCCGGTCGGGTCCACCTCCGGCTCGGGGGACAGGACTCTGTTCATATGCGCAGGGTAGGCGCATTCAGGCCACCGCAGACAGCGGATCCCGCAAAGTTCAGCCCCTCAGGCGACCAGAAATCTCGTGAGGCGGAGATTATGTCAGTTTGCGGGTGGGTATAACTGTGCGCTCGCTCTGCCGGCTGGGCCCGCGCCCGGAGAGACGGCGGGACGCGGAGGCGTACGGGCCCCGCCCCCCGGGGCGCTCTCCCCGTGCCCGCCGGAGACGGATGACGAGGCAGAGGGGGCAGAGGGGGCAGAGGCGGAGGGTGCGGCGGAGTCGGAGGGGCCGGAGTCGGAGGGGCCGGATTCGGAGGGGTCTGCGGACGGGGCAGAGGCGGCCGGTCCCAGCCGGCGTACGTGCCGGGCGCTGCCGGTCACCCCCGAGAGGAACCCCTCGGCGCGAGGAGAGGCGCCCGCCGTCAGCCACGTCCGGTCCACGTCGCACACCGCCACCGTGACCGGCGTGCCCGCGAGAGCGAGCGGCAGCGTGTGCACCACGGTCGACGGAAAGCTCAGGATCGTACGGCCGATGGGGCCCCTGCGTGCCACCAGCTCCAGTGGAAGGTCGGGCCGGACGATCTCCAGGCCCGTCACGGCGGCGACCCGGGCGAGCTTCTCGCCGCTCTCGCGCCGGTGGGCGAAGTAGCGGGCGGCCCCGTGCTCGCGCGCCAGCTCGGCGACGCCTTCGAGGTACCGCTCCAGGTCGACGACGCCGGTCTCCACGAGGGACGTCCCGACGAGGTCGGTGCCGCGGGTGAGCCGGGGCGGACCGAATCTGGACCGGGTCCAGGCGAAGTCGTTGGCCCTGACGGTCACGCCCGTCTCACGGAGCCGGCCGGCCGAGGCGTCGACCGGCATGGAGCTGAAGATCTCGACGCTGTGACGCGCTTCCTGGGCGCTTCCCCCGTCCCCGCCGGCCGGCGGGCCGGGCGTGAGACGGGAGCGGGCCCGCCGCGCGAAAGGCGCGAAGAGCACGTCCTGCGCTCCCCTCGCTCCCTTGCGGTGCCAGCGCACCAGGCGCTCCCCCTGGGCGAGTTGGGAGACGAACTCCATCGTCGCCGTGCCGTCGTCGACGACCACGACGCCGCGGGCGGCCGTCAGCGTGAGCATGAGCTGCACATAGCGGGAGAAGGGGTCGCCGACGACGACGCGGCGCGCGCGGCGCAGCTCCCCCGCCAGCGAGCCGACGGTCTTCAGCGGCGCCGCCGGACCGCCGCGGGCCTCCTCCCAGCGCACGGCGATCCCCTCGTCCCGGGCCAGCTCCGCCACGCGGCGGAGCTGGCCGCGAGTCATCGGGTCGCGGGGTGAGAGGACGACGACGGTCAGCCGGAACCCGTCCCCCGCCTCTTCCGGTGCGGGCGCCGGCGTCGGGGCGGCGGGCGGCGGGGAACCCGCGTCCTGATGCGCCCACTCCAGGACGTTGAGCAGCTGGACGGGGCTCTCCACGAAGGCGAGCGTGCCGCCCTGCCCTCTCCGGGGCAGGCCCCGGAGGCGGCGTGGCGCGGCGTCCCGCTTCGCCGCCGTCGCCGCCGCCGCCTTCTCCGCGGCTTTCTCCGCCACCGGTTCGCCGTGCGCCGGCGCGTGCGCGCCCGGACTCGCGTCCAGGTGCACGTCCCGGTGCACGGACTCGGGCAGCTGCCCCTCGGGTGGGCTCACGGCACGGCTCCGTACTCCCCCGGTCAGACGGAGACCGGCTCGCGGCGGACGGACCCGGTCCCGGCTTCCGCCTCGGCGACGACGCCCTTCACGCGGCGGAGCTTCTGCATCGGCTTCAGCTCGCTCTCGTACACCTTCTTGACGCCGTCACCCAGCGACTCCTCGATCGTGCGTATGTCGCGCACCAGCCGCTGGAGGCCGCCCGGTTCGACGGACGCGGCCTGGTCGGAGCCCCACATGGCGCGGTCGAGGGTGATGTGCCGCTCGACGAAGCAGGCGCCGAGCGCCACGGCGGCGAGACTGGTCTGCAGCCCGGTCTCGTGGCCGCTGTAGCCGACCGGGACGTTGGGGAACTCGTTCTGCAGCGTGTGGATCATCCGCAGGTTGAGCTCGGCCGCCTTCGCCGGGTAGGTCGAAGTGGCGTGGCAGAGAACGATGTTCTCGCTGCCCAGCACCTCCACGGCGTGGCGGATCTGCTTCGGCGTCGACATGCCGGTGGAGAGGACCACCGTGCGGCCGGTGGCGCGTACGGCCCGCAGCAGTTCGTCGTCCGTCAGCGAGGCGGAGGCCACCTTGTAGCAGGGGACGCCGAACTTCTCGAGGAACGCGACGGACTCCACGTCCCACGGCGAGGCGAACCAGTCGATGCCGCGCTCGGCGCAGTGCTCGGAGATGGCCCGGTAGCCGTCCTCGTCGAACTCGACGCGGTGCCGGTAGTCGATGTAGGTCATCCGCCCCCAGGGGGTGTCCCGTTCGACGTCCCACTGGTCGCGCGGGGTGCAGACCTCGGGGGTGCGCTTCTGGAACTTCACGGCGTCGCAGCCGGCTTCGGCCGCCGCGTCGATCAGCGCGAAGGCGTTCTCCAGCTCGCCGTTGTGGTTGATGCCGATCTCGCCGGTGACGTACACGGGGTGGCCGGGGCCCACGGTCTTCGTGCCGAGGGTGCGCAGACGGTCGGTGCTCATCTGTCTGTATCTCTTTCTGTTCGGGTTCTCTTCGGGTTCTCTTCGGATCGCTTCGGATCGCGTGGGGTCGCTTGGGGTCGGATTGCGGGTTTCGGTGGACGGGCCGTGCGCGGCCGGTGCCGCGACGGCACGGGTCAGAGGGAGGGTCCGAGCAGCCAGGCGGCGATCTCGCGGATCGCGCCCGCTCCCCCGGGCGCCGTAGTGACGGCTCGCGCCGCCTCGCGTACGGCGTCGTGTGCGTTCCCGACCGCGACGGGCCAGCCGACGAGGCCGAAGCAGGGCAGGTCGTTGGCGTCGTTGCCGGCGTAGAGCACGCGCTCGGGGGCGATGCCCTTCTCCTCGCACCACTGCTTGAGCGCGAGGTCCTTCCGGTCGATGCCGTGCAGCACGGGGACGCCGAGCTTCCTGGCCCGCGCGGCGACGACCGGGTTCGTCTCGGTGGAGAGGATCAGCAGTTCCAGTCCGTCGCGCCGGAGAGCGGCGATGCCGAGGCCGTCGCCGCGGTGCACGGCGACCAGCTCCCGCCCCTCGGAGTCGATCAGCACCCTGTCGTCGGTCTGGGTGCCGTCGAAGTCGAGTACGACCGCGTCCACGTCGTCGCGGGACGGCAGCGCGTGCGGCCGCGCCGCGTCGAGGAGCGGCGCCAGGGCCCGGGCGCGGGCCAGGTCGTGCGGGTCGTCGATCTCCAGGACCCGTGCGGGGTCCGTGCGCACGAGCTCCGTACGCCCGAAGAAGCGGTGCCCGCACCTGCGGAAACCGGCGGCGTCCATGGCGTATGCGGCGCCCGTCTCCAGCAAGTCCTGGGGGCGGTCCTGGCGGCGCGGACGGAAGGCCTTGTCGTGGTTGACGCCCACTCCGCCCGAGGGAGCGGGCGCGGAGGACGGCCGGGCGCGGCCGGCGTCCGCTGCGTCTCCGGCGTCTCCGGACTCGCGCCAGACGAAGCCGTGGAAGGGGGCGACGGTCAGTGCGCTGTCGGCGCCTCCCCCGGCGATCGCGCCCGCCACCCCGTCCACGTCCTCCCGCGTGACGAAGGGGCTGGTGCACTGCACGAGCAGGACCACGTCGGCGGCACGTCCCGAGCGGGCCTCCCATACGTCGACGGCGTGCAGCACGGCCGCCTCGCTGGACGCGGTGTCGCCGGCGATCTCCGCCGGACGCTCGACGACCTGGGCCCCCGCCGCACGCGCCGCCGCGGCGATGCCGGAGTCGTCGGTGGATACGACGACGTCCGTCACGAGCCGTGCCGCCAGGCACTCGCGCGCCGCCCGCGTCACCAGCGGCGCGCCGCCCACCGTGGCGAGGTTCTTGGCCGGGACTCCCTTGGACCCTCCGCGGGCCGGGATGACGGCCACCACGCGAGGAGCAGCTCCGGCCCCGGCGCTGGCCGCCACGGGCGTCCCCTGATCGAACGACTCGGTCATGCCGGCTCCTCGGCGGTGCGGTTCTGGGCTGGTCGGTTCTGGGCCGGTCGGGTACGGGCCGGGCAGTTCTCGGCCGTGGGGTCCTCGGGGGCGCGGTCCTCGGGGGCGCGGCGCTCGGCGCCGGAAGGCGCCGGCGTGCCGGGGAAGGCACCGGATGCCGCGCCGCCGGCGCGCTGCGGGCGCGTGCTCACAGCTCCCCCATGCGGCGGATGACGGGGGCCACGCGCTGGACCCCGTGGCGGTAGGCACCGCGCGCCGCCTCCCGGACGGCGCCGCGTACCGCCGCGCGCAAGCCGCTCGTGCCCTCGCCGCCCGCGGCCTCCGCCCCGGGCAGAGGGGCGCCGCCGGAGTCGAAGCCGTAGCGGGCGAGGATCCCGGGCAGGTAGCCGGGGGCTGTCGCCCGCGTGTAGTACGGGGCGATCCCGGGGAGACGGTCGCGCGCGGCGAGTTCGGCGACGCGTTCGCGTGCGGCGTCGAAGGCGTGCTCGTACGGCCCGCCCGGCAGTACGCCCTGGCGCGCGGTCCACTCCGGGGACGCCTCCGGCAGGAACCCGGCGTCGAGCTGGTCCCACGAGGCGAGGCAGCCCGACCCGAGGAAGTGGTGGTTTCCCAGCGCCTCCCGCACGCCCAGATCGGTCAGGACCGCGGTCGGCACGCCCCGGTGCAGCGCTTCGAGGGCGGCCGTGGAGCTGACCGTCACCAGCAGGTCCGTGCGGTCGAGCACCTCCCCCATGTGCCCGTACACGAGGCGGCAGTTGGCGGGGAGGCCGCCGGGAAGTCGTCCGGCGAGCCTCTGGTAGGGCTGCTCCTCGATGTGCGTGGTGTGCTCACCCGGCCGGCTGCGCAGCTTGACGAGGACTTCGCGCCGGGGGTGCGCGCGGGCGTGCTCGGCGGCCCGCCTCAGCAGGTACGCACGGTCCGTACGGCTCGCCGGCACGGAAGGCTGCGCGGCGAAGACGACGGTGAACGGCCGTTCCGCGCCCGGCTCGCGGCCCGCGTGGCGCCCCGGTCCCTCGTACGGCGCGCCGCCCAGGAACGGCAGGGCGACCTCCGTGACGGACGAGCCGTCGGCGCCGGCCCCCGCGTAGACGGAGCGGAAACGCCCGGCGTCGTAGCGGGAGTTGGCGAGGACGACGTCCGCGCCGTGCCGCAGCAGCAGACCGTCGGCGAGCTTCTCGTAGACGACGCCCACGTAGCCGGTGACGGTCACCGGGCGGCGTACGGGACGCCCCGCCTGCTCGCCGTCCGCGCTCCCCGCGGCGCCTTCCGGCCGCGCCGCACGGGCCATCCCGTGCAGCATCGCCTGCACGGCGCCGCCGACGCAGGCCAGGACGACCACGTCGTACGCGTCCCGGCCTGCCGCCTCCCGCACGAAGCGCACCCCGGTGGTCTCGCGCAACGAGTCGACGCCGACGCCGACCTCGTCGAGCTGGCGCGGCGTCGGCGTGGCCCGTCCGCGCAGCAGCAGGCCGTCGATACGGGCGCCGGGCGTGAGGCGGCGGGCCGTGAGCGCACCCCATTTCCAGCGGGTGTCGGAATCGGCGAGAACCGCTGTCCGCAGTACGGGCGCGGAACCGGAACCGCTGGCGGAAACAGAGGAATCCGCGGAATCCGGGTATTCGGGCGGAGGGGCGGAAGGATTGGTTGGTGGCACGCCTCGAACGCTAGAAAGCAATTCCTGAGTACGGCCCAACGCGAATACAACAGCCGGTTAACAACGCGCCGCCGAACGGCCAACCCGGCGGCCCGCCGGGCCCGTTCACCACCTCGCCATACGCCGTTCACCAGCGCGTACACCGCAGGTCACAACGCGGGAGCCGGCCGCCTCTAAGGTCGGCCGGGTGGTCAAGCTCTCCGTGATCGTGCCGTTCTACAACGTGCAGTCATACGCCCCGGAAACCCTTCGCAGTCTATGCGCGAACGCGCGCGAGGACATCGAATTCATTCTCGTCGACGACTGTTCGACGGACAGTACGCCCGAGATTCTCGCGGGTGCCGAAAAGGACCTCCGCGGGGCCGTCCTCGTCCGGCACGAGCGCAACGGCGGACTCGCCACCGCCCGCAATACGGGGCTCGACGCGGCCCGTGGCGAGTATCTGACCTTCCTCGACGGCGACGACTGGGTAGCACCGGGCTACTACGCCGAGCTGGTCGCCGCCGCCGAGCGGCTGGGCTGCGACTTCCTGCGCACCGACCACGTCCAGTGCACCGCCCGCGCCCGCACCGTCTCCCGCGTGCCGCACGGCCGCCGCGGCACGGTCATGGACCCCCGCGAGGCGATCCTCCCCGCCGGCCGCACCACGTCGGTCGACTACGCGTACGCCTGGGCGGGCGTCTACCACCGCCGGCTGCTGGACCGGGGCCTGCTGCACTTCACGGACGGGCTGCGCACCGCGGAGGACCGGCCGTGGATCTGGCGCCTGCACAGGGAGGCGGAGTCGTTCGCGGCGGTCGGCCTGCTCGGCGTCTTCTACCGCCGCGGGGTCGCCTCCTCGCTGACGCAGATCGGGGACGTACGCCAGCTCGACTTCATCCGCGCCTTCGATCAGGTCGTCGAGGAGACGGCGCGCGATCCCGACGCGGAGCGGCTGCTGCCGAAGGCCGTCCGCACGTACTGCGCGATCATCTCCCACCATCTGACCAGCGGCAGGTTCGAGCCCCGCGTGGCCCGCAGGCTGCGCGCGCTCAGCGCCGGTGCCCTCCGGCGGCTTCCCCCGGACGTCCTCTCCGCCGCCCTGGACTCCATGGACGCCGAACGGGCCTCCAGGCTGCGCCGGCTGCGCCGCCGCCCCGCCGCCATGCGCGCAAGCACGGGTGAGGCCGCGTGAACGCGGAGCGGCATGCCCGGGAAGCGGGCGCCCCGGACCCCGAGGCAGCCCCCGAGGCAGCTCCTCTGGCAGCCCCCGAGGCAGGCAAGGAAGCAGCCCCGGAGGAAGCCGTCACGCCCTCCCCGACGACGACCGGACGAACGACGGACCCGATGCGTACGCAGATCTTCTTCGCCTCGACCCTGTACGGGGCCGCGACACTGGCCGCCGCGCTGGACGCCGGCCGCTTCTCCTCCCCCGGCCGCCCCGGCGGCGAGCCGCCCCGCAGGCTGCTGCTCGTCAGCAACAACGCGGCCAACCCGGAGACTTCACCGCCGCTCGACGCCATGCCGGGCTTCGAGCGGCTGCGCGGGCGGTTCGACCGCGTCCTGTCCTGGAACGAGACCGTCCGGCCGTTCCATCCCGGGGGGTGGTCGCCGCGCGCGGACGACGTCCCGATGTGGGAGCGGTACCTGCGCCTGCTGTGGGGCCTCGGTGACGGCGGGGTCGAGCTCGTCCTGGAGTCGATCCAGGTCGAACCCGCCCTGGCCGTCGCCCGGTTGTTCCCCGACGCGCCCATCGAGGTCTACGCCGACGGGCTGATGAGCTACGGCCCGACCCGCAACAAGCTCGACCCCCTCGTCGGCGCCCGCGTGAGGCGGCTCCACCATCTCGACCTGCTGCCGGGCCTGGAGCCGCTGCTGCTGACGGAGTTCGGCGTCGAGGGGCAGGTGGTGCCCGCCGGTGCCTTCACCTCCGTACTGTCCGAACTCGCCCTGGACGTACCGCCGTCGGTGGCGGCGCTGCCTTCCGGCTCCGCCCTGCTGCTGGGGCAGTACATGTCGGCCCTCGGCATCCTCACCCCCGATGAGGAGGAGGATCTGCACGTGGGCATGTTGCGGGGCGCCGTCCGGCTCGGGCACCGCAGCGTGGTCTTCAAACCGCACCCCGTGGCTCCCGCGCGCACGTCGCGCGCGCTGGAGAAGGAGGCGGGCGAACTGGGCGTCGAACTCCACGTGCTGACCACGCCCGTGCTCGCGGAGGTGCTGTACGAGCGGACGCGCCCGGCCCTGGTCGCCGGCTGCTTCTCCACGGCGCTGCTGACGGCGGCCTCCCTCTACGGGCTGCCCGTCGCGAGCACCGGGACGGACCTGCTGCTGGAGCGGATCGCGCCCTACCAGAACAGCAACCGCGTGCCCGTCACGCTCGTCGACGCGGCGCTCCCCCGGCTCGACGACCCCGCGGCCGTCGGTGCGTGGCGTGCCCCCGACGCGGCCCGGGTCGACAGTGAACTGGCCGGTCTCGTACGGGCGGTGGGCTTCTGCATGCAGCCGGAGATCCACCCCGGACTGCGCGCCGACGCGGAGCGCTACCTCGCGCGCCACTACGGCCCCCGTACGCGCCGCTACTTCAAGCGCCGCCGCCTCACCTCGCTCGCGCTGCCGGGCGGGGTGCCGCGCCGGCTCGCGTTCGTGCCGCGCAACCGCACGGTCCGCCGGGCCGCCCGGCGCGTACGGGCCCTGAAACGCGCGGCGTCCGGATGATCCGCGACGGCGCGGCGGCCCCGCGGGACTGGGCAGGCAGGCCGGGACTCACGGACCGATCGGTGCCCATGGGACCGGTCGGAGCCCGGGGCGCGTCGTAATGTCGCGATATGCGCCAGATGCCGTCAGCCGACATGGTCAGCCTGATCTCGTTCCTCGCCGTGTTGCTGATCTTCTTCAGCATCGACGTGCGCGCGAGGGATTCGGCGGCCTCGAAGCCCTGGCATGCGCAGCTCTTCGAATGGGCGTCCAGGATCGGCGGGATCGCCACGGCCCTGGCACTGGCGCTGGGGTGGGTGGACCTCTTCCTGCCGGACGAGAGCAGCCCGATCCATGTGGCGCTCGTGGCCGCCCCGGGGTCTGTGGCGGTGCTGTGCGCCATCGTGCTGGGGCTGGAGATGCTCTGGCAGCGGGCGGAGTCGCCGTAGCCGGGGCGAGCGGGCCCGGACGTCTTCCCGGCGTCAGACCACCGGCCAGAGCAGCAGCAGGAAGACCAGCGCGACCACGGAGATCAGCGTCTCCATCACCGACCAGGTCTTGACGGTCTGGCCGACGCTCATCCCGAAGTACTCCTTCACCAGCCAGAATCCCGCGTCGTTGACGTGGCTGAAGAAGAGGGAACCGGCACCGATCGCCAGCACCAGCAGCGCGGACTGCGCGGAGCTCATGTCCGCGGCGAGCGGCGCGACGAGGCCCGCGGCCGAGATCGTCGCCACGGTCGCCGAACCCGTGGCGAGGCGGATGCCGACCGCGATGAGCCAGCCCAGCAGCAGCGCGGGGATCGACCAGTTCTCGGACAGGTCCAGGATCATCCGGCCGATGCCGACGTCGACGAGCGTCTGCTTGAAACCGCCGCCGGCCGCGACGATCAGCAGGATGCCCGCGATCGGCAGCAGTGACTTCTCCACCGTCGACGTGATGCGCCCCGCCGTGAAGCCCGCGGCCCTGCCCAGCGTGAACATCGCGACGATCACTGCCGCGAGGAGAGCGATCATCGGCGATCCGGCCACGTCCATGAACCGCCGCACCGGGTCCGCGGCGTCCGCGATCACGACGTCGGCCAGCGCCTTGGCGAGCATCAGCACGACGGGCAGCAGCACGGTCGCCACCGTCACGGCGAAGCGGGGACGGCGTTCCAGGTCCTCCGACGGGCGCTGCGGAACGATGCCCTCCGGGGGTTCCACGTGCACGTGCCGGCCGGCGATGCGCCCGAAGAGCGGTCCCGAGATCACGAGGGTCGGGATGCCGACGAGTACGCCGAAGGCGAGGGTCACGCCGAGGTTGGCGTCGACGGAGTCGATCGCCGCGAGCGGACCGGGGTGCGGGGGCACCAGGCCGTGCATCACGGAGAGTCCCGCGAGGGCGGGGATGCCGATCCGCATCAGTGAGTAGTTGCCGCGCTTCGCGACCAGCAGCACCACGGGGATCATCAGGACGATGCCGACCTCGAAGAAGAGCGGCAGGCCGATGATGCCGGCGATCAGTGCCATCGCCCACGGCATGGCCCGTTCGCTGGTCCTGGCGAGGACCGTGTCGACGATCTCGTCGGCCCCTCCGGAGTCGGCCAGGAGCTTCCCGAGGACCGCGCCCAGCGCGATGAGGACGCCCACCCCGGCGACGGTGTCGCCGAGGCCGGTGGAGAAGCTCTCGATCGTCTTGTCCAGCGGGGCGGCTGCGGCCATGCCCAGCACGAGGGTGCCGAGGGTCAGCGCGAGGAACGCGTGGACCTTGAAGCGGGTGATGAGGACGACGATGACGGCGATGCCCGCCAGGGCGGCGAGCCCCAGCTGGGCGGTACCGGCCGAGCTGATCGGGTCGACCGGCTCCGGACCGGCCGCGAGTATCCCGGCGCTGAGGTTGGACACGGCTGCTGCTCCGCTTTCTGGTTCTGGTCCGCGCACCGGACGGACGGGGGCGGTCCGGTGCGCGGGGCACGTAGGGGACGGGGGGCGACCCGGGACCGGGCCGCCGACGCGGGCGAAGGAGACGCCCTAAGGGCCTGCGGGCACCGGGTTCCGCTCGCGGACGGCGGCGAGGGCGCGCTCGGTGACCGTGCCGGGGCCGAGCCGCACGGAGACGGCCGCTCCCCGCTCGTCGTCCTCCAGCGGTTCGAGCGTGGCGAATTGGGAGTCCAGCAGGCTCGGCGGCATGAAGTGGCCGGGCCGCTGCTCCATGCGCCGCGCGATGAGCGAGCGGTCCCCGGTGAGGTGGAGGAAGAACACGTCCGGGGCGGCGGCGCGCAGCCTGTCGCGGTACGCGCGCTTCAGCGCGGAGCAGCTGACCACTCCGCCCTGGCCCCTTCTCGCCGCGGCCCAGCTTCCGATGGCGTCCAGCCAGGGCGCGCGGTCGGCGTCGTCGAGCGGGGTCCCGGCCGTCATCTTGGCGACGTTCGCGGCGGGGTGGAAGGCGTCGGCCTCCGCGTAGGGCACGTTCAGCGCCTCGGCGAGGAGCGCGCCGACGGTGGTCTTGCCGGTGCCGGCGACCCCCATGACCACCACGACCGCGGAGGACGCCGGCCCGTGAGCCGAAGCGCCGCGCGCCGTCGCCTTCGCCGCTGCACTGCCCTCGGCACCCATCGCACACCTCGCTGTCCGTCCTCGTCGACCGGGCGCGGGACACTCAACCTCATTACGTCATACGTATTCAAGAGCGAGCCACTAAATCGTCATACTTAATTGGGGTGACGGTCACCACGTACGCTGAGTCCCCGGGGCGGCGACGACGTACGGGAGACCCATGACGAGCCAGGCGGAGAGCCGGGGAAGCCGGGATCAGGGCCTGCACGCGCACCTGCTCGCCGCGCTGGGACCCGCGATCACCGCCGGTGAGTTCCCGCCGGGCACCGTGCTCCGCACCGACGAACTCGCCGACCGGTACGAGGTCTCCCGCACCGTCGTACGGGAGGCGGTCCGCGTCCTGGAGTCGATGCACCTCGTCGAGTCGCGGCGCCGCGTCGGGGTGACCGTGCTCCCCACCGAGGCGTGGAACGTCTACGACCCGCAGGTGATCACCTGGCGCCTCGCAGGATCCGACCGGCCGCGGCAGCTGCGCTCGCTGACGATGCTCCGCTCGGCCGTCGAGCCCGTCGCGGCCCGCCTCGCCGCCGAGCTGGCCACCCCCGAGGAGTGCGCCGAACTCACCGAGCACGCGCTGGGCTTGGTGCGTACCTCGCGCGGCGAGCAGCTCCCCGGCTACCTCGTGCACGACATCGCGTTCCACCGCGTGATACTGCGCGCCTCCCGCAACGAGATGTTCGCGAGGCTCGGCGACGTCGTCGCCGCCGTCCTCACCGGCCGCACCGAGCACGAGGTGATGTTCCGTGACCCCCGCCAGGCGGCGGTCACGATGCACGTGCAGGTCGCCGAGGCGGTGCGCGAGGGCGACGCGGCGACCGCGGAGCGCGTGATGCGCACGATCACGGAGGACGCCATGGCGGAACTGGACGTCCTCGCGCCCTGACCGCGGCGGCCGCCCCACCGGCCGCGCGTCAGGCCCCCGCCACCCGCCTCACCACCCGCAGCAGGTACTCCTTCCGGTTCACCGGATCGTGGTCGGTGCGCGGCCGCGAGGGAACCACCCCGCCGGCGACCGGCCGGTAGTGCGAGAAGGCGCACTCGAGGACGCCCTCGCCGCTGGTCAGCGCGGGCAACTGCTGCTCCAGGGCGTGGATGTTCGCGGCCGGGATCTCCCCTTCCAGCAGGTACGCCGGCCCCTCCGCGGCCGGGACCCCCGGTACGGCGCGCATCCGCGACAGCACCGGCAGCACGGTCCCGAACGTCTCCGCCGGGATCTCCAGCCGGAAGCGGTGCACCGGCTCGTGGACGATCGTGCCGGCCCGCTTCAGCGCCTCCATCAGCACCAGCGGCGTCAACTGCCGGAAGTCCGCGCCGGTGCTGGACATGCTCTTGTCGAAGACGGCGTGGGCGTGGCTCTGCCGCGGCGCGTAACCGGAGTGCGTCATGGTCACGGTGCAGTCGGTGACCTGCCAGCCGTGGAGCCCCTCGCGCAGCGTCTCCCGCACGGTCTCCTCCACGGCCCTCATGAACGCGTAGGGCATGGAGCCGAGTTCGACCTCCAGCCCGTACGCGACGCCGGTGCCCTCCGGCGCCGGATCGACGCGCAGTCCCACGGTCGCCAGGAACGGGTTGGGCTCCTTGTGCATCGTCTCGACGGCCGCCCCGGTGCCCGCGGGCCGTTCGACGCAGATCGTCGTGGACTCGCGGAACGCGACGTCGACCCCGTACTCGTCCGCCAGGGTCGCCTGCACGACCTCCTTCTGCACCTCGCCGTAGAGCGACACGGAGATCTCGCCCCGGAGTTCGTCCTGGCGCAGGCCGATCAGCGGGTCCGCCTCGGCCAGTTCGGTCAGCGCGGAGTGCAGCCGCCCCCGGTCCTGCGGGCGGCAGGGGCTGACGACGGTCTCCAGCGTCGGCGGGGCGAAGTGCCCGGCTCCGCCGGCGCTTCCGCGCACCGGCCCGACGGCGTCGCCGATGCGCACTCCGTCCAGACCCCTGAGCCTGCCGATCTGCCCGGCGGTGACGGAGGCGCGGCGCACCGCGGCGCCCCGTTCGAAGACCTCGATCTCCGTGACCTTCCCCTCGGAGCCCTCTCCGCTCCCGCCGAAGGGGAGCCGGTCGCGGACCCGTACCGTCCCCGCGTCCATGCGCACGTACGCGAACTGCCTGCCGCCCGCGCCGCGTTCGACCTTGAAGACCGTGCCGGAGACCGGGCCCGCACCGTCCCCTGCCGTGGACGGCAGCAGCTCCCTGATACCGGTGGTCAGCTCCTGCACGCCGGCGCCGGTGATCGCGGAGCCGAAGAAGAGCGGATGGACCAGGCCCTGCCGGGACTGCGCCGCGAGCTGCTCCCGGAGCCGGTCCCGGGGAAGCCCGGCCGCGTCCTCCACGTACGCGGCCAGCAGCTCCTCGTCGTTCTCGGCGAGGAGCTCCGCCGGCTCCCGGCCGTACCCCGCCCCCGCCCCGTCCCAGAGCTGCTCGCCGTACGGGACGAAGCGGGCCTCCCGGGTGCCGAGCGCGCGGACCGCCCCCATGGGGACCGCGGCCGGGGTCAGCCGTTCACGGACGGCCCGCACGACGCGTCCGTCCTGCGCGCCGCGACGGTCGATCTTGTTGACGAAGACGAGGACGGGGATGCCGAGCCGTCGAAGCGTCCGCATCAGGATGCGTGTCTGCGGCTGCACGCCCTCGACGGCCGAGACGACCAGCACGGCACCGTCGAGCACGTCGAGGACGCGCTCGACCTCCGCGATGAAGTCGGGATGCCCAGGGGTGTCGATCAGGTTGACGGTGACGTCGCCGCCGAGCACGAACGAGACGACCGCGGACTTGATCGTGATGCCGCGCCGTCTCTCCAGCGCCAGGGTGTCCGTCCGGGTGCTGCCGTCGTCGACGCTGCCGATCTCGTCGATGACGCCCGCGGAGTGGAGCAGGCGCTCCGTCAGGCTCGTCTTACCGGCGTCGACATGGGCGAGGATTCCGAGGTTGAGCGTTTTCACCGAGCGTCATGTCCTCTGCGAGAGCGGGAGTTCCTTCCTTCTGGGTGGACATGGGCGCTCGCCGCATCTTCGCTCCTCGCTCTCCCGCTGCACGTACGTGCCGACTCCGCGAGCCCAGCAGAAGGCAGCCGCCGGCGGCAACCGGATTTCGTTGCCCCACGGCGGCCGACGGTGCCGGTGGCGTGCCGCCGGCCGAGCGTCTACAGGACCGCTGCGCCGCCTGCGTCCTCGGGCGGACGGTGCTCGAACCACCGCCGGTCCGCCTCCAGTTGGGCGGCGAGCCGGACGAGGAGGGGTTCGCTGCCCGCCGGACCGAGGAGCTGCGCGCCGACGGGAAGGCCCGTTCCGGTGAATCCTGCCGGGACGTTGACGCCCGGCCAGCCCAGCACGTTCCACGGCCACGCGTACGGGCAGTGCGCGATCATCGTGCGGTCCGTCTGCCAGCCCGAGAGGTGGGCGAGGTCGCCGATGCGAGGGGGCGGCGTCGCCGTCGTCGGGGCGAGGACGACGTCGAAGCGGCGGAAGATCTTCCCGACCCTGCGCTGCAGCGGAGCCTCCGCCGCACGGGCCGCGCGCAGCACGGCCCCGCCCAGCAGCCTGCCGGAGCGCGCGGCGCCCCGCGTCCGGGCGTCGAGCAGGGAGAAGTCGGGGGCCCGGAGGCTCCATTCGCGGATTCCGGCCGTGGCCCGCGGCACGAAGGCCAGCCCGACCGGCCCGTACGCCGGCTCGGCCTCCTCGACCTCGTGCCCGAGTTCCGCCAGCCGCTCCGCGATCCCGGTGACCGCCGCCCGTACCTCCGGGTCGAGCGACTTCCGGGTCGCCGTCCAGGGCGGGCGGACGGAGAGCGCGACACGCAGCCGCCCCGGGTCCCTGCCGGCCTCGGGCAGCACCTGGACCGGAGCCGGACGGTGGAGATCGCCCTCGGCGCTGCCCGACGCGACGTCCAGCAGCAGCGCCGCGTCCTCGACGGTGCGGGCCAGCGGGCCGAAGACGGTGATCCCCTTGAACGCCTCGGGCTCGGGCCACGTCGAGATCCGGCCGCGCTGCGGTTTGATGCCGACGAGATGGGTCCACGCGGCGGGGATGCGGATGGACCCGGCTCCGTCCGAGCCCAGCGCCGCCGCGACGAGCCCCGCGGCGACCGCGGCGGCCGAGCCCCCGGACGAGCCGCCCGGCGTGTGGTCCCGGCTCCACGGGTTGCGGGTGTCGCCGAAGGCGGGGCCCTCCGTGAACGGCCACTGGCCCAACTCGGGCGAGTTCGTCTTGCCGACGACGACGGCGCCGGCGGCACGCAGCCGCCGCACGCACTCGCTGTCCGCGTCCTTCGGCGGGAAGTCCCCGGGGCAGCCGAAGGCGGTGGGCTCCCCGGCGACGTCCACGTCGTCCTTCACGGCCACCGGCACGCCCAGCAGCGGCAGCCGCTCGCCGCGCGCGAGCTGCCTGTCGGCGCTGTCCGCCTCCGCCAGCGCCGCCTCCTCACGCACGCGCCGGAAGGCGTTGAGGGTCGGCTGGGTCGCGGCGATCCGGGCCAGAGCGCGCTCGGTCAGCTCCCGCGCGGTCACCTCACCGGCGGCCAGGGCGGCCGCCTGCCCGGCGAGGCCGCGCGACTCCCGCGGTTCCGCCTTCGGAAGAGCGTCCGTGCTCACAGCACTCCCTGTCCGGAGCCCTCCGCCGGGAAGACCCCTTACTCGCCGGTAATACGCTCTCTCATCCTGCGCCCTCCAGGCGCGCAGGGCAACGGCACGTGCGCGACAGGAAGCAGGCACGACCACACACGTCGTCTGCGCCATGGACGGCGACGACGCGGCCGCAGGCCCCCGCGCGTACGCCTTCTCCGCCGGGGGGCGCCCCGCCCGGGCCCGCGCACATGGCCGGTCCTCGTCTCACCGGCGGCGCACGTGCTGCCGAAGGATGGCGCCATGGAGAAGACGGGCGGGTCGGCCGTCGCCGGTGCCGCCCGGACGGGGCGCGGCCGGCTGGGGGTTCTGAGGCAGCGGGAGTTCAGACTTCTGTGGCTGGGCGAGACGGCCAGCGGCCTCGGCACCGGCGTGACGCTGGTCGCCCTGCCGCTGGTCGCGGTGGTCGTCCTCCGCGTCGACGCCACGGCCGTCGGGGTGCTGAGCGCCGCCCTCTGGCTGCCCTGGCTGCTGATCGCGCTGCCCGCGGGCGCCTGGGTCGACAGGCTGCGCAAGCGGCCCCTCATGATGCTCTGCAACGTCGTCAGAGCGGCCCTCTACGCGAGCATCCCGGTCGCCGCGTGGCTGGACGCCCTCACCTACGCCCACCTCCTCGTCGCGGCTCTGGGGTCCGGCGCAGCGACAGTGCTCTTCAAGACCGCCTACCAGGCGTTCCTGCCGGAAGTGCTCGACGGACCCGACCTGGTCGAGGGGAACGCGAAGCTGCAGGGCAGCGAGGCGGGGACGCAGGTCGTCGGCCGGGGAGTCGCCGGGCCGGTCGCGCAGGCGTTCGGCGCGGTGCTCGGCCTGCTCCTCGACGCGGTGACCTTCCTCGTCTCGACGGTGTGCCTCGCCATGATGCGCGTCCGCGAGCGGCCGGCTCCCGGCCCGGAGGACGGCCCGCGCACGACGCTCCGCCGGCAGATCGGCGCCGGACTGCGCTTCGTCTTCACCGACACCTGCCTGCGGACGCTGGTGACGTACGCGGCGCTGGTCAACCTGGCCGTCATGGGCACCCAGGCCGTACAGGTCGTCTTCCTGGTGAGGACGGTGGGCGCGGGCCCGACGACGGTCGGCCTCCTGGTCATGGCCGGCGCCTTCGGAGGGGTACTGGGCGCGCTGCTCGCCGGACCCGTCTGCCGGCGGCTGGGGACCGCCCGGGGCCTGCTGGTCACGCAGATGCTCACCGGGCCCTTCGCACTGCTCGTCCCCCTGACCCGGCCGGGGGCGGGGCTGCTGTTCTTCGGCGCGGGCTGGTTCGTCGTCTCCGCGGGAATCGTCGCGGGCAGCGTGGTGATCGGCAGCTTCCGCCAGCGTTACTGCCCGGCCCCGCTGCTCGGCCGCATCACCGCCACCTCGCTCTTCCTCAACCACGGCGTCATTCCCGTCGGTTCGCTCCTGGGCGGCCTCCTCGGCGACGTGCTCGGCCTGCGGCCCGCCATGTGGATCCTGACGGCGCTGCTCGCACCGTGCTGGCTGGTGCTCTTGGCGGGTCCGATCCGCGGGCGGCGTGAACTGCCCGAACGCAGCGGGGCGTTGCCGGCCGCGGGGAGAGCGGACGGCTGACCGGCCGCCCTCGCGCGGCGGCCCGTCGTCCCGGCAGCCACGCCGCACGAGGTTCGTTCCCGTGCCGCGCTGGGAATGCAACGGGCGGTCGGTGTCGAGTGTTTCGGGCCGTTGAGGTCCGGAATGTCCGTGAGAGTCCGGGGGTTCGGATGGCGGGGGTACAGCTCAGGAAGCGCGGCGGTCTGGCGGTCACGGCGGCCGTCCTCGCGGGGACGGGCCTCGTCGTCGGCACGACGGCGGGCTGCAAGGCGCAGGCGACGGACGGCGCGCCCATCCGCGTCACGAAGACCTCGGTGCCGCCGGAACCGCCGGCGAAGACGGAGCAGCCCGCACCGGACGCCAAGCCCCCGGAGAAGGACGCGTCCCGTGCCCGCAAGGCGCAGCCGCCGAAGCGCGCGGCAGTCGCCGACCCCGTACTGATGAGCACCGGGTCGCAGGGCACCAGGGTGCGTGAACTTCAGGCGCGCCTGCGGAAGTTGGGGCTCTTCGACCGCAACCCGACGGGCTACTACGGGCCGGTGACCACCGCGTCGGTGAAAGGCTTCCAGCGGCAGCAGGGCATGAGCGCCACGGGCAACGCCACGTCCCGCACCTGGAACACGCTGAGGGCCCGCACCTCGCCGCCCGTACGCGACGAGATGTACCCGCCCACCACCCGCCCGCTCGACGACCCGGACCCGCGCTGCCTCACCGGGCGCGCCCTGTGCGTCAGCAAGAAGAGCCGCACCCTGGCCTGGTACGTGGACGGCAAGCTGCGTTCGGCGATGGACGTGCGCTTCGGCTCGGCGTACACCCCGACGCGGGAGGGGAAGTTCCGCGTCGCCTTCAAGAGCAGGGACCACGTCTCGACGATCTACGACACCCCCATGCCGTACGCGCTCTTCTTCAGCGGCGGCCAGGCGATCCACTACTCCTCGGACTTCGCGGCACGCGGCTACCAGGGCGCCTCGCACGGCTGTGTCAACGTGCGGGACAAGAAGAAGATCGCGGCACTCTTCGCTGAGGTGAAGAAGGGCGACAAGGTCGTCGTCTACAAGTGACGGACCGGGCCGGAAGAGGGGCGGGGCGCCGGAGAGACGGCCTCCACGCGGGAGTTGCTCGGCATGATCCCCGATGGGGCGCGGGCGGGACCGGGGGAACGTGTCCCGCCCGCGCCATTGCGCGAGCCCGAAGGTACGGGGGGAACCTCGGACTTGTCGCGCAGCCGATGACCAGTCGGCTCACTTCTCACTGCGTCGTGCAGCTTGAAAATGTCACACCAGTATTCAACTAAATCGTGTGACGTACGTCACAACTGGCCGTGACCTCGGAGTCACCCCTGACCGGCGGTAACACGCAGCCCGGAAAGGGGCCTCGGGGCCGGTCCGTACGGGCCGGCTCAGCGGGCCGGAAACGGACGGCGCCCCGCGGTGCGCGGAGGGTCGGGGCAACCGTCGGAATTCGCCATGGAGAAGCCCTCCCGCTCCCCGGAGCGGGCGCTTTCGGGAGCGAACCGGCCGGCCGCGCGGAGACTCGCGCGTGACGCCGGGCGCCGGGCGCCGGGCGGGAGCGCGTCACGGGGTACGTGCCGCGGGGTATGTGCCACGGAGTACGTGCCGCGGGGTATGTGCCGCGGGGTATGTGCCGCGGGGTATGTGCCAGGCCTCGCGGCGGCTCAGATCTGCGAGGGGGCGCCGAGCCGCTCGTCGGTGCCGCCCGGAGCCGAGTCGCCCGAGTCGCCGTCCCCGTCGCCGCCTCCGGAGCCGTCGGCGCCGCCGTTGCTGGGCGCACCCACACCGCCCGAGTCGCCGCCACCGGAGTCGCCCCCGTCGGAACCTCCGGTGTCACCGCCGGAGTCGCCGCCCGAGTCACCGCCGCCCGGGCCACCGCCGCCGGGGCCGCCGCCCCCGCCGACGTCACCGTTTCCGCCTGAATCCCCGGGAGTGCCGATGCCGCCCGAGTTCCCGGGACCACCGGACTGCCAGCCGCCGCCGTCGTGCTTGTCGCAGAACTTCTGCACGCCCGCCGGGCCGCCGGCGACCGCCTCCAGCCTCAGCCGGTCGCGCAGCGAGAGGTCGTGGTTGTCGTAGGCCGCGCAGAGAGCCCGCGCGATCGCCTTCTTCTCCGCCTCCGACAGCCCCTTGCCGTCGTCGGGCCAGTCCTTGCCGTCCGGGCCGTGGGGGCCCTTGCCGTCCTTGCCTTTGCCCTTACCCGCGAGGTCCTCGCCGCTCGGCGAGTCCGACGGCCCCGACTTGCCACCCTCGCGGGTGCCGCGTCTTGGCCCGTTGTCCTCGTCGGGGCTGCCGTCGCCGCCGCCCAGGGCGGCTTCGCGGTCACCCCCGCTCGGACTCGCCAGCGGTGACACGCTGGCTGCGGGCGTACCGCCGCCGCCGAACGGCGTCGGCAGGACGCCGGTGGTGGCGGCGACCGCGACCCCGCCGAGAGCGCAGCCGGCCATGGCCATGGCGAACCCCGCGCGCAGGGGGCGTCCGCCGAGGGACACGAGGCGGCCGACGCCCGGCCTGCGGCCGCGGCGCTCACGCGCGGCGACCCGCCGGCCCACGACTGTTCCGGATTCCGTCGGCCCGGCCCCGATCTCGACGGTCCCGCTGCGCACCGTCTCGCCGTGTGCCGCGCGGAAGGCCGCGAGCGCAGCCGCCTCGCCGGGAAGCTCGGCGGGAGCGCCGTGCACGCCGTGCGCCGCACCCGTCCGGTGCCGCGCGGCGGAGGTGTGGGGCATCGCTGTCTGCTCGGCCGCAAGTTCGCCGAGCAACGACGCGAGCCGATCGGCGGGGTGGCGTTCCGGCTGACCCGCCGGCTCCGTCACGCCCGCCTCGCTGAGGGTACGGCCGTCGACGGCCCAGGAAGGTGCCGTTTTGCCGGGCCGTGCAGAAGTGCTGGTGGGGGACGCTTCAACGTTGTCGTGAGCCTCGCCGCGGCGCCCGCCGTCCTGCGCGCTACGCGCATTGACCGACGCGCCGCGAAGCAGTCTCTCCGCAACTTCGTCGTCCAGCCACCTGTACCGGTCGTCGTCCGCCATCACGTTTCCCTCAGCGTTCGCGTGGCCTTATGCGTCACACCGCGGCCCGTGTCCCACTGGGACGCTCCCCGGCCCTCCGCCGGTTCTGCGGAATCCCCGCCGGTTTCGTCGAGAAGTTCGGCGAGCTTGCGAAGCCCCCGGTGAGCGGCCGTGCGGACGGCCCCCGAACGCTTGCCGAGGACCTGCGCGGCGCTCTTCGCGTCGAGGCCCACGACGACCCGCAGCACCACCGCCTCCGCCTGGTCCTGGGGGAGCCGGGAGATCAGCGCCATCGTCCGCCCGGTGCCGAGCGCCTCGATGGCTTCGTCGGCGGTGTCGACACCGGCCGGGAGGACGGCCAGGTCGCTCTCGTCCCCGCCGACGGCGGGCCGGCGGCCCCGCGAACGCAGGTGGTCCAGGGCGCGGTTGCGCGCGATACGGGCGGCCCATCCCCGGAAGCGGTCGGCGTCGCCGCTGAAGCGGCTGATGTCACGTGCGATCTGCAGCCAGGCCTCCGAGGCGACGTCCTCGGCGTCCGGCTCGCTGACGAGGGTGCGGACATAGCCGAGCAGCCGCGGGTGCACAGCCCGGTACACAGTGCGGAAGGCGACTTCGTCCCCGCCCTGTGCCGCGCGTACCGCGGCGGTCAACTCCGCGTCGTCCCCCTGCACGCCCGTGTCTCGCCCCACTCCGCGATGTCCCAACGGATCTGGTCACGCCCCTGGTCGGGCGCCTCTCTGCCGTGTCGCTCTTGCCTGCGTTCTCTGTACGCACCGACCAGCATCGATGCGAGAGCACGCTAAGGCCAAGTGTGCGTCATCGTCCACGTAAGTTGACCACGTAACAGAATGAGGGCCGCGAACGCTGTTAGGAGTACGGGCCTGCCCCTGGCGTGGTGCGCCCGTTCTCGAGGGCGATCGGGGTCTCTCCTGTGGGGGGTGGCGACCCCGGTCGCCTTCGCATTTCCTCAGCTCGCGCGGATGGCGAGCTTCTTGAAGTCCTCCCAGCTCAGGGCCGGTTTCTCGGGGTCCCAGAGCTTCTGCGCCGTGGCGGCGAGAGGCATCCGGATGCCGTCGGCCACCTGCTGCGGCGTCTGCGCTCCGGCCCGGTCGCACCAGACCGCGAACCGACCGCCCGGGATGTGCTCCGGCCCGGACAACGATTTGGGCACCGGCTCGGTCCCGCGAAGGACCGCGGGCGTCCATTGTTCGTAAATGCGGCGACCTGTCGGATATGTGAAGTCGTTCGGCTGCCCCAGGACGTAGTAGAGGTACTCGTCATTGAGGTTGATCAGCTTCCAGCCCTCCTTCAGGTACTCCACGGGATCGCGCTCCCCGGCCTCCTTGCCGGTCCAGTACGCGATCTGCCGGTCCCGGTGCACCTTCACCTCGCCGCCCGCGTGGACGCCGTCGTTCCACACCTGGGGCTTCTTGCCCTCCTCGCGTACGGTCTCGGCCCGGTCGTTGAGCCACTGCGCGGCGAGGTCCTGGACCCCGGCCTTCTTTCCGTGCTCCTCGCGAGCCTTCTCGGCGAGCTGCGGATAGGACTTCTCGGGGTCCTCCTTCGCCAGGGCCAGGTACTCGTCGCCGCCCAGATGCCAGTACTTGCCGGGGAAGAGGTCCGCGTACTCCCGCAGCAGATCGTCGACGATCTTCGCCGCGCCGGGGTCGGAGATGTCGATCGCGCCCTCGGTCGGCTGCCCCGACTCGTCCTTCAGTTGCAGCTCCGGATGGGCCTTCAGCACCGCTCCCAGATGCCCCGGTGAGTCGATCTCGGGGATGACGGCGATGTGCCGCGACTCGGCGAGCTTCACGATCCGCCGCATCTGCGCCTTGGTCAGCCGCGGCGAGGAGACGACCTCCGGGTGCGACGTGCTCTCCACGCGGAACGCCTGGTCGTCGGAGATGTGCAGCTGCAGCTGGTTGAGCTTGAGGTCGCCCATCTCCCGGATCCGGTCCTCGATCCACTCCGCGCTGAAGTGCTTGCGCGCGATGTCGAGCATGAACCCGCGCTGGGGACGGTCCGGCCTGTCGCGCACGGTCCCGTCGGCCACCCCGCCCTGAGCGCGCACCGACTGCAGGAGCGTGCGCGTCCCGTAGAAGACGCCCGCGTGGTCGGAGGCCGAGATCTTCACCTGCCCCTTCCGGCTGGACAGTTCGTACGCCTCGCGACCGCCGCCCACCTCCCCGTCGAGAGCCAGCTCGACGTCCGCGGTGCGGGCGGGCCCCTTGGTGAAGGGCACGTTGAGCTCTCTCGCGAGCAGCTTCCCCTCGTCCGCGAGGGGGCCCTCGGGGTCGGCGACGACGCGGGTGTGGCGTGAGGGGTTCCAGCCCGGTCCGCGCACCGGCTTCCAGTCCCGCACGGAAGGAACGGCCGCCGGAGCGGGCCCCTTGCGGGACGGGCCGGTGGGAGTGGGCACGGCGGAGCTCTCACCGCCGTCACCGCCCTCGCCGGCGCCCGATCCGCCGTCGGAACAGGCGCTGAGAGTGAGAACCATCACGGCACTCGCCGCAAGTGCCACCACGGAGACCGCTCGATTCTTATGCCGCTTATGTTCCATGTAGATAGGCTATGACCCCTTTTCGGTCGCCACTTATTCGGTATCCGACGCGGAACATTCCCGTCCGAGTGAAATTCACATACTCGTCGTATCGCTCCCCCTCTCCGTCGTTACGGTGTCCCGCGGGGCCGACTGCACCGCCGGGACGGGCGCCGCACGGCGGCCCGGGCAGGCATCCGGCCGCGCCGCACGGCCGTGGCGGCGGACTCCCGCAGTCCGCTGTTCGCCCGTACCCAGCACTCCGACTCCGTACGTTCATTCGCGCGTCACCGTCCGAGGAGCCCATGCCTCTGCCCACCCAGCGAAGCGACGAGCAGGCGCCCGACACCGCCGAAGGCGTGGACGCGGCCCCTCCGCTGGCCGGGGGCTCGCTGCCCGTCCAGCCGGCGGCGCCGCTCCCGGCGCCGCTGCCACTCCCCCTCGGCCGGTTCAACGCCTCACCCCGCGACGAGACGACCGCCCTGCTGCAGCGCTGCTGCCGCAACCCGCGCTGGGCCGCCCGGATCGCGGACTGCCGCCCGTACCCGGACATGGAGGCGCTGCTGGCGGCGCTCGACGAGGCCAGCTACGACATGACGCCCGAGGACCTCTCCGGAGCGCTCGCCGCGGAGACGCCGCAGCTCCCCTCGCCGCTCGCACCGCCGTCCGCGGCCGGTCACGGCACCGAACCCCAGGAGCGCTCCGCCGACCAGCGCGGCACCCTCGCCGCCCACACCGCTCTGCGCGCCGCGCACTCCGCGTACGAGGCCAGGTTCGGCCACCCCTTCCTCATCTGCCTCGACGGGCACGACCCCGGGGAGCGGCTCGGCCAGGCGCTGGAGAGCGTGCGCTCACGGCTCGGCAGCGACCCCGAGGAGGAGCGCGTCGTGGCCGCCGAGGAGCTGCGCCGGCTCGCGCGGGGGCGGCTCCTGCGGCTGGTCGCGGCACCGCGCTGACCTCGGAGGGGACGCGCACCGGGGCCGCCGTCCCCGGTGCCTGATTGATCACACCCGCCCCACCCGGGACGGATGTACGGGGAAAGCGTCGCTACGATGGCCCAGGCCGGTGGACCGTACCCGGCCGGGCCCGACCGACACCGCTCCACTTCCGAGTCGAAGATGGCGGCAGGCTCTTACATCCGCTCCCGGAGGGTTTAGTTCCGTGCCGGCTGGAACGCTGTATCGCGGCCGGGAAGGAATGTGGTCCTGGGTGGCTCACCGAGTCACCGGCGTCCTCATCTTCTTCTTCCTGTTCGTCCATGTGCTCGACACCGCGCTCGTCCGCGTCTCCCCCGAGACGTACGACGAGACGGTGGCGATCTACAAGACACCGCTCGTCAACCTCATGGAGTACGGCCTGGTCGCCGCTGTGCTCTTCCACGCGCTGAACGGCCTGCGGGTCGTCGCGGTGGACTTCTGGTCGAAGGGCGCGAGGTACCAGAAGCAGATGCTGTGGACCGTGATGACGATCTGGGGCGTGCTGATGGCGGGCGCCTTCTACCCCGTCCTGCGGCACACCCTGCACACGCTGTTCGGGAGCTGATGACGATGTCGACAGAGACCGCAAACGCCGGTACCGGCGCCGCCGGGTCCGCGGACGGTGAGCGCACCTACAGCGTGGACAACCCGGCCCCCGTGATCGCTCCGCCCCGGGCCCGCACCGGCAGGACGCCGAAGGCGACGCGGGGCAACTTCGAGATGCACACCTGGCTGTTCATGCGGCTGTCGGGCATCGTGCTGGTCGTGCTCGTCCTCGGGCACCTGCTGATCCAGCTCGTGCTGGACGGCGGCGTGACGAAGATCGGCTTCGCCTTCGTCGCCGGCCGCTGGGCGTCGCCCTTCTGGCAGGTCTGGGACCTGCTGATGCTGTGGCTGGCGATGCTGCACGGAGCGAACGGCCTGCGCACGGTCATCAACGACTACGCGGAGCGGGACAACACCCGCTTCTGGCTGAAGATGCTGCTGTACACCGCCACGGTGTTCACGGTCCTGCTGGGCACGCTGGTGATCTTCACCTTCGACCCGAACATTCGCTGACGTACGTACGGGGCTGAGGTAACCCAATGAAGATCCACAAGTACGACACGGTCATCGTCGGCGCCGGCGGCGCCGGCATGCGCGCGGCCATCGAGTCGACGCAGCGCAGCCGCACCGCCGTGCTGACGAAGCTGTACCCCACGCGCTCCCACACCGGCGCCGCCCAGGGCGGCATGGCCGCGGCCCTCGCGAACGTCGAGGAGGACAACTGGGAGTGGCACACCTTCGACACGATCAAGGGCGGCGACTACCTGGTCGACCAGGACGCCGCGGAGATCCTCGCGAAGGAGGCCATCGACTCCGTCCTCGACCTGGAGAAGATGGGCCTGCCGTTCAACCGCACCCCGGACGGCACCATCGACCAGCGCCGCTTCGGCGGCCACAGCCGCAACCACGGCGAGGCGCCGGTGCGCCGGTCCTGCTACGCCGCGGACCGCACCGGCCACATGATCCTCCAGACGCTGTACCAGAATTGCGTGAAGCAGGGCGTGGAGTTCTACAACGAGTTCTACGTCCTGGACCTGCTGCTGAACGAGGTCGACGGCATCCGCAAGACCGCGGGCGTCGTCGCGTACGAACTGGCCACCGGCGAGATCCACGTCTTCCAGGCCAAGTCGGTCGTGTTCGCCTCGGGCGGCAACGGCAAGTTCTTCAAGGTCTCGTCCAACGCGCACACGCTCACCGGCGACGGCCAGGCGGCCGCGTTCCGGCGCGGGCTGCCGCTTGAGGACATGGAGTTCTTCCAGTTCCACCCCACCGGCATCTGGAAGATGGGCATCCTGCTCACGGAGGGCGCCCGCGGCGAGGGCGGCATCCTGCGCAACAAGGACGGCGAGCGCTTCATGGAGAAGTACGCGCCCGTCATGAAGGACCTCGCCTCCCGTGACGTCGTCTCCCGCGCGATCTACACCGAGATCCGCGAGGGCCGCGGCTGCGGCCCGGACAAGGACCACGTCTTCCTCGACCTGACGCACCTGCCGCCGGAGCAGCTGGACGCCAAGCTGCCCGACATCACCGAGTTCGCCCGCACGTACCTCGGCATCGAGCCCTACACCGACCCGGTGCCGATCCAGCCGACGGCGCACTACGCGATGGGCGGCATGCCGACCAACGTCCGCGGCCAGGTCCTCGCCGACAACAACACCCCGGTGCCCGGCCTGTACGCGGCGGGCGAGGTCGCCTGCGTCTCGGTGCACGGCGCGAACCGGCTCGGCACCAACTCGCTGCTGGACATCAACGTCTTCGGACGCCGGGCCGGCATCGCGGCCGCGGAGTACGCCTCCACGGCCGACTTCGTCGAACTGCCGGAGAACCCGGCCGCGTTCGTCGAGGGCGAGGTCGAGAACCTGCGGGACGCCACGGGCAACGAGCGCGTCGTGGAGATCCGCAGGGCGCTGCAGGAGTGCATGGACAAGAACGTGATGGTCTTCCGCACCGAGCAGACGCTGAAGGAGGCCGTCGAGGAGATCGGCGAACTGCGCAAGCGCTACCGGGACATCAGCGTCCAGGACAAGGGCAGGCGGTTCAACACCGATCTGCTGGAGGCCCTGGAGCTGGGCAACCTGCTGGACCTGGCGGAGGTCACCGCCGTCTCCGCGCTGGCCCGCAAGGAGTCGCGCGGCGGCCACTACCGCGAGGACTACCCGAACCGCGACGACGTCAACTTCATGCGCCACACCATGGCGTACCGCGACGTCGGCGACGACGGCACCGAGTCGATCCGGCTGGACTACAAGCCGGTCGTGCAGACCCGCTACCAGCCGATGGAGCGTAAGTACTGATGAGCACCGCAGTCATGGAACAGCCCGGCCAGTCCGGGACGGCCGAGCCCGCCGCGTCCGGCATGATCACCGTGACGTTCCGGATCCGCCGCTTCAACCCGGAGGTCTCCGCGGACGCGTCCTGGGAGGACTTCACTCTCGAGATCGACTCCAAGGACCGGGTCCTGGACGCGCTGCACCGGATCAAGTGGGAGCAGGACGGCACGCTGACCTTCCGGCGCTCCTGCGCGCACGGCATCTGCGGCTCGGACGCGATGCGCATCAACGGGCGCAACCGGCTGGCCTGCAAGACGCTGATCAAGGACATAAGCCCGGAGAAGCCGATCACGGTCGAGGCGATAAAGGGGCTCACCGTCCTCAAGGACCTCGTCGTCGACATGGAGCCGTTCTTCCAGGCGTACCGGGACGTCATGCCGTTCCTGGTGACGTCCGGCAACGAGCCGACGCGGGAGCGGTTCCAGTCCGACGAGGACCGGGCGCGCTTCGACGACACGACGAAGTGCATCCTGTGCGCGGCCTGCACCAGCTCGTGCCCCATCTACTGGAACGACGGGCAGTACTTCGGCCCGGCGGCGATCGTCAACGCGCACCGCTTCATCTTCGACAGCCGTGACGAGGCGGGCGAGCAGCGTCTGGAGATCCTCAACGACAAGGACGGCGTGTGGCGTTGCCGCACCACCTTCAACTGCACGGACGCCTGCCCCCGCGGCATCGAGGTCACCAAGGCGATCCAGGAGGTCAAGCGCGCGCTGATCACACGCCGCTTCTGAACTCGGGGCGCGTACGCGCCCGTCCGGCATCCGCACACGACGGCGCCCGGGGCTCGCGCTCCGGGCGCTTTCGCGTCCGCGGACCCGACTCCCGTTCAGCGAGGGCCATTTCGGGGCACGCTATCGACGCACAACAGCAACTCGCACGTCTACCCGCACCACTCGTCTGCACCACCCCACACAGCAGAAGGAGTACGCGTGAGACGCACCAGACGTATGCGCACCGGGGCGGGCGCCCTCGCCGCCATAGGCGCACTGCTCGCCCTCACCCTCCAGGCCACGCCGGCGAGCGCCGACTCCGGCACCCCCGCCACCAGCCAGAAGGTCTCCGAGTCGGCACGTGCCGACGCCGCGGGCCACTGGACCGCCGAGCGGATGCGTGCCGCTACGCCGGTCGAGGAGCTCCTCGACCTCGGCGCCCGCGTGACGGACCGCGCCACCGAGGAAGTGCGGCGCGGCGCCGAGTCGAAGGTGCCGCCACGGGCGCCGGAGAACGGCACCAAGGCCCTGCCCGAGCCGGGCGGCCCCTGGTCCGGCGGCGGTGACGTCGTACAGACCTCGGGACGGGTCTTCTTCAAGATGGGCGACCGGGACGCGTCCTGCTCCGGCAACTCCGTCACCAGCGACAACGGCAGCACGGTCATGACGGCCGGGCACTGCGTGAAGTACCAGGGCGCCTGGCACACCGACTGGGTCTTCGTGCCCGGCTACCACGACGGCGAGGCCCCGCACGGCAAGTGGACGGCCGCGGAGACGCTGACCACCCCCCAGTGGGAGGCCAGTGAGGACATGAACTTCGACATCGGGGCCGCGGTGGTGGACCCGCTGGACGGCAAGAAGCTCGCAGACGTCGTCGGGGCCCAGGGCCTGTCCTTCAACGCCGCCTACAACACCACCATGTACTCCTTCGGCTTCCCCGCCGCCGACCCCTACGACGGCGAGAAGCTGGTCTACTGCAGCGGCACGAGCTTCCAGGACGTGCTGCTCACCAAGGACCACGGCCTCTCGTGCAACATGACGGGCGGCTCCAGCGGCGGCCCGTGGTTCACGGAGTTCGACGAGGCCACCGGCACGGGCCTCCAGTCGTCCGTGAACAGCTTCGGGTACGTCTTCCTGCCCGACACGATGTTCGGGCCGTACTTCGGTGCGGAGGCCCAGGAGCTCTACGAGAGGGCACAGGCGGGCTGACGCAGCCCCGCCACCGCAGCTGAAACCCACGCCCGCGGCGCCGGGAGCCCTGAAGCCCAGGGGCTCCCGGCGCTCCGGCGTCCGCGGCCCGGCCCCGCCGTCCCGCACCGGCCAGGACCGTTCAGGACCGTCCCTGGCGGAGCGCTTCCGTGCCGGACGGGCCGCGGAAAGTGCGGCGGTAGGCGTTGGGGGTCGTGCCGAGGCGGCGGAGGAAGTGGTGCCGGAGAGCCGCGTCGTTGCCGAATCCGGCCCGGGCGGCGACGGCGTCGACGGTCAGGTTCGTCTCCTCCAGGAGGTGCTGGGCGCGGAGGATGCGCTGGCCCAGCATCCACTGGTGCGGGGTGGTGCCCGTCTCCTGCTGGAAGCGGCGCGCGTACGTGCGGGGCGCCATGTGGGCCCGGTCGGCCAGCTGGTCCACCGTGACCTGCTCGGTCAGGTTCTCCTCCATCCAGTGCAGGGAGGACCCGATCGCGTCGTCGCTCCGCTCCGAGGGCACCGGCTGCTCGATGTACTGGGCCTGACCGCCTTCGCGGTGCGGCGGCACGACCATGCGCCGGGCGATCGCGTTCGCCACCCGGCTGCCCTGCTCCCGGCGGACCAGGTGCAGGCAGGCGTCGATACCGGCGGCGGTGCCCGCCGACGTGACCACGGGGCCGTCCTCCGTGTACAGGACCTCCGGCTCGATCCGCGCCCTGGGCCAGCGCCGGGCCAGCTGCCGGGTGTAGCGCCAGTGAGTGGTGCAGCGCCGTCCGTCCAGCAGGCCGGCGGCGCCGAGTACGAACGCGCCGGAGCAGACGCTGAGCACCCAGGCGCCGCGCTCCGCTGCGGCGCGCAGAGCGCTCAGCAGCTCCTCGGGGAACTCCCGCTCCACGAAACCCTGTCCGGCCGGCACCACGATCAGGTCGGCCTCGGCGAGGCGGCCGACGCCGTGCTCGGTGCCGACGGTGAACGCCGGGTTGGCGCGGATGGGCGGGGGCTCGGCGGCGACCAGGGCGAAGTCGTAGACCGGCAGCCCCTGTTCGCTGCGGTCCATCCCGAAGACCTCTGCCGCGACTCCCAGTTCGAACGCGTTGACGCCGTGCGTGAGCGCGACCGCGACGTTTTTCAGCACACCACGAGTATGGCAGCAATTCAAGGTTCAGTGACAGATCTGCCACTGACATTCCGGGCACGTAGCGGCCACCGTATAGGCATGAACTCCGCATTCCACACCCTCATCGGGATCGCCCTGCTGACCCTCCTCCTGCTGGCCCCGGTCGCGGGAGCCCTCCGCGAGCGGCGCATCGACAGTCAACTGCGCGCAGCCGAGCGGGACTCGGCCCACGACGGCGCCACGGGCCGGCGTGCCCGGCCGCGCGCTTCGCGGAAGGAGGACCGGGCCGCGGCGCACGTCCGGGCGCCTGCCGCGCCGAACTGCACGGCCGGAGCGTGAGAGCACCGGCCACGGGGGCCGGCCCGGCGGTACGGACGGGCCGGTTCCGGCCCAGCAGCGGGTCGGGCCGGGTCCGGCTCCGCGTCAGGAATCCTGCCCGCCCCCGCGCAGCCGCACCTCGCACTCGCCGTCGTACGACTGGTACGAGGTGATCGTCTCCGGGACCCGGAGCCCCGGGGTCTCCAGGAACAGCGAGCGGACGCGCTCGAAGTCCGCCTCCACGGTGGCCTGGGCCGCCTCGTCCAGCAGGGCCAGCTCGGCCTCGCCGGGCTCGTCCTCGCCGCGCCGGCCGCCGTCGCCGACGCCCCAGGCGTCCCACGGCAGCACCTCGGCCTTGTTGAGCGCGGCGAGGTCCCGTACGACGTTGCCCCGCACGATCCACAGCCCCATGAGGCCGAGCGTGCTGACGCCGAAGGTCTTGGGATCCGCCTCCCCCGACCGGCAGCGGCGCCAGCCCTCCCCCGCGACGAGGAAGCGGTCGCGGGGTACGTCCAGGGGGTCGAAGTCGAGCTCGTACGCGGACTCGATGCGGGTGTCCGGCACGAACTGCGGGTCGCTGAGGACCCAGCCGCGTTCCGGGTGCACGTACTCCGTCACCCAGTGGTCGTCGTGGAAGCCGGGCGCGAAGTAGGTGGCGTAGCCGCAGCGGACGCGGGCCGGGGTGCCGGTGTGGCGGAGCAGTGCGCAGTGCAGGAGCGCGAAGTCGCGGCAGGTGCCCGCGAAACGGTCGAGCGGGCGGCGCGGTGCGGTGAGCGGCGCCTTGTCGAGCTGGGTGACGATGTCCAGGATGTCGTCTATGTAGCGGGTCTCGGCCTCGGAGCGGTAGCGCGATTCGGGCAGAGCGCAGCCGAAACGGCCGGCCTCTTCGCGGTGGATGAGCAAGTGTCGTACTAGCAAAGCGAGTTCGTCGGGGCTGCCGGGCAGCTCCGCGAGCCTGTCCGCCATACCCGGATCGCTGTGGACGCTCTGCGTCGAATAGAAGTCACGCTCTGCTGGCAGCATGCGCGACAGCGTGGCGGATTTCTCATCGGATTTCCAGCTGGGAGGAACGTCTGATTCCGCAGCCGCGGCAGATGGTGCGTATGGTGCCCGGCGTGGCACGTACAGGCAAAGCACGCGCAGTCCTCGGAGCCCTTCTGCTGGCCCTCTCCACGGCCTGTTCGGACGGGGCGGGCTCCGACGACGCCCGCCGGCCCGACACCGACCGGGCGGCGATCCACGTCGACCGCCCGTCCGCTCTGGCAGACGAACGCATACGCGTCCGCGTCAGCGGCCTCGGGGCGCACGACCGGGTCACCGTCACCGCCGGGGCGCGGGACCAGCGCGGCCAGCCCTGGGGCGCCCGAGGCCGGTTCACCGCGGACGGCGACGGCGAACTCGACCTCGACGACAAGGCACCGGCTCGCGGCCGCCCCTACGCGAAGCCCGACAGCATGGGCCTGCTGAAGGAGATGCTGCCGCAGCGCGGGCCGGGCGTGAAGATGATCGGCAGCGGCGACGCCTTCTCGTACCACCCGCCATCACCTGCCGAACAGCGCTCCTACCAGGTGCGGTTGACGGTGACGAAGGACGGCAGGCAGCTCGCGGGCCGTACGATCGAGCGCCGCTGGCTGACGGAGAAGGTCCGGCACCGCAAGCTGACCGTCGCCCGCGACAAGGTCGACGGAGAGATGTACACCCCGCCCGCCGGTGAGCGCAGGCGCCCGCCGGTGCTGGTCTTCGGCGGCAGCGAGGGCGGCAACTCCGGCGAGTACGCGGCGGCGCTGCTCGCCGCGCGCGGCCATCCGGCGCTGTCGCTCTGCTACTTCCGCTGCGGCAAGGGCTCGGGGCGGCCCGACGCGATCAACATGATCGAGCTCGGCTACTTCACGCACGCCGCGGGCGTGCTGGGCCGCGAGGCCGGAGCGGACCCGGAGCGGATGGCCGTGATGGGCAACTCCCGCGGCAGCGAGATCGCCCAGCTCCTCGCGCAGCGCCGTCCGTCGGTCTTCCGCGACGTCATCGCCTACGCGCCGTCCGCCAGGGTCAACGGCCCCTACCTGGCCGGGGCTTCGGGACGCGCCGCATGGGCCGACCGGGGACGCCCCGTACCGGCCGGGCCGATCCCGCTGGACCGGGTGCGCGGGACGGTGCTCGCCGTGGCCGGCGGCAACGACAAGATGTGGGGCGCCGCCGACGCCGCCCGCACCATCTCCGCCCAGCGCAACGCCCGCGGTGAGCGCCATGTGCGGGCCGTCTACCCCGGCGCGGGGCACCACGTGAACTGGTTCCCCTACGGGCAGCCCGGCCAGGAGGGCGGCGCGAACAGCAGCATCGTGGCCACCTCGGAAGCGGATCAGGCGGCACGGCAGGACAGCTGGGCCAAAGTACTGAAGCTGCTCGGGCACTGACCGCCCGCGGCCCCGCACCCCGCCACCGCCCGCGAACAGCCGCCGCCTGGCGGCGCCGTGAACGGCGGAAGGGGCCCTGGACGCGGTCTCCCGCGCCAGGGCCCCTTCAACGCTCGTGCGGGACGGCTCACCGAACTGCGACGGCCGAACAGAGCCGCCCGGAGGGCTGGTTCGTCTCTCGCGCACGAACTGCCGCCGCCTGCCCGGCAGTCGGGCGGCCCGTCCCCGGACGGCCGGGCCGCTCCCGCCGGTTCAGCCCCCGAGTACGGCCCTGAACTGCTCCAGGCCCCAGTCGAGGTCCTGCTCCGACACCACGAGCGGAGGCGCGATGCGGATCGTCGAACCGTGCGTGTCCTTCACCAGGACCCCGCGGGCCATCAGCTTCTCCGACAGCTCCCTGCCGGTGCCGTGCGCCGGGTCGACGTCCACGCCGGCCCAGAGGCCGCGCCCCCGCACCTCGCGGACGGCACCGCCGCCCACGAGCGCGCCGAGCTCGCGGTGCAGGTGCTCGCCCAGCTCCTTCGCGCGCTGCTGGTACTCGCCGGTGCGCAGCATCGCGACGACCTCCAGCGCCACCGCGCACGCCAGCGGGTTGCCGCCGAAGGTGGAGCCGTGCTCGCCGGGCTTGTAGACGCCCAGCACGTCCCGCGAGGAGACCACCGCGGAGACAGGGACGACGCCGCCGCCGAGCGCCTTGCCGAGCACGTACATGTCGGGCAGCACGCCCTCGTGCTCGCAGGCGAAGGTCGCGCCGGTGCGTCCCAGCCCCGACTGGATCTCGTCCGCGATGAACAGCACGTTCCGCTGCCGCGTCAGCTCGCGCACGCCCGCGAGGTAGCCGGACGGAGGCACCAGGACGCCCGCCTCGCCCTGGATGGGCTCCAGCAGCACCGCCACGGTGTTGTCGTCGAGGGCGGCCTCCAGCGCGCCGAGGTCGCCGTAGGGCACGATCTCGAAGCCCGGGGTGTACGGGCCGAAGTCCGCACGCGCCTCGGCGTCCGTGGAGAAGGAGACGATCGTCGTCGTACGGCCGTGGAAGTTGTTGTCCGCGACGATGATCTTCGCCTGCCCGTCGGGCACGCCCTTGCTGCGGTACCCCCACTTGCGGGCCGTCTTCACCGCCGTCTCGACGGCCTCGGCCCCGGTGTTCATGGGCAGCACCATCTCCATGCCGCAGAGTTCGGCGAGCTGCTCGCAGAAGTCGCCGAAGCGGTCGTGGTAGAAGGCGCGGGAGGTGAGGGTGACGCGGTCGAGCTGCGCCTTCGCGGCGTTGATGAGCCGCTCGTTGCCGTGCCCGAAGTTGAGCGCCGAGTATCCGGCCAGCATGTCGAGGTAGCGGCGCCCGTCGGCGTCCGTCATCCAGGCGCCTTCGGCCGAAGCGATCACTACAGGCAGGGGATGGTAATTGTGGGCGCTGCGCGCTTCGGCGGCGGCGATCAGCCCTTCCGAGGTGGACATCCGGGGTCTCCGTTCGTCTCGTATGGTCCCGCGGCCGCCCGCCGGGGCGCACGTTTTCCGTGCCGGCGGCGGGGGTGGCCTCTTTCTATCGTCCACCCGGCTGCCTACGCAGAAACCTTGCACTTGCGGCAGGGGTCCGGCGGACGGGCGTGACAGGCCGTACGACCGTACGGGAAGGCCTCAGGGGCGGGCGACACGGTGCCGGAGGTCACTGCACAACCGTGCACTCCGGGGCCCGCGGACCTGAGACAATGGGCACATGGCCAATGACCGTCCGCGTGTGCTCTCCGGTATCCAGCCGACATCAGGCTCGTTCCACCTCGGCAACTACCTCGGTGCCGTACGCCAGTGGATCGCGCTGCAGGAGAGCCACGACGCGTTCTACATGGTCGTCGACCTCCATGCGCTGACCCTCCCGCAGGACCCGAAGGAGCTGAGGGAGAACACCCGCCTCGCGGCGGCGCAGCTGCTGGCGGCGGGGCTCGACCCGGAGCGCTGCACCCTCTTCGTGCAGAGCCACGTCCCCGAGCACACGCAGCTGAGCTGGCTGATGGAGTGCATGACGGGCTTCGGCGAGGCGTCCCGCATGACGCAGTTCAAGGACAAGTCCTCGAAGCAGGGCACGGACCGCGTGTCCGTCGGCCTCTTCACCTACCCGATCCTCCAGGTCGCCGACATCCTCCTCTACCAGGCCCAGCAGGTGCCGGTCGGCGAGGACCAGCGGCAGCACGTCGAGCTCACCCGCAACATCGCCGAGCGGTTCAACGGGCGCTTCGGCGCGACGTTCACCGTCCCCGAGCCGTACATCCTGCGCGAGACGGGCAAGATCTACGACCTCCAGGACCCGGCGATCAAAATGAGCAAGTCGGCGTCGTCCCCCAAGGGCATCATCAACCTGCTCGACGAGCCGAAGGCGTCGGCGAAGAAGATCAAGAGCGCCGTCACGGACACCGGCACCGAGATCCGCTTCGACCAGGAGGAGAAGCCGGGCGTCAGCAACCTGCTGACGATCCTGGCCACGCTCACCGGCACCGGAATCCCGGAACTGGAGCAAAGGTACGCGGGCAAGGGTTACGGTGCGCTGAAGACGGACCTCGCCGAGATCGTCAGCGACTGGGCGGCCCCCTTCCGGGCTCGTACGCAGGCTTACCTGGACGACCCGGAGACGCTGGACTCGCTGCTGGCGAAGGGCGCGGAGAAGGCACGGGCCGTGGCCGTGGAGACCCTCGCCCAGGCCTACGACAAGGTGGGGCTCCTCCCCTCGAAACACTGACGGCACTCACGGCGTCCGCCCCGGCAGACCGGCACCGAACGGCAGAGAAGCGCAGAAGGGAGAACAAGGTGGGGACCGTCACGCTCGGCGTATCCATCGCCGTCCCCGAACCGCACGGCAGCCTGCTCCAGCAGCGGCGTGCGAGCTTCGGCGACCCGGCGGCCCACGGCATCCCCACCCACATCACCCTGCTGCCGCCGACGGAGGCCGACCCGGCCGACCGCCCCGAGATCGAGGCGCACCTCGCCCGGGTCGCCGCAGCCGGGCGCCCCTTCGAGCTGCGGCTCTCCGGCACCGACACCTTCCGTCCGCTCTCCCCCGTCGTCTTCGTGCAGCTCGTGGAGGGCGCCTCGGCCTGCTCCTGGCTCCAGGAGCGGGTCCGGGCCCCCGAGGGGCCGGTGGCGCGTGAGCTGGCGTTCCCGTACCACCCGCACGTGACGGTCGCGCACGGCATCTCCGAGGAGTCGATGGACCGGGCGCAGGAGGAGCTGGCCGAGTTCGAGGCGTCGTGGACGGCCACGGGCTTCGCGCTCTACGAGCAGGGCTCCGACCTGGTCTGGCGGCTCCAGCGGAAGTTCACCTTCGGCGACAGCGACGACTCGGGCGCCGCGTTCTCCGCCGTCCCCCGGCAGGTGGCGCAGCCGCTGCCCGCCTGCGGCGGCGAAGCCGGATCCTTCGCCCCGCTCTCCTGACACCACCGCACGCCCTCCCGAGCCCCCTGCCCGGGGCCGGTGCGCTCCCGTCGCGGGACTCCCGGATGAGTGCCCGCGCAGGGGGTAACCGCTGAGCGTGGAATGGCTCAAGAAGCTGCCGGTCATCGGCCCCGCGGCGACATGGTTCCTCGGTACGCGGCTGTGGCGCGTCTACCGGCACCTCGACGAGCGCAAGTGGGACCGGCTCGCGGCGTCCGTCACCTTCACCAGCTTCATCTCGCTCTTCCCGATGCTCGCCGTCTTCGCCGCCGTCGGCGCCTCGCTGCTGTCGGCGGAGCGCATGCGCACCGTGCAGCACACCATCAGCCGCCAGGTGCCGGGCATCTCCGAGCAGCTCGACCTCCAGTCGTTCGCCGACAACGCGGGCACGATCGGGCTGATCGCGGGACTGGCGCTGATCGTCACGGGCGTCAACTGGGTCGGGACGCTGCGCGAGAGCCTGCGCTCCGTGTGGGACCTGGAGGAGGACCCGGGGAACCCTGTGCTGCTGAAGCTGAAGGACTTCGGTGCGCTGGCCGGGCTGGGCGCGGTCGGGCTCGTCTCGCTGGGCGGCTCGGCGTTCGCGGTCAGCGCGGTCAGCTGGGTCGCCGGCCAGCTCGGTCTCCGCGAGGGCGGGGTCGGCACGGTGCTGCTCAGCGTGGCCGGGTACGGAGCCGCCGTCGCCGCCGACTTCGCCCTGCTGTGGTACGTGCTGACGGTCCTGCCGGGCGTCCGCCCACCGCGGCGCCCGACGCTGCTCGCCTGCGCGATGGGCGCCGTGGGCTTCGAGCTGCTGAAGCTGCTGATGGGCGGATACCTGCAGTCCGTCGCCACCAAGAGCGTCTACGGGGCGTTCGGTACGCCCATCGCGCTGCTGCTGTGGATCAGCTTCATGACGAAGCTGATGCTCTTCTGCGCCTCGTGGACTGCCACGGAACGCACCCTCAAGCCGATCGAGAAGATCGACGCGCTGGGCAGCGGCGCGCCCGAGCCGCCCGAGACGGAACGTGCCGCTCCCGAGCCCGGGAGCGGCACCGACGAGGCGGGCGGGACCGACGAGACGGACGGGACGGACGGGACGGCCGCGAAGGACGGGACGGCCGCGAAGGACGGGACCGACGAGACGGACGGAGATCCGGTCAGTCGGACTTCTGAGCAGCCACCCGGTCCTCCTCCGGGTCCTCACCGCGAGCGGACTCCGGGGCCTCGGGCTCGCCGGCTGCGGGACCGGAGGGGGAAGGAGAGGCGCCGGAGGTTCCGTCTTCCGTCCCCTGGGCGAAGGGAAGACGGCGCAGGCGCGTCAGATCGGGCATCGGCCAGCGGCGGTGAACCGCGTAGGCCAGACCCGCCACCAGGACGAGACACGCGCCGGTGATCCCGACGGCGACACCTGCGCCGTCCGAGTCGTCGCCGCCGCTTCCGTCGGCGGCGCCGCCGGCCTGCGCGCCGGACTTGTTCTTGTCCGCGCTGTCGCCGGACTTGCCGGAGGCGCCTGCGCTGCTCGGCGCGACGAGCTCGCCGACGGGTTCGACTTCGCCCGCGGACTCGAAGCCCCAGTCGAGGAGCTTGGCGGTCTCCTTGTAGACCTCCAGGCCGCCCTGCTCGTCGTCCGGATGCATGCAGGTCACGAGCAGCACCCGGTCGCCGCGCTGGGCGACGCCCGTGAACGTCGCGCCCGCCTTGGACGTCGAGCCGTTCTTCACACCCGCGATGCCCGGGTACGCGTCGAGGCCGATGTCGCCGGTCAGCAGCCGGTTGGTGTTCTGGATCTCGTACGTCTCGCGCTTCTTCCCCTTCTTCTTCTCACCGGGGAACTGGGCGCGGGCCGTGGCCGCGTACTCGCGGAAGTCCGACTTCTGCATGCCCGACCTGGCGAACAGCGTCAGGTCGTACGCCGAGGAGACCTGGCCCTTCTCGTCGTAGCCGTCGGGGCTGACGACGTTGGTGTCGCCCGCGCGCAGCTTCTCCGCGTGCCGGTTCATCTCGCGGACGGTCTTGTCCTTGCCGCCGTTCATCGCGGCGAGCACGTGCACCGCGTCGTTGCCCGAGCGCAGGAACACACCTCGCCACAGGTCCTCGACGGCGTAGGTCTGGCCCTCCTTCACACCCACCAGGCTGCTGCCCTCGCCCATGCCCTCCAGGTCGGAGCGTTCGACCTTGTGCTCGGCGCTCTTGGGGAACTTGGGCAGCAGCGTGTCCGCGAACAGCATCTTCAGCGTGCTGGCCGGAGGGAGCTTCCAGTGGGGGTTGCGGGCGGCGAGCACCTTGCCCGACTCCGCGTCGGAGACGATCCAGGAGCGTGCGGTGATGCCTTCGGGGAGCTTCGCCGGCTTCCCGCCGCGCTTGGCGCGCATCTGCGTACCGGGGACTCCGAGCCGTTCGCCGCCCACCGTCGACATCTTCCCGGGGGGCTTGGGGTCCTTGTCCTCGGCCGCGTCCGTGCGGGCGTCGAGCGTGCCCGCGGCGGGAGACGAGGCGTGAGCGGTGCCCGCGAGCAGCGCGGGCACGACGAGCGCGACGGACAGAGCAGCGGCGGCGGGCAGACGGAGGGCCCGTGGCGAGGTAGTCGACACAGAGCGAAGTTACATGGCCCACGCACCCGTGTGGACCTCGAGTCCCCGCCATAACAGCCGGATGGCCCCACTCAGTTCTCTCTTTGGCCCGATAGCCATACTGGCCTTATGTCGCAGCCCTCCGGGACGCGCTCCTCGCGCCCACTGACCCTCAGCCGTCCCGTGTCCGTCTTCCTGCTCGCGTTCGGGATCTGGTCCTGGTTCGTCTGGATCACGTTCGTGAAGAACCTGTGGAAGGACAGCAGCGGGCTCGCTTTCGACGGCGCCGGCGAGCCGACGGGTTACTTTTGGGTTCATCTCCTGCTGGCCGTCGTGTCCTTCCTGCTGGGCACGGCGATCGGCGTCATCGGTCTCCGGGGGCTGAGAGCTCTCCGGCGCTCACCCGGAGAGTAGGGATTGGTGACCGTGCCTGTGGTCTTCGTACTGGTCGTGCTGGCGATCTTCTGCCTGCTGGGAGCTGCTCACTGGTATCTGTGGCGGCGCCTCGTGCGGGACGTCTCGGTGCGCGGCGGCGCCTGGCGGCGGGCCGGCACGGTCCTCGCCTTCGCGCTGCCCGTGCTGACGGTCCTGAACTTCGTCCTCGGACGCAGCGACATCCCCTTCGCCGTGCAGCAGGTGCTGGCGTGGCCGGGCTTCATGTGGGTGGCGCTGCTGCTGTATCTGATGCTGGCGCTGCTGGCGGGCGAGGTCGTACGGCCGCTGCTGCTCCGGTTCCTGGAGCGCCGGGCGGCCGCGGCGGGCGTCCCGGACGGGGCGGCTGCGGACGGGGCGGGGGCGGCGGCCCGGCCCGGTGCGGAGGACGCGTCCTCCGGCGGCGTGGCGGACGGGGACGCCGTCACCGGCACCGGCTCCGGCTCGGCTGAGGCGGCGGGGGCCGAGGCGGGCGGCGCGGTCGCCTGCGCGACGGCCACCGGCACGAAGGCGGCTGCGGGCGGCGGCGGGACGAGCCCGGGAGCCGGCCCGGACGGCGGTTCGGACGGTGGATCGGACGGCGGCACGGACGGGGACGGCGCCGGGAAGCGCGACAGATCGAAGCCCGCGGCCCTCTCCAGACGCCTCTTCGTCGCACGCACCATCGCAGCGGGCGCCTCGGTCGCGGCCGCAGGCACCGTCGGGGCGGGCGCGTACGGCCTGCTCAACGGTCCGACGCTCAAGCGGATCACCGTTCCGCTCACCAAGCTTCCCCGCGCCGCCCACGGCTACCGGATCGCGGTCGTGAGCGACATCCACATCGGTGCGGTCCTCGGACGCGGGCACACGCAGCGCATCGTCGACACGATCAACAGCGCGCAGCCCGACATGATCGCGATCGTCGGCGACCTCGTCGACGGCGACGTCGAGGACCTGGCGCCCGCCGCGGAGCCGCTGCGCCGGCTCCGGGCGCGCGACGGCTCGTTCTTCGTCACCGGCAACCACGAGTACTTCGGCGACGCCGGCGAGTGGGTCGACCACGTCCGCGAGCTGGGCGTCCACCCGCTGGAGAACGACCGCCGCGAGATGCCCGGCTTCGACCTCGCGGGTGTCAACGACGTACGGGGCGAGGAGTCGGGCGACGGCCCCGACTTCGACAAGGCGCTCGGCGACCGCGACACCTCCCGCGCCTCGGTGCTCCTCGCCCACCAGCCGGTCCAGATCCACGACGCCGTCGACCACGGAGTGGATCTTCAGCTGTCCGGGCATTCGCACGGCGGGCAGATGTGGCCGGGGCAGTACCTCGCGGCGCTCGCCAATCCGACCGTCGCCGGCCTGGAGCGCTACGGCGACACGCAGCTGTACGTCACCCGGGGAGCCGGAGCCTGGGGGCCGCCCGTCCGCGTCGGAGCCGAATCCGACGTGACCATCGTGCAGTTGGCATCCAAGAAGGCATGACGGGCCCCGTCCGCGTGCCCCTGTGAGGGCCGTCCACGCCACCGGACCGGGGCGTACGCGTCAGAGACCCGCCCCCGGCACCGCGGCGTCATAGGCTCGGCACCATGACGACGAAACCCGAGTGCGTGGACGCCCCAGGGCCCCTGCCGGGGACGGAACAGCGGCGGCCCGGCCCGCTCCCGTTCCGGACGGACGAGGACGCGCGGTGACCGCCGCGGGTCAGGGCAGCGGAGTCGAGAGGCTGCGCGCGCTGCACCGGGGGCGGGCCTCCGGCGATCCGCTCGTGCTCCCCGGCCCCTGGGACGCCGCGAGCGCGCAGATCTTCGCCGAGGCGGGTTTCGAGGCGCTGGCCACGCCGAGCCACGGCGTCGCGGCCTCACTCGGGCACGCCGACGGGGAGACGCCGGCGGGCGAGATGTTCGCCGCGGTGGGCAGGATCGTGCGGGCCGTCGCGGTGCCGGTGACGGCGGACATCGAGCGGGGCTACGGGCTGGCGCCCGGCCGGATCGTCGAACGGCTCCTCGATGCCGGTGCCGTGGGCTGCAACCTGGAGGACTCCGAGGACGGCCGGATGGTCGGCCCGGAGGAACAGGCCGGGTTCCTGTCCGCGGTGATCCAGGCGGCGGAGGGCCGGCTGCTCGTCAACGCCCGCATCGACAGCTACCTGCGGCCGGTGGAGGACCCGCTGGCGGATGCGCTCGAACGGGGGCGGCTGTACGTGGAGGCGGGAGCGGAGTGCCTGTACCCGATCGGGGCGCCCCCGGCCGACATCCCCGTGCTGGCAAGGGAGTTGAGCGGGCCCCTCAACGTGCTGGCCACCCGGGACGGGCCCACGCCGCACGAGCTGGGCACCGCCGGCGCCACGCGCATCACCTTCGGCGGCGGGCTGATGGAGCGCGCGAGCGACGCCGTACGGGACATGGCACGCGAGCTCCGCGGCGTCTGAGGCCGGATTCCGCGCCCTCTTCGGCCCCGTGTGCGCCCGCGGCGTTTACGGAGCCGTTCCGGCGGACAAGCGTCACTCTGGTACTGCGAGTACAGAACCCGGCGGGGCCGGGACACCCACGCTGGTGTCCCGGCCCGTCGGTTCGCTGTACGGACCGCTTCGGCCCGCGGTGCCGCGGCTACTTCTTCGGCAGCCACTTCTCCCAGGTGGACTTGTTGGCCTTGATCCACTTCTCGGCCGCGTCCTCCGGCTTCATCTTCTTGCCCGCGATGTCGCCGGCGACCTGGTTCTGGTCCTTGGTCGTCCACTTGAAGTTCTTGATGAACTTCGCGGCGTCGCTGTTGCTCTTGGCGAAGTCCGCGTTGAGGAACTTCTCCAACTGGTTGGTCTCGTAGCCGCACTTCGCCTCGGACTCCGGGGTCTCACAACCCGGAGTGTGCTTCGGCAGCTTCACCTCGACCATGTCGATCTGGTTGTTCATCCACTGCGGCTCCCACCAGTAGGTGAGGAAGGGCTTCTTCGCCTTGTAGAGCCGCTGGATCTCCTTCAGCTGCGCCGCCTCGGCACCGCTCGGGATGTGCTTGAAGTCCAGGTCGAAGTTCTTGATGAGGCCCTTGTCGTGCTGCGAGTACGACGGTGCCGCACCGATGAAGTGGCCCTTGTCGCCGCTCTCGGACGTACGGAAGTCCTTCGCGAACTTGTTGAGCTTCTTGTAGTCCAGCACCTCGGGGTTCTTGTCCGCGTAGTACTTCGGCACGAACCAGCCGATGTGTCCGACGACGCCGAGGTCACCGCCGGAGACGACGGTCTTCTTCTCCTCGACGTACTTCTTCTCCTTCTTCGGGACGCCGTGCCAGTCCTCGAGGATGGCGTCGGCCTTGCCGGAGTTGAGCGCGTCGAAGGCGACGGGCTCGTCCATCTGCTTGGCCTCGACCTTGACGTCCAGCTCGTCCTCCATGAGCTTCTTGACGACCGCGGCGTTGGCCTGGGCGCCGACCCACGAAGGTTCAGCGAGGACGACCTTGTCGTCCTTGCCGCCGCTGCTGCTCGTCTCGGCCGCCCCGCACGCGGAGAGGGAGAGCACGCCGAGGACGCCGATACCGGCGATGGCGGAATTGCGTATGCGTTTGGTGTTCATTCCGGGTCCTGTCTTCTCTTCTGGGAGGGGAACTCGTTTCGGGGGGTGACTGGGGTTACTGGTCGCGGCGGCGTGCGCTCGCGGGCTGGGTGAGGCGGTCGAGCATGATGCCGAGGCAGACGATGGCGATGCCGGCGGGCAGGCCCTGCGAGAGGTTGCCCTTCGACAGGCCCTGCACGACGTCGTAGCCGAGTGCGCCGCCGCCGATGAGACCGGCGATGACGACCATCGACAGCACCAGCACGACGCCCTGGTTGACGCCGACCAGCAGCGACTTGCGCGCCAGCGGCAGCTGCACCTGGAGCAGTTGCTGCTTGCCCGTGGCGCCCAGGGACAGCGACGCCTCCATCGCTGCCGGGTCCACGTAGCGCAGTCCCTGCGCGGTGATGCGGATGACGGCGGGAGCCGCGTAGATGACGGCGGCGATGATGCCCGCGCTGCGGCTGAGGCCGACGAGCGCGATCACCGGGATCAGGTACACGAACTGCGGCATCGTCTGCATCGTGTCGAGCACGGGGCGCAGCAGCCTGTCGACGCGTTCGACGCGGGCCGCGAGGATGCCGAAGGCGAAGCCGACGACCACGGTGAGCAGCAGGCCGCCGATCACCTGCGAGAGCGTGTCCATCGACACCTCCCACAGCCCCATCACACCGACCAGGCCGAGGCAGACGAGCCCCGTCAGCGCAGCCCGCCAGGTGCCGACGACCCAGCCGATCACGGCGACGAGCAGTGCCAGCGCCCACCAGGGCGTGGCCAGCAGCCCCGACCGCAGCGGGTTGAGCATGTACTCGGTGAATCCCTGCGCCCAGGTCACCGTGCCGCCCAGCACCGGGACGCCGGAGCCGAGGTGGTCGGTGAACCAGCCGACGCCGCTGTCCAGTTGCCGCGTGATGTCGACCGTCCACGCTTCGGGCCATTCGCTCTCACTGATCGCGGAGCCGATCGCCGCGAAGACGCCGAAGAGGACGAGGACGAGGCCCCACACGCCCGCGCGCACCTGCTTCATCAGCCGGGTGGTGCCCGCCGTGGCGACGGCGTCCAGCCGCTCACCGGCCGCGGAGGTCGTGCGGTCCAGGAGGACGGCGATCAGGACGACGGCGGTGCCGGCGGTCAGTGCGGTGCCGATGTCGAGGCTGCCGAGCGCCTGGTAGATCTCGTCACCCAGGCCCTCCGAGCCGATGAGGGACGCGAGGACGACCATCGACAGGCACATCATGATCGCCTGGTTGAGGCCGAGCATCATCTGCCTGCGGGCCAGCGGCACGCGTGCCGTCCGCAGCCGCTGCCAGGGGGTCGACCCCAGCGACGTGGACGCCTCCAGCGCCGCCGGATCGGCGCTCCGCAGGCCCAGCGACGTCAGCCGGGCCATCGGCGGCGCCGCGTAGATGACGGTCGCGATCAGCGCCGACGGCACGCCGATGCCGAACATCAGCAGCAGCGGCAGCAGATAGGCGAAGGCCGGCATGACCTGCATGGTGTCGAAGACCGGGCGGAGGAGCCTCTCGCAGCGGTCGGAGAGGCCCGCCGCGAGGCCGAGCAGCGCGCCGAGCAGCGCCGAGGCGAAGACGGCCGCCGTCATCAGGGCGAGCGTCTCCATGGTGGCTTCCCACATCTCCAGGACGCCGCACACGATGAAGACGCCCAGCGCGGTGCCGCCCGTGCGCAGCGCCCGCCGGGAGAGGTCGGCCCCGCCGGCCGCCCAGGCGATCAGCGTGCCCACGAGGGTGACGCCGAGCCAGCCCATCGATTCCAGCAGGCCCGTGATGGCGTCCACCGAGGTCTCGGCGAAGTTGCTGATGTGGAGCAGGAAGTAGAGGAAGATCGGCGCCGTCTCGCGGTTGTCGACGAGCCAGTTGTCCAGGTCGTTCAGCGGCGTCTCGATGTCGACCGTCCAGCCGCGCGGCCACGCGCCGGAGCCGGTGACGGCGGCGCTGACGACGACGACCAGCAGGCTGAACAGCACCAGCAGCGCTCTGGGGTTGCCCGCCAGGCGCTGCAGGGGGCCGGGCCCGTCGTTCCACCCGGCGTCGGCGGGGGTCTTCTCCGGGGCGGCGGCGTCCGGGGTGCGCTGCTCTCCCTTGTCGGGGATCGTGGGCGTGCTCATATCAGCCTCCCCGTCCCGTCGCCGGAGTCGCGGCCCTGCCCGCGGTGTGCGGGTGCCACGGCGAGGTGCGTGTTCATACGGCCGCCACCTCCTTGTCCTTGTCCGCCTCGCCCTCGCCGTCCTGGTCGATGCCGGCGACGACCTTCAGCAGCCGGTCGTGGTCGACGACGCCTATGGTGCGTCCGCCCTCCACGACGCGGCAGCTCTCGCCGCTGCGGGCGACGGCCTCGATGGCGTCGGAGACGAGCGTGTCCGGGGCCAGGGCGGGGCCGCCGGAGGCGTCGGCCTTCCCGGCGGGGCGCATGGCCCGGCGGACGGAGATGACCTGGTCGCGCGGGACGTCGCGGACGAAGTCGCGGACGTAGTCGTCGGCGGGCCTGGCGACGATCTCCTCGGGCGTACCGAGCTGCACGATCTCGCCGGCGCGCATCAGTGCGATGCGGTCGCCGAGGCGCAGGGCCTCCGACAGGTCGTGCGTGATGAAGACCATCGTCCGGCCCTCGGCGCGGTGCAGGCGGATGACCTCTTCCTGCATGTCGCGCCGGATCAGGGGGTCGAGGGCGCTGAACGGCTCGTCGAAGAGGAGGACTTCGGGGTCGACGGCCAGCGCGCGCGCCAGTCCGACGCGCTGCTGCTGTCCGCCGGAGAGCTGGCCCGGACGGCGGTCGCCGAGGCCCTGAAGCCCCACCTTGTCGACCATCTCGGCCGCCTTGGCGCGGCGTTCACGCTTGCCGATGCCCTGGATCTCCAGGCCGTACGCCACGTTGTCGGTGACCGAGCGGTGCGGCAGCAGGCCGAAGTTCTGGAAGACCATGGCGGCACGGTGGCGGCGCAGCTCGCGCAGGCGCGTGCGGTCCATGCCCAGCACGTCCTCGCCGTCGATCTCCAGCTGCCCGGAGGTCGGTTCGATGAGACGTGTCAGGCAGCGGACGAGGGTGGACTTGCCGGAGCCCGAGAGGCCCATGACGACGAAGACCTCGCCCTTGCGCACGTCGAAGGAGACGTCGCGCACAGCGGCGGTGCAACCGGTCCGCCCGGTCAGTTCGGCGCCGGACAGGCCGGTGAGCTGCTCGTCCCCGGGGACGCGGTTCGCCTTGCCCTTGGGGCCGAAGACCTTCCACAGATTGCGTACGGAGAACACCGGGTTGACCGGGGCGGACTCGCGGGTCTCTGACATCACGCAACACCTCCCGGTGCCGTAGTCGTAGGGGACCGATCGTCGGATCGGATGAGGTCGGCCGCCTTCTCGCCGGTCATCAGCACGCCGATCATGGGGTTGACGGCGGGCATGGTCGGGAAGACGGAGGCGTCCGCGATCCGGACGCCGTCCAGACCGCGGATCTTCAACTGGGGGTCGACGACGGCGAGTTCGTCGTCCGGAGCTCCCATCCGGCAGGTGCCCGCCGGGTGGTAGACGGTGTGCGCGACCTTGCGCGCGTACTCGCTGATCTCCTCGTCCGAGGTGATCCCGGGCCCGGGGCAGACCTCCCGCTTCAGCCACTTCGCGAGGGGTTCGGTGCGGGCGACCTCGCGGGCGGCCTTGATGCCGTCGACGAGGGTGCGGCCGTCGTAGTCGTCCTCGTCGGTGAAGTAGCGGAAGTCCAGGGCGGGTTTGACGTCCGGGTCCGCGGAGGTGAGGTAAAGCCGTCCGCGGCTGCGGGGCTTGGGGATGTTCGGCGTCAACGAGACGCCGTGCGGCGGGCGTTCGTAGCCCAGCCGCTCCGGGTTGTCGGTGAACGGGATCTGGTAGAAGTGGAACATCAGGTCCGGCCCGCCGGCCTCCGGCTCGCGGCGCAGGAAGAGACCGGCGTCCGAGTCCATCGCGGAGTTGTCGGGGATGGGCCCGTCGGTCTCCCAGACGATGACGGACTCGGGGTGGTCGAGCAGGTTCTCCCCCACGCCCGGCAGGTCGTGCGCCACCTCGATGCCCAGGGCCTCCAGGTCCGCCCGCGGGCCGATGCCCGAGTGCATCAGCAGCCGCGGCGTGTCCACCGCGCCCGCGCAGAGCAGCACTTCGCGTTCCGCGGATATCAGCCGTTCCGCGCCGTCACTGCCTCGTACGTGCACGCCCGTCGCCCTGGTGCCGTCCAGCTCCAGGCGGTACGCCCAGGTCTCCAGCAGGATGTGCAGACCGGGGCGGTCGCCGGCCTCGATGTGCGGGTGGAGGTAGGCGACGGAGGCGGACGAGCGCTTGTTGGTCTCCGGGTGGTACGAGAGGTCGAAGAAGCCGACGCCCTCGTGGAAGGGCTCCTTGTTGAAGCCGTCGATCTCGGGTACGCCCAGCGCTTCCTTCGCGGCGGTGACGAAGTCCCGCGCGATGGCGTTCCGGTCCTGCTCGCCGACGGGCACGATGTTGTTGCGGAGCTTGCCGAAGTAGGGGTCCATGGCGTCCGCGCCCCACCCCTCGGCTCCGGCCGTCTCCCACTCGTCCCAGTCGGAGGGCAGCGGCTTGAAGGAGATCAGCGTGTTGTGCGAGGAGCAGCCGCCGAGCACCTTCGCGCGGCTGTGCCGGATGTGGGAGTTGCCGCGTGGCTGCTCGGTGGTGGGGTAGTCGTAGTCGAGCTCGCCGCCGAGCAGTCCGAGCCAGCGGCGCAGGGTGAGCACTTCCGGCCGGTCGACGTCCGACGGCCCGCCCTCGATGAGGGCGACGGTCACGTCCGGGTCCTCGGTGAGCCGTGAGGCGATCACCGACCCGGCCGTACCGCCACCGACGATGACGTAGTCGTAGCTGGTCCTGTCTTGCTGGGACATTGCCGTCTGGTGCTCCTTGATGTCACACGTTTCTTGCGGAGGGTGCGTGCGGGGTGCTCCGTCAGCCGGAGAACCAGCGGACCGGTTTCGGCCGCAGGTTCTCGTACACGTGTTTCGTTTCGCGGTACTCGGCCAGTCCGTGGGGACCGAGCTCGCGGCCCACCCCGGACTTGCCGAAACCACCCCACTCCGCCTGCGGCAGATAGGGGTGGAAGTCGTTGATCCACACGGTGCCGTGCCGCAGGCGTGCCGCCACGCGGCGGGCCCGTGCGGTGTCCGAGGAGAAGACGCCGCCCGCGAGACCGTATTCGGTGTCGTTGGCCAGGGCCACTGCCTCGTCCTCGGTGCGGAAGGTCTCCACGGTCAGCAGCGGGCCGAAGGTCTCCTCGCGGATCACCTTCATGCCGCGGTGGCAGCCGTCGAGGATCGTCGGGGCGTAGAAGTAGCCGTCGGCCGGACGCACGTCCGACGGCTCGGGGCGCCGCCCGCCGCAGCGCAGCACGGCACCCTCCTCCAGCGCGGACGCGACGTACGCCTCGGTCTTCGCGAGCTGCTGCGCGGAGGCCAGCGGACCGCACTCGACGCCCTCCTCGGTGCCGCGGCCCAGCCGGATCCGCTCGGCACGGGCGGCGAGCTCGGCGACGAAACGGTCGCGCACCGACTCCTCGACGATGAGGCGTGCACCCGCGGAGCAGACCTGGCCGCTGTGGATGAAGGCCGCGTTGAGCGCCTGGTCGACTGCGGTGTCGAAGCCCTCCTCGGTGTCGCAGGCGTCGGCGAAGACGACGTTGGGGTTCTTGCCGCCGAGCTCCAGGGCGACCTTCTTCACGCCGGGGGCCGCCGCCTGGGCGACCTTGGTGCCGGAGACGAGGCCGCCGGTGAAGGAGACCAGGTCCACGCCGGGGTGCTCGGCCAGGCGCGCGCCGACCGGATCGCCGGCGCCCGTCACGAGGTTGGCCACCCCGGAGGGCAGGCCCGCCTCGGCGAGCAGCCTCACCAGGTGGACGGTGGTGAGAGGGGTGATCTCGCTGGGTTTGATCACGAACGTGTTGCCCGCCGCCAGCGCGGGAGCGATCTTCCAGCTGGCCTGGAGCAGCGGGTAGTTCCAGGGCGTGATCATCGCGCAGACGCCCACGGGCTCGTGCACGACGACGCTGTGCACGTCGGGGTCGCCCGCGTCCACGACCCGGCCGCCGGACTCCCCGGCGACGAGGTCCGCGAAGTAGCGGAAGGCCGCCGTCACGTCGTCGACGTCGATCCGGCCCTCCTCCAGGGTCTTGCCCGCGTCCCGCGACTCGGTCAGCCCGATCTCCTCGCGGTCCCGCTGCAGCAGGTCCGCGACGCGCCGCAGCAGAGCCGCCCGCTCGGCGACGGGCGTACGGGGCCACTCCCCCTCGTCGAAGGCGGCACGTGCGGCGGCGACCGCCGCGTCGGTGTCCTCCACTCCGCCCTCGGCGACGACGGCGAGCGTGGTGGCGTCGGCCGGGTCCAGGACGTCACGCGTCCCGCCTCCGGCGGCGGACCGCCACGCACCGTCGATATGAATGCTCTCGATTTCGGACACCCTCTGCACTGCCTTCCGAGCCTTGACAACGCTGTGTGCCACGAGGAGCGCGCCTCGTGACCACCACGGAACTGCGGCCATGCGCTGGGCACATGGCAAGAGCGAACCCTGCCCCGTCTCGGCGCTTACATGTCCGTGAAGGGGTAACAAGTGGGCTTCCTCACTGGCCGAAGTGCGTCGGACACAGATGAAGCGCCTGATCAGCACCCCTTATGGGGGTTTGTGGAGATTTTCGCGCCCCGTCTTGGCAGGCTTTGTCGGCATTACGACACGAGTGCGGCCGGTGACTCTCCGTGAGCGCCTCGCGCTGCGGCACTGCTCGACTGCAAAGCCGATCATCGGCGTGACGGAGGCCCCGTGCGTATCGTTACGCATCGCGGCTGCAGGCGTGGTTCTACGCGGCAGCGGGGAGGAGCAACAGTGATGACCATCGCACTGACCGACAGGACCGAGATGGCCGAGCGATACGAGCCGAGCTTGGACGACCTGTTCGAGCGACTGGAGCGGATGCCCGTCCCCGAGGGCTACAAGACCGAGATCGTCGAGGGGACCGTCTTCATGTCGCCGCAACGGGACACACACTGGGAGATCATCCTGGAGATCGTTGAGCAGTTGCGCACCAGGTACTCCAGGAACCGCATCAAATCGGACGTGCGCTTCGACTTCCCCGGGCATCTCAACGGCTTCGCTCCCGACGTGGTGGCGCTCGCCAAGGACGCGCGGAAGAACGACCGGGGCCGCTGGCAGCACGGCGACATCGAGTGCGTGGCCGAGGTCATCTCCGAGGACACGGCCGCCAACGACTACGGCAAGAAGAAGCGCGCCTACGCCCTCGCCGGCGTCCCCGTCTTCCTGATCGCCGACCCGTACGCCGCCGAGTGCCACGTCCTCACCCACCCCGGAGACGGCGCGTACAAGAGCGAACTCACCGTCGCCTTCGGGGAGAAGATCGACCTCACGGGCACCGTCGCCGGCCTCGTCCTGGAGACCGCGGACTTCCCCACGGAGGCGTGACGCCGTACGGCCCGGCGGCTTCACCCGGTCACGGCGCGTCGGTCTCTCCGTTCACGCACTGTGCGCCGGAGGGGCAGAAGAAGGCCAGCGCGGTCTCCAGCATCTCCTTCTCGTCGTCCTCGTCGCCGTCCTCTTCCGGGCCGTAGGCGACGAGCGCGTACAGCTCGCCGTCCTCGGCCTCGAAACGGTGGTCGATGACGTGCCGGGTGCCGCCGTGCTCCGCCGAGTCGTACGTGTACTCGAGCCGGGCCGCGGCTCCCGCCTCACCGCCGTCGAGGTGGTCGAACCCCTTGCGGTCGTAGCCCTCGTTCTTCTCGGCGTTCTTCTCCGCCAGTTCGAGCGATTCGTCCGGGTCGGAGTCCTCCACGCCGAAGATCTGCAACTGGCGGGCGCCGCCCATCGCCTCGTAGAACACCGTCTGCGAGCCGTCCTCCCGGCTCTCCGTCCGGCGCTGCCAGCCCTCGGGGACGGCGAGGGTGAACCCCTCGGAGTCCTCCGTCAGCTCGTATCCCGAAGGGGGCTCCGACGAGCCGGAGGGGGACGGCTCCTCCTGGGGTTCCGTCGGCACCTGCGCCGCGGGCGAGGAGGGGGACGGCTCCGACACCACCGGCCCCTGCCCCGCGCTGCCGACCGGGTCCCGCGGCTCGTCCTTCCAGCCGAGCGCCCACGAGCCGAACGCGAGCCCGCAGACGGCCAGGACCGCGAACACGCCCTTCAGAGCCTGCCGCTGCTTGCGCACGGACTCCGTCTGCCGCTGCGAACGCAGCGCGTACGCCTCGTCGTCGACCCACCGCTGGTGCTCCGCGTCGAAGCGGATCATCCCGGTTCACCCCTCACCCTTCTCACCCCAGCACTCCCGCGACCGCCTGCACCACCGTCGCCGCCGAAGCCAGCGCCCCGACCGCGGTCGAGCCGGACTCCAGCCGCTCCCGCAGGCGCTCCAGACGTCCGCGGTCCGCCCGGCCGGTGCGGGTGATCTCCCCCTCGATCCGGTCCAGTTCGCCGCCGACGTCACGGGTCTCGTCGCTGGCCGCGAAGACCTCCATCTGCCTGCGGAGATCGCGTACGGCGTCCAGCACGGCACGCGTCGCCTCGTCCGTCTGCGGAGGCGGGGCGGCGTAGGTGTGCGAAGTGGCCTGGCCGTACCGGCCCGTGGCGATCGCCCCGCCCGACATGCTCCCGATGTGGACGCTGCCGCCCGCGGCTTCCGCCGCCTGCTCCCCGCTCCGTCCGCCGGCCGCCGAGTCCTCCGGGCTGCCGGGCGCCGCGTCACCGGATGTCATGTGAAGCTCCCCTCCGTGTGCTCCGCCCGGCCGTGCTCACCGGTGGCGACCGCCCCGCCGCTCATCTCCTTGATGAACACGCCGCCGTCGCGCACGTTCACGATCTGCTGCTCGAAGCGGTCCGTGCGGTAGCCGTGCTGCTCCAGGGCGTCCCGCACTCCGCTGGCGATGCGGTCCTGGACCGTCTTGATGTAGCGGCTGACGTCCATCTCCTGGAAGAGCGACAGGTCGGACGTGCTGGCCAGCTCCCGGACGGAGACGAGCGGTGCGTCCGGAGCGGCGTGCTCCGGCGAGGAGAGCCACACGCGGCAGACCGAGAACAGCGCCCGCATCGCGGCGATCCCCGCTGCGGCCGTGACGGCCGGCGCCGTCAGAAGGGCGAGGACGCCCTCCCTCAGCAGCCCCTCCGCCTGGCGCTCGACGACGGCGTCCACCTCGCGGAAGCTCTCGGCGATCGGGCCGAGCACGTGCGGAACGACCTCCAGGACGAGCATCCCGCCCTGCGTGTGCACCCTGACCAGCAGGGTCACGACCACCTGCTCCTCCCACGCCCCCACGCGTACGCGGATGAAGTGGCGGCGCGCCTCCCCGCCTTCGTCGGCGGCCTCCCCCAGATGCGCCTGCACGTTCTCGGCGCGGTAGACCCCGCCGTCCCGGCGCACGCCGGAAGGCAGATAGACGAACTCCTCGATCTCGAGCTCGCGCAGCCGGTCCCTGCTGGTGCGGGCGGCGGACTCGCGGAGCGCCACCAGCCGCGGCATGATCATGCCGAGCACGTGGCGGTTGGACAGGTGCGTCTCGCCCTGGCTCGGTACGCCGTGCTCGAACTCCTTCTTGCGGCGCAGCTCCAGCGCGAACGACCACGGCTTGTACGGCACGCCCGCCCCGACGAAGGGCCGGTTGGCGTCGTACAGGGCGGCCTGGGCGTGCTGTTCGCGGTCGATGGCCTCACCGACCAGGTGGTAGCGCTGCGTCAGCGGGAGGTCGGGCTGCACCGCCGTGGCGAACTTCTCGCGGCTGAGCTGCTCGCGCAGCACGCTCGTCACCCGGACCCGGTGCCACCAGACGACGGCCGCCAGCAGCAGCGGGAAGATCACCGGGAACGGGTTCTCCACGACGCCCGTCACGGCGGTGAACCAGTACACCGCGGCGAGCAGCCGCGCGGCGAGCGTGACGACCTTGCCCAGCTTCCGCCGCACCCCCGACCGGATCCACCAGCGCGGCGCCCTGGACTGCATGTACACCAGCGTCTCGCGTCCGGACACGGCACGGCCGGCCCACAGGGCGAGGACGACGGCGGCGTAGAACAGCACCCACGCCGTGGGCTGTTCGGAGAGGGACGCGCCCCAGCCCAGGTCGGAGAGGAAGACCAGCCGGAGCATCTCGTCGAAGGGGAGGCCGGTGCCGCCGAACCTGTCCTCCATGGAGTCCCACGTCAGCACAGCGGAGACGGCGAAGAACGCGAGCCACACCCCCGCCATGGCCAGGGCGGTGCGCACCTCCTGCTGACGGGCTCTCAGGGCGTGGGCGAGTACGGGGCGCAGATCGACGCCGAGCGACGGCGGCACCGGACGCTCCGCGTGGCCGACCAGCTCGTCTATGACGCGCTGCCGGAATGCGGAGTTCAACCGCGCGCCCGCGCACAGCAGTCGGGTCGCCTCACTGTGAGCAGGCGTGTGCGCTGCGTAACTCAAGACAGTCCCCCGATTTCCCCTAAGGTCTGGTCCAGGGAGGTCACGAACATACCCGAGGATGCGGGCGGCGGGCCATGTCGAAGGGTCGCCCTGTGGATAACTGTTAGGGAACAACGGGGACTTGAGAGCCGGTCAGCGCACGGGGCAGCCTCCGCACGGCCGGGGCCCCGCCCGGGGAGCAACGCGGCGGGCCCGCGGACGGGAGCTGCTCGCTCCCGACCCGCGGGCCCGCCGGATCCGGTCTGCCGGGTGACCGTCGCGTCGGACGGCCGGCCGTCGCGTCAGAGCAGCCCGAGGCCCCGGACCGCTTCGCGCTCTTCGGAGAGCTCCTGGACGGAGGCGTCGATGCGGGTACGGGAGAAGTCGTTGATCTCCAGCCCCTGCACGATCTCGTAGGACCCTCCCGAGCAGGTCACGGGGAAGGACGAGATCAGGCCCTCGGGAACCCCGTAGGAACCGTCCGAGGGGATGCCCATCGAGGTCCAGTCGCCGGACGGGGTGCCGTTGACCCAGGTGTGGACGTGGTCCACGGCGGCGTTGGCGGCCGAGGCGGCCGAAGAGGCGCCGCGGGCCTCGATGATGGCGGCGCCGCGCTTGGCGACGGTCGGGATGAACTCCTCGGCCAGCCACTTCTCGTCGTTCACGGTCTCGGCGGCGTTCTTGCCGGCGATCTCGGCGTTGAAGATGTCGGGGTACTGCGTGGCCGAGTGGTTGCCCCAGATCGTCAGCTTCCTGATGTCCGCGACCTGCGTGCCCGTCTTCTTCGCGAGCTGGGTGAGCGCGCGGTTGTGGTCGAGACGCGTCATGGCGGTGAAGCGCTCCGCCGGCACGTCCGGGGCCGCGGCCTGGGCGATGAGGGCGTTGGTGTTGGCGGGGTTGCCGACGACGAGGACCTTCACGTCGTCCGCCGCGTGGTCGTTGATGGCCTTGCCCTGCGGCTTGAAGATGCCGCCGTTGGCCTCCAGCAGGTCCCCGCGCTCCATGCCCTTCGTACGGGGACGGGCGCCGACGAGCAGGCCGACGTTGGCACCGTCGAAGGCGACGTTCGGGTCGTCCGTGATGTCGATGCCCTGCAGCAGCGGGAAGGCGCAGTCGTCGAGCTCCATGGCGGTGCCCTCGGCGGCCTTCAGAGCCGGCGTGATCTCCAGCAGCCGCAGCTTGACGGGCACGTCGGCACCGAGCAGCTGGCCGGAGGCGATACGGAAGAGCAGCGCGTAGCCGATCTGGCCGGCCGCTCCGGTGACGGTGACATTGACGGGGGTGCGGGTCATGGCGGTCTCCGTAGTACCTGGCGGTGGCAGTTCCGAGGCGGGGTCCTTCCCCGGCGCACCTCCCCGGGCCCTCCTCCGCCGTGAAGCGTGCGGGGAAGCCAGGGGAAGAAGCCTGTGGGAACGCGCCCTGCCCGATCCGGGAAGTCTCTCTACGTCAAGAGACCCCGCGCCAGGCTATCCGACGCCCGATACGCGCCGGCAGCCCGTGGGGGGAGCTGGTATGGCGCATGCCCGGAATCGCACAACCCATGCATGCGCATTCATCCGAACTCGAACGGCCCGCGGCACGGGTGGCGCGCGGGCCGCGCTCCGCTGGTCCGGGGCGTGCGGACGGGTGCGGAGCGCCGCGCATCGCACCCGCGGGACGGCGCGGATCACGCCCTTCGCGCGGTGCCGGCGGGCACGGGCCGCACGGCGTCCGTCGCGCGCCCGGGCCCTTGTCGGGCCTGGCCGCGTCGCCCGTCAGGGGTTCGACGGCTGCGCCGCCGGCGCCGAGGGCTCCGTCCCGTCGCCGGACTCGGCGGCACCGCCGGTCTCCGCCACACCGCCCGGTTCTGTGCATCCGGTGGTGCCCGCCGCGAGGGTGGCGCAGGCGCGGGCCTCCGTCGCGGAACTGACGGCCACCATCTCGGTGTAGGCGTCGTTCGTCGAGCCGACCTCGTCGCTCTCGGCGTGCCCGCCCGCGCTGATCTTCAGCCCGTCACCCTGGGCGGCACCGGTGATCCGCCCCCAGGCGGCCTTGCACACCTTGCTGTAGCGCACCTCGACCATGCTCGGGCCGACGAAGGCGGAGCTGCTGCTCTTGACGTTCTGCCCGCCGCAGCCCATCTCCTCCGGGTCCTTGCCGATGCAGTCCTCGCCCTGGCACTTCACGCCCGCCGGCAGGTTCGGCGCGGTCGTGGAAGGCGAGGGCTTCGGCGAGGCGTTGCTGTTGTCCGTCACGCCGGGGAGCCCGAACATCAGCACCCCGACGGCGATCACGGCGAACGCACCGGCGGCACCGGCGAAGAGAGCCGCGTACCGCACCTTGCGGGAAGCCCGCTCGGGATCCTGCGGAGCCGTCTGCGGCACCGGACCCTGGGGGCCGCCGGGAGGCACGGAGGCCCCGGGCGACACTGCCGCGCCGGGAGCGGCCGCGCCCTCCGCGGCCTTGCGCAGTGAGGCGACGCTGCCCAGGACGTACGTCCCCGACGAATCGCTCTCCGCAGCGGGTGGACGCTCCTGCGTCGCGGGCCATGCGCCCAGGTCGACCCGCTGCCGCTCCCTCGCCGCCCCCCTGCGGGGAAGCGGCCTGAGCATCGCCGTGTGGTCGTCCCCCGGCGGCTTCTCGAACTCCGGGCGCTCGGCCCGGCCGGAAGCGGCGCCGCTGCCCTGGAGTTCGGAGGCGGAGGGCGGAGCCGCCGAAGAGGCGGCGGGTCCGCGGGTGTTGAGAGGCTCGGCGTCGCCCTCGCTCCCGGCAGGCGCGTCGCCGCGCGACACGCCCTTGCCCTTCTTGCCTGTCTGGTTCCCCCCGTCGGCCCCGCCCTTGGCCTTCGTCTTGTTGCGGGGGCGCTTCTTGCCCTTGGCCGGTTCGTCCCAGAACTCCCCGAGCGCCTCACGCGCCTGGGCGACGCGGATGGCCTCCATCGTGACGTCGTGCCGCATCTCCGCGCGGCTCCACGCCCGTTCGGCCAGTTCCCACATCGTCTCCAGGTGACGGATGTCGGTGTCGGTCACCTCCGCCAGAGCGTGCGCCGCGCCGCGCGGCGGCAGCAGCCGGCCGCCCAGGTACTTCTCCCAGGACGACTTGCTGTAGCCCGTGCGGTCGGCGACCGTCGCGACGCTCATCCCGCTGCGGTCCACCAGCCGCCTCAGCTGGCTGGTGAACTCGCGTATCTGCGGATCCAGTTCCTCCGGTAGCGGCCTCCACCGAGGCATGTGCCTCCCCCTCGTCCCCCGAATTCGTCGACATTCCCCGCGCTTGGTCGTCACTAGTCTGCCACCACGACCCGCTGGTGCGGCCATGCCGGGGGCCCGCACTTCACCGTGGAAGTACGGGCCCTCCGCCGACGTCACCCGGCGTGGCGGCGCACGTGCCCTGCGCCGACGACGGCGCCCCGGAATGCCGGAGTGGCGGCGCTCCGCGGCGGTTGTCCGCTACTGGGTTCCTTCGCTGCCTCTGATCGTGAAGTGGAGGATGTCCTCCAGGATCGGGATGCTCAGCAACGGGTCGGGTTGCGCCATCAGCGCCAGCAGGCAGATGGCCAGACCGAGCAGCCCGTACGTCAGCATGTCCGTGAAGCGGGAACGGACCGCGAGCATCCCCACCGACGGCATGAACCTGCGCAGTACGGCACCGCCGATCAGCGACGCCCCGATGATCAGGGTCCCCGCGCGGAACTCCCCGATCGTCACCAGCAGCCCGATCAGCACCCCGCAGCACACCGCGAGCAGCGGCCACTGCCGGTAGGGCGCCGCGTGACCGGCTCCCATCGCCCGCCGGCCGCCCTCGGGACGGGCCGTGTCCCGCGTCACCGTGGGGAAGCGGCGCGTGCCGCGTGCGTTGACCTTCATACCCTCACCACTCGAGATCTCGACGGCCCGACGGCTCCGTACGGCCTCACCGGGGGTCCTGGACGGGCCCCACGCCCCGCTCGGCCGCCTCGACGACGTTGACGAGCAGCTGCGCGCGGGTCATCGGGCCGACGCCGCCGGGGTTGGGTGAGATCCATGCCGCGACCTCCGCCACACCAGGATGCACGTCGCCGACGATCTTGCCGTGCTCGTCCCGGCTGACGCCCACGTCCAGAACGGCCGAGCCGGGGCGCACGTCCTCCGGCTTGATCAGGTGGGGCACCCCCGCCGCGGCCACGACGACGTCCGCCTGCCGCAGCAGCCCCGGCAGGTCGCGCGTACCGGTGTGGCACTGCGTCACCGTGGCGTTGACGCCGCGCCGGGTCAGGAGCAGCGGGATGGACCGTCCGACGGTGATGCCGCGCCCGACGACGACGACGTGCGCCCCGTTCAGCTCGACCTCGTGACGGCGCAGAAGCTGGATGATGCCCTGGGGCGTGCAGGGCAGCGGGCCCGGCTCGTTCAGCACCAGGCGGCCCAGGCTCGTGGGGTGCAGCCCGTCCGCGTCCTTGGCCGGGTCCATGAGCTGGAGCACGCGGTTCGTGTCGATGCCCCGGGGGAGCGGCAGCTGGACGATGTAGCCGGTGCACTCCGGGTCGTCGTTCAGCTCGCGTACGACAGCCTCGATCTCCTCCTGGCCGGCCGTCGCGGGCAGCTCGCGCTGGATCGAGTTGACGCCGATCTGCCGGCTGTCGCGGTGCTTGCCGGCGACGTACTTCTGGCTGCCGACGTCGTCGCCGACCAGCAGGGTGCCGAGGCCGGGCGTGACGCCCCGCTCCCTGAGCGCCGCGACACGCTCCTTCAGGTCGGACTTGATCGATGCCGCCGTGGCCTTGCCGTCGAGAATCTGGGCCGTCATGGGTCCCATACTCCCGGATGCGGGGCGCCGGGCAGAAATCCGTATCGCTCCGCAGGACACGGAACGCTCGGCGGCCCGGGCCGGGGCCCGCTCCGGGCACCCCGTGCGGATCACCCTGCACGGTCCCCGGGCCCCGCGCGGATCCTCCTGTGCAGACCGTGTGACGGAACGGGGGCGGGAGCACGGACCGGATAACGGGAGCCTCGGCATCACGTTGCGGATTCGCCACATTCCCGGATCCAGCTGGACAGCGTCGCACTTCGCCGACCACCATGAAGCGGCGGCGCCACGCCCGGACTTGGAAGACAGTCCGCAGGGCGCCGCAGCATCGGGGGAGGCACATCGTGCATAACCGCACACCTCACGCAGTCCACGTCCACGTCGGCGTCTGCGGGGGCGGAACTGTCGTTCCCCCGAGAACTACGGCCCATTCCGCTCCCAGACGAAGCACGTAGGAAGGCACCCGTGAGCTACCCACCGCCTCCCGGTCAGGACCCGAACAACCCTTACGCCCAGCAGCAGCCGCAGCAGCAGCCGTACGGGTACCCGCAGCAGCCGCAGCAGGGCGGCCAGCCCGCGTACGGCTACCCGCAGCAGCAGTACGGCCAGCCCCAGTACGGGCAGCAGCCCCAGGGCGGCGTCCCGGGCCAGCCCGGCTACGGCTACCCGCAGCAGCCCGGAACGGTGCAGGCCAACAACGGCTACATAAACATCAACAACATCGGCATGGCCCAGCTGGCCACGATGGGGCAGCGGTTCCTGGCCCGCCTCATCGACGGCCTGATCATCAGCACCGTCCTCACCATCGTGATGATCGCCGGCCTCGGCAGCGCCATCGGCCTCGGCAACGACCTGGAGGAGTGCGGCACTTACACGACGCCGGGCTACAGCCAGTGCGTGCAGGACGCTCAGGAAGCCAGCATGGGCGCCCTCGGCGCCATGATGGTCATGATGCTCTGCCTCGCCGTCTTCCTCGCGCTGTACGAGTGGCTGATGATCGCCTTCAAGGGCGCGACGGTCGGCAAGATGGCCATGGGCCTGCGCGTCGTGAAGGAGGCCGACGGCCAGCTTCCGGGCGCCGGCGGCGGCTTCATCCGCTACATCATCCCGATCGCGGGCGCGGTCGCGTGCTACATCGGCGCGCTCCTCGTCTTCCTCTCGCCGTTCTTCGACAACAGCGGGAAGCTGCAGGGCTGGCACGACCGCGCCGCGGGCACCGTCGTCATCAAGAAGTAGCGGACGGCCGCGCGCCTCGCGGCTCGCACCCGTCCGGGACCTCGGCACCACCACGAAGGCCGCGCCGCACCTCACGGGGGCGCGGCCCTTCGTGCGTCACGGGCGCGAGCCGCGCCCGCCCGGCCCCGTACGCACCGCCCGAACCGTCCGCACCTCCAGACCGAAAGGCACCGACCCATGAGTTACCCGCCGCCCGGGCCTCCCGGCAACGACCCGTACGCGCAGAACCCGTACGCCCAGCAGCCGCAGCAGCCCCCGACGGCGCCCTACGGCTACCCGCAGCAGCCCCAGCCGGGCGGGCAGCCCGCGTACGGCTACCCGCAGGCCGCGCCCCCGCCCGGCCCCGGCGGGTTCCCGGGGCCGCCGCCCGGCGTGATGCCGAGCAAGATCAACGGCGTCCGCGTGATGATGTTCATCGCGGGCAGCTTGCAGACCCTGGTCTCCATCGCCGTGATGATCGGGCTGGGAGTGGCCGCGGGGAACCTGCACGGCATGCCGGGGTACGCGAGCGCGCACACCCCCATCGGCGTGCTGTACATCCTCTTCGGCGTCTGCCTCGTGCACGCCGTACTGGGGATCGTCCTGGGCTTCTTCGTACCGAAGGGCGGAAGCTCGACCCGTACCGGCGGCATCGTGTGGGCCTCGTTCCTCACCCTCTTCGGGCTGCCGTTCGTGCCCCTCGGGCTGCTGTGGATGGCGCTGGGGATCACCTGCATCGTGCTCCTCGCGCAGGAAGGCGCGTGGTTCAACAGGCCGCGTTACTGACCCGGTTCACCCTCGCTTCGAGGCACCGCGCAGCACCGTACGACGGCACGCACCCCGGCCGCCCTGCCAGGCGCCCGGGGTGCCGCGCATCAGGCCGGTGCCGCGCATCAGGCCGCTGACCTGTCCGGCTCGGTGGATCCCGGCACAGTGCGGCTGCCCGGCTCAGTGGAAGAAGTGCCGCGTCCCCGTGAGGTACATCGTGACGCCCGCCGCCGTCGCCGCGTCGGCCACCGCCTCGTCGCGCACGGAGCCGCCCGGCTGCACGACAGCCCGGATCCCGGCACGCGCCAGCACCTCCAGCCCGTCGGGGAAGGGGAAGAAGGCGTCGGAGGCCGCGTAGGAGCCGCGTGCCCGCTCCTCCCCCGCGCGCTGCACGGCGAGCTTCGCGGAGTCGACGCGGTTGACCTGGCCCATGCCCACGCCGACGGTCGCGCCGTCCTTGGAGAGCAGGATCGCGTTCGACTTGACCGCGCGGCAGGACCGCCACGCGAACGCCAGCTCCTCCAACTCCGCCGCGCCCAGCGGCTCGCCCGTCGCCAGCCGCCAGCCGGCGGGGTCGTCGCCGGCCGCCTGCAGCCGGTCCCTGACCTGGAGCAGCATGCCGCCCTCGATGGGCCTGGACTCGACCGTTCCGGACGGCTCTCCGGGACAGCGCAGCACCCGGATGTTCTTCTTGCGGGACAGCACCTCGACGGCGCCCTCCTCGTAGTCCGGCGCCACCACGACCTCCGTGAAGATCTCCGCGACCTGCTCGGCCATGGCGACGGAGACCGCGCGGTTCACGGCGATCACCCCGCCGAACGCGGAGAGCGGGTCGCACGCGTGCGCCTTGCGGTGCGCCTCCGCCACGTCCGAACCCACCGCGATACCGCACGGGTTGGCGTGCTTGATGATCGCCACGCAGGGGCTGCCGGCGTGTTCGTAGGCCGCACGGCGCGCCGCTTCGGTGTCGACGTAGTTGTTGTACGACATCTCCTTGCCGTGCAGCTGCTCGGCGTAAGGCAGTCCCGTGCCGCTGCCGTCCGTGTACAGGGCGGCGGGCTGGTGGGGGTTCTCGCCGTAGCGCAGCACGCGGCGGCGGGTGCAGGCGGCACCGGCGAAGTCCGGGAGGACGGGCGGCTGTCCGCCCTGCCCGGCCCCGGTCTCCCGGGACGTCCCGACGCCGTTGCCGCCCCCGTCACCGTCGGTGTCCGCGTATCCGCCGGCGAACCAGTTCGCCACCGCCACGTCGTACGCCGCGGTGTGCTGGAACGCTTCGCCTGCCAGCCGCTTGCGCTCCTGGAGGCCGAACCCGCCGCTCTCCACGGCCTTCAGCACGTCCCCGTACCGGTCGGGATCGACGACGACGGCCACCGAGTGGTGGTTCTTGGCGGCCGCGCGGACCATCGACGGACCGCCGATGTCGATCTTCTCCACGCATTCGCCGGGCGTGGCTCCCGAAGCGACCGTCTCCCGGAAGGGGTAGAGGTTGACGATCACCAAGTCGAAGGGCTCCACGCCGAGTTCGGTGAGCTGCTCGCGGTGGGAGGCGAGCCGCCGGTCCGCGAGGATGCCCGCGTGCACGCGCGGATGCAGCGTCTTGACGCGTCCGTCCAGGCACTCCGGGAAGCCGGTCAGTTCCTCGACGGCGGTCACCGGCACGCCCGCCGCCGCGATCCGCTCCGCGGTGGAGCCCGTCGAGACGAGCCGGACGCCCGCCGAGTGCAGACCGCGGGCCAGCTCGTCGAGGCCGCTCTTGTCGTAGACGCTGACCAGGGCCCTGCGCACGGGCAGCCTGCCGCCCCCGGCGCTCGTGCCACCCTCGCTCGTGCCGCCTTCACCCATGTTGCAGCCGTACCTTTCGTCCTTCGATGCGGTAGCCGTCGCGGGAGAGACGTCCCACGACATCGACGAGCAGCCGTCGCTCGACTTCCTTGATCCGCTCGTGGAGAGCGGCGCCCCCGTCGGCGTCGTCCTCGTCCAGGACCTCCACCACGCCCTGCGCGATGATCGGACCCGTGTCGACACCGTCGTCGACGAAGTGGACGGTGCACCCGGTCACCTTCGCCCCGTAGGCGAGCGCGTCGCGCACGCCGTGCGTCCCGGGGAAGCTGGGGAGCAGGGCGGGGTGCGTGTTGACCACCCGCCCGGCGAAACGGGCGAGGAACTCCTTGCCCACGATCTTCATGAAGCCCGCCGAGACCACGAGGTCCGGCTCGTGCGCGGCTGTCGCCTCGGCCAGGGCGCGGTCCCACTCCTCCCGCGCCGCGTAGTCCCTCACCCGGCACACGAAGGTGGGGATCCCGGCACGCCGCGCGCGCTCCAGCCCCTCGATCCCGTCCCTGTCGGCGCCGACGGCGACGATCCGCGCGCCGTACGCCTCCTCCCCCTGCTCCGCGACGGCGTCGAGGAGCGCCTGCAGATTCGTTCCCGACCCGGAGACGAGGACCACGAGACGGCGGACGGGTCGGGAAGCGGAGCGGGAACGGCCCGGGCTCTGGTGCGCAGCCACGACGAGGCTCTCTCTCGGGGGAATCCCCGGCACCGCGGGACGGTTCGGGGCAGCAGCGGTTTGTGTGGTCGTACGAACTCGTCGAGCACCGGTTTCCGGGGAACTCTACGAAGCGTCCGGCCGTCGGCAACGATACCGGCCCCTCACACGGCCCCCACGGGACGGGGGCGGGCACGGCAGGTAGCGTCAGGAGGGACAGACCCGAGCCTGCGCCGAGACACGCACCGGCACACGAGGCACGACCGGCAACCGGCACGACAGGACGCAAGGGGAAGACACACAGCACATGACGGACCGAAGTCGCCGCCGCGCGGCAGCCCCATCCGACAGCACCTCGCGCGAGGACAACCCCTTCGCGGCACCGCCGGAGGGGCAGCCGGACCGGCCATGGCAGCCGCGCCGCGGAACCGGCTCACGGCCCGGCACGGACGCGGGCGAGTCCGGCGGGCCCGGAGGGCGCGACGGCTCGGAGCCGGGGGCCGAGGGCTCGGACCAGGGGTCCGGCGAGCGGCCCTCGTCCTGGGGCAGCCAGTGGAGCAGCCGCCAGCCCGGCAGGCAGAGCGGCGGCTTCGGCGGTTCCGGCGGGGACGGCGGTGACGGCGGCAACGGCCGTGGCGGGCCGCGGGGCGGCATGAGGTGGGACCCGACGGACCCGCTGCAGCGCCACGCGCGCTACTCCCTGCACAGCGGCATCTGGGCGCTCTTCTTCGCCCTCTTCAGCCTCCCGGAGGTGGCTCTGCTCCTGGGCGCCCTCTCCCTGTACTGGGGCATCGACGCGCTGCGCAACAAGTCACGGCCGCGCGGCGCGGGTTCGGGCAGGCGCGGAGGCGGGTCGGGCGCCGCGGCGCGGGCCGAGGACGTCGCGGGCAGCGACCGCCGGGAGACGGAGGAGAAGCCGAAGGCGGCGTCCCCGATCCCGGTGTCCGTGACGCCGGCGCAGGCCGCCAAGTCCCGTACGACGGCGGCGATCAGCGGTCTGATCACCGCGTCGCTGGCGCTGGCCGTGGTGGCGGCGACGTTCGCCTTCCAGTCCGTCTACCGCGACTACTACACCTGCACGCAGGACGCCCTCACGCAGTCCTCGCGTGAGGACTGCAAGGACCTCCTGCCGAGCAACCTGCGCCCGCTCCTCGAAGACCGCTGATCCGGCGCGGCCCGCTCTGCGCGGGCGTGCCGGGGCGGCCGCGCCGTCCCGGCCCTCCTCCGGTCCCCCGTACCGCCGGTTCAGTACCTGCGCGGCTCGAAGTCGGGCATGAGCCCGCCCGACGCGCTCTTCAGCGCCGCCCAGCGGGCCTGCCGCGCCGACGTCGCGTGCCATTCGTCGTCGGGTCCGGGATCCCGCAGGCGCCATGACCGTACGAGCAGCGCCACCGGCGTCCCCACAGCCGTGGCCCACAGGGCCGCCGACGAGCCGGCCAGCCACCAGCTCGGCCCGAACACCGCCAGCGCCCGCGTGCCGATCGCCCCTCCCGAGGAGGCCGCGAGCACGGCCAGGCCCACGCCGCAGCAGCACGCGACGAGGACGACTGCGCACACCGTGCTCCGCCACCCCGCGGCCTCCGGCCTCCGGCCCCCGTCGGGAACCGCCGCACGCCCCACGAACCAGCCGGCGGTGACGCCGGCGGCCAGCGGTACGGCGCCGGAGAGGACGCAGGCGAGGATCCCGCCCGCGCCGTCCGCGGGGACGGCCGCGAGCAGGGGGAAGGGCGGCAGCCCGGGGTCGCCTCCCGGGGAGAACGGGCCCACCGGCGTCCCCGCTCCCAGTACGAACCCGGGGCCCAGCCCGTACGACGCGGCCCAGACGGCCGCGTTCGGCAGCAGCGCGACCACGAGCAGGAGCACGGCGAACCGGCCCGGCCACGCCTTGGCGAGCGCGGGGAACGACTCCCGCACGCCGTCCAGGTTCCACAGCAGCGCGCCGGCCGTCAGCAGCAGGCCGCCGCCGCACAGGACCGCCAGGGTGACGAGCGCGGTACGCAGGGGGCGGAGGCGCCGCACCAGCTCCACGGTCTCCCGCGGGTACGGCAAGAGCGGGCGCCCGTCGGTCGCCGCCTCATCGGGAGCCTCGACGCCGCCCGAGCCGCCCGAGCCGCCGGAAGCGGCGGCCGGTGCCCCGCCGGGTTCCGCGCCGTCCGCCGCCGTCCTGCCGGGCGCCGGACCGTCGCTCTTGGGCGCGATGCGCGCTCCCCCCGCCAGCATGGCCGCCGCCGCCACGCACAGCACGAAGAGCGGCAGGCGCACCACGGCGCTGAGGACGTCGGCACGCACCGGCGCGGCCGACGTGAACAGCACCGCGAGGGCGCCCGTCAGCAGATACCCCGCCGCGACCCAGCCCACGGGCGCCAGGAAGCCCGGCTCCGGGCGGTCCGCTCCGGCCGGGATGCCGAGGCGCTGCTCGCCCGCCGACAGCGCCCGCACGCAGGCCCGGTGGAGCAGCCAGACGGGAAGCACCATGAGCAGCAGCGGCGTCAGCGCGACGGGTGCGGGCGCTCCGGACAGGGTCTCGGTGCGTACGAGGCTGCTGCCGTGTCCCAGCACCCACAGGTCGGCCGCCACGTGGAGGGCGGCGTCCGCACCGGTGTCGGGGTACGGGGTGATGATCCACAGGAGCAGCACGAGCACGGTCAGCGAACCGAGGCCCAGCCCCGCGGCGATCACGCCTTCGAAGAGCCACGCGGCCTGTGACGGCTGCGTCCGCGCGGTCGTTCGGCTGTGCGGGGACAACGTCGGGCTGCGATGCGTCACTTGGCTCACGTCGACATGCTGTCAACAACACCCGTTCTGATCTGGTAACACGCTTTTTGTCGCTGTGTCGCCCACTATGTCCACATGCACCTTGTCACACTAACCGCGCGCCGACGGTGGAACGCATGAGCGGGGAACGAGAGGACGCGCCCCGGGCCGACGGCGACGAGCAGGCGCGGAGCGGCCGTTCGGAGCCCGCGGAGTCTCCGGAACCCCAATCCCCGCCGCCGGGGCCCGCGTCCGGGTCCGCATCCGCCGAAGCCGCGTCCGGATCCGTATCCGTATCCGTAGAGGCAGCAGCCGCAGAGACCGGCTCCGCGGAGGCCGGCTCCGTGCCGGACGTCCGCGGGTGTGCCGCCGACGTCTTCGACCGGCTCCATGACCGCCATGCCCCGTCGCTCACGCGTCAGGTCTTCCTGCTGTGCGGACGGCCGTCCCTCGCCCGGCGTTCCGTCGGGCACGCCTTCCGGCTGGCGTGGCAGCGCTGGCCCGAAGTGGCCGTCGACCCCGACCCGGCGGGCTGGGTCCGTGCGGCCGCGTACCGGTACGCCCTCGCTCCCTGGCGCAACTTCCGCCTGTCCGGCCCGCTCCGCCACGCGCGGGCCATGCGCAACGTCCCGCCGGGCGACCGCGGACTGTTCGACGCGCTGCTGCGCCTGCCTCCCTCGTACCGCGCGGTCGTCCTGCTGTGCGACGGGCTGGGGTTGGACCCCGCGGACGCCGCGGCGGAAGTGGAGGCGAGCAGCGCCGCGGCCGCGGGGCGGCTCCGCCGCGGACGGGCGGCACTCGCCGAACGCGTGCCCGAACTCCGCGACGCTGCGGACGGGCAACTTCCGGCCCTGACCGCGGCCCTGCTGGGGCAGTTGGCGGCACCGCAGCCCGTGACGCTGCCGCCCGCACCGCGCGTGCGCCGGCTCGGCGCACTGCGCTCGTGGGGCGCGACGGCCGCGGCACTCGGGCTGACGGCGTCGCTGGCGGCGGCGGGCTTCACGCTCGTCGCCTCCGACGACGAGCGGAACGTGCCGCGGCTTCCCGTCCCCAAGAAGCCGTCGGCGACGCTCGCTCCGGACCGGCAGCCGGGACGTCTGCTGCCGGTCATCTGACCGGACGGCACCGTCGGGCACACGTACGGGCCCTGTCCTCCGAACCGGAGGACAGGGCCCGTACGCGGCTGAAGCGTGTGCCGCTTCTGGTGCCGGCTTCCGTCAGCCGGCGAGCACTTCGCGTGCCAGACGGGCGGTCTCGGACGGCGTCTTGCCGACCTTCACGCCCGCGGCCTCCAGCGCCTCCTTCTTCGCCTGGGCGGTGCCCGACGAACCGGAAACGATGGCGCCCGCATGACCCATGGTCTTGCCCTCGGGAGCGGTGAAGCCGGCGACGTAGCCGACGACGGGCTTGGTGACGTTCTCCTTGATGAAGTCCGCCGCCCGCTCCTCCGCGTCGCCGCCGATCTCGCCGATCATGACGACCAGGTCGGTGTCGGGGTCGGCCTCGAACGCCTTGAGCGCGTCGATGTGCGTCGTGCCGATGACCGGGTCACCGCCGATGCCGACCGCCGAGGAGAAGCCGATGTCGCGCAGCTCGTACATCATCTGGTACGTCAGCGTGCCGGACTTCGACACGAGGCCGATGCGTCCGGCCTGCGTGATGTCGCCCGGGATGATGCCGGCGTTGGACTGGCCCGGAGTGATCAGGCCGGGGCAGTTCGGGCCCACGATGCGGGTCTTGTTGCCCTTCTGGCAGGCGTAGTCCCAGAAGTACGCCGTGTCGTGGACGGCGATGCCCTCGGTGATGACGACGGCGAGCCCGATCTCCGCGTCGACCGCCTCGATGACGGCGTCCTTCGCGAACTTGGGCGGTACGAAGATGACCGTCGCGTCGGCGCCGGTGGCCTCGATGGCCTCCTTGACCCCGCCGAAGACCGGCACGGAGGTGGGGGCACCGCCCACGCCGTCAGGCGTAGGGGGAGCGTCGAAGTCGACGCTGGTGCCCGCCTTGCGCGGGTTGACGCCGCCGACGATGTTGGTGCCGGAAGCAAGCATCCGCTTGGTGTGCTTCTGGCCCTCGGAGCCGGTCATCCCCTGGACGATGACCTTGCTCTCCTTGTTGAGGAAGATAGCCATGGTGTGTCGATGTCCTCGTCAGATCTCGGTCTCGTCCGGCTTACTTGGCGGCCAGTTCGGCAGCACGGTCCGCCGCGCCGTCCATGGTGTCCACCTGCTGCACCAGCGGGTGGTTCGCGTCGTTGAGGATCTTCCGGCCCAGCTCCGCGTTGTTGCCGTCGAGGCGGACGACCAGCGGCTTGTTCACGTCCTCGCCCTTGCTCTTGAGCAGTTCGAGGGCCTGGACGATGCCGTTCGCGACGGCGTCGCAGGCGGTGATGCCGCCGAAGACGTTGACGAAGACCGACTTGACGTCGGGGTCGCCGAGGATGATCTCCAGGCCGTTGGCCATCACCTCGGCCGAGGCGCCGCCGCCGATGTCGAGGAAGTTGGCGGGCTTGACGCCCTTGTGCGCCTCCCCCGCGTACGCGACGACGTCGAGGGTGGACATGACCAGCCCCGCGCCGTTGCCGATGATGCCGACCTGGCCGTCGAGCTTGACGTAGTTGAGGCCCTTCGCCTTCGCCGCCGCCTCCAGCGGGTCGGCCGCGGCCTTGTCCTCGAGGGCCGCGTGGTCGGGCTGGCGGAACTCGGCGTTCTCGTCGAGCGTGACCTTGCCGTCCAGCGCGATGACCTTGCCGTCGCCGGTCTTGACGAGCGGGTTGACCTCGACGAGCGTCGCGTCCTCACGGATGAAGACGTCCCACAGCTTCTGCAGGACGTTCACCACCTGATCGGTGAGCTCTGCCGGGAACTTGGCGGCCTCGGCGATCTCGCGTGCCTTCGCCTCGGTGACGCCCTCGATGGCGTCGACGGGGATCTTCGCGAGAGCCTCGGGCTTCGTCGCGGCGACCTCCTCGATCTCGACGCCGCCCTCGACGGAGGCCATGGCCAGGAAGGTGCGGTTCGTGCGGTCCAGCAGGAAGGAGACGTAGTACTCCTCCGCGATGTCCGCGGTCTGGGCCAGCATGACCTTCTGGACCGTGTGGCCCTTGATGTCCATGCCCAGGATGGCCCCGGCCTTCTCGACGGCGTCGGCCGGGTCGGAAGCCAGCTTCACACCGCCGGCCTTGCCCCGGCCACCGGTCTTCACCTGCGCCTTGACGACCGCGCGACCGCCGAGTCGCTCGGCCACCTCGCGCGCCGCCTCGGGCGTGTCGATGACTTCGCCGGCCAGCACCGGTACGTCATGCTTGGCGAAGATGTCCCTCGCCTGGTACTCGAACAGGTCCACGCGCGTACGTCCCCTTAATCAGTGGTTCGCGGTTGTCAGCGTGAGTGTGGGCGTGCCGCGTGGCCGCGGCGTAACGGATGGCGCGCGGCATGTCCGCCTTGCAGGTTAGCCCTGCGGGTGAGCGGTGCATAAATCCGGGCTCACACCGGCGCGGTGACAACGGTCACAGATCCGTGGTCCTGGTAGCGCACCGACGCCCTCACGCCCACCGCCCGCTCTGCGCGCCGTCGGGGGCGCGGCCGAGCGGGCTGAGGACCTTCGAACGGCACCCGGAACGCTGCGAGGTTCGTCCCACGGCAGCGCGATACCGGAGCAACTCCTGTGCGGCGGCGCCGAGTCGGGCCGGAGCCGATCGCAACGCCGGTCCCGGCACCGTGCCGTCCCGTACTCGCGGGCACGGCGAACCCCACGCCTGCACGCGGGCGGCACCGTCGGGGCGTACGGCGGGCGGACCTCCCTCAGAGGGTGGGAACCTCCGGCGTGACGGGAAGCGCGGGAAGCGACAGGGGCACGACGCCCACGCTCGGAACCCCCGGCACCACCTCGGGGGCCTCGATCACCACGTCCTCCGGCAGCCCCGCCTCGGACGGCGCGGCGGCCGTAGTCGTGACGCCGGACACAGCGCCCAGGTCCGCACGCGCGGCACCCGCAGGCGCCGTGGACACGGCCTTACCGGTCTTTTCCGTGACATGTTCGGCCGCCTTCCCCGCGCCATCCTTCATGTCGTCGGTCTGTTCTCCCGAACCGGCCTTGCCGCCGGCGCCGTTGCGGTCCGCGTCGCCCGGGGCGTTCTTGCCCATGGAGCGCTCCACGACCTCGGTCAGCTCCGATATGTCTCCCGAAGTCCCCTGTCCGGAAGGCGGATCGTCCGCCTGCACGCCGACGTTGCCGAGCACCCACAGGCCCGCGGCTGCCGCTACGAGGAGGAACCCACGGGAGGCGTTGCTGCTCCAGTGCATCGCTGTCTCGATTCAGTAGTTCGGAGTTGATGAGCGGTGAACGGTGAACGGTGTGAACTCTGTCCAGTGAGCGGTGTCGCACGAGCGGTGCCGTGCGCGGGGGCGCGTGCGCGTCTCGTGGCGTCCCGCGCCCCCCGGAGGCCGGACGGCGGTCCGGGCCGCGGGGTGGCCCAACCCCCTTGCTGAGCCACCCCGCTCCCGCTGTCCGCCGTCCGGCGACCGGGCGACGGAAGAGTCAGACCGCGGGGACCGCCGGGACGGCCGGGACGTTCACCGGCAGCTGCGAGACGCCGGGCAGACCGGGGATGTTGGCCGCGTCCGTCAGGTCGCGCGTGCTGGGCACGACGTAGATCTGCACCGCGGAGGCGGCGTCCGCCACGGTGGTGTCCACGTTGCGGTGCAGACCGGCAGCGGTGGCGTGGGCGTACGGCACGGCGTCGGCGGCGACTCCGTGGCCGAAGTGGAGGACGGCGCTGTCCACTTCGTGGACCAGGCAGTGCGTGCGGCCGAGGGTGCTCTCGGCGAACGGGGCGCTCGTTGCGGCGGCGTCGTCGACGGTCACGGCGACGTCGGAGGCGAGCTGGTCCGCGGCCGGCTGGACGTGGACGATGACGCTGCCGACGTGCTCCGGCAGCACGGACACGACGCCGGAGCCGCTCACCACGGGCTGCGCGGCGGAAGCGACCGTACGGACGGTGCCGAGGGCCTGCTGGGCGTGGTCGCCCTTGAGCGCGCCGGTCACCGGCTCGGGACGGACGCTCGCGGCGGCCAGGCCGTTGACGAGGTCACCCGTGGCGGGGGCCGACGGCAGGGCGGGCACGCGCGGGGCACCCGGCAGGTCGACGGCGGGGAGGGTACGGGCCGGCAGCTCGGCGACAGCCAGGTCCGTCAGGTCGTGGGCGGCCGGGGCGGGAAGCGGAGCGGTCGCGGGACGGACGCCCTTCTGGACCTCCTTTATCGCCTTGGAGGCGCGGCCCGTCTCGTCAAGGGCCTTGCCCGCGGCGCCCTGCGCGGTCCCGACGGCGCCGGAGGCGGCACCGGCGTTCGGCAACCCGCCCGTCACGCCGTCGGTCCGGCCCTCGGTGACGGCGCCGAGGGTGTCGCCCAGGGCCTCGGAGACGCCCGCGGTGGGCAGGGTGTTGCTCGGCAGGCCGTTCTCCGGGATGCCGTTGGTCGGCAGCTTGCCGACGACGCCTTCCGTCACGCCTTCGGTGGTCTTCTTCAGCGTGCCGGCCGCACCGTCCACGGTGCTCGTCAGGCCGCCGCCCTTGCCGGCCTCGTCCACGGCGCCGGTGACGGTGTCGGTGGGGACGGGCAGCTCCGCCGCGTTGGCGCCGGTGGTGCCGAGGGCCCAGATGCCCGAGGCGGCGGCAGCGACCATGAGGGAACGCCGGATGTTCTTGTGCATGGGAGAGTCCTTCGAATTCAGGAGATCCAACGGCTTGGGCAGACCTGTCCACCCCCGCGTGGCAGGTCGCGGGTACTGCAGACGGGGTGGAGGTCTGCCCTAGCCGGGGAATTCGAGGACGTCGGAGGCGCGGTCGCGGGTCGGCGCACCGGCCGCCGCGCTCACCGCTCCGGGCTGCGGGAGCCCGAAGAGCTCGGCATCGGTCAGATGACCGGCGAGCTGCTGGAGTCCGCCGCGCGGACCGTTGCCGTCGCTCGCGAACTGCGAGGCGCCGGCGGACGGGGCGAGAGGGACCTGCTGGAAGGGGTTCTGGACGGGACGGCCGTCACCCTCGCGAGGCATGGCGTCATGGGCCTCGGCATGGCGGACGGCGCTGTGCGCGGAGTCCGCGGCGGCACCACCGGCCGGGGTGCGCTGCACCTGCTTGCGGCCGGCGTCGCCCGACGCGGCGTCGGCGTCGCCGGCGGACGGACCGCCGTCTCCGTGACCGGCCTCGTCGTCGCCGTCGTCCTCCGGGGTGCCGTCGCCCTCGCCGTTGCCGAGTTGCAGGCCCAGCCGTTCGGTGAGACCGCCCAGGCCCACGGCGTCGCTGACGCCGCCGACGGCTTCACCGACGGGACGGGTGACGTGCCCGGCCCCCTCGGCACCTTCGGTGACGGGGTCGATGACGTGGGAAGCCGCCTCGTCGGCGGCCTCCTGGGCCTCCTGCTGCTGCTCGGCCATCTCCTTCTCGGAGAGGGAGCCGCCGGCCGGCTTCTCCGGCTTCAGCAGATCAGCGGCCTGCCCCGTGGACTTGCCCTTCCCGCCGTCCAGCGCGGTGGCGGCCTGGGCGTCGCCTCCGAAGAGGAAGGCGAGCGTCAGGAAACCGCCGAGGAAGAGCAGTGTCACCACGGCCCGCCGTGCGGCGGCCGAGCGCGGCGAGCGCACAGCGGCAGGCACAGCGGAGACAGCTGACAAGGCAGGAACCTTCCCGGGGAAATTCGGAGAACGCCGGACGCGGGCGGCTCAGAAGACGCTCACCGCGTCCTGGGCCCGGAGATCCGGACAACGGAGATCTTTGCACGCCGCCCGGCCCCCGCCGCAACTGCCGTCACAAAGTGTTCACTTCTCCTTCCGCTCTCGCGCGGGAACGCTGCGGGACCTCCGCTTCCGAGCGCTGTCGGTCATTCAACTTGCCTACAGGAGACGGGAGTTGCGGCGTGCGCGGGAAGCGTGCCGTGAGCAGGACTTGTGCAGGCGGGCCCCGGCACAACCAGGTCCCGCCGCGACCAGCTCCCGCCGCGACCAGCTCCCGCCGCGACCAGGTCCCGCCGCGGACATGCGCCCCGGTCGGGCGGCCCCGGCCTCCGCCCGGCGGGACAGCTCCGTGCGGGGCCGGGGACCGGGGGCCGTCCGGCCGGCGTGATGGGACGTCACGTCGCGGGCGGCACCGGAAGGGGCCGCTTCTCGATCGCGGCGGCCATCACCTCGGGGAAGTGGTCGGGGGTGCAGGCGAAGGCCGGGGCGCCCAGCTCAGCGAGCGCGGTCGCGTGCCCGCGGTCGTAGGCGGGCGCGCCCTCGTCGGAGAGCGCGAGCAGGCTGACGAACTGCACGCCGGCGCCCTTCATCTGGGCCACGCGCTTCAGCATCTCGTCGCGTATGCCGCCCTCGTACAGATCGCTGATGAGCACGACGATCGTCTCCGCCGGACGCGAGATCTGGGTCTGGCAGTACGCCAGGGCCCGGTTGATGTCCGTGCCGCCGCCCAGCTGCGTACCGAACAGGACGTCGACCGGATCGTCGAGATCGTCCGTGAGGTCCACGACGTTGGTGTCGAAGACCACCAGACGCGTCCGCAGCGAGCGCATCGAGGCGAGCACCGCGCCGAAAACGGATGCGTAGACGACGGACGCCGCCATCGAGCCCGACTGGTCGATGCAGAGGATGACGTCCTTCTTCACCGACTGCGAGGCGCGGCCGAACCCTATGAGGCGCTCGGGGACGACCGTCCGGTACTCCGGCAGATAGTTCTTGAGGTTGGCGCGGACCGTGCGGTCCCAGTCGATGTCCCGGTGGCGCGGACGCGTGACCTTCGCCGAGCGGTCGAGCGCGCCGGTGAGCGTCGACCGGGTGCGGGCGGCGAGCTTCTTCTCCAGCTCGGCGACCACCTTGCGCACCACGGCGCGAGCCGTCTCCTTGCTCGTCTCCGGCATGGCCCGGTTCAGGGACAGCAGCGTGCCCACGAGGTGGACGTCCGCCTCGACCGCCTCCAGCATCTCCGACTCGAGAAGCATGGCCGACAATCCGAGCCGGTCGATGGCGTCCCGCTGCATGACCTGGACGACGGACGAAGGGAAGTACGTCCTGATGTCCCCCAGCCAGCGCGCCACCTGCGGAGCCGATCCGCCGAGACCGCCGGAACGCTCACCGCGTCCCCGGCCGCGGCCGGCCGGGGTGCCGTAGAGCGCCTGGAGCGTGCGGTCCATGGCCGAGTCGGAGCCTTCGAGGGAGCAGCCCGTGCCGTCCGAGCCGTTCGCGCCGCCCAGAACGAGGCGCCAGCGGCGCAACCGCTCCTCCGACGTGGGGCTCCCCTCAGGGCTCTTGTCTCCGGTCGTGTCTCCGGCCGTGTCTCCGGCCGTGCCGGTCTGCTCTCGTGTCGGGGTCCGGTTCATACGGCCGCCTCCTCACGGTCGGTGTGCGGCACACGGTCGGCCGGTGCGCCTTCGGTTCCGGTCCCGGGCCCGCCCTGGCCGTGCGTCTCCGCCTGGGGAGGGCCGCCTTGCAGCAGCAGGCGCAGCGTCGGCAGCACGGCGTCCGCGCGGGACACGTCCAGGCCGGGGCCGAAACCCGGAAGGCCGGCCGCCGTTCCGCCGGCTCCCTCGCCCGTGCCGGCGTCCGCAGGGGCCGCGTCCGGCAAGGTCCCCCGCCGGACGAGTTCGCCCACCGTCCGCCGCACGCCCGGCTCGTACTCCGCGAACGTCCTGCGCAGCAGCGGCAGTACGTCCGTGAACGCCTCCGCCGGCACCCGGGACAGCCAACGGTCGACGAGTGCGAGCAGCCGCTCGTCGTGCACGAGCAGCATCCCGCCGCCCGCGAGGAAGCCCTCGATCCACGCCGCCGCATCGGCCGGAGCGGTACCCGGAGACAGCGCGAGGCCCATCAGCCTCGCCGCCTCCTCCTCCGCCAGCCTGCCGTCGTCCAGCAGCAACCGGGCGCACCGGCCGCGGATCACGCCCGGTATCCGGTCGCGGACGGCGAGCCGGCGAAGTACGGCGCGCCAGCGAGAATGCACCCCCGTCGCACTCTCGCCGCGCGCCTGTCCGAGAAGGGCCATCGACTGGTGCACCTCGTCGACATGGCCCCGCATCCGCGCCGCGCCGTCCGCGTCCAGGCCCGCGCACGCGGGCGGAAGGCCGACGCACACGCGTTCCGCCAGTCCTTCGGCGACCCCGGCGAGCGCCTCCGCATCGGTACCGCGGACGTCGCCGTACCGCACCGACCGCACCAGCGCGGGGAGCGCCTGCGCGAGGTGGCCGACGTCGGCGTCCAGCGCGGCCCGATCGGCCAGGACCCGCATGACCACCGGCAGCGCGTCCGGCAGTTCCGCGAGGAGGCAGCGCTCGGCGAGCGCTGTGACGTCGGCGAGGGCCGCGGCGCCGGCGGCCTGGGAGACGGCCTTCGCCGTCGCCGCGCCCAGGACCGTCGTGCCCCACACCCCGGCCTCCGCTATCTGCACCGACAGCTCCGGCTCCCAGCGCAGCCGCCAGCTCTCGCGGAACGTTCCGGTGCTGCCCGTACGGGACAGCGAGGGCACGCCCCAGTCGACGCCGAGGAGACGCAGCCTGTGCAGCAGGCGGCTGCGCGCGGAGTCGGTCTCCTTGCGCAGGTCGAGCTCCAACTCCCGTTCCGCCGCCTCCGGTTTGAGCCTCAGCGAACGCTGCAGGCGTGCGAGGTCCCGCTGGAGCGGAACGGCCGGGGCGCCCTCCGGCACCTCGCCCAGCACGTCCCCGATGACCAGCCGGTCCCGGACCAGGGCGAGCGGTACGTCCGACCCCTCGCACATCACGGCCTGTACGGCGTCGAGCGTCTCGCCCAGCCCCGCCAAGGGCCTGCCGCGCATCACGGCCAGCGACTCCGCCAGGCGGACGGCCTCGATGACGTGCGCCGAGGAGACCCCGTAGTCCTCCTCGCGCAGCAGCCTCGCCACCTTCGTCATCCAGCGCGCGACGGGGCGGTCCGGGGCGGAGAAGAGGTGGCCGTACCAGCCGGGGGAGGCGATGCCCGCCCCGTACCCGCTGCGGCGTGCCAGGCGGCGGTGCGTCCAGGGAACCCAGGTGATCTCGGTCTTCGCCTTCGGCAGGCCCTTCAGCAACTGCCTGTCGTCGGAGACCTTCGCCTTCACGGTCAGCGCGGGAACGTGCCAGGCACCGCACACCACGGCGACGGAACCGGCTCCGAACTCCCGGCACGCCTCACGCAGCCGCAGCCGCATGTGCGCCTCGCGCACCCGGTCACGCCAGACCTCGCCGCCCGGCCCCGCCCCCGCACCGCGCCCGCCCTCGGCGTCGGCGCCGCCCTCACCGCCGTCGCTCTCGTGCTCGCGGAGCGCCGCCATGGCTTCGCCGAGGACCGCGAACGGCGCCTCGGGGCCGTCCGCGGACACACCGCCCGCGCGGTGCTCCACGACGTCCTCCCACCAGCGCTCCGCGTCGTCGTACCCCGCTGCCTCGGCGAGCGCCGCCAGGGGGTCGATGCGCAGGGCCGCGCCGGACTCCGGCGCGGGGCCTCCGCCCGGCACGGAGTCAGGTGCCGCGCCGGGCGGGAGGCCGGTCGCGCTGTCCGGGGTCTCGCCGGGCCCGTCGGCACCGCCGTGGCCCTCCGGGGCCTCGGGCCCGTCGCCGTCCACTCGCCCGCCGAGCGCCAGCGAATGCGCTGCCGGGAGGTCGATGAAGCGCACCGGCACACCCCGGCCCAGCGCCCAGCGGATCGCCACCCACTCCGGCGAGAACTCGGCGAGCGGCCAGAACCCGGCCCGTCCCGGATCGTCCAGCACGTGCGCGAGCAGGGCGACCGGGGGCCGCATCTCCTCGTCACCCGCCAGCGCGACGATGCCGTCCGCCTCCGGCGGCCCCTCGACGAGCAGCACCGCCGGCTGCCGCGCCTCCAGCGCCGCCCGCACCGCGCGGGCGGAGCCCGGCCCGTGGTGCCGGACGCCCAGCAGCAGCGGCCCCGCGCCGCGATCTCCGGCCCCCGCCCCCGCGGGCGCCCCCGTACGCCGGGAGGCCGTCGTCACGCCGAGACCTCCCGGCAGGCCCGGTAGAAGTCCTTCCAGCCGTCGCGCTCACGCACCACCGCTTCGAGGTACTCCTGCCACACGACGCCGTCGGTGGACGGGTCGCGAACGACCGCGCCCAGCACGCCCGCCGCCACGTCGCCCGCGCGGAGCACTCCGTCCCCGAAGTGCGCGGCGAGCGCCATCCCGCCCGTCACGACTGAGATCGCCTCCGCCGTGGAGAGCGTCCCTGACGGGGACTTGAGCTTCGTGCGGCCGTCCGCGGTCACCCCGTCGCGCAGCTCCCGGAAGACCGTCACCACGCGGCGTATCTCCGCGGCACCCTCCGGAGCCGGGGGGAGATCGAGGGACCGGCCGATCTGGTCGACGCGGCGGGAGACGATGTCGACCTCGGCCTCGGCGGACTCCGGCAGCGGCAGCACCACCGTGTTGAAGCGGCGGCGGAGCGCGCTCGACAGCTCGTTGACGCCGCGGTCGCGGTCGTTGGCCGTCGCGATCAGGTTGAAGCCGCGGACCGCCTGCACCTCCTCGCCGAGTTCCGGCACGGGCAGCGTCTTCTCGGAGAGGATCGTGATGAGGCTGTCCTGCACGTCGGCCGGGATACGCGTCAGCTCCTCGACGCGCGCCGTCATGCCCTCCGACATGGCCCGCATGAGCGGGCTGGGCACCAGCGCCTCGCGGCTCGGCCCGTTGGCCAGCAGCTGCGCGTAGTTCCAGCCGTAGCGCACCGCTTCCTCGGCTGTGCCCGCGGTGCCCTGCACCAGCAGCGTCGAGTCGCCGCTGACCGCTGCCGCGAGGTGCTCCGACACCCATGTCTTCGCCGTGCCGGGGACGCCGAGGAGCAGCAGCGCCCGGTCCGTCGCCAGCGTGCTGACGGCGACCTCGACGATGCGGCGCGGCCCCACGTACTTCGGCGTGATGACCGTTCCGCCGGGCAGCTCGCCGCCGAGCAGGTACAGCGAGACCGCCCAGGGCGAGAGCCGCCAGCGCTCCGGGCGCGGCCTGTCGTCCGCCGCCGCAAGGGCCTGAAGCTCTTCCGCGAACGCCTCTTCGGCATGCGGACGCAGTGCCTGCTTTCCGGCACGGGTATCCGTCACGAGTCCCCCTTCGCACATGGCGGGTCGATGTGCGTCACAGCCTGCACCGGACCACTGACAATCGCGGCCACAACGGCTCTGACCTGCATCGACTCTCAGTCCGAGGGTCGGCTGCGCGGGATTGTCAGTGCCTGCTCCTACCGTTTCGGTCATGACTGAGGTGGGGGCCCGCTGGACGGCGGAACAGGTGATGGAGCTCGCTCCTGACGCGGCGTCGGGCAGAGCCGGCAGCAAGCTCGCAGGGTCCGGCAGGTGGCCGGAGTCGGGATCGGGGGGCGGCGCGGTCTGGGGCCTGTGCAGAGGCAGCGGCAGCAAGCCGTACCAGACGGTCGTGGACCTCCGCACCGAGGGCGAGCCGGGCTTCAAGTGCAGTTGCCCGAGCCGCAAGTTCCCCTGCAAGCACGCGTTGGGGCTGCTGCTCCTGTGGGCGGGCGGCCAGTCCGGCGAGGACGGGCAGGAAGCGCCCGATTGGGCGGGCAAGTGGCTCGACGGGCGGAGTGCGCGGGCCGCGCGCAAGGCCGGAGGCGGCGGGGACGCGGCGCGGGACGGCGAACGCGCAGCGGCGGACGGCAACGACGCGGCCGCGGTGGCTGCGGGAGGCCCGGGCGATCCGGAGGCCGCGCGGCGCCGGGCCGAGCGGCGCGTCGCCCGCATCGCCGCTGGCGCCACGGAGCTGGAGGAGCGCCTCGCGGATCTGGTGCGCGGCGGTCTCGCGGAGGCGGACAGGCGTGGCAGTGCGGTGTGGGAGGAGACGGCGGCCCGGATGGTGGACGCCCAGGCGCCCGGCCTCGCCGCGCGCACGCGGGAACTCGGCGCGCTGCCCGCGTCGGGCGGCGGGCGGCCCGAGGGCCCCGGCGGGGGCTGGCCAGGAAGGCTGCTCTCCGAGTGCGCCCTGCTCCACCTCCTGAACAGGGGCTTCCTCACCCTCGACACCCTGCCCGAGCCGCTCGCTGCGACGGTGCGTACCCGGGTGGGCCTCACCGTCGACACCGCCGAACTGCTGGCGGACGGGAACGCCCGCGTCCGGGACGAGTGGCTGGTGCTCTCCCAACGGGACACGGACGAGGGGCGGCTGACCGCCCGTCGCACATGGCTGTCCGGCCGTTCGACGGGGCGTCCCGCCCTGCTGCTGTCCTTCGCCCCGTCGGGCCGCCGCCACGAGATCTCCCTGCGGGTCGGCTCGTCGGTCGACGCGGAGCTGGCCTACCACCCCGGGGCGCGTCCCCTGCGCGCCGCTCTCGGCGAGCGGTTCGGCAGCGCGTCACCGCATGGCGCGGCGTGCGCCCCGGCGGGAGGCACGGTGACGGACGCGCTGGCCGGTTACGGCGCGGCGCTCTGCGACGACCCGTGGCTGGACGCGTGGCCGTCGGTGCTGACGGACGTGGTCCCGATACCGGACGAGAACGGCTCCGTCGTCCAACTGGCCGACGCCGCAGGTGAGTTCGCGCTTCCCGTGGCTCCGGGCACGTCGGCCGCGGCGCTGTGGCGGCTGGCGGCGGTCTCGGGCGGCCGCCCGGTCACGGTCTTCGGGGAGTGCGGTCACCGGGGCTTCGCTCCGTACACCGTCTGGGGCGGCGGCGAGACCGGAGAGGCCGTCGAGGCGGTGCCGCTGTGACACGCCCGTTCCGCAGTTCCGCTTTTGCTTCCGCACAGCCGTATCCGGCTCCGACGAACACCCCGGCGAAGGGGAGGGCATGACCACCACCGCACAGCAAGCGCAGCGCTCCGCAGGAGCAGTGCACAACGTGCAGGCCCCGCAGTCACGGCAGTCGTCGCAGTCGCCGCCGCCGCGGTCCGGGTCGCAGCCGGAGGGGACGGAGGCCCCCGGCTCGGGGCCGGGGACGGAGGCACCCGCCTCCGCCGCCGGTGCTCCGGGGCGGAATTCCGCCCGTCCGCAAGGCCCGGCGTGGGAGGAGCTCGTCACGGCGGCGCTCCTCGGCACCGAGCGCCGCACCCCGCCCGGGGGAGGAGGGGCCGCCGAACTGCTCGACGCCGCGGCCGTCGAGACGGTACGCCGCCGGGCCGGGCTGCGGCCCGCCCGTGCCGGGGAGCGCCGCCCGCCCGCCCCGCTGGACACCCGGCCGCCCCTTCCTCCCGCCGCGTCCCGGCGCCTGGCGTCGCTGCTCGCCGCCCGCCCGGAGAGCAACGGCTCCGGCAGCGCCCGCCGCCGCGGACCGGACCCTGACCTGGCCGAACTCCTCCCACAGTGGCTGGCCTTCGCCTGCGGGCAGGGGTACCGCGCTCCGGCCGCGCAGCTCCCCGCGCTGCTCGACGCGGCACGCTCCCGCACGGACCTGCGCACGAGGACGCTGGAGTTCGCCGGGCCCCGCGCCCTCTGGCTGGCCGAGTCCAACCCGGACTGGAGGTTCGCGCTGCGCCACGGCGTGCGGACGGGCACGGCGGGCGCGGCCGGGGCGGAGACCGGCGGTGAGGCGGCCGCCTCCCAGGAGTCCGAGGAGACTCAACAGCTGTGGGAGGAGGGGCTGTTCGCCGAGCGCGTCGCCCTGCTCACCTCGATACGCCGCCGCGACGCCGCGTCCGGCCTCGCCCTGTTGCAGTCCACGTGGTCCCAGGAACGTGCCGAGGACCGGCTGATGTTCCTCGACTCCTTGCGCGAGGGCCTGTGCCCGTCGGACGAGGAGTTCCTGGAGCGAGCCCTCGGCGACCGCAGCCGCACGGTGCGGGCGACGGCGGCCGAACTGCTCAGCGGCCTCCCGGAGTCGGCGCTGGCTGTCCGGATGGCGGCGCGCGCCCGTACCTGCGTGGCGCTCGACCCGCTCTCGGACGCCCCTCGGGCGGTGGTCGAGGCCCCGCACGAGTGCGATGCGGACATGCAGCGGGACGGCGTCGTGCTGAAGCCGCCCGCCGGGCGGGGCGAGCGCGCCTGGTGGCTCGGCCAGCTCGTCGAGTCCGCGCCGCTGTCGACGTGGCACGCGCAGTTCGGCGGGCGTTCCGCCGCTGAGATCGTCGCGCTGCCCGTCGCCGACGGCTGGCGCCAGGACCTGCACTCTGCCTGGTGCCGGGCCGCGGTGCGTCAGCGGAACGTGGAGTGGGCGCGGGCCCTGGCCGGTTCGCCCGGCACCAGGCAGGCCGAGGGCCACAGCGATCCGGCCGGGCTCCTCCTGGTCCTCCCCGAGGCCGAAAGGGCGGAGTGGGCGGCGCGTTTCATCGAGGCCCACGGGCTCACGGAGGCGTTCCGCGTGCTGGAGGTGTGCGCGGTGCCGTGGACGGAGCAGCTGGGGCGGGCGGTCGTCGACGCCCTGGAGATCGCCCGCGACCAGGGGACGTATCCGTGGCGGTTCAGCGGCGCGATGGGGCTGGCCGAGCGCTGCCTTCCCCCGTCGGACGCCGCACGGCTGGAGCCGCTGGCGGCCGTCCCGGACGAGCCGGAGGGCGGTTCACCGGGGGCGGGCGCCTACTGGGCGGAAGCGTTCATGCGGCTCGTCGCGACGCTCAGGCTCCGTGCGGAGATGCAGGCGGAGCTGCGCGAGGAGGCCGCCAGGCAGCAGGAGTGAACGCGGAAGGCCCCCTGCCGCGCGGGACGTGCGGGGGGGGGCCTGTGCAGGGGTGCCGAGCCAAGAGACGTGCGGTGCCGCAGGAAGCCGCGGGAACGTGCGGCACCGCGGGAACGGTGGCTCCGCAGGGACGGCCGCCGTCGGGGGGCCGGGGTGGGCCGGGCAGCGGAATGCCCTGCGGGGGGCTTCAGGCTGCGAGACGTTGCACGTTCCCCTGGATCCACTCGACGACCTCGCGCGTAGTGGCACCGGGAGTGAAGATCTCCGCGACGCCGTTCTCCTTCAGCGGGGCGATGTCGTCCTCGGGGATGATGCCGCCGCCGAAGACCTTGATGTCCTCGGCGTCACGGTCGCGCAGGAGCTCCAGAACCTTGGCGAAGAGCGTGTTGTGCGCCCCGGAGAGGATGGAGAGGCCGATCGCGTCGGCGTCCTCCTGGATCGCGGTGTCCACGATCTGCTCGGGGGTCTGGTGGAGACCGGTGTAGACGACCTCCATCCCCGCGTCGCGCAGCGCTCGCGCGATGACCTTGGCCCCGCGGTCGTGCCCGTCGAGACCAGGCTTGGCGATCACGACGCGGATCGGACCTGATACACCCATCACTGCCTCCATCTCGAGGGCCTTCCGGCCTCCGGCACTCTCACCGCTTCTCCACCGTGCGCCCGTCCGCCAGCGCCTCTCCGCTTGCGAGCCACCGCGAACGCCGCCGGGACATGCCTTCCGTCCTGCCGGAGTGAACGAACGTTATCGACAGCATCTCTCACGGGGCCGTTCCCCGAGAGCAAGCGAGGGAGAAATCACACCGGGGCACGGGCCGGGCTCGGTGCGTACCGTCCCGGCCGTCCCATGGTGCAGCGAGCAGCCCGGCGACCGGCCCGCCGCCGCCATCATCCTCCCCGCCGGACCCTTCCGCCCCCGGACGTCTCAACCGCTTGCCCGGTCGCCCTTCAGCCGCCCCTCAGGTCCGCTTCAGTCGCCCCCGCGTCGCGGCCCTGTGGTCGCACCTCCGCGTCGCGCATCCTCGTGTCGCGCCGGCTGCGCCGCACCGCGCACATCTGGCCACCTTGCTTTCGCATCGGGATTCGCTCGGGCTCGCCCTACGGGGGTCCGCCGCCGCAACCCGGCTCCCTTTCCGCCGCTTTGGTATATGGAGAGGCCGTTACGTCCCGTATCACGAGCTCTTGGCGTATCGGCGTCTGTACGGCCCGAGTTGGGGACCGCCCCCCGTTCCCCGGATCCGGTTCGACCACACCCTCGACGCGCCTTACCCGCGGTACGAATTACTCGAACAGCCCTCGAACGCAAGACCAAATACCCGCGCGTAGAGCGGCGAAAGGAGGCCGAATGCCCGTTTCTCCCGGCCCCGAAACCTGTTGAAGATTGTCGAGCTCGCATACCGCCGGGTACAGTCACCGAGCTGTTCCGCCCTTGTTGCCGAGGCGAAAGTGAAGTTGGTGGTGAACGACCGTCACCCGTCGGGAAGCTCCCTCCCGGCTGATACCTCCTCCGACTTCTCGTACGGGGCCCACGACGGCTACTACGAGCAGGCGGTCTTCGACATCCACGCGCAGCAGCACGGCACTTCGCAGGGTCACCCAGGCGCGTACGACGGTTACAGCGCAGTCGCCCAGGGCGACTCGGCCGCCGCCTTCGGCGACGGCGACCCGCTCTTCGGCTCGATGCCCGGCACCGGCACGGATGCGGCCAACGCCGGTTACGCGACCGGCTCCCACGACGTCGCCTACGCGGGCCAGGGCTCCGGCGCCTATGACGTCGGCGGCTACGACAACGGCGCGGCCTGGGGCCAGTACGGGCAGAGCTCCGGCCAGTGGGATGCCACGCAGTGGAACGCCGGCACCGGCCAGTGGGACGCGACCCAGTGGGAAGGCCAGTGGAATTCCCAGGCCGAAGCCGGCAGTTGGGAGACGGGCCGGCAGGAGGCGCAGCCGGCCGAGCACGCCGGCCAGTACGCCGAAGCGGCCTACGACGGTTACGCGTACGGGTACGACGCCTCGGTCCAGGGCCTCGCCCACCAGGACCAGCACGACTCCTACGACAGTCTCGATCCCGAGGCCGCTGCGGCCTTCGGCACCTACGAACAGCAGCCGTCGCAGGGCGAGTTCCTCGCGACCGACGGCGAGCCGGACGCCACGGCGGCCTTCCCCGCCTTCGACAGCTTCCACAGTGTCGACGCGGTGCCGGACGCCCCCGCGGGCCAGGTCTACGACGACGGCCAGGTCTACGACGAAGGCCACGGCACCGGCTGGGACCACGGCGCTGCCGGCCCCGACGGCCGTGAACACCCCGGCACGGGCCCCGACTTCACTCCCGGGACGTCCGCCGCCCCCGAGGCCACAACGATCGGCCCCCCTCCCCACTTGCGGAGCCGCCGGCGCGCTCCGAGGCCACGGCGCTCCGCGATGCTCACCGTCGCCGTCCCGTCGGTCGCCGTGATGGGCGTGGCCGGGATCGCCGCGGCCTCCGTCGCGGGCAACAGCCCGGACGACTCCACGACCACCCAGGCTTCCGCACCGGACTCGGCCGTTCAGCCCGCCAACAGCAAGCTCGACACCCAGCTGGCCGGACTCTCCGCCGACGCCGACGACTTCGCCGACCGCGCCAGCCGCACGCAGGAGCGCATCGACCTCAAGGAGCGGCAGGAGGCGGAGCGTGAGCGCAAGGCCCGGGAGGCCGCGCGCAAGGAGGCGCTGCGCCCGAAGTTCGCCCTGCCGGTCAAGGAGCACGGCCTGAGCGCGCAGTACGGCCAGGCGGGCCTCAACTGGATGTCCGTGCACACAGGCATCGACTTCCCCGTCAGCGAAGGCACTCCGGTGATGGCCGCCACCGACGGCACCGTCACGACCAAGTACGACGTGTCCTTCGGCAACATGGCGGTCGTGACCGCTCCCGACGGCACCGAGACGTGGTACTGCCACCTCAGCAGCACCAAGATCCGCTCCGGTGAGGTCAAGGCGGGAGACACCATCGGCTACTCGGGGAGCTCCGGCAACTCGACGGGGCCGCACCTGCACTTCGAGGTGCACCCCGGCGGCGGCGAAGCGATAGACCCGCTGCCGTGGCTGCGTTCCAAGGGCCTCGACCCGAGCTGATCGTCCCGGCCGGCACGACACCGGCCACCCTCAACTCCCAGGCCGCCCGCCGGTCTTCGTCACCCGACGCAGACCGCCGCGTGCGGCAGCAGGGGCGCACGCGACGTGCGTGCGCCCGCTCCCCCAACGGGCCGGGCCCGCTGCCCCGCCCGATTCACGTCCCGCCGCTACAGCTTCTGCACCGGCGCGTACCGCAGCAGCAGCCGCTTCGGCTTCTCGCCCCCGAAGTCGATCGTCGCCTCGGAGTTGTCGCCGCTTCCCTTGACGGCCAGGACCCTTCCGAGGCCGAAGCTGTCGTGCGTCACCCGGTCCCCGACCGACAGGCTGACGACCGGACGGTCCGACGTACGGCGCGTGGCGAAGCCGCTCGGACCTCCTCGGCCCGCGGACCTCGACGCCGTCGACGACAGCGACGCGCCGGCCCCGAAGCCCGTACCGATCCCCCCGCGGCCCCCGCCGGACCCGGCGGAGGCTCCCGTGCGCCTCCAGTCCACGTACTGGTCCGGGATCTCCTCCAGGAAGCGGGACGGCGGGTTGTACGACGGCTGGCCCCACGCGCTGCGCAGCACCGACCGCGTCAGGTAGAGGCGCCGGCGGGCACGCGTGATGCCCACGTACGCCAGACGCCGCTCCTCCTCCAGCTCCTTCGTCTGGCCCAGGGCGCGCATGTGCGGGAAGACACCGTCCTCCATGCCCGTGAGGAAGACGACGGGGAACTCGAGTCCCTTGGCGGTGTGGAGGGTCATCAGCGTGATGACGCCGTTCTCCTCGCCGTCCTGCTCGTCGGGGATCTGGTCGGAGTCCGCCACGAGCGCGACCTGCTCCAGGAAGTCGGCGAGCGTGCCCGGCTCGTCCTCGCCGCGCTCCTGCTCGAACTCCAGCGCCACGGCGGCCAGTTCCTGGAGGTTCTCGATCCGCGTCTCGTCCTGGGGGTCGTTGGACGACTGGAGCTCGGCGAGGTAGCCGGTCTGCTCCAGCACCGCCTCCAGGACGGTGGCGGGGCCCGCTCCCGCTTCGACGACCGTGCGCAGCTCCTCCATCAGGACGTTGAATCTGCGTACGGCGTTCGCGGAGCGGGCGGCCATTCCGTACGCCTCGTCGACCCGCGCGAGCGCCTGGGGAAAGGTGATCTTCTCGCGCAGGGCGAGCGCCTCGATCATCGCTTCGGCCCGGTCGCCGATGCCGCGCTTGGGCACGTTGAGGATCCGGCGCAGCGGCACCGCGTCCTCGGGGTTGGCCAGCACCCGCAGGTAGGCCAGGACGTCGCGGACCTCGCGCCGTTCGTAGAAGCGCACCCCGCCGACGACCTTGTAGGGCAGGCCGACGCGGATGAAGACCTCCTCGAAGACACGGGACTGTGCGTTGGTGCGGTAGAAGACCGCGACGTCCCCCGCTTTCGCCTCGCCCGCGTCCGTGAGGCGGTCGATCTCGTCGGCGACGAACTGCGCCTCGTCGTGCTCGGTGTCGGAGACGTAGCCGGTGATCCGCTCGCCCGCGCCGGAATCCGTCCACAGGTTCTTGGGACGGCGGTTCTCGTTCCGCTCGATGACGGCGTTGGCGGCGCTGAGGATCGTCTGCGTGGACCGGTAGTTCTGCTCCAGCAGGATCGTCGTCGCGTCCGGGTAGTCCTCCTCGAACTGGAGGATGTTGCGGATCGTCGCTCCGCGGAAGGCGTAGATGGACTGGTCCGCGTCGCCGACGACGCACAGTTCGGCGCGCTCGGGAGCCGGGCCCTCCGCCTCGTGCTCCGGCCCGGCCCCGCCGCCGTCGCCGTCGCCCTCGCCGCTGCGCGCCGTGCCGGCCTCGGCGGCGCCCGTGCCGACGAGTTCGCGCACCAGCGTGTACTGGGCGTGGTTGGTGTCCTGGTACTCGTCCACCAGCACGTGCCGGAAGCGGCGCCGGTAGTGGTCGGCGACGTCGGGGAACGCCTGCAGCAGGTGGACGGTCGTCATGATGATGTCGTCGAAGTCCAGGGCGTTGGCCTCGCGCAGCCGCGCCTGGTACATCGTGTACGCCTCGGCGAGCGTCTTCTCGTAGGCCCCCTCGGCCTGGGCCGCGAAGTCCTCCTCGTCGATCAGCTCGTTCTTGAGGTTGGAGATCTTCGCGCTGAACGCCTTCGGCGGATGCCGCTTCGGGTCCAGCTCCAGGTCCCGGCAGACGAGCGCCATCAGGCGCTTGGAGTCGGCCGCGTCGTAGATCGAGAACGACGAGGTGAAGCCGAGCTTCTTGCTCTCCCTGCGCAGGATGCGCACGCACGCGCTGTGGAACGTCGACACCCACATCGACTGGGCCCTGGGGCCGACGAGCTCCTCGACGCGCTCCTTCATCTCGCCCGCGGCCTTGTTGGTGAAGGTGATGGCGAGGATCTGGCCCGGATGGACACCGCGGGCGGCCAGCAGATACGCGATGCGATGAGTCAGCACGCGGGTCTTGCCGGAGCCGGCGCCTGCGACGATCAGCAGCGGCGAGCCGGTGTGCACCACGGCGTCGCGCTGCGAGGGGTTCATCTCCTCCAGCAGCGCGTCGGCGTCCACGACGGTGCGGCGGGAGCCGCCCCGGTGGTACGAGCCGCCGCCCGCACCGTGACCTCCCCGGCCCTCGAAGGTGCCCGCGAAGAGGTGGTGCGGGACCTCGCCGCCGTGGTCGTCCCCCTCCTCGTCGGGGGGCGGCGGCAGGGGCTCCTCGCCCTGCCCGCCAGGGGGCCCGTCCTGTGCGCGCACCGGGGCGAGGCTGTTCAGGAAGCTGTCGTCGAAGAGGCTGCTCATCGTCGGACGAGTCTAGGCCGTCCCGCTGACAGGGCGGCCGGGGTCCGTCCGGGCCGAGGCCCTGCGCCTGCCTGCGCGGCGGGCCCCCGGGCCAGGACCCTTTCCCACCGCCCGCATTGAATAACGAACAGATATCGGACGTATCACCGATCGGCCTTCACAGCGGCCCCACAACTCCGCTACCGTGCCGTGCCGGACGGCTCGCACCGCTCGCCGGCGAAAGCGCCGGCACGGGCCGTCCCCGCCGAGTCCGGCCGGCTTCACGCCGGAGCCGGGGACCCACCGCGTAGGCGCAGGCCCGCGTACGCACCAGGGGTGAATCGGGACGTACGCGCCGCCGGAAAGCGGGCGCACGGCCCGTAGGGCAGCCTTCCGAACGCCCGAACCCGTCAGCTAACCCGGTAGGCGGCACACGGAAGGAGTTGCCGGCCTTGGCGTCCCATCGCAAGCCGCGCACACGGATACGTCACTCCGCCGCGACGAAGCGCGGAGCGCTCGGCGTCACCACCGCCGCGCTCGCCGCCGTCTCGCTCCTCACGCAGAGCGCGCAGGCGGCCCCGGACGACGGCAAGCCGTCGCTCTCGGAAGTCAAGGAGAAGGTCGACAAGCTCTACCAGCAGGCGGAGAGTTCGACGCAGAAGTACAACGCGGCCAAGGAGAGGACGGACGCCCAGCGGGCCAAGGCGGACAAGTCCCTCGACGAGGCAGCCGAGCGGACCGCGGAGCTGAACGAGGCGCGGCGCACGCTCGGCAACTACGCCACCGCGCAGTATCGTTCCGGCGGCATGTCCGAGACGGCGACGCTGCTCCTCACCGAGGACCCTCAGCAGTTCTTCCAGCAGTCCCACGTCCTGGACCGGATGTCGGGCCGCCAGAAGGAAGCGGTCTCCGACTTCGAGAAGCAGCGGAAGGCGGCGGACCGCGAACGCAAGGCCGCCACGAAGGAACTCTCCTCGCTCACTTCCGCGCAGAAGGAGCTGAAGAAGAACAAGCAGGAGGTCCAGGCGAAGCTCGCCGAGGCCCGCGAGCTGCTGTCGGAGCTGACCGCCGAGCAGAAGGCCCGGATGGCCGCGGCGGAGAAGAAGAAGCAGGAGGCCGCCCGCAAGGCCGCCGAACGCGCGGAGGCGGAGCGCGAGAAGGGCTCCGGCGGCAGCCCGGGGTCGAACGCCTCCCAGGCGGAGAAGGTCATCGGCTTCGCGAAGCAGCAGCTGGGCAAGCCGTACGTCTGGGGCGCGACCGGGCCGAGTTCGTTCGACTGCTCGGGACTGACCGTGGGGGCCTGGAAGGCCGCGGGCGTATCGCTGCCCCGTACGACCTGGGACCAGGTCGAGGTGGGCACCAAGGTCTCCAAGTCCCAGATGCGGCCCGGGGACTTGATCTTCTTCTACGACGACATCAGCCACGTGGGCATCTACGTGGGCAACGGTCAGATGATCCACGCCCCGAAGCCGGGCGCCGAGGTGCGGTACGAGTCGATCGACACGATGCCGTTCCACTCGGCCAACCGTCCCGGCTGACCCGGCTGACCCGGCTGACCCGGAAAACACAGCCCGGGCACAGAGCCGGGCAGGACCGGCCGGCGGCAGACTGAAGTGGTGCGCGGCGGACGCGTTCAGCGCCGCCGCGCACCGCTGTACGTTCAGCCGGCCGGAACCCCGGGCCCCGCGCTCCCGGCCCTCGGCGCCTCCGGCGCAGGACGCTTCAGGCCCAGCGCCTCAGGCCCAGCGCCTCAGGTCCACAGCACCGCGATGAAGATGTTCGCCGTCGTCAGTGCGCCCACCGTGCCGAACAGCGGAGTGGCGACCCTCTCCTCGTCCCGCTTGACGTAGACCAGCCCGAGGATCACGACGAGAAGCGCGAGCTTCACACCGATCTTGAAGTTGTCGACCGGCTCGTCCGCTGCCTGGTTGAGCCCGACCAGCGCCATGCCGGTCACCAGCATGGTGAACGCTCCGTGCAGCATCCCGGGGACGAAGCGCGCCCCGCCCGTGCGCATCGCCTTCATCTGGAAGAAGAAGCCCCCCAGCAGCGCGGCGATGCCGATGATGTGCAGCCCGACGAAGACGTTGATGAGTATGCCCATGCCGGGAGCGTAGCCAAGTGCCCCCGCCCGGCAGGCGCGTGGCCCCGACTCCCCGTCGTCCTGTGACCCGAAGGGTCAACAGTCCGGCCCTGCCAAGGAGTTGGACATGGGGAGAGCCGGTTCCCCGTCTCCGTCCGGGCGCGGGACGAGGCCGGCGGATCGTGTACGGAGTCCGGGCCGAGTTGGCCGGATTCGACGGCGGACCCCATGATCATTTACGTTCTCCCCGCACGTGCCCTCCACGGCGAGCCGCCCGGGCCGCCGCCGGAGCCAGGCCCTTCCCCCGCCGCTCTCCCGTAGCTCTCCCGCGGCTCTCCCGCGGCTCTCCCGCGGCTCTCCTGCGGCAACCCCCCTTCCGCGTACCGTGATTCGGGAGATCCCCGAACCCGCCGGTGGGCATCCTGTGCCGGGCCGGGGGAGATGCCGTGAGGGCCCCGGAAGGCCCGGCGTCCACACCTGCGGCGACCTCACACGGACGGGCTACGAAGCCGCCCCTGCCGCGTGGACAGGCCCTGCCGTAGGGCACAATGCGCCTTTCACGAACGGTGTTTGAGAGGCGGGGTGCGCAGTGGCCGTGGACACGGCACGGGACGGCACGACAGGCAGCGGCAGCACGAGCGGTGAGACCGTCTCCATGCGCAAGTCCACGCCCGCCGAAGCTCCCTCCGGCAAGCACTCCACCCGCTGCACCTGCGGCGACTGCCCGCACGGCGCGCGGGAGGGCCACCGGCACGCGCTGTCCGACTTCCGGCAGCGGCGCGACGAACTCGCCGCCGGCGAAGGGCTTCCCGCCGCGCTCGCCCACTCCCCCGGCGCTTCACGCCAGTGGGTCTCCGACGAGTTGACGCGCGCCGCCCGTACGGTCGCCGAACGCAGTCGCGAGGAGGGCGCCGTACGGCTGGCCGCGCTGTGGCGCCACACCGTCGTCGCCGTGTGGGGGGCCGTACTGGCCCTGCTGCTCGGGCAGTTGCTCACCGCGATCGCCGTGGGCTGGTCCGCGGCGCGTACGGCGTCGCTCGTCGCCGCGTTCGTCTGCGCCGGGCTGCTCTCCGGCGCCGCCTACCTGCACCGGGCACGCGGCGGGGCGCTCGCGCCGCTCATCGGCGAGGACAACCGTCTCTCCACCTCGCGGACGGTCGCGGCCGCCTGGATCGTCTTCGCCGTGTACGACGTCCTCGTGCTCGCGCTCGAACTCGCGGGGCGCTCCGGGCAGGCCGAGCGCCGCGAGCTGCTGGAAGGGCTCGAACTCTCCCAGGGTGCCGGGCTGCTGACCGTGCTGGCGCTGAGCTGTGCCATAGCTGTGTTCGTCCGCCGGACCGTCGCCGTGCGCGTCCAGCACCAGCGGCTGCAGAAGGTGCGCGCCGACCGCCCCCGCGCCTCGGACCTGCTGACCGACGACGCGGGCCGCGGCTCGTTCTGCGACGTGCAGTTCGTGCTCATCAGCGGCGTCGCGGTGATCTTCGCGGCTGTGCGGCTGGCGCGCCAGCCCGACCAGCTGCCGGACCTGCCCTGGAGCCTGGCCGTTCTGGTCGTGGTCTCCGCCGCCACCTACCTCGCGGGCAAGTACGCCGAAGGCGGCCGCCCCGTGGTGCTGTCGGTGGTGCGGGCCCGTGAGATCGGCGACCTGCACGCACCCATCCGCACCGGCGACGACATCGAGATCCGCGGAGCCGGCTTCGTGCCCCCCGGCTCGGACGAGCCCGACCGGCTGGCCCGGATGGTGGTCCGCGTGGGCGCCGTGCACGTACCGGTGCCGCTCATCCCGGTGGGCGGCGGGTTCGCCAACCCCACCGACTCGACGCTGACCGTCCCGGTCCCCGTGGAGGTCGAGCCCGGCAAGGTCGAGGTCCAGGTCGTCACCGCCGCCGGAGTCGAGACCAACCGCTATCCCATCGACGTCGCCGACTGACGCGCTCCCGCGAAGGGGACCGGAGCAATTCGGCCCCGCGGAGGGGACCGGAGCAATTCGGCACCGCGAAGGGGACCGGAGCCGCGGGCCGGTTGGTCCGCTCTGTCGCGAATCACCGGGCCCGGAACGGAGTCCGGCACCCCGGTTGTGCTCCTGACCGTGCATAACGGGTGTGCGAGCGACCTCGGCCGCGTACCGTGTCCACTCCTGCCCGGCCGAACAGGCTTGCGGCAGAGGCAGTGGAGAAGCTGCGAGAGCGGCAGCACCTGACGGAGGCGGGGACGCGAGATGGCTCTGACGGACAGCACACCCGGCAGCCACGACGTTGCGGTCAGCGGACCGCCCGGAAGCCTGAGGGCCAGAGCGTCGAAGTACGCGCTGCTCCCCCTCCGCCTCTTCCTCGCCGGCACCTTCATCTACGCCGGGCTGGACAAGTTCCTCGACCCGGCCTTCCTCGCGTCCAGCGGCTCCGGTTCGATGGCGGAGACCCTGGAGTCCGCACGCTCGACCGCGGCCATCCCCGCGCTGATCGACCTCGCCCAGAACGACCCCCGCGCCTTCGGCATAGCCATGGCCGCCGGTGAACTCGCCGTGGGGCTCGGCACGCTGGTCGGTCTGTGGACGCGCCTCGCCGCGTTCGGCGGGATGCTGATCTCCCTGAGCCTGTGGCTGACGGTCAGCTGGGGGAGCGACCCGTACTACTTCGGCAACGACCTGCCGTACATGATGGCCTGGACCCCGCTCATCTTCGCCGGGGCTCCGCAGTTCTCGCTCGACATGGCGATCTCCCGCAAGCGGCGGCGCAGGGGCAGGCACATCTTCGGATAGCGCGGCGGGCGGGGCGGGGCCGGTGCCCCCTGCCGGATCAGCCGCGCCGGATCAGCCGCGGTCGGGCCCGCCCGTGCCGCCGCCCCCGCTCCCCTCACCGTCCGCGGACCGCGCGTACCCGGGCCGCAGGCCATCGGCAGGCATCGCGCCCGGCGCCCGGCCGTCCGCAGGCTCCTCTCCCGGCGCCAGCGGCGACCGGGCGCGCTTCCTGCGCACGTGACGGCGGACGGCGAACGTCGTCCACGCGGTGAACGCGGCGAGCGTCAACGCGACGGGCATCGCCGCCAGCCGGGCCCACAGGGGCGCCTCCCACTCGCCGAACGCGTCCAGTGCGAACATCGCGGCACCCGCGATCAGCAGAAGTCCCAGCAGCAGCCGGGCGGGTTCGAAGCGGTGCCCGTTCACCGGACCCCCTCGACAGCCGGCTGCGGGGCTCTCCCGTTCCGCTCCGTGAATGCCTCCCCGTCGTCGTCGCGTCCTCCCGAGGGCAGCGCACGCACGATCTCCAGCTGACCCGCCTCCGTCTCCACCGACAGCTTCAACGTGCCCGCGGGTCTGCCGCCGCCCTCCGGCGTGAGCTCCACCCGCTGCTGCCTGTCGAAGCCGCTGAGCCCGCGGACCACGCTGCCCCCGCCGGGGTCGCTCTCGCTGTACTCGCGGACCTCCCCGACACCGATCCGGGCATCCAGCGCGACGGTCACGTCCTCCGGGACGACCACCTTCAGCGTTCCGACGCCTAGCCGCGCGCTCGTCTCCACGGCCTTCCGCCCCTCGCCGAACCGCACGCCCCGCAGGTCGAGTTCGCCCATGCCCGCGTCCAGGCGGTACGTGCTCCTGACGTCTGCGGCGGACGCGGGGGTCCACACGACACTGCGCCAGTCCGTGCCGATGCTCTTCGGAATCAGCGAAGCCCCCGTCAGCAGCACGGCCGTGACGACCACCATGAAGACGGTGCCGAAGCCGACCCGTCCCGCGAAGGCGCTCACCACCAACCCCAGCCCGTAGACCGCGAGAGCGCAGGCCAGTCCGACGGTCAGGCTGGTGCCCAGCGGACGCGAGTCCCAGCCCGCGAAGGTGCCGGCCGCTCCGGCGGCGGACGCCAGCATCGCGATCAGGCCGCCGAGCGGACGCCCCCGGCGCTCGCCCCGCCACCGCACGGCCGCCCCCTTCAGACCCCGGGGAGGGCCGGGCGCTCCCTCGTCGGCCGGGCCCCACAGATAGCCGGAGCCCCCTGTGCCGTCCTTCGTCAGCGGCTCCCGCCACCACGACGGCGTGCCCGGCACGGGCGGCGCCTGCGCCTCGGGGGGAGCGTCGGCGACGGCGTGCGCCGTCGCCGGGTCGACCGGCGCGCCGACGGCCTCGGCGGCCTCCGCCTCGCGGCGGTGCTTCGACCAGTGCGCGGCGCCGAAGACCGCACCGACGATGAGGAGCGAGAAGGGGGTGCTGCTGCTGCCGAGCGAGGCGAGGAAGAGCCCGCACCCGACGAGCGCGACGAGGATGGCGGAGAGCGTCGTCCCCTCCACGCGTCCCGACAGCAGCCAGCGGGCCTCGTTCTGCTGCTCCCCCTCGGCGGGGATGAGCAGCCACGCGAAGCCGTAGAAGATCAGGCCCAGACCGCCGACGACGGAGAGGACGGCCAGCGGAACGCGGAAGACGACGGGGTCCAGGTCGAAGTAGCGGCCCAGCCCCGCGCACACGCCCCCGGCCACCTTGGGACGCCTGCTCCGGGTGAGCCTGCGCTCGGGCTGCCCCGGAGGCTCGGGCTGCCGCGTCCCGGAGCCCGCTTCCGCGCCCGGCGGCTGCTGCTGCCAGGGCTGCCGATGGGGCTGCGGTTGCTCCCGGGGCCGCTGCTGGGGCTGCTGGGGCTGCGACGACGTGTGCTCGTCCTCGGTCATGCGCCCATGGTGGCCCGCCCTCCGGCCCGGCACATCGGGGCCCGTCCCCCACCGGTCCCTGATTTCCGGCGCTCACGTACCGGACGGGACGGCGGCCCGAAGCGGGAGGCGAAGCCACAGGGCCGGATCAGGGAACAACCCTGATGACCCCCGCCCCTACCCCGTGTGACGATCGGGGCATGACCCCCGCCTCGTCGACTGCGAGCGCAACCCACGCGCCCGGCGGCAGACCCCCGCCCGCCGAGGACCATGCCTCCCCGCCCCCGCTCCGCAAGCTGTACCGCAGCTCCGAGGGCCGCATGCTCGGCGGCGTCGCACGCGGACTCGCGGGGCACCTGGGGCTTCCGGTCTCGTGGGTGCGCGTCGTCTTCCTCGCGCTGTCCGTGACGCACGGCCTCGGCCTGCTGCTCTACGCGGGCTTCTGGTTCATCGTGCCGCTCGGCACGGGCGGCGTCGACGCCGAGCGCCGCGCCGCCGCGGACGCCGCGTCCCGGGCAGGGCGGGCACGGGGCCGGGCCCGGCTGCGCGTCCGCAAGCCCGACAAGGGTCAACTCCTCGCCGTAGTGGTGCTGTTGGTGTGCCTGGCCGTGCTGGCGGACAACCTGCAGTTCGGCCGGATCAACACCTACGTGTGGCCGATCCTGCTGATCGGTCTCGGTGTCGTCCTGGTCTGGCGCCAGGCGGACGACGCGCGCCGAGCGCACTGGGCGGCGGTCAGCCGCCGCCGGGGTCTCCTCCCACTGGCGCGCAGCGCGGCCGGGGTCGTGCTCGTGGCCGCCGGTGTGAGCGGCATCGTGCTCGTCCAGGGTTCGGCCCGCTACCTCGGCCCCGTGCTGCAGGCCGCCCTGGCCGTCCTCGTGGGAGTGGCGCTGCTCGCGGGGCCGTATCTCGTACGGATGATGCAGGACCTCTCCGAGGAGCGCCTCATGCGCATCCGCGCGCAGGAGCGGGCCGAAGTGGCCGCACATGTCCACGACTCGGTGCTGCACACCCTCACCCTCATCCAGCGCAACGCCGACGACGCCCGCGAAGTCGCCCGCCTCGCCCGCGCCCAGGAGCGCGAACTGCGCAACTGGCTCTACCGGCCGCAGGGCGACGGCAAGGACGAGGACGACAGGCCGAAGACCCTGGCCGAGGCCGTCAAGGCGGCCGCCGCCGAGGTCGAGGACCACCACGGCGTCCCCATCGAGGTCGTCTGCGTCGGCGACTGCCCCCTCGACGAGAAGCTGGAGGCCCAACTGCAGGCCGCACGCGAGGCGATGGTCAACGCCGCCAAGTACGGTGGGGGCCCCGCCCATGCCGCAGGCCAGGGGGGAGAGGGAGGGGCCGTTCAGGTCTTCGCGGAGGTGGAGGGCCGTACTGTCTTCGTGTCCGTGCGTGACCGGGGCCCCGGCTTCGACCTCGATGCGGTGCCCGCGGACCGCATGGGCGTACGCGAGTCCGTCATCGGGCGCATGCAGCGGCACGGCGGTACGGCCCGGGTCCGCTCGTCGCCGGGCGAGGGGACAGAGGTGGAGCTCGAGATGGAGAGGGCGGCGGAATCGTGACCGACGAGAGCGCAGGAACGCAGGACGGCCAGGGCTCCCAGGGGACGCCGGAGGAGGGTCCGGGCCGCGAGGTCAGAGTCGTCCTCGTCGACGACCACCGCATGTTCCGCGCGGGAGTGCAGGCCGAGATCGGCCGTACGGAGACCACCGGTGTCCACGTCGTCGGCGAGGCCGGCGACGTCGAGCAGGCCGTCACCGTCATCACCGCCACGCGTCCCGACGTCGTCCTGCTGGACGTCCACCTGCCGGGCGGGGGCGGCGTGGAGGTGCTGCGGCGCTGCTCGTCGCTGATGACGGGCGGCGAGTCCGCGGTGCGCTTCCTCGCCCTGTCCGTCTCCGACGCCGCCGAGGACGTGATCGGCGTCATCCGTGGAGGCGCCCGCGGCTACGTGACGAAGACGATCACCGGCACCGACCTGGTCGACGCCGTCTTCCGCGTCTCCGAGGGCGACGCGGTCTTCTCGCCGCGCCTGGCCGGGTTCGTCCTGGACGCCTTCGCGTCCACCGACGCACCGCCCGTCGACGAGGACCTGGACCGCCTCACCCAGCGCGAGCGCGAGGTGCTGCGCCTGATCGCGCGCGGATACGCCTACAAGGAAGTCGCCAAACAGCTCTACATCTCGGTGAAGACCGTCGAGTCCCACGTCTCCGCGGTGCTGCGCAAGCTGCAGCTCTCCAACCGCCACGAGCTCACGCGCTGGGCGGCGGCCCGCCGGCTGGTGTGACCGGCGGGCCGCCGCCCGAGAGCGGGTTGTCCTGAGCCGGCTGCTACGGCGCCAGCTGGTCGAGCGCCGCGTACAGGTCGTCGATGGCGCCCATGGCCGACGCCTTGTCGGGTGCGTACTTCGCGGTGGTGTCCCAGCCGGTGCCGTAGCACCAGTGGAGGCTGTCGTCGATGCACTCGGCCTTCACCTGCGGCGCGTTGAGGGCGAAGCCCACCCCGTGGTTGCGCAGCAGCCACGAAGTGCGGAACAGGCCGGTCGAGTTGACGACCTGCTCGTTCTCCGCGCTTCCCTCGGGGAAGCCCGCGTAGTCCGCCGTGTGCGCGAGGATCTGGTCGACGGACTCACCGGGGTAGAGCTGCTGAGCGACCTCTTCTATCCGCGCCTGGTCGAACGTCGTCACCTGCACCGCCGAGTTGCCGACCTGCCAGCAGCAGGACGGCTCGCAGGAGTCCAGCGGGCCGAGGCGGACGTTGTCGCAGTTGGAGTAGGTGTGCGGGTTCTCCAGCCCGAGGATGCCCTCCTTCAGCGACCACCAGGTCACGCGCGCGGCGGCGGTGACGCGGCTGGCGCGGTCGCCGTCGAGCCTGGGCACCGTGTTCTCCGCGATCCAGCGGACGTTGGCCTCTTCCGGCGCGGTCAGCTGGTGGCCGTTGACGACGATCCCGGCCTCGGCGTCGGCATTTCCGGTCTGCTGCTGCGCCGTGTCCGCCGACGCGACGCCCGGCGTGAGTGTGAGCGTGACGGCCGTGAGGAGCGCGAGGAAGGCGGAACCGACCGCCGCCCGCAGCGTGCTCCGTCTGTGCGATGGCACCTTCATATGGGGTCTCCCTCATGCCGGCCGGCGGACCGGCCGGCGGTCGAGAAGTCGGCTGAGGCGGTCAGTTGGACGGCGGGGAGACGTGTGCGTAGACGCTCTCCGGCTCGTGCGTCTCGGCGGTCTCCGGGAAGTACGGGCCGACGCGGGTCACGGCGTCGCTGTAGTTGCCGTCGACGGAAGTGATGCTGCCGTCCTCGTGTACGGCCACGACGATGCCCACGTGGCGTCCCGTGTCGGAGTTCTCAGGGCCCGTGCCGAAGAGCACGCCGTCCCCGACCTCGATGCCCTCGTGGCCGTCGGTGGTGAGGCCGCGCTCCTTGCCCCAGTAGTAGAAGTCGCCGGTGAAGTGGGTGTCGTTCATGTCCTCGACGCCCGCGTTGCGCCACACCCAGTTGACGAAGTACTGGCACCAGTCGTGGTCGGCGGGTGCTCCGTACTTGCTCTTGTCGGTCAGGCCGATCTCGCCCTCGGCGAGGTCGACGATGGTCTCGCGCATGCTGTCGCTGGGCGGCGGAGTGTCGTCCTTGCACAGCGGCAGGTCGGGGTGGCGGCCGTCGTAGCCGGTGTTCATGTAGCGGTCGGTGGAGTAACCGCCGTGCGCGGGCAGGTAGTTCCAGACCTTGTTGCCCTCGACGTCCTGGCCTTCGAGCTGGCACTCGACCTCGACGGAGTCGCCTTCGCTGAGCCGTCCGACTTCCTTGCTGCTGCTGGTCGCGTCGGACCGGACGAAGAGGGAGACGCCACCGGTGTCGCCGACGGTGGCGGTGATCGACTCGGCGTCGGCTGCCTGGGCCGGGGCGGTCAGTCCGACGAGGAGTGCGGTGATGGTCGCGGCTGTCAGGGATCTCGCAACAGTTTTTGTGTTCATGACAATCCTTCTTCGGTGCCCGACTTCGGCACCGGCTCTGTGGGGGGAGAGTTACGGTAGGGGAATATCCGAACTCGGAGCAAGTACTCCGAGTTGGTAGTATCCAACCGATCAAGCGAAAGTGAGTGTGACGGCGGTGGAACCCGACGGCACCGACGAACTCGTACGCGACTGGGCCCAGGCCGTCCCCGAGATAGACCCGCAGGTGGAACGCATCGTGGACCGGCTGCTGATCAGCGCCAAGTACCTGGAGCAGCTGGCCGCCCGGCTCTCAGAACCACACGAACTCCAGCTGCCCGACTACGAGATACTCGCCCGGCTCTACTGGGTCGGCCCGCCCCACACGCTGCGCCCTTCACAGCTCGCCGCGGGCACGCTCACCCCCGCCACCAGCATCACCAACCGACTCGACCGCCTCCAGCGCAGGGGCATGCTGGAGCGGGTCACCGACCCGAAGGACCGCCGCGTGCTCGCCGCGCGACTCACCGACGAGGGCCGCGCGCTCTTCGAGCGGATCGTCGCCGAACAGGCCATCGAGGAGCGGGCCCTCTTCGGCAGACTCAAGGACGACGAACTCGAAGCTCTCGACAAAGGACTGCGAGCGCTGATGTCCGTCCTCACCGACAGCCTCGGCCCCGCACCCCGCCGCGTCAGCCTCGCCCTCTCCGACCAGAAGCAGACGCCCCGGCGCTGAGCACCGCGGCCGCGCAGGGCACCCCACAGGGTGTCGCCAACTCCCCCTGTGCGGTTCATGGACCGCCACCTTCTCCGTCTCCTCGGCCCCATCGTGGGCACCCCTCGGCCTCCGTAGCGTCATCGACGACAGCGGCGCAAGTGGCGGCGTGACGACGACCGCTGCCGTCGCCCGGCCTTGTCCTGGATGCGGAGAGCAGGGAGGAGAGGCGGCTCCCACTCCTCGGTGCTGCACGCCTGCCCGTGATCGCTCACGAGCTCGCCCACAAGGTCGCCGGACACGGTCCCGGTTACTGGCGGGTCCTGCGCCGTGCCGTCCCGGAGTGCGAATCCCTCAGGTCCGAGCTGGACGAGATGGGGCGGCGGGTGTGGCTGGGGGATGTGAGTTCGGCCGCGACGCCGCCCCGATGACGTTCGCCCAGGCTCCCGCTGGAGATCTTTCGCTTCTGTGACGTCCGCGGCAGGGCCCGCCGCGGGCACCCCTCCACCCCTACCATCACGGGCATGCCCGGACCTCAGTGGAAGCACGTCACCCTTGACATCGCCCTCGTCGCCGCCGCACCGCTGGTGCTGGCGGCCTTCGGGCTCGGGCATCCGGGCGGGCTGCGGCCCCACAACGCCGCGCTCTGGGCCGAGCTGCACATCTGGCTGCTTCCTGTGTGGCCGCTGCTGGCGCTGGGCCTGGTCGTACCGCTGTGGGGGCGGCCTCAGCGCGGCGCCACCGGAGCGGCCACGGTCGCGGCGTGGATCGCTGGCTTCGGGTTCGCGGTCTTCTACACCGGGCTCGACGCCGTGGCGGGCATCGCGGCGGGCGTCGCCGAGCAGCACGGAGGCGCCGACCGGCGGGAGGTCGTCAACCCGCTCTTCCACACCGGGGACGCGCTCGGGCAGGCCGGTGTGTGGTGCCTGGCGGCGGGAGTGGCAGCCGCGTCCGTAGCGCTGTTCATGCGGTACGGGCCGCGCGTACTGCCCGGGACGGCGCTGCTGCTGGTGTGCTGCTGGTCGTTCTTCGACAGCCACATCTTCCATCCGCGCGGCGTCGTGACGATGCTGGGCTTCGCGCTGGGCTTCGCCCTCTGGGTATGGGCGGCGGCCGGCCGTGCGGCGCGGGGCGCCGACGCCCCGGGGAGCACGCCCCGGGCCTGACGGGGGGGCCGGGCGGGCGAGCGGCAGGGCCGCCGCCCCGACGAGCGGAACGGCGGCCCACCTCCGGATCATCGGTACTGATCCGGATCGATTCTCATCGGATCGGTCCTGATCCGGATCAGCAGTCCTCGACGGAGCTCACCTGGCCGGCCAGGCCGGCGTCGAGGTCCATCGCGGCACCGTCCGGGATGAGCAGGAGCCGGTTCTCGTATCCGGCGTCCTTGTAGAGGCACCAGTTGTCGCCGGAGATGTTCTTCACCGAGTAGACGTGGTCGTTGAGGCCGCCTGCCACACCGCCCAGGTCGTAGACGCCGTCGGCGAGGGACAGATGGCTGCCGCCTCCCTGCACGTCGTGGTAGATGCAGAACTCCGACGGGTCGCACGGCCAGGTGGCCGGGTCGGAGGTCGTGCTGGCGCTCGCGGAGGCCGGCACGGCGAAGACGGCGGCGCCGAGAGCCGCCGCTGCGGTCAGAGCGAGGCGGCGCATACGAAGGGTCATTCGCGTAATCCCTTCTTGCGAGGGAGATTCCCCGTTGTCGTGTCGACGCGGCGGGCTTTCTTCGCCGCGTCGCGAACACTGCGACCGTAGCACCGATTCGGCATCCGTCCGCAATGGAATTCGGGAAGGACGACCGGATCGAATTCGGATTCGCACGGGCGTACTCAGATCCCGTACGGCCGGGCCCGCGGGAAGGCGGGCCACAGCCCCGCTCGCAAACCGCCGTTCCGGTGCCGCACGCCGCGACATCGCAGGCCGACGGGGCGATGAGGGGAACGGGGGGCTTCCGTCCGCGACGGCCGAGCCGCCCGCCACGTGCCGTTCTCCACAGACGGTCGGGATTCCGTTTCGAGGCACCGCAAAGCGAGCGGGACCGGCTCCACGGAGCCGCGTACCGAGGGTACGGGAAATTCCACTACCGGAAGATCCCGGAAAGAATGGAGCCGCCATCCCGATTCTTCCGCGCGCCGAATAGGACGGCAAATTCAGCGGCACCGGTACGTATGACATCCAATTGTGGAGATTCCGTAGAGGCGCCGCTGAATTCTTTCCCGTAGTTGCACGGCCTCGCGCCCCCGTCACGGCGCGTCAAGGGGGTTCGACGGAGCGGACGGGCCGGGCGGGGCGTCCGCAGCGGAGCTACCGTGGAAGAGGGGTTCATGCCTGATTGCCGCTTTTGTGGCGGAGAAGTTCAGGAGGGCACCGTGGTGGACGTCATAGTCGGCGTGATCGTGGCAGTGGCTGTGGTGGGCGCGTTGCTGCTCATGTCCGCGGCCCGCGTGGTCCGCCAGTACGAGCGGGGCCTGATCTTCCGGCTGGGGCGGTTGCGGCCCGGCATCAAGGAACCCGGATTCACGATGATCGTTCCCGGCGTGGACCGGATGCAGAAGGTCAACCTCCAGGTCGTCACGCTTCCCGTGCCCGCGCAGGAGGGCATCACCAGGGACAACGTGACCGTGCGGGTCGACGCGGTGGTCTACTTCAAGGTCGTGCACCCCGCCGACGCGATCATCCGCGTCGAGGACTACCGGTTCGCCGTCTCGCAGATGGCGCAGACGTCGCTCCGCTCCATCATCGGCAAGAGCGAGCTCGACGACCTGCTCTCCAACCGCGAGAAGCTCAACCAGGGCCTTGAGCTGATGATCGACAGCCCGGCGGTGGAGTGGGGCGTCACGGTCGACCGTGTCGAGATCAAGGACGTGTCGCTCCCCGAGACGATGAAGCGCTCGATGGCCCGCCAGGCCGAGGCGCAGCGCGACCGCAGGGCGCGGGTCATCAACGCGGATGCCGAGCTGGAGGCGTCGAAGAAGCTCGCGCAGGCCGCCGAGCAGATGTCGGAGACTCCGTCGGCGCTGCAGCTGCGGCTGCTGCAGACCGTCGCGTCCGTCGCCACGGAGAAGAACTCCACTCTCGTACTGCCCTTCCCCGTCGAGCTGCTGCGGTTCCTCGAGACGCCGCACGACGGAGCGACGGCACACGACGGCGACGGCGGCCGCAAGGGCGCCTCGCGGGAGACCCCGCGGCAGCCCGTTCCGGAGGTGACCCTCCCGCCCGAGGCGGCCGTGCCGGAGGGTCCCGCGCCCGGAGCGATCTCGCCGGACGACGTCGGCGCGAGCGGCGACGGGACGGACGACTTCGCGGCGCCCGTCCCGGAGGAGGAGGATCTGGCCAGGCGCCGGTCGAGGAGGTAGCGAGCGCACAGCCGGGAGGCCCACGGGCCCCGGACGGCACGGGCCGTCCTCCGGCGGGTGGCTCGAACCCGACGGCGGAGCAAGGGAATCGGGGTCGAAGCGCGGAAGCGGCCCCGGCACCGCCGAGGAGCGTGCGACGCTGACGGCATGACGACGACACCGGACGGGCGCGAGATCCCTCCCGTGCAAGCCGGCGAACGGGCCATGCTGGAAAGCTGGCTGGACTTCCACCGCGCCACGCTCGCCCTCAAGTGCGAGGGCCTGGACGACGCCCAGCTCCGTACGGCATCCGCCGAGCCGTCACCGATGACGCTGCTCGGCCTCGTCCAGCACATGGCGGAGGTCGAACGCAGCTGGTTCCAGCGGGTGTTCGCCGGGCAGGACGTCCCCAAGGTCCACGACGCGTGCGGCGACGACGGATTCGCCCTCTCCCCCGGCCGGGGCATCGGGGAGGCACTGGCCGACTGGCGTCAGGAGGTCGAGCGGGGGCGGCAGTTGACCGCGGACGCCGCACTCGACGACTCGGGGGCCCTCCCGGACGAGGACGCCGCGTACATGGGCGAGAAGAGCGTCTCGCTGCGCTGGATCCTCATGCACCTCATCGAGGAGTACGCCCGCCACAACGGCCACGCGGATCTGCTGCGCGAGCGCATCGACGGGGTCACCGGCGCCTGAAGCGCTCCGGCTCTCCGGAACCGAGGCAGGGGCCTGGACGGGCCGCGGTCTACATGTGGTCGATCTCGGTGAGGTCGATGTCGACGTCGAACGGCACCGAGATCTTCAGCTGGTCGTGGTGGATACCCGTGACGGCGTAGACCATCGTCGTCTGATCGAGCTCGTAGACGTACACCACCGGCCGCTCGCCGTCGCCCGACATCTCCACGCGCCAGAAGTGCGGGATGCCCGCCCGCGCGTACTTGTGCGGCTTCGTGTCGCGGTCCCGCTCCTCGGAGTCGGGCGAGACGACCTCGACGGCGAGGACGAGATCCGACGCCTGGTACCTGGTCTGGCGCCGGCTGGTGACGGCCTCGGCCCGCACCACCGAGATGTCCGGCTCGGGTGCTGTCCGCGGGCTCAGCACCACCGTCATCTCACGCTTCACGCGCAGCTCGTCGGGAACCGTGCGGCGAAGCCCCTTCTCCAGCAAGTACATGGTCAGCGAATGGAAATCCCGCTGCGGGCTCACGAAAACCAGGCTCCCGTCGATCAGCTCGGTGTGCGGCGGGAGGCCGGGCAGGTTGAACAGGTCGTCCACGGTGTAGCCCTGCCGCGGCGGCACGGGCCACGACGAGCTGGCGGGCACGGGCTCGGCGGTCATGATTCCTCCCATGGACGGGATTCTTGAACCTGAGCCCACAGTAGCGGGCGGGGACGGCCCTGCCGTCACTCAGACGTATGAGCAGCGGCGGTGCCGTTGACGCGAGGACCGGGCGCGGAGACTCACCGCGCCGCTCCCCCTCGCGTCACTCCCACTCGATCGTGCCCGGCGGCTTGCTCGTGATGTCGAGGGCGACGCGGTTGACGCCCGAGACCTCGTTCGTGATGCGGGTCGAGATGCGGGCCAGCACGTCGTAGGGCAGCCGCGACCAGTCGGCCGTCATCGCGTCCTCGGAGGACACCGGGCGCAGCACCACCGGGTGCCCGTACGTGCGCCCGTCCCCCTGGACGCCCACGGAACGCACGTCACCGAGCAGCACCACCGGGCACTGCCAGATCTCGCGGTCCAGACCGGCCGCCGTCAGCTCCTCGCGTGCGATGACGTCGGCCTCCCGCAGCAGGTCGAGGCGCTCGCGCGTGACCTCGCCGATGATGCGGATGCCGAGCCCGGGGCCCGGGAAGGGCTGGCGCTGGACGATCTCCTCCGGCAGGCCCAGCTCCTGGCCCACCATCCGGACCTCGTCCTTGAAGAGCTGCCGCAGCGGCTCGACCAGCTCGAACTCCAGGTCCTCGGGGAGCCCGCCGACGTTGTGGTGGGACTTGATGTTGGCCGCACCCGTACCGCCGCCGGACTCGACGACGTCGGGGTAGAGGGTGCCCTGCACCAGGAAGGCGACGTCCTCGCCGGCCGCTCCGGCCTCCGCCACGAGCTCGGCCTGCGCCTGCTCGAAGACGCGGATGAACTCACGGCCGATGATCTTCCGCTTCTGCTCCGGGTCGGTCGCGCCGGCGAGCGCGGACAGGAAGCGCTCCGAGGCGTCGACGACCTTCAGCTGCACGCCGGTCGCCGCGACGAAGTCCTTCTCGACCTGCTCCGTCTCTCCCTTGCGCATCAGCCCGTGGTCCACGTACACGCAGGTCAGCTGAGTGCCGACTGCCTTGTGGACCAGGGCCGCGGCGACCGCGGAGTCCACGCCGCCCGAGAGCCCGCAGATGGCGCGCTTGCTGCCGACCTGCCGTCGGATGGCCGCGACCTGCTCGTCGACGATGCTCTCGGTCGTCCAGGTCGGCGACAGCCCGGCGCCCCGGTAGAGGAAGTGCTCCAGCACCTGCTGCCCGTGCGTCGTGTGCATGACCTCGGGGTGGTACTGGACGCCGTACAGCCGCCGCTCGTCGTTCTCGAACGCCGCCACGGGCACCATGTCCGTCGACGCGGTGACGGTGAAACCCGCCGGCGCCTCGGAGCAGGCGTCGCCGTGCGACATCCACACCTGCTGGCGGGACGGCGTGCCCTCGAAGAGCGTCGACCCCGGCTTGGAGACGTTCAGGTCCGTACGGCCGTACTCGCGGCTGCCGGTGTTCGCGACCGAACCGCCGAGGCTCTGCGCCATGAGCTGGAAGCCGTAGCACAGGCCGAGCACGGGGACGCCCGCCTCGAAGAGCGAACCGTCGAGGGAGGGAGCGTCCTCGGCGTACACGGACGAGGGGCCGCCCGAGAGGATGACCGCCTTCGGCTTCTTCGCGAGGATCTCCGCCACCGGCATCGTGCTGGGCACGACCTCGCTGTAGATACGGGCCTCGCGCACGCGGCGCGCGATGAGCTGCGCGTACTGCGCCCCGAAGTCGACCACGAGGACGGTCTCGGTCCCTGCGCCCGCCGCGGTGTCGGGAGCGGTGACGCCTTCCGGGGACTCGCCTTCCGGCGGGAGGGACGCTGAAGCCACGTGGCGGCTGCCTTTCGGCCTTACGGCGGTGGAGCGGGAAGTGCGCCGGACGCGATCACACGCGCGTCGCAGGTCGCACCCGGGGTCGTGCATCCGAGTCTAACGGGGCCGGACGCGGCACCCGACTGGCCTCCGGCAGGCCGCCGGGGCATACTGCCCGCATGTTCGAGCAGACCCCGCGCGACCAGTTCCGCTTCTGGTTCACCTTTGGCACCGGCCCGTCCGGCTGCCGCGGTGGAGCTGCTTGAGCAACCTGCAAGCGACCTACCTGGCGCCCCGGGCCGATCAAGGCCCGGGGCGCCGGTCGTTTCCGCTCCCCGGTCCACGGGCCCGGGGCTCCGGAGGGTACGACCCTGAGAACGGAGAGAGCCATGAGCAGCGGAACGAGGGCAGGAACCGCCGGCGGGAACGGCCGGGCAGCGCACGCCGGCGGCAAGGCGGCCGGCGCCGGGGCGGGCACGGACGCCACCGGCGCTCCACCCGGGGACGGCGGACGTGCGGACGGTGCGTCCGGAGGCGGCGTGCGGGAGCGCATCGACGACCTGGACCGGCGGATCATCGCCCTCGTTCAGGAGCGCAGAGCGGTCTCGGCGGGCGCGCGGCGGACGCGGCGCGACGGGGACGCGGAGCGCGGCACGGGCGCGGGGCCGGACGGGGACGCCTCCACCGCGCGCGGAGGCGCCGGCGGGCTCGCGCGGGAGATGGAGATCCTCAACCGCTACCGCAGCGAGCTCGGACGGCCCGGAACGCAGCTCGCGATGACTTTGCTGAGCCTGTCCCGCGGCTGACGCGGGGGCTGCCGGTGCGGGCGCGGTCGAAGTCCCGTTCCGCACAGGGGCTTTGGGGGCCGGACGGAGTAGGTCGCGGCCGCGTCGTGCCTGGTCCCCGCGCCCGCCGCGTGGTGACGCGGTGGGCGCGGCCGCAGCCCGCGCCGTGGCAAGGCGACGGCGCGGCGGTCACCCGTACGGTGCGTGACCCGGCCTGTGAAGGCTTCGTTGACCCCGGTGTCCCCGATGTCAGCCGGGCGCCAGGCGGATCGGGGCGGCGCCATCGCAGCGATGAGACGCCCGTTTCTCCCGTGAGGCGGAGGCGGAAGTGTCGTGGGACCTCGTTGCGGCGCGAGTGACCGGTCAGCAGGGGACAGCAGCCCGGTCACGCCCCCTCGCCGCGCAGGCGGGGAGTGGCGGCCGGTCCGGGGGACGCCTGGGACCGGCCGCTCCGCGGTCCCCGTCCCGCTCCCGCTTCCCGTTCCCCCTCCCGCTTCCCGCTTCCCGCTCCGGCCGAGGTCCGGCGCCCGGAGGGGTTCGGAAGATTCCCGTCCGACGGTAAAAGTTCCGGCCAGCCGGTACGGATCAAGTGACGGAGTGGCGCGAACTGCTTGCGCACCGCCCGGCACATCGACCACGATGCACGTGCGAACTCCCTTTGATCACACCGCCGTTGACGAGCACGGGCCGCAATGTGCCCTGCTCAGCACGGCAGCCGTGCGGCACTACCCCCCGGTGCCGCTCCCTCAGCGCGGACGCTGCCCTGACGTCCGCGCTGACCGAAGGGCCCCGCGGTCGCCGCCCACCACCCACCCGGCCGGCACCACGGGGCCCTTTCGCAGTCTTCCGCGCTGAGCCGCACACAGCCGCACACAGCCGCGGTGCCGTACCCCCGGCACGTCACCGGGCGTACGGCACCGCGAGGCCGTCACCGCCGAGCCGTCACCTCTCCGCCGGCTCGGCCCCTGCCGCGCCGTCCGCCTTCTTCGCGGCGCTCTTGGGCACCTCCGGCACCGGCAGCACCGTCAGACGGAGCGCCGCGAACGCGCTGTCGGGCACGACCGGACGGCGCGGCGGCACCGGTTCGAGACGCACGTACTCGCCGCCCTGGGCCGGACGCGCGTCCTCCTCGCCCTTGTTGGGCCACAGCGACATCGCACGCTCCGCCTGCGCGGTGATCGTGAGAGAGGGGTTCACACCCAGGTTCGCCGAGACGGCCGAGCCGTCGACGACCGAGATGCCCGGATGCCCGTACAGCCGGTGATAGGGGTCGATGACTCCGGTGTCGGCGTCGGTGCCGATCGGGCAGCCGCCGAGGAAGTGCGCCGTCAGCGGAGTACCCATCACCTCACCGAGGTTGGCGCCGGCGAAGCCGTTGATCTCCTCCGCGAGCAGCCGCGCCGCCTCCGAACCCTCGGGTATGTGGGCCGGGTTGGGCGCTCCGTGGCCCTGACGCGCCGTCAGCAGGCCCTTCCCCAGGCCCTTCTGCTTGCGGAACGTCGTCAGGGAGTTGTCGTGGGTCTGCATCACGAGGGCGATGATGACCCGCTCGGACCACTTCCGCCCGGACAGGGAGCGCAGGAAGAGACTGGGGTGCCGCAGGCAGGTGAGCAGGTGGCCGAGCACCTTGGGCAGCTTGGTGTCGTGGTTGACCTGCAGCGTCGTCAGCGCGCTCATCGCGTTCGATCCGCGCCCGTAGCGGACGGGCTCGATGTGCGTGTGCTCGTCCGGATGGATGGACGAGGTGATGGCCACGCCGCGAGTGAAGTCCAGCGCCCGGCCGTCCTTCCACTTCTTCCTGTAGCGGCGTTCGACGGTCTGCGCGCCCACCAGCGCCTCGGAGTTGGTCCGTGTCAGCTCGCCGAGCCGGTCCGACAGGCGCGGCAGCGTGCCCGCGTCGCGCATGCGGTGCAGCAGGGTCTGCGTCCCGTACGTGCCGGCCGCGACCACCACCTTCTCCGCTCGCAGCACCTTGGCGGGGCCCTTGCGCTTGTCGGTGGCGACGCAGGTGACCGCGAACCCCGCTCCGTCCGGGAGCTCCTCGACCTCGCGGACGGTGGTCATCGGGTGCACGACGGCGCCCGCCTTCTCCGCGAGGTAGAGGTAGTTCTCGTTCAGGGTGTTCTTCGCGCCGCGGCGGCAGCCCGTCATGCACTCCCCGCACTCCTCACACGCCTTGCGCGAGGGGCCCACGCCGCCGAAGTAGGGGTCGGCCGCCTCCTCTCCGGGCTTGGCGGTGACCTTGCCGTCGGCGTCCTCACCGTCCCCGAAGAAGACCCCGACCGGCGCCATGTGAAAGCTGTCGCCGACTCCCATGCGCTCGGCGGTCCGTTTCAGATGCTCGTCGGACGGGGTCGTCGTCGGGTTCAGGCGGACGCCGAGCATCCGCTTCGCCTGGTCGTAGAAGGGACGCAACTCCTCCTGCCAGTCGGTGATGTGGCCCCACTGGCGGTCCTTGAAGAAGGCCGGAGGAGGCACGTACAGCGTGTTGGCGTAGTTGAGCGAACCTCCGCCGACGCCCGCTCCCGCGAGGATCATGACGTTGCTCAGCAGGTGGATGCGCTGGATGCCGTAGAGGCCCAGCGCCGGCGCCCAGATGTAGTTCCTGGTGTCCCAGGAGTTCTTCGGCAGCGTCTCGCGCGTGAAGCGGCGGCCGGCCTCCAGCACGCCGACGCGGTAGCCCTTCTCCGTCAGGCGGAGCGCTGACACGGAACCGCCGAAGCCGGAACCGATGACAATCACGTCGTAGTCGTGCGAATCGCCCTTGTCCCGGGCGGAGTTCTCCTCGGACACGGTGTGCCTCCGGTGCGAGTGGTGCGGCTCGGTGGGTGGTCTGCCGGTGGTGCGGGGACGGACGGCGTGCCGTCGGGGCGGCGCGGTCGGCCTGTCGTCGGGGCGGCGCGGTCGTCCGCGGCGCCGCCCCGGGAGCCGTCAGCGGAAGCGGAGCGCCTTGAGGGCCTTGAGCGAGACGCTCATGAACGCCGCGTACTTCTCGTCGTCCATGCCGAACGAGGGCGCCATCGGCAGCAGACGCTGGTGGGCGACGGTCTGCGGATCGGTGTACTTGAGGATGCCCTCCGCGCCGTGCCGTCTGCCGATGCCGGACTCGCCCATGCCGCCCATCGGGGCCTGCACGCTGCCGTACGCGGCGGCGTACCCCTCGTTGACGTTGACGGTCCCCGCGCGCAGCCGCCCCGCGACCTCCCGTGCGGTGCGCCCGTTTCCGCCCCACACGCTCGCGTTCAGGCCGTACGAGGTCGAGTTGACGAGTCCGACGGCCTCGTCGACATCCGAGTAGCGGTACACGGAGACGACAGGCCCGAAGGTCTCCTCGGAACACACGGCCATCGGCGCCTCGACACCGTCGAGGATCGTCGGCTCGAAGAACAGCGGCCCGACGTCCGGCCTGGCGCGCCCGCCGGCGAGCACCTTGGCGCCCTTCGCGACGGCCTCCTCGACGTGCCGGGTGACGTTCGCCAGCTGCTTCTGCGAGACGAGTGAGCCTATGTCCGCGCCGAAGGCGAGCGACGATCCCAGCTTCATCCGCTTGGTGCGGGCGACGAAGCGCTCCAGGAAGTCGTCCGCCACCGACTCCTCCACGTACAGCCGCTCGATCGAGATGCACAGCTGCCCGGCGGACGAGAAGCAGGCGCGCACCGCGCCGTCCGCGGCCTTGTCCAGGTCCGCGTCCGGCAGCACGATCATGCCGTTCTTGCCGCCGAGCTCCAGCGAGCAGCCCACCAGCCGGGCGGCGGCGAGCTGTGCGACGCTGCGGCCCGTCTGCGTCGAGCCCGTGAACGAGACGTAGTCGCCGCCCTCGACGACCGCGGGGCCCACCACGGGGCCGTCCCCGATGACGATCTGCCAGACCTCCTCGGGCAGCCCGGCCTCGATCAGGAGCCGCCGGGCCCACATCGCGCTCAGCGCCGTCTCCGTGTCCGGTTTCATCACGACGGCGTTGCCGGACACGAAGGCCGGAAGGGCGTCCCCGACGGACAGTTCGAGGGGGTAGTTCCAGGGAGCGATCTGCCCGACGACGCCGCGGGGGTGGCGCAGTTCGGTCACCTTGGTCAGGACCGGGATCGCCCCCGTGTGCCGCTTGGGCCGCAGGTACGCCGGGGCCTTCCGCCCGTAGTGCCGGGCGGCGACGGACACCGCCAGTACCTCCTCGTGCGCGTGGAGGCGGGTCTTGCCCGTCTGCAGCTGGATCAGGTCCAGCACCTCGTTCTGCCGCTTCAGCACAAGGTCGTGGAAGCGGAGCAGGACGGCGGCGCGCTGCTTCACGGGCGTCGCCGCCCAGGCGCGCTGGGCGTCACGGGCACGGTCGAACGCGGCGGCCACGTCCTCGGGGGTGGCCTCGGGCAGTTCGGCGAGCCGCTCACCCGTGAAGGGCGAGTGGGTGGGCGTGCTGGCGCTCCCCCTCACTCCCTTCGTGAGGCGGGCGACGAGGTCAGGGGTGACCACCTCGGCAGCGGTGCGCACTCCCGCGGGAGCCGCTGCGACGGGATTGCCCGGCCCGCTCCCCTCGGCGGCACCGGTGCCCTGCTTCTCTCGCGTGTCCTGCGTGTCCGTCATGCGCCAGAGACTACGACCGCCGCAACGCGCTGCATACCCGACGGTAACCACTTTCACCGAATCTGCCAGTGAACGCTGGCACGACGGCCGTGGAGCGGGATGCGGCCGGGTCGCGCGGGCTCCCGCCCGGGCTGCACGGAGCCCCGGCGGGCCGTACGGGCGGACGGCCCGCGCCCGCGGCCCCCAGGGTCCCGTCGCTCGGTACGGGGCCTGGCGTCCCGTCGAGGCAGGGGCCTAGCGTCCCGTCGACCGGTAGGTGTCGGCGACGGCCTCGAAGTGGCGGTCGATCTCCGCCTTGTTGGTCTTCGAGCCCATCACCAGCAGCAGGTGGTAGCGCCCGTCGAGGATCATCGCCCGGTTGCGGGCGTACACGTCGCGCCCGCCGTCGCGCCAGCTGAACGTGCCCTCGGCCATCGCCGTGGCGCCGACGTCGATGCGGCGCAGACCGGACGTCGAGGCCCACTCCGACGCGCGGTACGCCGCCAGCTCCGGCTCGTCGTCGCTCTGGTAGGCCATCGGGTCGCCGCCGTACTTCTTCGTGCTGTCCCGGCCGTTGACGACGACCATCTCGACCGCGCCACCGTTGTACCGGACCTGGCCGCGGCCCGTGGTGGACCTGCGGTCCCACTCGCGGGGCACCGCGATCTGGAAGCCCGCGGGGTCACGGCTCAGCTTGTAGCCCTCGGGGACCTTGCCGGCGGGCCCCGGATTCTGCGGCTCGTCCGCGCCCCCCTTGCCGCTGCCGCTGCCGCCGCCGTCGCCCTTGCCGGAGTCCTCCCCGCCGGAGCCGCCGCCGTCCGGCTCCGCGGAGCGGCTGTCCCCGCCCACCGAGCCGCGCTGCTGGTTCGAGGCGCCGGTGCCGCCCTCGGGCATGAACCACATCGCGTACAGCACGGCACCCGTCATGCCCAGCAGGACCAGCCCGAGAAGCAGGCGCCCCAGCTTGAGCGGGCTGCCGCCGGACCGGCCGCTCCTCTTCTCCCGCACGCGACGGGACCGCTCCCGGACGGGCGGCGCCGCGGCAGCCGGAGGCGGCACGTCGTACGCGGCCCCCCGAGGCGCGGCGTAGGAAGCCGCGGGCGGCGGCGCGTCGGGGACCGAGTGAGACGGAGCCACGGGAGACGGAGCCACGGGAGGGGCGGGCCGCTCGGGTCTCGTGCGCTTCGGCCTGCTCCGCTTCTGCCGCTTCCGCTCCGCCGCCGCGGCACGCCTCTCCGCCCGCCTCCTGCGGACGAGTTCGCCGCGCCTGCGCAGGATCGGCAGCCGGCGCGGATCGGACGGGCGGCCCGACTCCAGGGACGGTGCGTAGACGGTGTGCCATCCGGCGTCGGGCTCCGGAGCCGACCGCACCAGCGAACGCAGCCAGCCCCGCAGCTCCTCGAAGTCCGGCCGCTCCGTCGGGTCCTGACGCATCAACGACTCGACGACGGGACGCAGCGGCCCGCAGTCCTCCGCGAAGGCCGGCGGCTCGGCGCAGACCATCTGCACCAGCTCGGCGACGTCGTCCTCCGGGTAAGGGGCGTGGCCCTGCACCGCGCGGAAGAGGAGCACGCCCAGCGCCCACAGGTCCGCGGACGGGCCGACGGGCGGGGCCAGCCGCCAGTTCGCGTGAACGGGCCCGGCCTGCTCGGGGGCCCAGCGCTCGCTGACCGCACCCACGATCGTCATACGGGCGTGCCGCGCCCGCTCGGCCGCCAGCGCGGTGGTGGGGCCGCGGTAGTGCTCAGGGTCGCCGTCCGCCTCGGGGTCTCCCCAGGAGAGGTTCTCCTCGTCCGGCTCGACGGGGTACGCGTCCTCCTCCTGCTCGTACGGGACGAGGTCGCCGGTGAACTCGTCCGCGCCACCGGCGTACTCGGACCCCGCGTACTCGGACTCCGCGTACTCGGAAGCGGTGTAGCCGTATTGCCCGTGGCCGGACTCCGCGTGGCCGGACTCGGGGCCCTCCCCGGACAGGGGCTCGCCCTGCTCCTGCGCGGGGTGGGCGCGGGGGGTGTCGGATCGCCAGGAGGCCCTGACGGGAAGGCTGTTGGGGGGACGCGAGCCGGGCAGGTCGCTCGGGCTGACCTCGTCCTCGCCCGAGGGCAGCCAGCGCACGCAGTCGTCCGGCGCGGGATGTGAGCCGTACGGGCTGCCTGCCTGGCCGGTGCCGTCCGTCCCGTGTACGTGCTCCCCGTCGCGCTCCCCCTCCGCGCCGGCCGCCCGTGCTGCGACGCCGCGCCGGGTGCCCGCCTGGTATGCGGCTATCGCGTCGCTGCGCGGCCCCCGCGTCCCGCGGTCGTACCGGCCCGGCCCGGCGTGGTCCGGCGCTGCGCTGCCCGGCGCAGTGCGGCCAGGCACAGTGCTGCCCGGTGCTGCGCTGTCCTGCTGCCCGGCGGCCGGATCCGGAAGGCCGGTTCCCGGCCCCTCCAGGCCGAATATGCCGCGCGGGCCCCGGTCCTCGCCGGAGCGGTGCGACGGCTCGCCGGTGGGAGGCGGCGTGGCGGCATTCCCCGCGGAGCCCCCGCCCTCCTCGTCCTGCCTCGCGTCGAAACCCTCCGGCAGCGGGGTGTCCGTCCACATCCCGCGGTAGGTGCCGGGCGCACTCCCGGCTCCCCCGGGCCCGCCGTCGGTTCCGTCCGTGCCCCGCAGGGAGGGGTCGCCGGGGATGGCGCCGGTGGGCGGGAGCGGTGCCGGGCCCGCGTCGGGAAGAGGGTTGTAGCCGCAGAGGGCCTCCTCCGCAGCGGACACGGCCAGGCCCGTGAGCAGAGCGCGCCCGTCGTCGCAGATCAGGACCGTGCGCGACGTGACGTTGCGGTGCGTCCAGCCGTGCGCGTGCACCGTGCGCAGCGCGGTGAGCACGTCCGCGGCGATCTCGGCCGCGCGATGGGCCGTGAGGGTCTGGTCCCTGAGCAGCGCGGCCAGCGGCGTCGCGGGCAGCAGTTCGCTGACGATCCACAGTCCGTCGCCCTCGACGAACACGTCGAAGACCTGGTCGAGCCGCGGATGGTCCGGGATGCGCGCGGCGGAGACGGCCGCCTCGACGGCCCTGCGCACCGCCGGGTCCGCCGGCCTGCGGGTGGCACGCCCCACGGAACCGCGGAAGCGCCCCTCGCCGGCGTCGCCGCCCGGGGCGCCGTCCCCGACGAACTCCGCGTCCACGACCTCCGGTAACGGGATCTGGCGTACCAGCACTTCCTGCCCGCTGGCTGTGTCGTACGCGACCGATTCGGCCAAGTAGTAGGCGTCGGCCGGTGGTTGCGGCAAGCGGTAGCGGTCGGCGAGCAGCCGTCCCGCCTTGCCGGCGTAGTCCTCCACGACACCTCCCCACAACGCGCGAGACCGTCGATTCCCCACTGCATCCGCATCTTTGCGGACGGACACCGGTCTGCGGCCATTCACGATACGTGCCCGCACTGTCAGGCGCGGCCGGTCCACGAACCTGCCCACGCCCCCCGTCGCCCGCGCCGGGCGGACGCGACGGCCCCCCGGTTCGACTGCCCGGGGCGGCCTCTCTCCCAACGTCCCCCGAAACGCGGCGGGGGAACCGCTCTCAGTCGAGCGGCTTGAAGGTCTCGAACGCCGTGTCACGCAGGGTCCGGCACTCCTCGTCGTCCCACTTGTCCGCCCTGCAGGTGATCATTATCGCGAAGCCGTGCGAACTGTCGGCCTTGAAGCCGCGGTTGAGGACGCGCACCCTCTTGCCGTCCTCGTCGCGCTCGAACTGCCAGTCCGCGACGCTCGGATAGTCCCGCCAGCTCACCTTCTTTATGCCCCTGAGCTTGTAGCCGCTGCTGTTGCTCACGGCGGGCTCGAGGGCGCGCCACGTCGCGGCGGCGTCCGACTTGGGGCTGCCGCTGAAGTCGACCTGGAGCTTCGGCAGGCCACCGTCGGAGTACTTGGCCCCGGAGTTGGTGCCGGCGATGCCGACGCGCTCGAAGTCCTTCGGCATGGCGATGCTGAAGTGGAAGCGTTTGTTGGTGACTTGCTCGTAGTCGTCCGGCAGCGGACCACCCTCGTCTCCGGGCTCCTCCCCGTCGTCCTCCTCGCCTGAGGACTCCTCGGGGTCGGGGGACGGCGCGGACTCCTCGCCGCCCTCGTCCTTCCCGTCCTTCTTGCCGCCGGTGCCCTTCTCGCCCTTGGAGCCCTCCCCGGTGCCGCCCGAAGCAGCGGCGTCCTTGCCGGACTTGCCGCCCCCGCCGCCGTCCCCCGCGTTGACGAGGAGGACGGCCACGAGCGCCAGCACGGCGGCGACGGCCGCGGCGGCGATGCCCCACGTCCGGCGCGGATACCTGTTCACGAGCGCCGCGAAAGTGGTCGTACCGCCGCTGCCCGGCGCGGCTCCCCCACCCGGGGCGGCGGGTGCGGCCTTCGCTCCCCCGGTGGCCTCTCCACCGGCCGAGCCGGACTCGCCGACACCGGCGGCGGGGGACGCCGACGGCTCCTCGGACGCGCTCCCGGCCGCCGCGGCCGCTCCAGCCGCACCGGCGGCGGCACCCGCGGCGGCGGGCGACTTCGCGCCCCTGCGCTTGTCGGACTTCCTCTTGTCGGAGTTCTTCTTGACTGCGCCCTTCGCGTCGCGGCCCGCCTTGTGTGCGTCCGTTCCGCTTTCCTCGCCGCCGCCGGGCTCGCCGCCCTCGGGCTTCGACGTCTCGTCGGCCTCGCCGTCCTTGCCCGCACCGTCCGGCGCCGCAGGGAGGACGGCCGTCGAACCGCCGCTGCTCCGGCCCGCGGCCGCGCCCGCAGCGCCGCTTCCCGTCGCGACGGGCTGCAGCAGGTCACGGGCGCCCGCGACGTCGAGCCGCTTCTCCGGGTCCTTCGTGAGCAGCCCGAAGATCACTTCTTCCAGTTCCCCGGCCTGCTGCGGCGGCGGCACGGGCTCCGTCATCACCGCCGTCAGAGTCGATATGGCCGACCCCTTGTCGTACGGAGGGTGCCCCTCCACCGCCGCGTACAGCAGCGCGCCCAGCGACCACAGGTCGGCGGGCGGGCCCGGCGGCTTGCCGCGCGCCCGCTCGGGCGAGATGTAGGACGGGGCGCCCACCAGCATTCCCGTTGACGTCACCGACGGGTCGCCCTCCACCTTGGCGATACCGAAGTCGGTGAGCACGACGCGGTCCGTGACGTCCTCCAGCAGGACGTTCGAGGGCTTCACGTCACGGTGCAGGACGCCTTCGCGGTGGGCGGCGCGCAGCACGTCGAGCACCGCCAGACCGACCTCGGCCGCACGCTGCGGCGTCAGCGGGCCGTCCCTGCGGATGTGGTCGGCGAGCGAACTGCCCTCGATCAGCTCCATGACGATCCAGGGCCGGTCGTCCTCGTCCACGACGTCGAAGACGGTCACGGCACTGCCGCTGCGGATCCGGGCGATCGCCTTGGCCTCGCGCAGGGTGCGGGTGATCAGCCGCTGCTTCTCGTCCTCCTCGACACTGGAGGGGAAGCGCAGCTCCTTCACCGCCACCGAACGGCCGAGGATCTCGTCCTCGCCGCGCCACACGGTGCCCATACCGCCGCGCCCGAGGACATCCCCGAGCCGATAGCGCCCTCCTACCAGCCGCCCCGCGTCCTCGCTCATGAATCCCCTCAAGTCCCTCAGCGACGGGCCCGCCCCAAGTCCCGCTCCATTGTGAACCATCAGGCCGGTACCCCGAATGCGGGGGCGCGCACGTACAGGACACCTGACCACCCGTCACGAGCCCCCCTGCTCACACCCTCCGCACCCGGCACACACCGGCCACGCACCCGCCGCATGCGGCGACGTCACACGAGCACGAGGGAGAGACGTACCGGTTGGCCGGTTTTTGTACGAACAGCAGCCCTTTGTGGATCGCCCTACAACCCGCTGTTACCGTCGCCCGACGACAAACAGCCAGGGGGGGCTTACATGAGCGAGTTCCGCATCGATGACCCGGGAAAGCTCGACAGGGCCGGGCAGGCGGAGAAGCAGATGGCGACGCGCGTCTCGGAGCAGGGCCGTACCGCTGCATCGGACGTGCGGGCAGGTGCGAAGGCGATGAGCGGGGCGCAGTGGTCGGGGCAGCTGGGGGCTGCGCTGGACCAGGGCGAAGCCGAGTGGGGACGCAAACTGAACCACCTGCGCAAGGCCCTCGACAGGACCGGCTCGAACCTGATGCAGACGGCGAAGAACTTCCGCGACGCCGAGGGCGACAACTCGCGCCGCCTCAGGTTGCAGCGAGAGCAGACGGACGCCACCTGGGCCGAAAAGCAGGTCACCGTCCTGCCCGACTTCGACTGAGCAGCTCCGACCAGCAGTCCGGCTCTGACGAAGCCAAGCAAGCTGAGGGGAAGCGTGGATGACTCGAAAAGCGGCTATAGGCATTCTCCTGTCGCTCTCGTTGGGAATGACTGCAGGGTGCGGAGCAGAAAAGCCCACTCCGCCTCGCTCTCTCTGCGGAGTCAAGGTCCCAACCTCGGCCGTCGCGGCGCTCCTCCCAGAGGAAGGCGAAGAAGTCGACGTCGAAAAGATGGAGTCTGATCTCGCCCCCCATGCCTGTTCGGTCTACGTGAACGACAGGTACTACTTCTCAGTCCTGCACGATCCCGAGAGACCTGACTTCAGCCTGTCGCGTTTGAACTACCCCCCGACATCGCCGAACACCTACGAGGGAAAGCTGGGCATTAAGCCCCTCAAGTCAATCTCCATTGCGACGTGCCAGGAGGGTTCACCTCCCGTCTATGGCATGGTGTCGCTTTCACCTCAAGAGGCAAACGGCCTTTACGGCAATAGTGAAAGCAAGATGGAGGAGTTCATGAACGCTTACATGCCGGCTCTGCAGAAGCACTACGGCTGCAAGACGTCGCGCTGACCCCGCATCCCAAGCCCCGCGTCACACACAAGCCGGAGGGGGCAGAGCCCTCCGGCCCTGCCCCCGCCGGGAGCGCCCGCCCGCCCCTCACACCGGTGCTATGTCCGGTGCCCCGAGACGGGCCGCGTCCGCCGTCAAGTCGTCCGGCTGGCGCTGGGATTC